>NZ_JBHSFO010000001.1:0-699560 GCF_042654025.1 Rhodococcus kronopolitis | reverse complement strand
AGGGTGTGGGAGAGTAGGACACCGCCGAACATAATTTGCGAATGCCTCGCATCACGACTCCTCTTGGGGGGTTGTGGTGCGGGGCATTTCGCGTTTCCGGGGGTGTTTGTGCGGCCCGGGTACCGCCGGCGCTCGGCCGTCGGCCACGGTGCCAGCCCTCCGGTGTCATCGAGTGAACGGTTCCGTTCATTCGATTGCATCGAGTGGATGTGCCGTTCACTCGGTTCGGATGTGGTCGTCCGGGAGTCCGGCGGCCCCCGGGGACGGGTGTCGGTTGGCTGCGAGTCCCTGTTCTGTCTTGTTCGTGTCGGGTGTGCCCTCGTGCCGCGACCCCTGTGTGGGGGTGGTGGTGTGGGGGATTTTCGTGTTTCCGGGGTACCGGACGGCGCGCTCGCCGCTTCCCGCCTCTCGCCGGCTGCCGTTGCCGGGCGAGTGAATGTGCCGTTCATTCGATTGCATCGAATGAACGCTTCCGTTCATTCGATCCCGGGACGGTGGGCTGTGGCGATGCGATGCGTTGCGTTGCGTTGCGCGGGTCCGGCGCGGCGCGGATACTGGCTGGACTGCCATGCGGGGTCCGGCGCTACCGGCCTCCTGGCCACCTCGGGGTGGGGAGCGGACATGAACATCGATCCCGTGACCACCGAGCCCGCGGCACGGGTGCCGGTGACCGACCGGACGCTGGAAGAACTCGCCCGCGCGGCCGCGCACAGCGCCCACAACTACGACCCGTTGCCGGTGGTGCTCGAGTCCGCGCAGGGGGTGTGGGCGCGCGGCATCGACGGCGTCGACTACCTGGACCTCCTGGCCGGCTATTCCGCTTTGAACTTCGGCCATGCGCACCCACGACTGGTCGACGTCGCACGAGCGCAGTTGGGCCGGCTCGCCCTCACCAGCCGGGCGTTTCAACACGACCTGTTCGCTGGTTTCTGCGAGGCGCTGAGCAGCCTGTGCGGCAAGGACGCGGTACTGCCGATGAACACCGGTGCGGAGGCCGTTGAGACCGCACTCAAACTGGCTCGACGGTGGGGCTACGACGTGAAGGGTGTGCCGGCGGACCGGGCGGAGATCATCACCTGTGCCGGCAATTTTCACGGCCGGACGATCGCCATCGTGGGTTTCTCGACAGATCCCGATGCGCACGACGGGTTCGGGCCGTACCCGCCGGGTTTCCGCACCGTCGAGTACGGCGACGTGGCGGCAATGGCCGCGGCGATCACCGAGAACACCGTGGCGGTGCTGATCGAACCGATCCAGGGCGAGGCGGGGGTGCTGGTACCGCCGGACGGCTACCTGCGGGCGGTCCGCGCGCTGTGTGACGAGCACTCGATCCTGTTCCTGGCCGACGAGATCCAGAGCGGACTGGGGCGGACCGGTGACACCTTCGCGTGCGACGGCGAGGCCGTCGTGCCCGACGTGTACATACTCGGGAAGGCGCTCGGCGGCGGCCTGGTCCCGGTGTCCGCGGTGGTGGCCGACCGATCGGTGCTGGGGGTGATCGGCCCCGGCCAGCACGGCAGCACCTTCGGCGGAAATCCGTTGGCCTGCGCGGTCGCTACCGAGGTGGTGCGGATGCTCGAGACAGGGGAGTGCCAGCGGCGCAGCCGTGAACTCGGCGCGCACCTGCACGGCCTGCTCCGTGAGCTGCCTGCCGAGCAGGTGACACAGGTGCGCGGCCGCGGGCTGTGGGCCGGCGTCCAGCTGGCGCCCGGACAGCCGTCCGCCCGGGTGGTCTGCGAACGCCTGCTGGCCCGCCGGATCCTGGCGAAGGACGCGCACGAGGGCACCATCCGTCTGGCGCCGCCACTGGTGATCGAACGTGACGAGATCACCTGGGCGGTAGCGCAACTGGCGGACACGCTCGGTCGGTAGTGGGCGGGGCCCGGGGCGAGGCCGCGCCATGCCTCGGTCTCGCTTTGACCCAGCCCTGACCTGGGCGGTAAGGTACGCAGTCGGCGTGCGTTACGACGCGGCACTCGCGTGCCGTCCGTATCACGGGTTCCTGGGTCTCCACTGGCCGCCGGGAACATCCGCACCGTGCGCGTTGGCCAGCAGCTATACGATATGACGAGGAAGTTCTGTGTCTACGTACACCCCGAAGGCCGGAGATGTGACCCACTCGTGGCACGTCATCGACGCCACTGACGTGGTGCTCGGCCGCCTTGCCGTCCAGGCAGCGAATCTGCTTCGCGGCAAGCACAAGCCCACCTACGCCCCGCACATCGATGGCGGCGACTTCGTCATCGTCATCAACGCGGAGAAGGTTGCCATCAGCGGTAACAAGCGCGATGGCAAGCTCCTCTACAACCACTCCGGTTACCCGGGTGGTCTGAAGTCGCGGACCGTCGGCGAGGTCCTGGAGCGGACCCCCGATCGCCTCGTGGAGAAGGCCATCACCGGCATGCTCCCCAAGAACAAGCTCGGCCGCGCCATCGCCGGCAAGCTGAAGGTCTACGCAGGCCCGACCCACCCCCACACCGCGCAGCAGCCGGTTCCGTTCGAGATCAAGCAGGTGGCACAGTGACCGCGCCGGAAGAGCAGAACGTGTCCAACGACGAGATCGTCGTCGAGGAGACCGTCGTGGAGGAGTTCACCTCTGCGGGCGAGCCCGAGATCGTCGAGGAGTTCGAGGTCGAGGTCGTCGCGCCTGCCCCGATCTACATCGACCGTCCCGTGCAGACCGTCGGCCGTCGTAAGGAAGCTGTCGTCCGCGTCCGCTTCACCCCGGGCACCGGCGAGTTCAAGCTGAACGGCCGCACCATGGAGGATTACTTCCCCAACAAGGTGCACCAGCAGCTCATCAAGGCGCCGCTCGTGCTCGTCGAGCGCGCCGAGTCCTTCGACATCACCGCGCTCCTGCACGGTGGCGGTCCGTCCGGACAGGCAGGCGCGCTGCGTCTGGCCATCGCCCGGGCCCTGATCGAGGTCACCCCCGAGGATCGCCCGGCCCTCAAGGCCGCCGGCTTCCTGACCCGTGACGCCCGCGCCGTCGAGCGCAAGAAGTACGGCCTGAAGAAGGCCCGTAAGGCATCGCAGTACTCCAAGCGCTGATGTGCCGCCGACATCGACCCCAGGGTCGGTGTCGGCACCTGTTCACAGACAAGAGCAGGCGTCCGGCAGTTCCGGACGCCTGCTCTTGTCGTAGGCAAACACGAGGGGATTGATTCATGGGTCGCTTGTTCGGTACGGACGGCGTACGCGGTCTTGCGAATGCGGAACTGAGCGCGGAACTCGCGCTCCGCATCGCCGGCGCCGCCGCATCGGTGCTCGCGCTCTCGGAGCGGGGCGCACCGCGACCGACCGCCGTCGTCGGACGCGACCCCCGGGCCAGCGGCGAGATGCTCGAGGCCGCGGTCACCGCCGGACTCACCGCCGCCGGAGTCGACGTGATTCGGGTCGGCGTGCTGCCGACCCCCGCAGTCGCGCACCTGACGGGCGTCTACGGCGCCGCACTCGGCGTGATGATCTCCGCCTCGCACAACCCCATGCCCGACAACGGGATCAAGATCTTCGCGGCCGGTGGGCACAAGCTCGACGACGAGTCCGAGGACCGGATCGAGGCCGCGATCGCCGACCACGACCTGATCCCGCGGCCGACCGGCGCCGGCATCGGTCGGGTCACGACGTCCGAGGACGCCGCCGAGCTCTACCTCGCGCACCTCGCCGGCGCGACCACCCACCGACTCGACGGGCTCACCGTGGTGGTGGACTGCGCGAACGGCGCCGCGTCCGACGTGGGGCCGCAGGCCTACCGGGCCGCCGGTGCCACCGTCATCGAGATCCACGCCGACCCCGACGGTCTCAACATCAACGACGGCTGCGGCTCGACCCACCTCGACGTGCTGCAGGCCGCGGTGCTCGAGCACGGCGCCGACCTCGGGCTCGCGCACGACGGTGACGCCGACCGGTGCCTCGCGGTCGACGCGACCGGTACGGTCGTCGACGGCGACGCGATCATGACCGTCCTGGCGCTGGCGATGCGGGAGGCCGGCGAGTTGGCAGGCAATACACTGGTGGCCACCGTGATGAGCAACCTTGGTCTGCACATCGCGATGCGGGAGGCCGGCATCGAGGTCCGTACCACCGCGGTCGGGGACCGGTACGTGCTCGAGGAGCTGCGCAGCGGTTCCTACAGCCTCGGCGGCGAACAGTCCGGCCACGTGGTGTTGCCGGGATTCGGCACCACCGGGGACGGCGTCCTCACCGGCCTGCGACTGATGGGCCGGATTGCGCAGACCCGCCAGCCGTTGGCGGAGCTGGCCGCCGTGATGGTCACGTTGCCGCAGGTGCTGGTGAACGTGAAGGTCAGCGACAAGGCCGCGGTTGCCGTGGCACCCACCGTGTTGGCAGCGGTCGCCGAGGCGGAGTCTCAGCTCGGGGCGGCCGGCCGGGTGTTGCTGCGGCCGTCGGGAACCGAGCAGCTGGTTCGGGTGATGGTCGAGGCCGCGGAGATCGAGCTCGCACGCAAGCTCGCGGACCACCTCGCGGATCACGTCTCCTCGATCTAGGCCCGTCGACGGTCCCGGCGACGGAACCCCCACCGCCACCGTTGCGTCTGAACCTCTGACGGGAGTGTTCGGCGACGGGAGCGGCCAGTGGACGAACAGGTGCAGCTGGATGCGGTGACGCTGCGCGCGGTCGCCGACGGACTCTCTGTCTCGGCCGGTGTCGTGCACGAGGCGGCCGGTGCGCTCGGTGCCCGCGGCCTCGATCAGCTCGCGCGCCGCGTGCGGGCCTGGTCGGCGGTGACCGCGGACGACGCGCGGCGGTTGACCGACACGGTGGAGCGCTACGTGCGACAGGACGCCGACCTCGCGCTCGCCATCGACAGCAGCCACCGGTGACGGCCGGCCACGGACGCGGGTACTTCGCGGCGTTCCTCCCACCCGTAGCCGCGCGGGTGCCGCTCGAGGTCACCGGCGCACAGCTGCTGGCCCGCCGAGCGGAATGGGACAGGGAACTGGCACGGGCGGAGGCCGACGCCACCGCGGTCGGTGCCGCCCTCGAAGTACTCCGTGCGGAATGCGCGGCACAGGAGGGACTGCTGCGGCGGCTCGACGCCGGTTGGGACGGGGCCGCCGCGGAGGCCGCGCGAGAGCGGTTCGCCGGTCACCTCGAGCGCGCCCGAACGGAGTGCGCGGCGGTCGCGTCGGTGCACGCGGCGATGACGGAGGCGGCGGAGGTGACGCGCGCCGCGCGCGCGGCATCGGCCGAGATGGCCGCCACTCTCGACGCCCCGGACGTCGGCGGGCACGCCCAACCGGAGGTGGACCTGATGGTAGCGGGGGCCTCCGGCCCGGGCCTCGCACTCGCGCAGGCCTGCGCGAGCTGGCTGGAGCAGGTCCTGGTCCCACACGTGCAGGCGCAGTCGGCCGCCTTCGTCTCACTGTGCGACGCGACCGCGGACACGATGGCGGGGGCCCGTCAGCTGGTGGCGGATGCGCTCGACGGCCTCGACGGCCTCGACGGCCTCGACGGCCCGCCGGCCACCGAACCCGGCACCGAAGACGCGGAGTCCGGGGCGATCGACCCGCCGCCCGCCGAACCCGGCGAGTACGAGTCGCAACCGCCGCCTGCACCGGCCGACGACAGGCCGCATCACGATCCGCCCGAACCGACCGCTCCGGCCCAGCCCGACCCGCAGCCCCTCGAACCGCAGACTCTCGAACCGCAGCCGCTCGAACCGGCACCTCCCGCACCCGGGGTTCTTGCCGCGGCCGAGCAGCCGGGCGTGAGCGTCCCCGACTCGGGCGCCGAACTGGCCGAGGCCGGCCCGCTGTGACCGGTTCGGGGTCTGCCGCCCGGCTGCTGGCCGAGCATGCCGCGGCGCTGGAGCGAATCAGGGCCTCGGCCACCGCGGCGAATCTCGCGGCCGTGGCGCGGTCCCGTCAGTTGCGGTCGGCGGCAACGGTGGCCGCACTGACCGGCCTCGCCCCGCGCGCCGCCACGCCGACGGGTCGGGTGCTGCGTCGCGCGGACGAGCGGTCCGAGGCCGACCGGACCTCGGCCACCGATCCGCCGCGGTCCGGTGCTGACTACCCGGTGAAGAGCTGGCTGGTGTGATCCTCCGCCGCGACCGGGTCCACCACGTGGGTGCCCGGGATCTCCGCGCCGGGCAGGGCGTAGGACTCGTACTCCGTCTCGCCCAGCAGGTGGTAGAGGAGATACCCGGTGATCAACGCCCGCGTGGTCTTCTGCGTCTTGCGTTCGGACCCGCCGAGCCCCAGCGCACCGAACAGTCGGCGGCCCTCGGTGAGTCCGCCCGCCGAGGCGCCGTCGACGGTACGCAGGATCGCCTGCCCGTCCCAGGCCGCCGCAAGGGCCCGTGCGTTGCAGTTCATCGAGTCGAGGTCGTCCGCACCCGCGACGATCAGGGCCGGGTCCGCGACCTTGGCCGCGGACCGCTCCGCAGGCGGGCTGGTCGGGGCCGGGAAGAGCGCCGCGACGGCGGCCGCCGGGCCGTGTGCGGCGGCCGCGAGCACCGCAGCGCCCGCGCCCAGTCCGTGGCCGGCGAAGGCAACTCGGCTGGGGTCGATGCTGATCTTGCCCGGGCCGAGCCGCACACCCGCGCAGATGTCGACCGCGGTACGCAGGTCGGCCGCCAGACCGACGTGCGAGGGGAGCGGGGAGCGCTGCGTGTCCGGTGCGGCGACGACCAGGCCCCACGAGGCCAGGTGCGTGAGTGTCTCCTGATACCGGGCCACGCCGGTCATCCAGCCGTGCCCGAATGCGACCACGGGCATCGAGAACCCCTCGGCGGGCGTGTACACCACGCCGGGCTGGCCTGCCAACGACAGGTCGCCGCGCAGCACCCGGTGCGGTCCGCGCTTAGATAGTCGGGAGGCCAGGGTCTTCGGATTCGGCGCCACGATGATGACCGTATCCGATCTCGGGTCCGGAGTAGCCGATGCCCAGTGGTGACGCCGGTCGTGACCACGAGGGGGAAGGACCAACCGTGTTGGGTATTGCAGAGTCGGGGACCCGGACCGTGGGCCGCGCCGTGGCGAACGTGCGTGCGCGGATCAGCTCGGACGGGCTGGCCGATCTGCGGCCGACACCGTCCGAGGTGGTCGACTCGAACGCCGACCGCACGGTGCGCCGCTTCCGGTCGACACGCCGGGAGGCCACCGGCGCCCCGGTGCTGCTCGTCACCCCGTTGGCGGCCACCGCGGTGGCCTTCGACCTGCGTCGCGGGTGCAGCATCGTCGAGTACCTGATGGAGACGGGTCGCGACGTCTACGTGGTGGACTACGGGCCGGTGAACTTCGCCGACCGGAACCGCGGGTTCGAGCACTGGGTCGACGACGTGGTGCCGGACGCGGTGCGGGTGGTCAGCGCCGACGCAGGCGGCCGCCGCGTGCACCTGGCCGGGTGGTCGCTCGGTGGGATCTTCGCGGTATACGCCGCGGCCGCGCATCCCGAGCTGCCGCTGCAGTCGGTGACGCCGATCGCCAGCCCCTTCGACCTGCGGCAGGTGCCGCTGTTCGCGACGCTGCGACCGCTGGACCGGGTGTTCGGCCCGTACACCGTCGCCCCCTTCTACCGGGTGCTCGGCACCATCCCCGCGCCGCTGACCAGCCTCGGGTTCAAGGCCGCCAGCCTCGACAAGTACCTGACCCGGCCGTTCACCGTGCTCGCGAACCTCGACGACCGCGACCACCTCGAACAGATCGAGGCGGTCGGGCGCTTCATGAACAGCATGTACGCCTACCCGGGACGGACCTTCGGGCAGCTGTACCACGTGGTGATGCGCTCCAACGAGTTCGCGACCGGGCACATGCAGATCGGTGGCCGGCAGGTGGACCTCGCGGCCATCGACGTGCCGGTGATGGTGGTCGCGGGCAGTGGCGACGTGCTGGCACCGGAGCCCGCCGTGCGGCACCTGACCGACCTGCTCGGCGGGTCGCCGACGATTCGGTTCGGCGCCTTTCCCGGTGGCCACCTCGGCGTGCTCACCGGCCGGGCGGCGCGCGACACCATGTGGCCCGCCCTCGCGGAGTTCCTCGCGGAGCACGACGCGGAGTAGGCCGGGACCCGCCGGTGCCCGGTGCCCGGACCCCGCCGACTCGCGGCGTCCGGACCTGCCGGTCGGTGGCGGCCGACAACCCCAGTACCCTGACTAACCATGTGCGGAATCGTGGGATACGTCGGCCACCGCCAGGCTCTGGGTGTGGTGGTCGAGGCGTTGCGCCGAATGGAGTACCGCGGCTATGACTCGGCCGGGATCGCGATCCTGGACGGCACCGGCGGCCTCGCGGTCGAGCGCAAGGCGGGCAAGCTTGCGAACCTCGAGGCGGAGCTGGCCGAGGTCGGCGCGGACCGCTTCGTGGGCACCGCGGGTATCGGGCACACTCGCTGGGCGACGCACGGCCGACCCACCGACCGCAACGCGCACCCGCACATCGACTCGACCGGCAAGGTTGCGGTGGTGCACAACGGGATCATCGAGAACTTCGCGCCGCTGCGCAGCGAACTCGAGCACGCGGGCATCGAACTGCTCAGCGACACCGACTCCGAGGTGGCCGTCCACCTGGTCTCCCGGGCCTACGCCGAGGGCGAGACGGCCGGCGACTTCATCGCCAGCGCACAGTCCGTGGTGCGGCGTCTCGAGGGCGCCTTCACCCTGGTGTTCACCCACGCCGACCACCCCGACACCATCGTCGCCGCCCGCCGGTCCACCCCGCTGGTCGTCGGCGTCGGCGAGGGCGAGACCTTCCTCGGCTCCGACGTCGCGGCCTTCATCGAGCACACCCGCGACGCCATCGAGCTCGGCCAGGACCAGGTGGTCGTGATCACCCCGGCCGGCTACACGATCACCGACTTCGCAGGCGCCGAGGCGCAGGGCCGCCCGTTCCGTATCGACTGGGACCTCGCCGCCGCCGAGAAGGGCGGTCACGACTACTTCATGCTCAAGGAGATCGAGGAGCAGCCGACCGCGGTCGCCGACACGCTGCTCGGTCACTTCGCGGACGGCAAGATCATCCTCGACGAGCAGCGCCTCTCCGACCAGGAACTGCGCGACGTCGACAAGGTCTTCGTGGTGGCCTGCGGCAGCGCCTACCACTCCGGGCTGCTCGCCAAGTACGCGATCGAGCACTGGACGCGGCTGCCCGTCGAGGTGGAACTCGCCAGCGAGTTCCGTTACCGCGACCCGGTTCTCGACCGGTCCACCCTGGTGGTCGCGATCTCGCAGTCCGGTGAGACCGCGGACACGCTCGAGGCGGTCAAGCACGCGAAGGACCAGAAGGCGCGCGTGCTGGCCATCTGCAACACCAACGGCGCGCAGATCCCCCGTGAGGCCGACGCGGTCCTCTACACCCGGGCGGGACCGGAGATCGCGGTCGCGTCGACGAAGGCGTTCCTCGCCCAGGTGACCGCGAACTACCTGGTGGGTCTGGCGCTGGCGCAGGCGCGCGGGACCAAGTACCCGGACGAGGTCGCCCGGGAGTACGCGGACCTCGAGGCGATGCCCGCGTTGGTCGAGCGGGTGCTGGAGTCGTCCGAGTCGGTGCGGGAGCTGGCCCGCGAGTTCGCGGACGCCCGGACCGTGCTGTTCCTGGGGCGGCACGTCGGGTACCCGGTGGCGCTAGAGGGTGCGCTCAAGCTCAAGGAGCTGGCGTACATGCACGCCGAGGGCTTCGCGGCCGGCGAGCTCAAGCACGGGCCGATCGCGCTGATCGAGGAGGGCCTGCCGGTCATCGTGATCATGCCGTCGCCGACGGGACGCGCGGTGCTGCACTCGAAGATGGTCTCCAACATCCAGGAGATCAAGGCCCGAGGTGCCCGGACGATCGTGATCGCCGAGGAGGGCGACGAGATGGTCCGGCCGCATGCCGACCACCTGATCGAGATCCCGGCCGCGCCGACCCTGCTGCAACCGCTGCTGTCCACCGTCCCGCTGCAGGTGTTCGCGGCCGAGGTGGCGAAGGTGCGCGGCTACGACGTCGACAAGCCGCGCAACCTCGCGAAGTCCGTCACGGTCGAGTAGCCGTCGCGGGCCCGGGCGGAACCGGGCCCGGGGCGGGAACTACGGCACGACGTTGACGACGCCGGCCATGTTCGCGTGCAGGGTGCAGGTGTACGGGTAGGTGCCGGGCTGGGTGAACGTGACGCTGTAGCTGCCGCCGGTCATGATCGTGCTCGCGAAGCGTTCCGGGGCGCCCGCCCCGGACGCGACATTGTGCGCGATGCCCCGGTCGTCGAAATTCCAGGTCACCTGCCTGCCCGCGCGGACGGTGACGGTCGACGGCGTGAAGGTCATGCCCGAGACGACCACCGTCTGGTCGCCGTCCGGGTTCGCCGCCGGCACGGGGGCGGGCTGGTCCGGCTCGGCGCAGCCGACGACGGCCGAGGTGAGCAGGAGTCCGATCGCCGCGGCGGATCCGAGTCCACGCATCGAGGGTGCACGCATTGCCCCAGGCTAGACCCGCCGGGTCGCAGGACGACGTCAGCGCACGATGACGGTGCCGCCCATGTTCGAGTGGATCTCGCAGAAGTACCGGCTGGTGCCCTGCCGGATGAAGGTGTGGCTGAAGGTGCCGCTGCCCTGGACGTCGCTCGCGAACGCCTCCTGGGCGTCGGCGTTGGAGGTGACGGTGTGCTCGGTGCCCTGGTCGTTGAACTCCCAGGTCACGGTGTCGCCGAGCCGGACCCGCAGGACCGACGGGTTGAACCGCATGTTGGAGATGTCCACGGTCAGGCGATTCTTCGCGACCATCGCCACGCCCGGTTGCTGGGCGGCCTGGGTCGGCTGACTCTGGGCGCAACCCGTGAGCATCGACGTCAGCAACACTCCGGACGCCAACGTGACTCCGAGCGCGCGCATCGACGGTGCACGCATGAATCAAGGCTAGACCTGACTCGACCCGCTGGGAACCCGATACCGTTTCGACGAGGGGTCGTCGATGGAAGAGGCGAGGGTGGCATGCGGGACTACTACACGGCCGACCAGGTTCGGGCGGCGGAGGCGCCGCTGTTGGCCGCGCTGCCCGACGGGGCGTTGATGCGCCGCGCAGCCTACGGGTTGGCTCGGGTGACGGCGGCCGAGTTGCGTTCTCGGACAGGCGGAGTTGCCGGACGTCGGGTGACCCTGCTGGTCGGCTCCGGCGACAACGGCGGTGACGCGTTGTGGGCCGGTGCGATGCTGCGCCGCCGCGGCGTGGCAGTCCGGGCCGTGCTGCTGGATCCGGACCGCGCTCACCGGGCCGGCCTGGCCGCGCTGCGCGCCGCCGGCGGTCGGGTGGCCGGCGGGCCCGACGCCGAACTGGGCGAACCCGACCTGGTGCTCGACGGCATCGTGGGCATCTCGGGCCGCGGACCGTTGCGCCCGCCGGCGGCGGCGCTGCTCGGCCGGGTCGCGGCGCCGATCATTGCGGTGGACCTGCCGAGCGGGGTGGACCCGGACACCGGGGCGACATCGGGCCCGGCGGTCACGGCACAGGTCACGGTGTCCTTCGGGGCACTCAAGCCGGTGCACGCGCTGGCCGCACCTCGGTGTGGCCGGGTCGAACTGGTCGACATCGGACTGGCCCCCGGCACGGCCTCGACGCGGGCGCTGACCGCGGCGGAGGTCGGTGCCCGCTGGCCGGTTCCCGGTCCCACCGACGACAAGTACACCCAGGGCGTCGTCGGGGTGGTCGCGGGCAGTGCGAGGTATCCCGGTGCCGGGATGCTCTGCGCGGGCGCCGCGGTGACCGCCACCTCGGGCCTGGTGCGGTACGCGGGTGCCGCTGCGCCGCAGGTGCTTTCGCGATGGCCGGAGGTGGTCGCGGCGGAGCGGGTCGGCGTGGCCGGTCGGGTCCAGGCCTGGGTGGTGGGACCGGGTGCGGGCACCGACGAGGCCGCGCTGACCGAACTGCGCGCCGCCCTGGCCACCGACCTGCCGGTGCTCGTCGACGCCGATGCGCTGACCCTGCTCGCGGCGGACCCGGCGCTGGTGGCCGGGCGGAGCGCACCGACCCTGCTCACCCCGCACGCGGGGGAGTTCGCCCGGCTCACCGGCGTCGACCCGGCGTCGGACCGACTCGGCGCGACCCGGCGGCTGGCGTCGGACTGGGGCGTCACCGTGCTGCTCAAGGGGCGCTGCACGGTGATCGCGGAACCGCGGGGCCGGGTCCTGGTCAACGACGCGGTCGGCTCGGCGGCCGCCACGCCCGGTTCGGGCGATGTGCTGGCCGGGATCGTCGGCGCCCTGATGGCGTCGGGTCTCGAGACGGCGACGGCGGCGGCTATGGGCGCGCGGGCGCACGCACTGGCGGCCAACCTGGCCGCGGGTGAGAGATCGGTCACGGCTGCCCCCATCTCCGCCGGGGCGCTGTTGTCCCAGCTCAGGGCTGCGGTGCGGATCCTGCGCGCCCAGCACGCGGACCGTACGTAGACGTCCGTCGCGGTGCCCTTTTGGTGGCACGGCCGAAAATGGCAGGATCGACGGACCATGACTACCGCTGCCCAGCTCGGCCACGCGGCATCCGTCCCCGCGGCGGGTGCCGAACCTTTCGACCACCAGAGGCAAGGGGGCGGACCGGCGCCGCAGGCGGAGGCCCTGATCGACCTCGACGCCCTCGCCCACAACGTGGGGGTGCTGCGTGAGCACGCGGGCGATGCCGCGTTGATGGCCGTGGTCAAGGCGGACGGCTACAACCACGGCGCGGTGCAGGTGGCCCGGACGGCGCTGGCCGCCGGCGCTGCCGAGCTCGGTGTCACCACCCTCGAGGAGGCGCTGGAACTGCGCGCGGCGGGCATCGACGCGCCGGTGCTGTCCTGGCTGCACACCACCGACGCGGACTTCGGGCCCGCCATCGCCGCGGGCATCGAGCTCGCGGTTTCCTCGCCACGGCACCTGGCCGCGGTGGCGGCGGCGGCTCGCCGCATCGGCGTCACCGCCACCGTCACGATCAAGGTGGACACCGGCCTGAACCGCAACGGTGTCGCACCGACCGAGCTCGACGAGACGCTCGACGCGCTGGCGCGGGCCGAGGCCGAGGGTGCGACCCGGTTCCGCGGCGTGTTCACCCACCTCGCGCACGCAGACCAGCCGCACCACCCGGTGATCGACCTCCAGGTCGAGGCGCTGCGGCACGCCGTTGCGCGGGCGGCGTCGCGTGGCCTGCACGCGGAGCGGGTGCACCTGTCCAATTCCGCGGCCGTGCTGACGCGGCCCGACCTGAGCTTCGACATGGTCCGTCCCGGGATCGCGCTCTACGGGTTGTCCCCGGTGCCCGAGCTCGGCGAGTTCGGGCTGCGCCCGGTGATGACGCTGCGGGCGCGGGTGGCACTGGTCAAGAAGGTCGCGGCCGGTGCGGGAGTCTCCTACGGGCACACCTGGGTGGCCCGCCGCGACACCACTGTGGCGCTGCTGCCGGTCGGCTACGCGGACGGCGTCCCGCGGGCGCTGAGCGGGCGGTTCGAGGTGCAGATCGGGGACCGGCGCTACCCGCAGATCGGCCGGGTGTGCATGGACCAGGTGGTCGTCGACCTGGGGGCCGACCCCGGGCCGGTGTCCGAGGGCGACGAGGCGATCCTGTTCGGCTCCGGCGACGGGGGCGGGCCCGTCGCACAGGACTGGGCGGACGAGCTCGACACCATCCACTACGAGGTGGTGACCGGGGTCCGGGGGCGCGTCGTCCGCAGCTACCGCGGCGGACCCGGGACGACGCAGTGAACCCGCTGGGCCGGGCCGGGCTGATCGGTGGCGCGGTGACCGCGGCGGGACTCGGCGCGCTCGCCGGCGTCGGGGTCGCCCGAGGGCCGGCCCGCGCCCGACGGGGCTTCAAGGACCGCTACGCCCGCGAGGACTTCGGCCTGATGGACGCCGACTGCGGCTCCGTCGTGGCCGCCGACGACGGCACCCCGCTGGCGGTGCGCGAGGTCGGGCCCGCCGCCGCGCCGGTCACCGTGGTCTTCGTGCACGGCTACTGCCTGCGCATGGAGTCCTGGCACTTCCAGCGCCGTCAGCTCGCGCGCCGCTGGGGAAGCTCGGCCCGGATGGTCTTCTACGACCAGCGCGGGCACGGCAGGTCCGGCACCCCCAGCGCGTCGAGCTGCACGATCGGCCAGCTCGGCCGGGACCTCGACGCGGTGCTGCGGTCGGTGGCGCCGACCGGACCGGTGGTCCTGGTCGGGCACTCGATGGGCGGCATGAGCATCCTGGCGTTGGCCCGGCAGCGGCCGGAGCTGTTCGCCGACCGGGTGATCGGGGTGGGACTGATCTCCACGGCGGCAGAGGGGCTGAACCAGACCGGACTGAGCCGCAACCTGCGCAACCCGGTGATCGACGCGTTCCGGCTCGCGGTACGCACGTCGCCGGGGCTGGTCCAGTTCGGTCGGGGCGCCGCGCGGGCGGTGATCTCCCCGATCCTGCGGGCAGCCTCCTACGGCACCGACGTCAGCCCGAGCCTGGTGCGGTTCTCCGAGGGCATGCTCAACGACACCTCGGTCACCACCATCGTGAACTTCCTGAAGTCACTCGAGCTGCACGACGAGTCGGCGGCGTTGCCGGTGCTGGCGGGGCTGCCGGCGTTGGTGCTGTGCGGTGACGCGGACATGGTCATCCCCTTCAGCCAGTCGGAGTCGATGGCCGCCTCGCTGCCGGGTTCGGAGTTGGTGCGGGTGGTCTCGGCCGGGCACCTGGTGCAGTTGGAATTCCCGATGCGGGTCACCGACGCGATCGACCGGTTGTTCGGTCGGGCGGTGTACCGGTACGAAACGGACGAACGGAGTGAGGCACGTGGCTGACCCCGCAACGGCAGGCATCGCGCTGCCCACCACCGAGGACACCGAGGCGTTCGGCCGCCGGCTCGCCCGCGAGCTCGTCGCGGGCGACCTGGTGGTCCTCGACGGTCCGCTCGGCGCAGGCAAGACCGCGCTGGCCCGGGGCATCGCGGCCGGGCTCGGCGTGCAGGGACGGGTCAGTTCGCCGACGTTCATCATCGCCCGGGAACACCGCGCGGGGGAGCGGCCCGGCGGCGGTGCTCCGGTGGCGATGGTGCACGTGGACGCGTACCGGCTGGGCATCGGCGCCGCGGGGGCCGGTGGTGCCGCCCAGACCTTCGACGAACTCGACGCGCTGGACCTGGACACCGACCTGGCCGGGGCGGTCGTGGTGGTCGAGTGGGGGGAGGGCGTGGTCGAGCACCTGGCCGACCGTCACCTGCTGGTACGGCTGCGCCGCGAACCCGAGTCCGACGTGCGCACCGCGCAGTGGGGATGGGTGTCCTAGACCCCGCCCGGTGGGGAGCGTCGAGACCGGTGCTGACATGCGGGTATCCTCGGTGACCGTGCTCGTACTCGCCGTCGATACCTCCACTCCGGCCGTGACCGCGGGGGTGGTCCGCCTGGACGGCGACACCCCGCGTTCGTTGGCCACCCGAATCACGGTCAACGCCCGTGCCCACGCGGAGGTGCTGACGCCGCACATTCTCGAGTGCCTGGCCGAGGCCGGGCACGTCCCGGCGGACCTCGACGCGGTGGTGGTCGGGTGCGGACCCGGCCCGTTCACCGGGCTGCGGGTGGGGATGGCCACCGGGGCCGCCTTCGCCGACGCGCTCGGGATCCCCGTGCACGGGGTGTGCAGCCTCGACGCCATCGCCTCGGATGCGGCACTGTGCCGAGACCTGTTGGTGGTCACCGACGCCCGACGCCGCGAGGTGTACTGGGCCAGGTACTCGGCGGGGGTGCGGGTGGCGGGCCCGGAGGTGAGCCGACCGGCCGACCTGGACCCGAATCCCTCTGTGGCGGTGGCAGGTTCGGCCGGACACGTGGACCTGTTCGACCTGCCCGTCGAGCCGGTGGAGACGCCCTCGCCGGCCGCGCTGGTCCGGGTTGCCGCGGCCGCGTTGAATTCCGGCGCCGATCCGGAACCGCTTGTGCCGCTTTACCTTCGCCGCCCCGACGCGGTGGAGATGGCGGACCGCAAGAAATGAGCACGCGGATCGTCGTGATGACCGCGGCGGAGGCCGGTCGCTGCGCCGAACTCGAGGAGTTGCTCTTCGCCGGTGACGGGCCGTGGAGCGCCGAGGCGTTCCGGAACGAGCTGGCACAGCCGCACAACCGCTACTTCGTGGCCCGCGACGAGCACGGTGCGACCGTCGGGTACGCCGGGATCGCCCTGCTGGGAACGGCATCGGACCCGGAGTCGGAGGTACACACCATCGGTGTCGACCCCGCACTGCAGGGCCGCGGGACCGGCTCCCTGCTGCTCGACGCGTTGCTGCGCGAGGCCGACGCCCACGGCGGGCCGGTGTTCCTCGAGGTGCGCACCGACAACGAACCCGCGATCGCGCTGTACCGACGCGAGGGCTTCGAGACCGCCGGGATACGCCGAAACTACTACCAGCCCAGCGGCGCCGACGCGTACACCATGCGGCGGATGCCTGAGCACGGACAGCCGGAGGGTCAGCAGCCATGATCGTGATGGGCATCGAGAGTTCCTGCGACGAAACGGGCGTCGGCATCGTCCGTTGGCACCCGGACGGCACCTGCGAGCAGCTCGCGGACGAGGTGGCCTCCAGCGTCGACCAGCATGCGCGGTACGGCGGAGTGGTTCCCGAGGTGGCCTCGCGCGCCCACCTCGAGGCGATCGTGCCGACCATGCGACGGGCGCTGGCGGCGGCGGGGATCGCCAAGCCGGACGCGCTGGCCGTCACCATCGGGCCCGGACTGGCCGGGGCGCTGCTGGTCGGCGCCGCCGCCGCCAAGGCGTACGCCGCGGCGTGGGACGTGCCGTTCTACGCGCTCAACCACCTCGGCGGGCACGTCGCCGTCGACACCCTCGAACACGGGCCGATGCCGCCGTGTGTGGCGCTGCTGGTCTCCGGCGGGCACACCCACCTGCTGCACGTCGAGGACCTGGGCCGGCCCATCACCGAACTCGGCACCACCGTCGACGACGCGGCGGGGGAGGCCTTCGACAAGGTGGCCCGACTGCTCGGTCTCGGGTTCCCCGGCGGACCGGCCCTGGACGAGGCCGCACAGACGGGTGATCCGAAGGCAATCGCGTTCCCGCGGGGGATGACCGGCCCGCGCGACGCCCGCTACGACTTCTCCTTCTCGGGGCTCAAGACCGCGGTCGCGCGGTACGTCGAGTCCCGTGAGCGCGCAGGCGAACCGATCTCCATCCCGGACATCGCGGCCAGCTTCCAGGAGGCGGTGGCCGACGTGCTCACCCTGAAGGCGGTCCGCGCGGCCGCCGACGTCGGGGTCGACACCCTGGTCCTGGGCGGGGGCGCGACGGCGAACTCCCGGATTCGCTCGATGGCGCAGGAGCGGTGTGCGGCCGCGGGTCTGACGCTTCGCATCCCGAAACCTCGGCTGTGCACGGATAATGGGGTGATGATCGCAGCCCTGGGTGCGCACGTCATCGCCGGCGGCGCGCTGCCGTCCCCGCTCAACGTTGCCACCGACCCCGGACTCTCGGTGACCGTGAGCCAGTCCAGGGACCGGGGCGATGCAGGCTGAGCGCTTCGACACCCTGCCGAAAGCGGAGCGGCGCAAGCTGATCCGTCGGGCCGTGCTGCGTCCGATGGTGACCGCCGTCGGCCTGGTCGTCGCGTACTTCGCCCTGCCGATGCAGCTGGAGTCCGGGGCGGCGTGGCTCGGACTGCTGCTCGGCGGGTCGGCCGTGGCGGCGCTGTGCGTGTGGCAGATCTGGCGGATCGTCCAGGTGCCGAATCCGGGGCTGCAGGCGGTGGAGGCGCTCGCGCTGACGGTGCCCGCCTACCTGCTCTCGTCCGCCGTGCTCTTCTACCTGATGTCGGTGGTGACGCCGGGCGCGTTCAACGAGCCGCTGTCGAGGATCGACTCGCTGTACTTCACCCTGGCCTGCTTCGCGACGGTCGGTTTCGGGGACATCGCCGCCCACAGCGAGACGGCCCGGGCCGTCGTCTCCGCGGTGATGGTGGGGAACCTGCTGCTGCTCGCGGTCGGTGTCCGGGTCATCGCGGCCGCGGTGCGCCTGGGGCGCAGCCGCCGGGAGTTGCGGGGCTAGGCGGTCGGCGTCCCGGCGGGTGCGGGCGGGGCGAGGGTCAGCGGGGTGAACGGCGTGGGCGTCGCGGACAGGTCGTCGATGGTGACGGTGTCGAGCGTGGCGTAGAACGCGTCCTGGGCGCGCCGCAGTGCGGTCCGCAGGAGGCACCCGTTGCGCAGCGGACACGGGCGGTCGCCCTCGCAGGTGACGACCTCACCCTCGCCCTCCAGCGCCCGCGCCAGCCAGCCGGCCGTGGTACGCCGGGCCGTGTCGGTGATGGAGAGCCCGCCGCCGCGTCCGCGGCGGGCCTGAACCATGCCGAGCTCACTCAGCCGCGCGACCACCTTGGCGGTGTGGGTGTAGGGGATGGACAGGTCCTCCGCGACCTGGCTGGTGGTCAGCCCGCCGCCGCCGGGGGCGACGGCGAGCCGCATGACGACTCGCAGGCCGAGGTCTGTGAATCGAGTCAGTTGCACGGCACCGACCGTACCGAACGCGAAATACCCGCGCAATCGGCGGGCACTTCGGCGTCCGTACTGGTCAGGCGCGCGGCGACGGCAGCACCAGTTCGGTGTTGTGGTCGCCCGAGACGCCCATCTCCTCCGGCTCCATGTGGATGTCGTTGAAGGACAGCTCGCGGTAGAGCGACGCCAGCCCGGTTGCCGAGAAGTCGCCGTGCGGGACCGAGTAGGGGGCGTCCGACTCGATCAGCGTGGTGAGCAGCGACACCGTCCCGTCGGCGTTGTCGACCACCTCGATGATCCGGGCGTGCTGCGGGAAGTCGATGTGCGAGGCGGTGTTGATCTCCCAGAAGCCCTGCGCCGGCGTCGCTCCGGGGCGCGGGGCGATCCGGTTCTCGTGGGTGTGGCCGTTGACCCAGGCCAGCACGTTCGGGAACCGGTTGAGCAGCTGGACCAGCTGGGCGCCCGTGTACCGGCGCTCGCCCGGGTTCTCCGGGTCGGGCGTGAGGTCGGCCATGGTGTCGCTGGTGTGGTGGCTGAAGAGCAGGAAGTAGGTGTCCGTGCGGGACTGGGTGACCGGTCGGCCGCCGTCGTCGAAGTAACGGCTGCTGCCTGCCTGCAGGGTCTGCTCGATCCAGCGGAACTGGGCCTCGCCGAGCGCGCCGTCGACGCCTCCCGCGCGGCTGGTGGAGTCCATGCTGATGCCGACGACGCCGGGCGCGATCTCGAAGGAGTAGTAGCCGATGCCGGACTCGCCGGCGTCGGGAGCGAAGCCGTGGCCGACCGGTCCGGGGCCGGTGTTGGCCGGGTCGAGGTGCGCCGCGATGTACTGCCGGGGCGTGAACGGTGCCCGGCTGGCGTCGGGGGTGACCACGCGGGGCGGGGTGGTGAGCGCGCTGAGCAGGGCCGGGATGGCGGACGGATCGGAGCTGGCGGCGCTGCCGATGGCGCGAGCCTGCTCGGAGTTCGGTGCCTCGATCTTGAGCGAACCCGTGTACATGTTCTCGAGCAGCGGGATCCCGTTGGGGAGGGTGCCGGAGACCGCGTCGTCGTGGTTGCCGAACACGCTGTACCAGGGGGTGCGCAGACCCGGGCTGGTGACCGGTCGCAGGGCCGCGCCGAGCAGTCCGGGCATCTCCGGGAAGCCGGCCTTCTTGTACATGTCCTGGATCGACGACTCGGGGTTCCAGTACAGGTCCGCGCCGGAGTTCTGCACGCCCTCGTAGCGGTCCGCGGCACCGGTGTTGGGGATGAAGGTGCCGCCGTTGAGCGCGGTGAGCAGCCAGCCGAGCTCGGCGTGCTCCTTGTTGTCGGTGTTGTCGCCGGTGGTCACGACCGCGTCGAACGCGCGCCCGGTGTGCGGGCCGCCCCGCAGGGAGTTGATCCGGGACACCAGGGACACCAGCCCCTGGGTGGTGAGCGTCTCGTGCGGGCGGAACGCCGATCCGGTGAACGGGTGCACGTACTCGAACCGCATCGGCGACTGGGCGTCGAGGATGTGCAGGTCGGTCAGCTGGACGAAGGAGGCCAGCACCCGGCGGCGCTCCTCACGTCCGGACTGGGCGCCGGCCAGTTCGCCGCGCACGACCATCGGCCAACCCGGACCCGCGGTCAGGGTGCGGTAGCCGGACCCGCCGAGCGGAGTGGCGACGGCCTCGAGGGTCGTGCCTGCCAGGTACTCGGGGAGCGCGTCGGCGGCCGCGTACCAGGTCCCCCACGGGGCCCGGCCGAACGCTCCGAGGCCGACGGCGCCCGCGGCACCCATTCCGGCAAGTCCGAGAAATCCACGTCTGCTGATGTTTGCCACGGCGACGACTCTAGGTCACCTTCCCGTCACCCATGTGCGCTATCGGCACCGCGCCGGTGCGACGCGGGTGGTCCGGTGGCGGCTCCTGCCCTTGAGTGCTGGCACTCGCATGTATAGAGTGCTAGTTGGCGCTGACCCGGCCTCGGCACCCGCGACGACGGGGCTAGGTGAGGGGCCATCTGCGTGAAGAACAACAAACCCGTCCGGGGAACAGCCCCGGGCGCAAAACCCCTGAAAGTGGAGGGCTCATCGTGGCGAGCGTGAACATCAAGCCGCTCGAGGACAAGATCCTCGTCCAGGCCAACGAGGCCGAGACGACGACTGCCTCAGGCCTGGTCATCCCCGACACGGCCAAGGAGAAGCCCCAGGAGGGCACCGTCGTCGCCGTTGGCGAAGGTCGCGTGACCGACAAGGGAAACCGCATCCCGGTCGATGTCAAGGAAGGCGACACCGTCATCTACAGCAAGTACGGCGGAACCGAGATCAAGTACGCCGGTCAGGAGTACCTGATCCTGTCGGCACGTGACGTGCTGGCTGTCATCTCCAAGTAAGCCACTCGCTTTCCGCCCCGGCGTCCCCGTTCCTCGTGGAGACCCGGGGCGGATCGCGTTGACGGACCCTCCAGAGCCAGGAGCAGCTACACACCATGCCCAAGCAGATTGAATTCAACGAGAATGCCCGCCGCGCCCTCGAGCGGGGCGTGGACCAGCTGGCCGACGCGGTCAAGGTCACCCTCGGCCCCCGCGGCAGGCACGTCGTGCTCGCCAAGGCGTTCGGCGGACCGACCGTCACCAACGACGGCGTCTCCATCGCACGGGAGATCGAGCTCGAGGATCCCTTCGAGAACCTCGGCGCCCAGCTCGTCAAGAGCGTCGCCACCAAGACCAACGACGTCGCGGGCGACGGCACGACCACGGCCACCGTGCTCGCGCAGGCGCTGATCCGCGGCGGGATGAAGAACGTCGCGGCCGGTGCCAACCCCATCTCGCTCGGGGCCGGCATCGCCAAGGGTTCGGACCTCGTCGTCGAGGCGCTGCTCGCCGCGGCCACCCCGGTGGAGGGCAAGTCCGCCATCGCGCAGGTCGCCACCGTCTCCTCGCGGGACACCGAGATCGGCGACCTGGTCGGCGAGGCCATGACCCGGGTCGGGGTCGACGGCGTCGTCACGGTCGAGGAGTCCTCCACCACCCAGACCGAGCTCGTCGTCACCGAGGGGGTGCAGTTCGACAAGGGCTACCTCTCGCCGTACTTCGTCACCGACATCGACGCCCAGAAGGCGATCCTCGAGGACGCGCTGATCCTGCTCTACCGCGAGAAGATCAGCTCGCTGCCCGACGTGCTGCCGCTGCTCGAGAAGGTCGCCGAGGCGGGCAAGCCGCTGCTGATCATCGCCGAGGACGTCGAGGGCGAGGTGCTCTCCACGCTGGTGGTCAACGCCATCCGCAAGACGATCAAGGCGGTGGCGGTCAAGGCCCCGTTCTTCGGTGACCGTCGCAAGGCGTTCCTCGACGATCTCGCGGTCGTGACCGCGGGCACCGTCATCAACACCGACGTGGGCCTGAGCCTGAAGGAGGCGGGACTGGAGCTGCTGGGCAGCGCCCGTCGCGTCGTCGTCACCAAGGACGAGACCACCATCGTCGACGGCGCCGGCACCGAGGCGGACATCACCGCCCGGGTCGGTCAGCTGCGCCGCGAGATCGAGAACTCCGACTCCGACTGGGATCGCGAGAAGCTCGAGGAGCGCCTGGCCAAGTTGGCCGGCGGCGTCGCGGTGATCAAGGTCGGCGCGGCCACCGAGACCGACCTCAAGGAGCGCAAGTTCCGGGTCGAGGACGCGGTCAACGCGGCCAAGGCTGCGGTCGAGGAGGGCATCGTGCCCGGCGGCGGTTCCGCGCTGGTGCAGGCCGGGCAGGGTCTGAGCGCCCTGGCCGCGTCGCTGACCGGTGACGAGGCGACGGGCGTCGAGGTGCTGCGGGTCGCGCTGAGCGCGCCGCTGTTCTGGATCGCCACCAACGCCGGCATCGACGGCTCGGTCGTGGTCAGCAAGGTTGCCGAGGCGGCCAAGGGGCACGGCTTCAACGCCGCCACCCTGACCTACGGCGACCTGCTCGCCGACGGCGTCGTGGACCCGGTGAAGGTCACCCGCTCGGCAGTGGTCAATGCGGTCTCGGTTGCCCGCATGGTGCTCACCACCGAGAGTGCCATCGTGGAGAAGCCGGCCGAGGCGATCGAGAACCACGGGCACGGGCACAGCCACTAGTCACGCCGAAGGGTGTGACGGTCGCGAACGCGTGACCCACACGAAGGCCCCCGGACCGCACTGGTCCGGGGGCCTTCGTCGTGTCGGCGGCGGGGGCGGCTACACCGCAACGCGATGACGGCCACGACGGGAGTGCATCTCGCGCTCGGCCTCGGACATGCCGCCCCAGATCCCGTAGGGCTCGGCGACGCTGAGGGCATGGCGGCGGCACTGGTCGAGGACGGGGCACCGGTGGCACATCTCCTTGGCGCGGACCTCGCGCTGCGCACGGGCACGCCCACGCTCCCCGTCGGGGTGGAAGAACACCGAGGAGTCGACTCCGCGGCAGAGTCCGTGCATCTGCCAGTCCCAGATATCGGCGTTGGGGCCGGGGAGGTGATTCGGCTGCGGCATGTCATCTCCTAGGGGTCGCGTATTCAATTCCGAACGCAACATTAGAGGTGTGGCCGAAATGGAGTCAATGGTTTGACCAGTGGTGATTTCCATAGCGCGAAATCAGGAAATTAACTTTCCGTTCATCGACATCGACACCGAATTGTGATTTCGGTACCGGGTGGATTCGGCCCTTCCGGCGACGTGTTCGCTGGTCACGATGGTGAACCTACGCCTGTGTCTCGATCGGTGTATGCCGATTGGCGCAATGGGTACCGGATCGAATCCGGGAGATGCGGACAATCGGTGTACTGAATGTAAAAGGCAGGAAAAATCCATGCCGGGCCCGGTTGAATGCGGCGGTGAGGAGTCGAGGGGGCGGGGAATTCGTCGGCCGACGTGCCGGGTGGGGTGGGTGCCGGCGCCGGCACCTACCCTTACGCCGTGCCTCGTCTCCCCGCTCCCCGCGCCGCCGACCAGTCCGATGCCGCCCTGGCCCGGGTGGCATTCGGCCCGGACCCCGGTGCCCGGGAACTGCCTGCCCCGTCGACGCCGGACGGTCGCTGGCTGCGGGCGGTGGCGCTCGGCGGGCAGGGGCGTTACGCCGCGGCGCGCACCGAGCTCGCCCGGATTGCGCGGACCCGGCCGCACCCGGTGCTCGCATCCCTGGCGTCGAGCACCGAGGCGTCGCTGCTGCGTCAGCTCGGCTGGCATCGGCAGGCCGCGGGATACGACGGCCGCGCGCTGGTGCTGCTCGAGTCGGCGCCCGCCGCCGGTGTGGACGTCCGGGCGGCCCGGGGTGACGCGTTGACGGGGCTGGCGGCCGACGCGCTCGGCTGCGGCCGGCTGGACCTGGGATTCCGGCTGTTGGCACGGTGCGAGGGCCTGCTCGATGCCCCCGACCCCGGGTTGTGGCGACAGCGGATCCGGCTGAACTGGGTCACCGCGGAGATGTCGCTGGCCGCCGGCGACGCGGCCCGCGGGCACCGGCATGCCGGGTTGGCGGTGGAGCTGGCGCGGGACACGGACTCGGTGCGCCACCAGGTGAAGTCCAGGTTGCTGTTGGCCGCCGCGGTCAGTGCCGGACCGGACGCCGCGGCAGCCGCCGCGCCCGCCGCGGAGATTGTCGACAGTTGCGCCGGACTGGGGCTGGTCCCGCTGCGGTGGGCGGCGGCGATGCTGCTCAACGGGGTCCGGCCGAGCGCGGAGGCGGCCGCGGTGCGCGACGAGTGCGAACGCCAGATCCGTGACTGGGGAGGGCGATTCAGAAATCTGTGAGCCACTGTCGCTATCCTTCGAGAGTTCCGCCTGTCAGGTGGGAGCGCTCCTGAGGGGAGCGTCACTGTAACGCCAGGACGAGCTCTCACGATGACTAATACGAGCGAGGTATTGGACTCGGCAGTCGCTGCGGCAGCGCAGGGCGACCGGGTTGCCTTGGCTCGAGTGTTGGAGACAGTCCGACCCATGGTCGTGCGTTACTGCCGGTCACGGGTCGGAGCTGCGGAGAGAGGACAGCTCTCCGCAGACGACGTGGCCCAAGAGGTGTGTCTGGCTGTGATGACCGCGTTGCCGCGCTACCGCGATCAGGGCAGGCCCTTCATGGCCTTTGTGTACGGCATTGCCGCACACAAGGTCGCCGACGCCCATCGGAACGCCGGACGGAACAAGGCGGAGTCGATGGCGGAGGTGCCCGACGTCGTCTCGACAGACGAAGGACCGGAGAAGCTCGCGCTGGACTCGGAGACCGGACGGCAGATGAAGACCCTGCTGGCCACGCTTTCCGAGAAGCATCGCGAGATCATCATCCTCCGGTTGGTCGTCGGACTGTCGGCCGAAGAGACGGCCGCCGCGGTGGGGAGTACCGCGGGTGCCGTCAGAGTCGCCCAGCACCGGGCACTCACGAAGCTGAAGACCGAAGTAGCGAAAGCGGGTGAGATGTATGGCTAGGGGACGCAAGCGGGGCGATGACGACCGGCATGTGGAGCAGGGATCCATGTCCGACGCCGATCTCTCCCGAAGCCAGGCCGGCGACGATCCGGCCGCGGCAGCCTTCGATCTTGCGGCGGTTCAGCACGACAACGCGCTGATCGACGCGCTCGCCACCGGGAACGTCGCACGCGTCGACAGCCCGGAAGAAGCCGAACTGGCCGCACTGCTCGCGAGCTGGCGAGCCGAGATCCTGGCACCCCCGATGCCCGCCGAGCCGACGCTCGACCAGGTCGTGGCGGCCGTCGACAGCCAGATTTCCGGGTCGGCGCATGGTCGCGGTGGACTCCGGCTGTTGCGCCCGATCGCGGGCGCCGCGGCGGCGGTCGCCGTGGTGATGGCCGGGCTGACCGTCTTCTCGTACAACGCCGTCCCCGGTGACCCGCTGTGGAAGGTCAAGGAGGTCGTGTTCACCGAGCGCGCCAACTCGACCGTGGCCAGCATCGACACCGCCACGAACCTCGAGGAAGCCGAGCGACTGCTCCAGTCCGGCGATCCGGCGGCCGCGGCGGCGAAGCTGCAGTCCGCGGTCAAACGGGTCACCGACGTGAACGAGCCCGACAAGCGGGCCGCGCTCAACGCCCGGCTGGACCAGCTGATGGCCGACGCGGCCAAGGGCGCGCCGCCGGCCGCCGGGATGACCACCACGCCGGGAGCGCCGTCGCCGTCCGCGATCAGCACGGCCCCGCCGATGACCCCGATCGCCACGGTGACCGGCGCGCCGGTCACAACGGTGCCCCAGGTGCCCTCCCAGCTGCCGGTGATCCCGCCGTCGCCGTCCGCGACCACGGCGCCGACCATGCCCCCGGCGTCGAGCACGCCGCCGTCGCCGTCGCCGTCGCCGACCACCTCGCCGGCGTCCCAGCCGACGACCACCCCCGCGACCACGACGCCGTCCCCGGAGCCGGGGACGGGGGACGGGACGGTCGAGCCGACGGACCTGTCTCCGGTGGTGCCCGGCTAGCGCGCAGCGAACAGCAGAACGGCCCGACAGGTAGCTGTCGGGCCGTTCTGCTGTCTGGGTGGCGGGGCGTGCTCGGCCCTGCGGCGCGGACCCCTAGAGGTCGAAGCCGTCGCCGTGCAACGCCTCGTTCATCGACGCGTCCGCGTAGCCGCGGCAGTAGTCCCAGGTGACGTAGGCCTCGGGGACCGGGTCGTAGGCCGGCTCGTGCGGTCGGACCGTGCCGTCGACGAGCAGCTGCAGCAGGTTCGCGCGCAGCATGTCCCAGTCGTGGTAGTGGTCGAGCTGACAGTCGTCGCAGCACACCACGAGCCCGCGGATGCCGCGGTGGCCGAGCAGCGCCTCGTAGACGGCGAGGTCGGCGAGGTCCTCCTCGACGGCGACTCGCTCGTGGGCGTCGAGGGGCTGACCGGGCTCGATCGCGTCGAGCGCGGCGGAGGGGTCGGCGGGGTCACCGGCGAACGGGTCCGGCGGCAGACCGGGGGGCAGTTGATCACGCACAGCTACCACGGTACGCAGGCCGGGTGGGTCTGCGCCACCCGTCACACTCACCGCGTTCGCACCCACCCGAGTGCAGCCGATACCATGGTGTCCGGGCTGCGGGAAGATTTCGCCCCCAGCCGAGCGTTCCTCCTCTCGTCCCCGCCCCCTGCATTCGCGCCTCCGACGGGTCACCGCCCGACGACCGGTGCCGCCCCACAGTTCCAGGAAAGGTCCCAGCCGCATGAGTACTTCCGGAGGACACGTACGCACCGGCGGAGACCGCCCGGACAAGGTGGCGATGCTGGGGCTCACGTTCGACGACGTGCTGCTGCTGCCCGCCGCCTCGGACGTCATCCCGAGCCAGGTCGACACCTCGAGCCAGCTGACCCGTGAGATCCGGCTGCGGGTGCCGCTGGTCAGTTCCGCGATGGACACCGTCACCGAGGCCCGGATGGCCATCGCGATGGCCCGGGCCGGCGGCATGGGCGTGTTGCACCGCAACCTCTCGGCCGAGGCTCAGGCCGGCCAGATCGAGACCGTCAAGCGGTCCGACGCCGGCATGATCACCGACCCGGTCACCTGCAAGCCCACCGACACCATCGCCGAGGTCGACGCCCAGTGCGCGCGCTTCCGGATCTCGGGGCTGCCGGTCACCGACGACGAGGGCCAGCTGGTCGGCATCATCACCAATCGCGACATGCGCTTCGAGGTCGACCAGAACCGCAAGGTCTCCGAGGTCATGACCCAGGCGCCGCTGATCACCGCCCGCGAGGGCGTCACCGCGGAGGCCGCACTCGGCCTGCTGCGTCGGCACAAGCTCGAGAAGCTGCCGATCGTGGACGGGCAGGGCAAGCTGACCGGCCTGATCACGGTCAAGGACTTCGTCAAGACCGAGCAGCACCCGAACGCCACCAAGGACCGCGACGGCCGACTGCTGGTCGGTGCCGCGGTGGGCGTCGGCGACGACTCCTGGGTCCGCGCGATGCTGCTGACCGAGGCGGGTGCCGACGTGCTGGTGGTCGACAGCGCGCACGGCCACTCCGCGGGAGTCCTCGGCATGATCGCCAAGATCAAGGCCGAGGTCGGCGACCGCGTGCAGATCATTGGCGGCAACGTCGCCACCCGCAGCGGCGCACTGGCACTGGTCGAGGCCGGGGTCGACGCGGTCAAGGTGGGCGTCGGGCCGGGCTCGATCTGCACCACCCGCGTCATCGCCGGCGTCGGTGCCCCGCAGATCACCGCGATCCTCGAGGCGACCGCCGCGTGCAAGCCGCATGGCGTGCCGGTCATCGCCGACGGTGGCCTGCAGTTCTCCGGCGACATCGCCAAGGCCCTCGCGGCAGGCGCGTCCACCGCGATGCTCGGCTCGCTGCTGGCCGGCACCGCCGAGTCGCCGGGCGAGATGGTGCTGGTCGGTGGCAAGCAGTACAAGAGCTACCGCGGCATGGGTTCGCTCGGCGCGATGCAGGGTCGCGGCCAGGCCAAGTCGTTCTCCAAGGACCGCTACTTCCAGGACGACGTGCTCTCCGAGGACAAGCTGGTGCCGGAGGGCATCGAGGGCCGGGTGCCGTTCCGCGGCCCGCTCGCGCAGGTCACCCACCAGCTCACCGGCGGCCTCCGCGCGGCGATGGGCTACGCCGGTGCCGCCACCATCGAGGAGCTCCAGGAGGCCCAGTTCGTGCAGATCACCGCGGCTGGGCTCAAGGAGAGCCACCCCCACGACATCACCATGACGGTCGAGGCGCCGAACTACGTCGCCCGCTGACCGCGGACGCGTAAGTTCCCGCCTGATCGCAGGCAACCCATCAGCCACATCGAAGAAAGGGGCGCGCGTGCGCGACCTCGTTGAGATCGGCATGGGCCGCACGGCCCGTCGCACCTATGAGCTGGACGACATCGACATCGTTCCCTCCCGCCGGACGCGTTCGTCCAAGGAGGTGTCGACCTCCTGGCAGCTCGACGCGTACCGCTTCGACATCCCGGTGCTCGGTCACCCGACCGACGCGCTGGTGTCGCCGTCGTTCGCGATCGAGCTGGGCAAGCGCGGCGGCCTCGGCGTGATCAACGGCGAGGGGCTGTGGGGTCGGCACGCCGACGTCGAGGCCCAGATCGCCGAGCTGGTGCGGATCGCCGAGTCGGACTCCGACGCCGATGCCCCGATCGCCAAGCTGCAGCAGCTCCACGCGGCCCCGATCCAGCCGGAGCTGCTGGCCGCCGCGGTGGCGCAGGTGCGCGACGCCGGAGTGACGGTCGCGGTCCGGGTGAGCCCGCAGAACGCCCGGGCCCTGACGCCGGCACTGCTGAAGGCGGGCATCGACCTGCTGGTCATCCACGGCACGATCATCTCCGCCGAGCACGTCGTCACCGGCGGCGGCGAGCCGCTGAACCTGAAGACCTTCATCTCCGAGCTGGACGTCCCGGTGGTGGCCGGCGGCGTGAGCGACCATCGCACGGCGCTGCACCTGATGCGCACCGGCGCGGCAGGCGTCATCGTCGGGTACGGCTCGACCGAGGGCGCCACCACCACCGGCGAGGTGCTGGGCATCGGCGTCCCGATGGCGACGGCGATCGCGGACGCCGCGGCCGCGCGCCGCGACTACCTCGACGAGACCGGCGGACGCTACGTCCACGTGATCGCGGACGGCGACATCAGCAGCTCGGGCGACCTGGCCAAGGCCATCGCCTGCGGCGCCGACGCCGCGGTGCTCGGCGCACCGCTGGCCGTGGCCGCCGAGGCGCCGGGCGGCGGCTGGTACTGGCCGTCCGCCGCCGCGCACCCGTCGATGCCGCGCGGCTCCATGCTGCCGGTCTCCTTCGGCGAACGGCCGAGCCTGGACCGGGTGCTCACCGGACCGTCCGACGATCCGTACGGTTCGCTGAACCTGGTCGGCGGCCTGCGCCGGTCGATGGCGAAGTCCGGGTACTCGGACCTCAAGGAGTTCCAGAAGGTCGGGCTGACAGTCCGGGCCTGAACCGCCCCCGGTCGGCCCCGCCGCCCATCGACTGAACGGCACATTCACTCGATCCAATCGAATGAACGCTTCCGTTCAGTCGATCTGATCGAATGAACGGCATATTCGGTCGATGGCGGGGCGAAACTGGTACCCGTCGTTACATTCAACTCCGACCCTGTGGCTCCGGTCACAGGGTCGGAGTGCATACTGGCGGGTAACTAGTTCGGTCTCGTGGTGGAGGTTCCTGATGGGCAAGCGTGCAACCGACTTCGACGTCCTGGTCATCGGTTCCGGGTTCGGCGGCAGCGTCACCGCGCTCCGGCTGGTGGAGAAGGGGTACCGGGTCGGCATCCTCGAGGCCGGTCGCCGGTACGCCGACGCCGACTTCGCGAAGACCAGTTGGGACCTCAAGCGGTTCCTCTGGGCGCCCGCGCTCGGCTGCTACGGCATCCAGCGCGTGCACCTGCTTCGCGACGTCCTGATCCTCGCGG
The DNA here is from genome assembly GCF_042654025.1 of Rhodococcus kronopolitis. Lineage (NCBI taxonomy): Bacteria > Bacillati > Actinomycetota > Actinomycetes > Mycobacteriales > Nocardiaceae > Rhodococcus > Rhodococcus kronopolitis. The sequence continues at coordinate 669,823 of NZ_JBHSFO010000001.1, read as the reverse complement.
GAGCGGGGGTCGGCGGCGGCTCGCTGAACTACGCCAACACGCTCTACAAGCCGCCCGCGTCGTTCTTCGAGGACCCGCAGTGGCGTGAGATCACCGACTGGCACGACGAGCTGACCCCGTTCTACGACCAGGCCCGCAAGATGCTCGGTGTGGTCCAGAACCCGCACATGACCCCCGCCGACGAGGTGATCAAGTCGGTCGCCGAGGACATGGGCGTCGGCGACACCTTCATCCAGACCCCGGTCGGCGTGTTCTTCGGCGAGCCCGGCAAGACCGTCGAGGACCCGTACTTCGGCGGCGTCGGCCCCGCGCGGACCGGCTGCATCGAGTGCGGTGAGTGCATGACCGGCTGCCGGCACGGCGCCAAGAACACCCTGCTCAAGAACTACCTCGGCCTGGCCGAGAAGGCCGGCGCCCAGATCGTCCCGATGACCACCGTGACCGGGCTGTTCGAGGCCTCGGACGGCACCTGGGACGTGGCCACCCGCCGCACCGGCGCCAAGGTGCGCAAGAACAACAAGACCTACACCGCGCAGCACGTCGTGGTCGCCGCCGGCACCTGGGGCACCCAGCACCTGCTGCACAAGATGAAGGACACCGGCGCCCTGCCGCGGCTCTCCGACAACCTCGGCGAGCTCACCCGCACCAACTCCGAGTCCATCGTCGGCGCGGGCAAGTACAAGGTCGACCCGACCATGGACCTGACCCGGGGCGTGGCGATCACCTCGTCGTTCCACCCGACCCCGGACACGCACATCGAGCCGGTCCGCTACGGCAAGGGCTCCAACGCGATGGGCCTGCTGCAGACCCTGATGACCGACGGCGGCGGCACCACCCCCCGCTGGGTGAAGTTCCTCGGCGTCGTCGCGAAGAACCCGGTGCAGATGCTGCGCATGCTCACGGTGCGGAACTGGAGCGAGCGCACCATCATCGCCCTGGTCATGCAGAACCTCGACAACTCGATCACCACCTACACCAAGCGCGGCCTGCTCGGTCGACGCAAGGTCACCAGCAGGCAGGGGCACGGCGAGCCGAACCCCACCTGGATCCCGGCCGGCAACGACGCGACCCGACGGATCGCGGAGAAGATCGACGGCGTGGCGGGGGGTACCTGGGGAGAGATCTTCAACATCCCGCTCACCGCGCACTTCCTCGGCGGCTGCGCAATCGGCGCCGACGCGAGCCGCGGCGTCATCGACCCCTACCACCGGGTGTACGGCTATCCGACGCTGAGCGTGGTCGACGGCGCCTCGGTGTCGGCGAACCTGGGTGTGAACCCGTCGCTGACCATCAGCGCGCAGGCCGAGCGGGCCGCGTCGCTGTGGCCGAACAAGGGCGAGAAGGACACCCGACCCGACCAGGGCGAGGCCTACCGCCGGATCAGCCCGGTGGCACCGAGGAACCCGGTGGTGCCGGCGTCGGCGCCCGCGGCCCTGGTGCTGCCGATCGTCGAGGTGCGGACCGGCAAGTCCGCCCGCCCGGTGGAGCCGATCGCCGAGGGGGGAACCGGCGAGTCCGCATCCGAGGTGGAGGGCGACTCTCCCGGGGTCCGCTGAGCCCGCGGGGGCGAGTCGGAGCCGAGTCACGGGGGTGTGGGCGGGGGAGTTCCCGCGCTGACTAGACTGACCACGTGGCAGACACCCAGCATTCCGGCTCGTCCCAGCAGCATCCCGTTCTCGTCGTCGACTTCGGGGCGCAGTACGCGCAGCTGATCGCTCGCCGGGTGCGCGAGGCCAACGTCTACTCCGAGGTGGTGCCGCACACGGCGACCGTCGAGGAGATCGTGGCCCGCCAGCCCGCCGCGGTCATCCTCTCCGGCGGCCCGTCGAGCGTGTACGCCGACGGCGCACCGCAACTCGACGCCCGCCTGTTCGACCACGGCATCCCGGTCTTCGGAATCTGCTACGGATTCCAGGCGATGGCCGGTGCGCTCGGCGGCACCGTCACGCACACCGGCACCCGTGAGTACGGCCGCACCCAGCTCAGCGTGGACGGCGGCGTCCTGCACGAGGGCCTGCCCGCCACCCAGCCGGTGTGGATGAGCCACGGTGACGCGGTGACCGACGCCCCGGCCGGCTTCGAGGTGACCGCCACCAGCGCGGGCGCGCCCGTCGCCGCCTTCGAGGACCGGGCCCGACGCCTCGCCGGCGTCCAGTACCACCCCGAGGTGCTGCACTCCCCGCACGGCCAGCAGGTGCTCAGCCGGTTCCTCCGCGACATCGCGGGCATCGCGCCGACGTGGACCGCGGCGAACATCGCCGAGGACCTGATCGAACAGGTCCGCACCCAGGTCGGCGACGGACAGGCCATCTGCGGACTGTCCGGTGGCGTCGACTCGGCGGTGGCGGCGGCACTCGTGCAGCGTGCCATCGGCGACAAGCTCACCTGTGTGTTCGTCGACCACGGTCTGCTGCGGGCGGGCGAGCGCGAGCAGGTTCAGCAGGACTTCGTCGCCTCCACCGGAGCGCGGCTGATCACCGTCGACGCGGTTGACACCTTCCTCGGCGAACTGGACGGCGTCTCGGACCCCGAGACCAAGCGCAAGATCATCGGGCGCGAGTTCATCCGCAGCTTCGAGGGTGCGGTCTCCGAGGTGCTCGGCGAGGCCGCCGAGCACGGCGGGGCCGTCGACTTCCTGGTCCAGGGCACCCTGTACCCGGACGTCGTGGAGTCCGGTGGCGGCACCGGCACCGCGAACATCAAGAGCCACCACAACGTCGGCGGACTTCCGGAGGACCTGCAGTTCAAACTGGTCGAGCCGCTGCGCCTGCTGTTCAAGGACGAGGTCCGCGCCGTTGGCCGCGCGCTGGGGCTGCCCGAGGAGATCGTCGCGCGTCAGCCGTTCCCCGGCCCGGGACTGGCGATCCGGATCGTCGGCAGCGTCAACCAGGAGCGGCTCACCCTGCTGCGCCACGCCGACTCCATCGTCCGTGAGGAGCTCACGGCGGCGGGTCTGGACGGCCAGATCTGGCAGTGCCCGGTGGTGCTGCTCGCCGACGTGCGCAGCGTGGGCGTGCAGGGCGACGGCCGCACCTACGGCCACCCGATCGTGCTGCGGCCGGTCTCGAGCGAGGACGCCATGACGGCGGACTGGACCCGGCTGCCCTACGAGGTGCTCGAGCGCATCTCCACCCGGATCACCAACGAGGTCCCGGATGTCAACCGAGTGGTGCTCGACGTGACGAGCAAGCCGCCGGGAACCATCGAGTGGGAGTGATCCGCCGAACCCGGCGGGGCGCATAGGCGTCTCGCCGGGTTTCCGGTCTTCCCGGATCCGGGCCCAGTGCCCGTAAGCCCCGCCGCGGGTGACGGTCAGCGTGTGGCGGGTCCGCGGCTGTCGAGGTAGAGGTAGCCGCCGACCAGCAATGCCATCCCGACCAGTCCGGCGCCCACCGGCGCGGCACACGCGATCGCGGTGATCACGGTCGCGGCGGCGAGCACCAACGCCGCGGTCCTGGACTCGCCGTCCGCGCCGTCGCCGAGCAGGCTCTCGCCCATCGAACGGGTCTCGTCGGGGGAGCGCATCAGCAGCCAGGCGGCCAGGTAGACCGGGACGCCTGCGCCGGCGAGCAGCAGCGATGCGAGGAACGCCAGCCGGACCGCCCACGCGTTCACGCCCAGCCGGCGGGCGACGCCGACACACACGCCGGCGATCATGCCCTCGGCGGGCAGTCGCTGCGGAAGGTTCTGGAGGAAAGAGCTTTTCGCGGCGCTGGGTCCGAATTCGGTGACGGGGATCTGGTTCTCGCTCATGAAGTCCATGCTCGTCGGCGGGAGGTGCCCGGCGCCATCGGGAAGCACCCGGGTCTTTGCCTCCCGCATCTCGGGGTGCCGTCTCGGGGTGCCGGTCAGAGCGAGGCCAGGCCGGCCGGGTCGACACCGGGATCGGCCCGCCCGCACAGCGCGGTGGCCACCCACAGCGAGCGTGTCGCATCGCCCGGCAGGCCGGATTCGAGGTACTCGAGGTGGTTCTCGACCTCGCGCGCGACCGACCAGCGCCGGGCCAGTTCCCGGTCGAGCCCGGCGGCCTCGGACAGCGCGTGGCAGCGGGCCCGCAGCGCCTCGGCGCCGCCGTCCAGTTCGCCGAGCCGGTTCCACAGCATCGGTGCCACGGCGAACTCGGCGACCCCGAGCAGTGGCTTGGGGTCGATGGCCCGCCACCGCGCGCCGTCGGGGGTGGCGAGGACGTTCTCGAAGTGCAGGTCGGTGTGCACCAGCACCGAACTGCTGTGCACCAGTAGCGAGTTGCCCTGCCCGAGTGTCGATTCGACCGCCGCGTCCCGGCACACCGCGAGCGCCTCGTCGAGCAGCCAGGCCGGGCCGGGCCGGCCGAGACGCTCCCACCGGTCCGGCAGTTCGCAGAGCCAGCGACGGGACAGCTCGGCCAGGGACTCGAACGGTTGCGGCCCCGGGGGGAGCGGGGCGGACAGCTCACGCATCAACGCACCCCAGATCGAGACAGCCTGCGGCACCGGCACATCCCGCAGTGAGCGGGTGTTGTCCAGGCGTTCGAGCAGCAGCACCTGGTGGGCCGGGTCGGCCCGCAGTACCCGAACCGCGCCGCGGCCCGCCCATTCGGCAAGCGCCGCCGCCTCGTGCGCGGACTCGGGGGACGGGTAGGAGATCTTCAACGCAGCAGCGGTGCCGTCGGGCATCCGGACGGGGACCACGATCCCGACGTACCCGTGCCAGACGTCCTCGCCGTCCCGGACCAGATCCCAGGCGGCGAGGTAGCGGTCGGCGAGGCCCGGCAGCCCACCGAGCCAGTCGTCGGCGTCGGTCGCGTACTCGCGCACGTTCGTGCGGTAGCCGTCGGGGATGGCGAGCACTACTTGCGGCGTCCCGGTGCGAAGACCAGCACCAGGCCGACCGCCACGGCCGCGGCCACGACGATCCACTTGGACGGACCTCCGTCGAGGGACTGGAAGTGCTCCGGCCCGATCAGCGACCACACGCTGACCAGCAGCGCGATCAGACCTGCGAACAGCAGACCCGCGGCGGGGCGTCGGGATTTCGCCTGCCCCGTCCGGCCGTTGTCGGTGGAATGGTCGTCCACGTTCCGGTACTCAGCCACGATCCACCGTCAACTCTCCGACCTTGCCGGTCATGTTCAGGGTCAGGACCGGTCCGCCGATCCCGTCGGCGCCGCCGTCCACGCCCTCGGGCAGGCACATCAGCTCTCCCACCGCGATGCTGCAGTGGTTGCGGACGTCCATGTTCGCGGGTACCAGAACGGTGAATTCTCCGATGCCCGAGTCGATCTCGATCTCCTTGTCGCCGGTGAGCGCGACCTGTCGGAGGTCGAGGACGAAGTCGCCGACCTGGCCGGCGTAGTGGTCCTCGAGCTGTGCCGCGTCGGTCGGCGTCCAGGTCTGGTCGCCGAGGTGCCGGTTGTCCCAGTCGACCGGGCCGATCAGCGATGCCAGCACCACGAAGCCGATCAGCGGCCCGGTGACCACGAGCAGACCGTAGCCGCGGCGCAGGAACGCGCCGACGACGAGGCCGACGCCGATCACCGCGAGCGCCACCGCGCCGAGCTGGCCGGCGGAGAGCCACTGGGTGCCGGTCGCGGAGCCGACCGCCCAGGCGGCGGCGGTGACGAGGATGGCGAGGCCGAGCACCGTGGACGTCAGCCGCGACTTCGGCGGCTTCGGCGCCGCGGGCGGCGCCGCGGGGGTCGGCTCGGGCAGGTCCCAGGCGAAGGGGGCGACGCCGAGCGGGTCCCAGTCCGGCGGTGTCGGCGCCGGACCGAACGGGGTCGCCTGCGCCGCGGCGGGCGGCGGTGACGCAGACAGGTGCGGCGTGGTCGGTGGCGTCGTCGGCTCGACCGCGTCGGGACCGGGCCACTCGCCGATCGGTGCGGGATCGCTCGGTCGGGGAGCGGCCTGGAAGCCCGGGGTCGGCTCGTAGGTCTTGGGCAGGGTCGCGTACGCCCCGGGTGCGGTGTACCCGCCGTGGGCGTACGGATGCCTGGTGCCGGGATAGCCACTGCTCGACGCGGCGTCGAGGCCGTCCGGGACCACTCCTGCCGGCAGCGGCGGCGGCACCGGCCTGCGCTGGTGCAGCAGCCAGAGCCCCCCGAGCATCAGCGCCAGGCTGATCAGCCCGGAACCGCCGAGGCCGACGCCGACCGGGCCGAGGGTGCTCAGCGCGATGACCAGTGCCACCGCCAACACCACCGTCCGGGTTCCGGACTCGGAGCTGTGGCCCCGGCCGACCAGCGACTCCGCGGCCGAGGCCTGGTCGCCGGCCCGCGGCAGCAGCAGCCAGCAGGCGAGGTAGAGCGCGATGCCGACGCCGCCGAAGATCGTCGAGACCGCGAACGCGACCCGCACCAGCACCGGGTCCACTCCGTAGCGGTGTCCGATCCCCGCCGCGACGCCTGCGATCGGGCCCCGGCTCGGCAGGCGCACCGGCCGGGTGCGCCACAACTGCTGCAGTTGTTCGGGGAAGCTGGGATTGCTCATGCCCACCATCGTGGCGGGCCCGGGGCGGTGGGCGCATCGGGACAAACCCTGATCTTTGCGTCGTGCCGCGGGGCCGGTGGGGTCAGGGTCTGCCCTGATGCGCCCGACCGGCGCGGCGTGTCACCATCGACGGTGTGCAGCCACCCTTCCGTGCCTACCCACCGGACCCGGCCCTCGCTCCACGGCTCGAGCGCCGGGTGGGTGGTCGGGTGGTCGGCGGCGTCGCGGGCGGTCTCGCCGACCACCTCGGCGTCGACGTGCTCAAGGTGCGGGTGGCGTTCGTGTTCCTGGGCGTGCTCGCCGGTGCGGGCATCGTCGCGTACGGGCTGCTGTGGATCTTCACCCCCGCGGGCACGGACACCGAGCGTCCCAGTCCCGCCGAGCGCAGGCGGGCACTGGGGCTGGCGGTCATCGGCCTCGCCCTGTCCGCGGGGTTGACCTGGCTGCTGAGCGGCACCGCCGCCTCGGTGATCGCGCCGGTGATCGTGGTCGCGATCGGCGCGGCCTTCGTGTGGCGCGAGTTCGACTCCGACGGTCCGAGGTCGGCGATCGGGCTGCCGCAGCGGCCCACGGTGCTCACCTGGGCGCGGGTGCTCGGCGGTGCGACCCTCATCGTGTTCGGGCTGGGCGTGGTGGTGCTCGCTCGCGTCGACCTCGAGTCGTTGCGCTCGTCGCTGCTGGCGGTGGTGGTCACGCTGATCGGTGCGGGGCTGCTGACCGTGCCGCTGTGGCTGCGGATGTGGCGGGCTCTGAGCGAGGAACGCGGCGCCCGGATCCGGAACGAGGAGCGCGAGGAGATCGCCTCGCACCTGCACGACTCGGTGCTGCAGACCCTCGCGCTGATCCAGAAGCAGGCGGACCGCCCACAGGAGGTCATGCGGTTGGCCCGCGGCCAGGAACGGGAGCTGCGCAAGTGGCTCTTCGACGGCGGGGACGCCGCGCACGCCAGCCTGGCCGAGGCGTTGCGCACCATCGCGGGCGAGGTCGAGGACCAGCACGGTGTGACGGTGCGGCCGGTGACGGTGGGCGACGTGCGTCTCGACGTGGACGAGGCCGAGTCGGGTCTGTCCAAGGAGAGCTTCACCGCGCTGCTCGGTGCCACCCGCGAGGCGCTGGTCAACGCGGCCAAGCACTCCGGCGAGACCAATGTCGACCTGTTCGCCGAGGCGGAGGCCGACGAGGTGAACGTGTTCGTCCGTGACCGCGGCACCGGGTTCGACCCGTCCGCGGTGCCTGCGGACCGACAGGGCCTGGCGAAGTCGATCCGGGCACGGGTGGAGCGCCGGGGTGGGCAGGTGGAGGTGCACTCGACCCCTGGGCGCGGAACGGAGATCCGAATTCGGATGCCCCGCACCGGGTCCGGAGCCGCCGATGACGAGGTGACCGAGAACGCCGCCACGCCGGTCCCGGTGGACGGGGCGGCCGTCCTAGAGTGGGCGCAGCAGGTGCCGCGGCCCCCGGCCGATCCCGTCCATCGCACCCAACCCGACAACGAGGAGCAACCCAGGTGACATCCGCCGGACCCGTCTACCGAGTCTTCCTGGTCGACGACCACGCCGTGTTCCGGTCCGGGGTGCGCGCCGAGCTCGCCTCGGAGCCGGACATCGAGGTGATCGGCGAGGCGGGGGCGGTCGCCGAGGCGATCGCGGGGATCAACGCGTCCGCGCCCGACGTGGTGCTCCTCGACGTGCACATGCCCGACGGCGGTGGGATCGCGGTGCTCGGCGGGATCGCGTCGGGTCCGGTGTGCCTGGCGCTCAGCGTGTCCGACGCCGCGGAGGACGTCATCGCGGTGATCCGAGCCGGTGCCCGCGGCTACGTCACCAAGACGATCTCGGGCGCCGAGCTCGCGGACGGGGTGCGTCGGGTGGCCGGCGGCGACGCGGTGTTCGGTCCGCGCCTGGCGGGCTTCGTGCTCGACTCGTTCACCGGCAGGTCGGCGGTGCCGGAGCCGCCGCTGGACCCGGAGCTGGACTCGTTGACCCCGCGGGAGCTCGAGGTGCTGCGGCTGCTGGCCCGCGGGTACACCTACCGGGAGATCGCCGAGACCCTGGTGATCTCGATCAAGACGGTGGAGACGCATGCGTCCAACGTGCTGCGAAAGACGCAGCAGTCCAACCGGAATGCGCTCACCAGATGGGCGCACCGGCGGCGCATCGAGTGACCGTCACGCGGTAGGCCGCGGCCGTCACATCCGGGTCAGCGCGAGGACGACGACGGCGACGACGGCGAGCGCGACGCACAGCAGCACGATGGCGACGGCCATCGGGACCGCGGACGCGGGCCCGGTCGGCGGGGGTGCCACGGGCGGGAAGCCGGGCGCGGCGTGCGGGAAGCCGGGCGCGGCGGGCCCGGGTGCCGCGGGTCCGGGTGCCGTGGCACCGGGCGCTGCGGTGTCCGGGGCGGCGGGCACGTGGGGTCCGGGGCGGGGCACCCGGTCCAGCGGGACGCTCTGGTGTGCGGCGGGCAGTCCGGTGACGGTGCTCGACGGCAGGCGGTTCGCGCGCCGGGCCGGTCCCGTGGCCGCTCCGCGTCGGGCCCAGAACGGCACCGTGCCGTCCGACTCGAGCAGCGGGGCGTCGAGGACGTAGTCGATGCTGCCGCCGGAGCCGGCCGCGATGTTCGCGAGCAGGTCTCGGGCCTGCGCCATGGTGGGCCGTCGGGCCGGGTCGGGCTCGAGCATCACCAGCAGGGCGTCGGTGAGGTCGCCGCTGTGCACCGGTCGCATGATCTCGGCCTTGGCGACCTTGTGCAGCAGGGCGATCGAGTTCTCGTCGATCCCGAACGGGGGCTGGCCCTCGGTGGCGGTGTACAGCGTGGCGCCGAGCGAGAACACGTCGGAGGCCTCGGTGGGATCGTCGCCGCGGGCGACCTCCGGCGCGAAGTAGGCGGGCGTGCCGGTGATCACGCCGGTCTGGGTCCTGTGCGGGTCGCCCTTGGCGCGGGAGATGCCGAAGTCGCTGATCTTCACGGTGCCGGCGGCCCGGCCGCGGTCGGCGATCAGGATGTTGCCGGGCTTGATGTCGCGGTGCACGATGCCGGACGCGTGCGCCTGGGTGAGGGCGTCGGCAACCTGCGCGCCGATCTGCGCGACCTGCCGCGGCGGCAGCGCCTCGGTGACGTTGAGTGCCTGCGCCAGGCTGCGTGAGGGCAGGTACTCCATGACCAGCCAGGGCTCGCCGCCCTCGAGGGCGACGTCGTACATGGCGATGGAGTGGTCGTGGGAGAGCCGGGCCGCGATCCGGCCCTCGCGCATCGCCCGGGACCGGACGTCGTTGGCGGCGGCCTCGCTCATCCCGGCGGTGGAGATGACCTGCTTGATGGCCACTTCGCGGTCGAGCAGGGTGTCGCGGGCCAGCCACACCGAGCCCATGCCGCCGCTGCCGAGCTTGGAGCTCAGGCGGTAGCGGCCGGCCACCAGGTAGTCCGGTCCGACAATCCGCTGCATTCGTTCCTGCTCCGCCACACCGTGAGGGTAGAGGACGCCGTCGAGGGCGTGTCCCGCCAGCGACGTGAGCTCGATCTCTCCTCGCCTTGACGTCGGCGGGGAGGGTGAGTTCTACTTGAATATATCGAAAGAGTGTTCGATGACCGCGTCTTCCCCGTGGGTGTCGTCCGGCTGTGACGTCGGCGGAGGGAGTCTGTGGTGGTTGTGTCTGATGCGGCGATCGGGCCGGGTGTGGTGGCGGCGCGGCGCGGGGTGGGCGAGCCGGGGGCCGGGCTGTCCCGGCCGGAGCGACTCGCGCAGCTTCGTCGGCACATCGCCGCGGTGCCCTCGCGGGGCGAGTCGGTGGTCAGGCCGGTTCGGCTCGGGCGGGGCGCGGAGCACGGCCGGCCGGTGCTGCCGGTGCCGCCCGCACTTGCCCGGCTGCTGCCGCAGGGCGGACTCGCGCGCGGAAGCGTGGTCTCGGTGTCCGGTGCGGGCTCGCTGCTGCTGGGACTGTTGGCGTCGGTGACGGAGTCGGGTGGGCATGCGGCGGTGATCGGGCTGCCCCGGCTGGGCCTGCTGTCCGCCGTCGAGATGGGCGCCGAGCTTGGCCGGCTGGCGGTGGTCCCGGCGCCGGGGCCGGACCCGGTCGAGGTGGCGGCGGTGCTGCTCGACGGCATGGACCTGGTGGTGCTGGGACTCGGTGGGTTGGCGGTGCCGCCCTCGCGGGCGCGGTCGGTGGTGGCGCGGGCACGGAGCAAGGGCGCCACCCTGCTGGTGACGGACGGTCACTGGGGCGGCGCCGAGGTGCGCCTGACGGCCGCGGTGCGCGGATACGAGGGGCTGGGTGAGTCCGGGCTCGGGCGGCTGCGCGGGCTGCGGCTGACGGTCACCGCGGAGGGCCGGGCCTTTCAGGCCCGCACCGCCGCGTTGCACCTGTGCCCCGTCCGGGGCCGGATGGAGTGGAACTCGGAACCGGCAAGGGCCGCCGCCGAATTCGACGACGGCACGCGACCGGGCCGGGTGTCCGGGAGCGGTGTCGCCTGATGGCATGCGCCGCGACGGCCCGGGTGGTGGCGCTGTGGTGTCCGGACTGGCCGGCGATTGCCGCCGCCGCGACGGCGGACCTGGCGCCGACCGAGCCCGTCGCGGTGCTGTCCGGCAACCGGGTGACCGCATGCTCGGCGACCGCCCGCGCTGAGGGGGTCCGCCGGGGGCTGCGCCGGCGGGAGGCGCAGGGTCGTTGCCCCGCACTGCATGTGTTCGCCGCGGACGCAGACCGCGATGCCCGGCTGTTCGAGCCGGTGACCGCGGCCGTCGACGCGGCGGCGCCCGGGGTGGAGGTGCTGCGTCCCGGGCTGCTGGTGCTCGCCGCGTCCGGGGTGAGCCGCTACTTCGGCTCGGAGGAGGCCGCCGCGGAACGGCTGGTCGACGAGGTCGCGGCCGTCGGGGTGGAGTGTCAGGTGGGGGTGGCGGACGAGCTCTCCGTCGCGGTGATCGCGGCGCGCCGGGGAACGCTGGTCCCGCCCGGCGGGGGCGCCGGGTTCCTGGCGCCGTTGCCGGTGGCCGAACTGGCCGCCGAGCCCGCGCTGGCAGCTCCCGAGCGGGGCGACCTGGTGGGCCTTCTGCGCCGGCTGGGCCTGCGCACCGTCGGCGACTTCGCGGCGCTGCCGCCGGTGTCGGTGGCGTCCCGGTTCGGCACCGACGCGGTCCTGGCCCACCGCAGTGCCCGCGGCGAACCGGAGCGGCCGCCCTCGCCGCGGCGGTTGCCGCCGGACCTCGCTGTCGAGCTTCGCCCGGATCCGCCGATCGAGCGGGTGGATGCGGCGGCCTTCGCGGCGCGGGCGCTGGCGCAGCGGCTGCACACGCAGCTGGCGGCCGCGGCGGTGGCCTGCACCCGGCTGCTGGTGCATGCGAGTACCGGTAACGGAGAACACCTTTCGCGGACCTGGCGCTGCGCGGAGCCGTTGACCCCCGAGGCCACGGCCGATCGGGTGCGCTGGCAGCTGGACGGCTGGCTCAGTGGACGCAGCGAGTCCCGGCCGACCGCGGGAATAGAGGTGCTGCGACTCGAGCCGGTGGAGGTGGTGACGGCCGGGGCGCTGCAGCTGGGGCTGTGGGGCGGTGTCGGCGCCGAGGACGAGCGGGCCCGGCGGGCGCTGGTCCGGGTGCAGGGGCTGCTCGGCGGCGACGCGGTGCAGGTGGGGGTGCTCAGCGGCGGCCGGGGTCCGGGGGAGCGGGTGACCCTGCTGCCGCTGGGGGACGAGCTGGTGCCCGCGGCGGATCCCGCGGCGCCGTGGCCCGGTCGGCTGCCCGAACCCGCGCCCTCCGCGGTGCTGGCGGGCCGTCCGGCGGTGACACTCGAGGACGCGGCCGGCGTCGCGGTGTGGGTCACCGAGCGGGGGTCATTCAGCTCGGATCCCGCCCTGTTGCGGTGGGGTCGACGGAGCTGGCGGCTACGGGGCCGGGCGGGTCCGTGGCTGCTGGACGAGCGGTGGTGGGACCCGGCGCAGTCGCGGCGCTCGGCCCGTGCGCAGGTGCTGCTGGACGAGCCGAAGGCGCTGCTGTTGATCTTCGTCGGCGGGCAGTGGCGAGTCGAGGGGGTGTACGAGTGAGGGGGTCGCCCGCGGCTCCACGTCCTGCAATTTATACCCCTAGGGGGTAAGTTTGCGGGCATGGACACCGAGCGCGGAAAGCACACGGACCACCCGGACGGCGCGCCCCACGGGGCCGACCACGGCACGCACCCGTCCGGTCACGACCAGCACGGCGGTCACGACCAGCACGGCGGCGGACACTCCGGGCACGGCGACCACGTCGCCCAGTTCCGGCGGCTGTTCTGGATCATGCTGGCGCTCGCGGTGCCGGTGGTCCTGGCCAACGCGATGTTTGCGGATCTGGTCGGCTACTCGCTGCCCGGCGGCGCCGCGATCACCTGGGTCTCGCCGCTGCTCGGCACGGTCATGTACCTGTGGGGCGGCCGGCCGTTCCTGTCCGGCGCCGTCGCCGAGATCCGGGCCCGCCAGCCCGGCATGATGCTGCTGATCGCGCTGGCCATCACCGTCGCGTTCGTCGCCTCCTGGGGCGCCAGCCTGGGCCTGCTCGCCCACGACCTCGACTTCTGGTGGGAACTCGCGCTTCTCATCGTGATCATGCTGCTCGGGCACTGGATCGAGATGCGATCCCTCGGCCAGGCGTCGAGCGCGCTCGAGTCCCTCGCCGCACTGCTGCCGGACGAGGCCGAACGGATCGAGGGCGACGAGACGGTAACCGTGTCGACCGCCGACCTGGCCGCGGGCGACCTGGTCGTCGTCCGTCCCGGCGGCCGGATCCCCGCGGACGGCACCGTCGTCGACGGCGCCGCCGACGTGGACGAGTCGATGATCACGGGGGAGTCGCTGGCCGTGCGGCGCGCGGCGGGGGACCGCGTGGTCGCCGGCACCGTCAGCACCGACTCGGCGCTGCGGGTCCGCGTCACCGCGGTCGGCGACGACACCGCGCTCGCCGGCATCCGCCGTCTGGTCAGCGAGGCCCAGAACTCCTCCTCGCGGGCCCAGGTGCTCGCCGACCGCGCCGCGGCCTGGCTGTTCTGGTTCGCCCTCGGGGCGGCGCTGATCACCGCGGCGGCCTGGCTGGTCCTCGGCACCCCCGAGGACGCGGTCACCCGCACCATCACCGTCCTCGTCATCGCCTGCCCGCACGCACTGGGCCTGGCCATCCCGCTGGTGGTGTCCATCGCGACCGAGCGGGCGGCCCGGGCCGGGGTGCTGATCACCGACCGCCGGGCGCTCGAGTCGATGCGCACCGTCGACGCGGTGCTCTTCGACAAGACGGGCACCCTCACCAAGGGCAGCCCCGCCCTCGTCGCCGCGGCCGGCGCCGGCGCGGTGGACGAGGACGAGGCGGTCGCCCTGGCCGCCTCCGTCGAACGGGACAGCGAGCACCCGCTCGGCCGGGCCATCGTGGCGGCCGCCGAACGCCGCGGCCTCGCGGTGCCCGTCGTCGACGCGTTCCGCGCGCACAACGGCGTGGGCGTCACCGGCACCGTCGCCGGGGTAGAGGTCGGCGTCGGCGGACCGAAGATGCTCGCCGACCGCGGGCTGGACGCGCTGCCCGAGACCCGGGACTGGGCGGCGCAGGGGTCGACGGTGCTGCACGTGATCCGCGACGGCGGCGTCGTCGGGGCGGTGGCGCTGGCCGACGAGATCCGCCCGGAGTCGGAGCAGGCCATCGAGGCCCTGCACCACCGTGGCGTGCACGTCGTGATGATCACCGGCGACGCGGAGGCGGTGGCGCAGTCGGTCGCGCGTCGGCTGGGAATCGACGAGGTGTTCGCAGGCGTGCTGCCGCAGGACAAGGGCGCGAAGGTCAAGGAGCTGCAGTCCGCGGGCCGCAGGGTGGCCATGGTCGGTGACGGCGTCAACGACGCCCCCGCGCTGGCCCAGGCGGACGTCGGGATCGCCATCGGCGCCGGCACCGACGTGGCCATCGCATCCGCCGGGGTGGTGCTGGCCAGCGACGACCCGCGTTCGGTGCTGTCGGTGATCGAGCTCTCCCGCGCCACCTACCGCAAGATGATCCAGAACCTCACCTGGGCGGCCGGGTACAACGTGATCTCGGTGCCGCTCGCCGCGGGCGTCCTGGCGCCCTGGGGTTTCACCCTCCCCATGGAGGTCGGTGCCCTGTTGATGTCCGCGTCGACGGTGGTGGTGGCGCTCAACGCCCAGCTGCTCCGACGACTCGACCTGCGTCCCGAGGCGATCCTGGGTGCGCCCGCTCATCGGGGCTAGTGTCGCCGAATGGCACTGACGGCCCTCGACGGCAAACTCATCGGATGGTCGGCGGCATACGTGCTGTCGCAGGCCAACATTGCGCGACTGCTCGGCCCGACCGCGCCGAAGCTCCTGCAGACCCAGACGGCGCTGTCCGCGCGGTCCTACCGGGCGGCGCTCGACAGCATGGACGCGGCCGAGACGGCCCGGTTCCGCAGCCATTTCGCACCGGACATGGTCCACCCGGTGATCTACGCCGTCGCCCTGTCCGCCGGCGGGCGGCGGCTCGGGCAGCTGACCGACCTGTCGCCGGCCACCCGGCGCGCGTTGGCCGTCGCACCGGTGGCGGCCGCGGCGGCGGACTACCTGGAGAACGTGGTGGACCTGCACCTGCTCGACCACCGGGAGGCGATCACCGACGCCCGGGTGCGGGCGATCTCCTCCGTCAGCATCACCAAGTGGGTGCTGAGCATCGGCACGCTCGCCTACCTGACGCAGGGGTTCGTGCGGGTGTGGGCGGGCATGGCGGCCGGTCGTCGGCGGATGTGATCGCGCCGGCCCCGAGGTCCGCCTACGGTGAGGGCATGGTCGTCGAACGCAGCATCGAGTACTTCCCCGATCCGGACGCGTTTCGCGCCTGGCTGGCCGAACACCACGACAGCTCGCCCGGGATCTGGCTCAAGTTCGCCAAGAAGGACTCGGGACACACCAGCGTCAGCTACGACGAGGCGCTGGACATCTCCCTGTGCTTCGGCTGGATCGACGGCCAGGCCCGACCCCTCGACGACGAGTTCTGGTTGCGGGGGTTCACCCCACGCCGGGCGCGCAGCCCCTGGTCGAAGCGCAACCGGGAGAAGACGGAGCGGCTGATCGCCGACGGGCTGATGCAGCCCGCCGGGCAGGCCGCGATCGAGGCGGCCCGCGCGGACGGGCGCTGGGACCGGGCCTACGAGGGGCAGTCGACCGCGACCGTGCCGCAGGACTTCCTCGACGCGTTGGCACGGGTGCCGGCGGCGGAGGAGTACTTCGCGACGTTGAACAAGTCCAACCGGTTCGCGGTGATCTACCGCCTGCAGGACGCGAAGAGGCCGGAGACCCGGGCCCGACGGATCGAGAAGTTCGTGCAGATGTTCGCCGAGGGCACCCCGCTGCACTGACGGCCGCCGCGGGCACAATGGTGCCGTGACGTCCCTCCAGACCGGCTCGGCCCCGCAGCCCGGCCCGGTCCCACAGACCTGTTCGGCGCTGTCCGCCGTCGACGAGCCGTTGCCCGGCACCGCGGCCCAGGTCACCGGTTGGCTGTGCCTCGAACACCCGGGCGCCTGGGGCCGCGACGTGTTCGCCGGCGAGGCCTTCGACCCGGAGCTGTCGGCGGCGCTGCAACGCCACACCGAGGCGGCCGGGGTGCGGTTGCTGCTGATCCGTCGGCCCGGACGGGCCGTGGCGGCGCCGGCGCGGCGCACGGTGCTGTTCTCGCGCTCGGACCCGTCGGCCGCGTGGTGCGAGCGGTTCGAGGTCGGCGCCCCGGCCGAGCTGCTCGACCTCGACCTGACGCCGACCGTCGCCCCGCCGGGTCTCGGGACGTCGGTGACCGAGCCGGTGGCGCTCGTCTGTGCGCACGGCAAGCGCGACCAGTGCTGCGCGGTGCTCGGCCGCCCGGTCGCGGCGACGCTGGCGGACCGGTTCGGCGACGCGGTGTGGGAGTGCTCGCACACCGGCGGGCACCGGTTCGCGCCGTCGATGATCCTGTTGCCGAGCGGACTGACCTACGGTCGGCTGGGGGCGGAGGCCAGCGTCGAGTCGGTGCTCGCGGCGCGCGAGGGCGAGGTGTACCTGCCGGGTCTGCGTGGTCGAAGTTGCTGGAGTCCGGATGGTCAGGTTGCGGAAATCGCGGTGCGCGAACGGGTCTCGGCGTCCGACACGGACCTGGTCGTCGAGGACGTCGTGGTGGACGGCCGGGCGGCCGGGGCATTGGTGCGGCACCGGGACGGCCGGTCCTGGGAGGTCGAGACCACCCGCGTCGAACTCGAGGCGCGACCGCCGAGCTGCGGCGCACTCGCGAAGTCGGTGACCGCAGTCGTCGCCGCCGCGGTCACGCCGCAGCACTCCTGACGCCGCTGCACTCCGGCCCACCCGGCGCGCGGTCCGCGCCGGGCGGTCGTGACTAGTGCCCGATGCCGACCTTCTCGTACACCCGCCGCATCCAGGCCGGTGCCCACCAGTTGGCGTCGCCCATCAGCTTGACCAGCGACGGCACCAGCAGCATCCGCACCACGGTGGCGTCGATGATCAACGCGACGATCATGCCGACTCCCAGGAACCGCATGATCGAGAGCCCGGACAGGGTGAAGGCCCCGGTCACGATGATCAGCAGCGCGGCCGCGGCCGTGACGATCCGGCCGGTCCGCTGCGTGCCGATCCGGACGGCGTCCTCGGTACTCGCGCCGTTCTCCCGGGCCTCGACCATCCGGGACATCAGGAACACCTCGTAGTCGGTGGACAGGCCGAAGACCACCGCCAGGATCAGCACCACGAACGTCGGTTCCAGCGGGTTCGGGGTCACCCCCAGCATCGCGGCCCCGTGGCCCTCCTGGAACACCCAGGTGAGCACGCCGAAGGTGGCCGCCAGGCTGAGCCCCGCCATCGCGACGGCCTTGACCGGCAGCACCACCGACCCGAAGGCCAGGAACAGCAGCACCAGGGTGGAGCCGACCATGATGGCGATCATCAGGGGCAGGTTGTCGGCGATGGAGGTGTTGCCGTCGAGGGTGAGCGCCGCCCCGCCGCCGACCTTCACGTCGGTGCCGGCCGGCGCGTCGATGGCACGCAGGTCCTGCACGGTGTCGGCGGGCGCGGTGCCCTCGGCATAGGTGGCCTGCAGCAGCGCGAAGTCGTCGGCGGCCGCGACCATCCGCACCTGGCTGACCCCGTCCAGGGTGCGGGCCTGCGCGACGACGTCGGCGAGCTGCGCGGTGGTCGGCGGTGCCCCGTCCTCGCCGCGCACCAGGACGCTGGCCGCCTCGCCGGTGGTCGGGAACTCGGTGGCGAGGGTCTGCGAGGCCGCCCGGGCCGGATCGTCCGGGGGCAGCGCGGTGTAGGTGATCTCGCCGAGGGAGGCGCCGAGCAGCGGGGACGCCAGCAGCAGCAGGCCCGCGACGATGGTGACCGCGACGGTGACCGGCCGACGCATCACCCGGGTGACGACGCCGCCCCAGAACCGGGTCGCCCGCTCCTCACCGCGCTCGACTGCGCCGCGTCGCCAGGCCAGCGAGTTGATCCGGTGGCCGAGGACGGCGAGCAGGGCGGGCACCGCGGTGAGCGAGAGCAGCGCCGCGCTGATCACCGCGGCGATGGCGCCGAAGCCGAGCGAGCGGATGACCGCCTGCGGGAAGACGAGCATGCCGGCGAAGGCGCACACCAGCAGCAGGCCGGAGAACAGCACCGTCCGGCCCGCGGTGGTGACGGTCCGGCGCACCGCCTCGCCCGGTTCGCTGCCCGCGGCGAGTTCCTCCCGGTACCGGCTGACGACGAACAGGCCGTAGTCGATGGCCAGGCCCAGGCCCAGCAGCGAGGCCACGTTCAGCGCGAACGAGCTGACCTCGGTGAACATGGTCAGGATGCGGAGCGTGGCGAACGCGCTGAAGACGGTGAGCATGCCGACGAACACCGGGACGGCGGCGGCCACCACGGTGCCGAAGACCAGCACCAGCAGCAGCAGGGTGATGGGCAGCGCGATCGCCTCGGCGCGCACCAGGTCCTGCTGCAGGTGCTGGGTGAACGAGTTCCCGACCACGGTGCCGCCGCCGAACTGGACGTCGATCCCCGGTGGGCTCAGCGCGCGGGTCATCTCGTCGAGGTCGGCGAGCTGCGGCCCGGCGTCCCAGTCGATCGAGACGGTCGCCACGGCCTTGGTGCCGTCGTTGGAGGTCAGCTCTGTCGCGGAGGCGGGGTCCACGGACCAGTACGAGACGACGGACCGCGTCGGCACCTGCTCCTTGAACGCGGCGAGCGTCTGCTGGACCTCGGGTCCGATGTCGGCGAGCGTCCGGCCCTCGGGTGCGGTGTAGATCGCCACGATGTCGGGGGACTGCGACCCGAGGCGGTCCTGGACGAGCGAACTGACCCGGGCCGCCTCGCTGTTCGGGTCGATGTACCCGCCCTGGCTGAGCTTGGCGAAGACGCCGAGTCCCCACAGCCCGCTGATCACGACGGTGAGGACCGCGAGGGCCAGGACCCACCATTTTCGGGAGACGACGAACGAGGCCCAGCGCGTCATGATGTTGCTGCTCTCTTCAGGTGGGGGCGGGACGGCGCCACGACTCTACCGAGGGGCGTCCGGGGTTTCGGTCGGTCACGTCCGAAGGCTCTGGTGCCGGGCGGCGCGGGGGTGCAGAGTTGTCCGCATGGACGTTCCCGGCGTCATGACCGGGTGGCAGGTTCGCCGGCCCGGGCCGATCCGCGGCAGACCGCTGGACCAGGTGTCGATGCCTGTGCCGACGCCGGCGCCGGACGAGTTGCTGGTGCGGGTCCGGGTGTGCGGCGTGTGCCGGACGGACCTGCACGTGACCGAGGGCGAGCTCCCGGTGCACCGGCCGGACGTGGTGCCCGGTCACGAGGTGGTCGGCGAGGTCGTGGACTGGGGTGGGGAGGTGGGTCCGGGATTCGGCCTCGGCGACCGGATCGGGATCGGCTGGCTCCGGCAGACCTGCGGGTCGTGCCGGTACTGCCTCGCCGGTCGGGAGAACCTGTGTCCCGGTTCTCGGTACACCGGCTGGGACGTCGACGGCGGCTACGCGGAGTACGCCCTCGTGCCGGCCGCGTTCGCGCACCGGCTGCCCGACGGCTACCTCGACGAGGAACTGGCGCCGCTGCTGTGCGCCGGGATCATCGGGTACCGGGCCCTGGCCTGCGCCGAGCTCCCGGAGGGCGGCCGGCTGGGCATCTACGGGTTCGGCGGCAGCGCACACCTCGCCGTGCAGGTTGCCCTCGCCCGGGGCGCCGAGGTGCACGTGATGACCCGCGGGGCGCGGGCACGGGCCCTGGCGCTCGACCTCGGGGCGTCGTCGGTGCAGGGTGCGGCGGACCCGCCGCCGGTGCCGCTGGACTCGGCGATCCTGTTCGCCCCGGTCGGCACGCTCGTTCCGCCGGCGCTCGAGGCGCTGGACCGCGGCGGCACGCTGGCGGTCGCGGGCATCCACCTGTCGGACATCCCGCGGCTGAACTACCGACGGCACCTGTTCGAGGAGCGCCGGCTGCGGTCGGTCACCGCGAACACCCGCGCGGACGCCCGGGAGTTCCTCGACTTCGCGGGCGCGCACCGGCTCCTCGTCACCGCCAACGCCTACTCGTTCGACGAGGCGGACCGCGCGCTCACGGACCTGCGGGAGGGCCGGGTTGCCGGCGCCGCCGTGCTCGTCGTGTGACGTGGCGGGGCGCCGGGCCGACCCCGCCGGTTGACACCCCACCACCCCGCGTCGCAAAATAGAACGCACGTTCGATGCGACTTCCCCGCTCGGGCACCGCGGGCAGAGCTCTCTGCCGCGGATGCGGACGGGAAGGAGCGGTAATGGGCTGGGGCAACGGGCCGCCGACGTGGTCGGAGATGGAGCGGGTGCTCTCGGGGCGTCCCGGGCGGAACCCGCCGGAGGCGATGTACCCCGGCGACGGCAGCGACAGCCCGGCCTGGTCCCGCAAGCGGGACGAGTACCGCGCCGGTGACCTCGCTCGGAGTCGGGAACCGGCGGTGCCCTACGCGGAGCTGCACGCGCACTCGGCGTTCAGCTTCCTCGACGGCGCCAGCCAGCCCGAGGAGCTGGTCGAGGAGGCCGTCCGGCTGGGACTCGAGGCGATCGCGCTGACCGACCACGACGGGCTCTACGGGGTGGTCCGGTTCGCGGAGGCCGCCAAGGAGTGGGGGATGCGCACCGTCTTCGGGGCGGAGATGGCCCTGCCGTCCGGGAATTCGGACTCCGCCGAGCCGCGGGTCGGCGCGCCGGATCCGGACGGCACCCACCTGCTGGTGCTGGCTCGTGGGCAGGAGGGCTACCGCCGGCTGTCCCGGCAGCTCGCCGCCGCGCACCTGTCCGGGGGCGAGAAGGGCAGGCCGCGCTACGACCTCGACGCGCTGACCGCCGCGGCGGGTGGGCACTGGCAGATCCTGACCGGCTGCCGCAAGGGGCACGTGCGGGGCGCGTTGGCGAGCGGGGGAGCGGCTGCCGCCGAGGTCGAGTTGCGCGGCCTGGTGGAGAGATTCGGGCCCGATCGGGTCACCGTCGAACTCACCCATCACGGCATCGCCGAGGACGACGAGCGCAACGCGGCGCTGGCCGAGCTCGCGGGCCGTTGCGGTCTTCCCGTGATCGCCTCCACCGCAGCGCATTTTGCCGGTCCGTCGCGGCGAAGGCTGGCCATGGCGATGGCGGCGGTGCGGTCCCGGCGGAGCCTGGACGAGGCCGCAGGCTGGCTGGCCCCGACCGGGGGTGCGCACCTGCGCTCCGGTGCGGAGATGGCCCGGTTGTTCGCCGCCCACCCCGCCGCGGTGCCGGGCGCGGCGGAACTCGGTCGCGAGTGCGCCTTCGACCTGCGGCTGATCGCGCCGCGACTGCCGCCGTTCGACGTCCCGGACGGGCACACCGAGGACAGCTGGCTGCGGGAGCTGACGATGGCAGGCGCGCGCCGCCGCTACGGCACCCCCGAGCAGCGTCCCGATGCCTACCGGCAGCTCGAACACGAACTGGCCATCGTTGCGCAGCTGACGTTTCCGGGCTACTTCCTGGTCGTCCACGACATCGTGTCCTTCTGTCGCCGCAACGACATCCTCTGTCAGGGCCGGGGCTCGGCGGCCAACTCCGCGGTCTGCTACGCCATCGGGATCACCAACGTCGACCCGGTGGGCAACCGGCTGCTGTTCGAACGGTTCCTCTCGCCGGAGCGGGACGGTCCGCCGGACATCGACGTGGACATCGAGTCGGACCGGCGGGAGGAGGCCATCCAGTACGTCTACGGCAGGTACGGCCGCGACTACGCCGCGCAGGTGGCGAACGTGATCACCTACCGCGGCAAGATGGCGGTGCGGGACACCGCCCGGGCGCTGGGGTACTCGCAGGGCCAGCAGGACGCCTGGAGCAAACAGGTCAGCCGGTGGACCGGGGTGAGGGACGAGACCGACACCGACATCCCGCCTGCGGTGCTCGAGCTCGCCGGCGAGCTCGAGGGCCTGCCGCGGCACCTGGGCATCCACTCCGGTGGCATGGTGATCTGCGACCGGCCGATCGCCGACGTGTGCCCGGTCGAGTGGGCCCGGATGGCCGGCCGCAGCGTCCTGCAGTGGGACAAGGACGACTGCGCCGCGGTGGGGCTGGTCAAGTTCGACCTGCTCGGTCTCGGCATGCTCTCCGCCCTGCACTACATGATCGACCTGGTCGCCGAGCACGAGTCCGTCGCGGTGGACCTGGCGAAGCTGGACCTGTCCGAGGACGCGGTCTACGAGATGCTGTGCCGGGCCGACTCGGTCGGCGTGTTCCAGGTGGAGTCCCGCGCCCAGATGGCCACCCTGCCGAGGCTCAAGCCCCGCACCTTCTACGACCTGGTGGTGGAGGTCGCGCTGATCCGGCCCGGCCCCATCCAGGGCGGCTCGGTGCACCCGTACATTCGGCGGCGCAACAAGCTCGAGCCCGTCACCTACGACCATCCCTCGCTGGAGAACTCGCTCGAACGCACCCTCGGGATCCCGCTGTTTCAGGAGCAGCTGATGCAGATGGCGGTGGACGTGGCCGGGTTCACCGCCGCCGAGGCGGACCAGTTGCGCCGGGCGATGGGATCGAAGCGGTCGCCGGAGCGGATGGAGCGGCTGCGGGGCCGGCTCTACGACGGCATGCGCGAGCTGCACGGCATCACCGGTGAGGTGGCCGACCGGATCTACGAGAAGCTGTACGCCTTCGCCAACTTCGGCTTCCCCGAGAGCCATTCGCAGTCCTTCGCCTCGCTGGTGTTCTACTCCGCCTGGTTCAAGCTGCACCATCCGGCGGCATTCTGCGCGGGGCTGCTGCGGGCCCAGCCGATGGGCTTCTACTCGCCGCAGTCGCTGGTCGCCGACGCCCGCAGGCACGGGGTGCGGGTGCACGGGCCGGACGTGAACGCCTCCCTGGCCCACGCGGGTCTCGAGGGTGGGGGCGCCGAGGTGCGACTGGGCCTGGGCGAGGTGCGGCACATCGGGTCGGCGCTCGCGGCGAAGATGGTCGCCGCGCGGCAGGCGGGCGGACCGTTCGCCTCACTGCTCGACCTGACGGGGCGGGTGGAACTGACCACCGCGCAGGCGGAGTCGCTGGCCGCCGCGGGTGCGCTGGGCTGCTTTGCCGGCTCGCGTCGGCAGGCGCTGTGGGAGGCGGGCGCGGCGGCGGGGGAGCGGCCGGACCGACTGCCGGGGATCGGGGCTGCGGTCACCGCGCCGACGCTGCCCGGGCTGAGCGACGTCGAACTCGCGGCCGCGGATGTGTGGGCGACCGGGGTCTCCCCGGACTCGTACCCCACCCAGTTCCTGCGACCCCAGCTCGACGCACTGGGCGTGGTGCCTGCGGCCGGGCTGCTGGCCGTCCCCGACGGCGACCGGGTGCTGGTCGGCGGCGCGGTGACCCACCGGCAGCGCCCGGCGACCGCGGCCGGCGTCACCTTCCTCAACCTCGAGGACGAGACCGGGATGGTCAACGTGGTCTGTTCGGTGGGGCTGTGGGCGCGCTACCGCACCCTCGCGCACTCCGCGCCGGCGCTGTTGGTGCGTGGGAGGGTGCAGAACGCGGAGGGGGCGGTGACGGTGGTCGCGGACCGGTTGCAGCGGATGGACCTGCGGACGGCGGGCAGGTCGAGGGACTTCCGGTGACCGGCACGAGAGCCGTCGACGCGAGGCCCGTCACATCGGGAACACAGATCCGATGCGGCGCGCTATACCCCATAGGGTATGTAGCCCTCGCCGTGAAGGGCTCCGGGAGATGCCCCGCAAGATACCCCGAGGGGTACTCTCGAGGCGTTGGATTCGACGGGAACACGAGTAGTGGAGGTGTCGGCATGACCGGAGACGAGGAGAGCATCGCCCTGGTGCTCAACAGGCTGCGGAGGGCTCAGGGCCAGCTCGCCGGGGTCATCTCGATGATCGAGGCCGGCCGCGACTGCAAGGACGTGGTGACCCAGCTCGCCGCGGTCTCGCGGGCGCTCGACCGGGCGGGCTTCAAGATTGTCGCGACCGGGCTGCGGGACTGCATGAACGGCACCAGCAGGGAGAACCAGGAGCCGATGACGGAGGCGGAGCTCGAGAAGCTCTTCCTCGCGTTGGCGTGAGCGCCGGGATGGACGCCGTCGACTGGGACGCCCGATACCGGGACAGTCCCGACCCGTGGGGTCAGGACCCGGCCGCGACGATCACGGAGCGGCTCGCCGGTCGGATCCCCGGTCACGCCGTCGACCTGGCCTGCGGGGACGGCCGGCACGCCCGCTGGCTGCACCGGTCGGGCTGGACGGTCACCGGCGTGGACTACTCGGCCGTCGCGATCGAGGCGGCCCGCGCCACGGACCCCGACGGCGGGATCGACTGGCAGGTCGGCGACGTCACGCGGTGGGCGCCCGCCGGCCCGGTGGACCTGGTGCTGATGAGCTTCCTGCACCTGCCCGTCGCCGAACTGGTCGAACAGGTGGCACGGGCCGCGCGGTGGCTCGCACCCGGTGGTCGGCTGCTCTACCTCGGCCACTCCCTGGAGAACTACCACCGCGGGGTCGGCGGACCGCCGGACCCGGCGATCCTGCCGGACATCGGTGACCTGGCGCGGGCCGCGGACGGACTGCGGGTGCATGCGCTCGAGCACGTGTGCAGGCAGGTGGGCGACGCCGTCGCGATCGACATCCTGCTCGAGGCCTCCCGGTGGGAGCCCCCGCGGCACCGGTGAATTGTCGCCACCCCGATGACAAGTCGCGGCAACCGCGAACCGGATCGACCAGAACCTCAACCACATCAACAGACACAGAGGACGGACATCATGGAACTCGGCATCGGAACCCGACTGGCCGCACCCTTCGAGGACGTGGTGGAGCGCACCCGCAAAGCACTGCAGGAGCAGGGTTTCGGGGTGCTGACGGAGATCGACATGCAGGCCACACTGCAGGCGAAGATCGGCGAGGACATCGGCCGGTACCTGATCCTCGGCGCCTGCAACCCGAAACTCGCCCACCGCGCGGTCGGTGCCAACCGTCAGATCGGACTGCTGCTGCCCTGTAACGTCGTGGTTCGCGAGGACGGCGGCGGCGACGTGGTGGTGGAGGCGATGAATCCGGAACTGATGGTTCAGGTCTCCGGTGATCCGGGGCTGCGGGCGGTGGCCGACGACGCGACCGCTCTGTTGCGCTCGGCGATTGCCGCTCTCGCGGGCTGACCTGCGGGCTCGGAAGCCCGGGGAGCAGTATGTAGCGGGTAGCAGTATGCAACACCGTGGCGGGGCGTGATCGGTTCGGCCGCGGTTGTCTCAATGTGGTTGTCACCGAACGGGGTTAAGTGCATGTCCGTGGGAATTGGGCTCAGGGTAGGCAGCATCGTGTCGACGACGGTGGTCGCGTCGAACGACGCGGGCACTCCCGACCCGGTGGTCATCGCCCGTGACACCGTGCTCTACGTGTATCCGGACGGCGGCACGGTCCTGGGCGGCGCGGAGGCGCACGACGAGGACGTCGAGCACACCAGCACGGTGTCGGGCTTCCTGGCGCGGGTTGGGGACTCGGCCGGTGTCTCGGGCAGTGACGGGACCAGGTACCGGGCCGAGGACGTCGTAGCCAGTGCGTTGCGGAGCCTGCTTCGCGAGTGCGAGCCGCTGCCGTCCCACGGCGGCCGCGCAGGCGGGCCCCCGGAGGTGGTGGCGGCCTACCCGTCGCGATGGGACGCCGAGATCGTCGCAGAGCTGCGGGAGGCCCTGGACTACGCGGGGATGCAACAGGTCTCGTTGGTGTGTGATGCCGAGGCGACCAGTGCCTGGTTCGCGTCCGAGGTCGCCGAGCGTCCCGGCCAACTCATCGGTACCTATCACGTCGACGACGGCGGTTCCACGCTGACGCTGGTGCGCGCGGGCAGCGTCGTCGGGCGTTCGTTCCGCTTCCCGGCCGGCAGCGGATCCTCGCCGACGGCGCAGCTCTCCACCGCGCTGGGCGCGTTCGGCTGGCTCCCGTCGAACCTCGACGCCGTGGTGGTGACCGGCGACGGACTGGTGGCCCGCGACGCCGACGCGTTGCGCGGCGTGGCCACCGCAATGGCCCAGAAGTTCGGTGTGCACTGCGTCGTCGGTCCCGGTCCCGAACAGGCAGCCGCGCTGGGCGCCGCGGTGCTCGCGGCCGGCTTCAGCCCCGCAGTCCAGCCCAAGCGGCCGATCGGCCTGCCCCCGTCCTACGACGTGACGGAGGTGTTCGCCACGATCCCCAGCCACCCGAGCGGCGAGCTGGCTGTCGTCGGGGAGCGGTCGGTGGCCGCGGCGATGGTGGCGGCCGACGAGGAGGCGGCCGACCCCGAGCGCCGCGGTGGCGCGAACTCGGGCGGTGACCCGGCCGAGCCCGCGCCTGCCGCGGGTGGCCGGACACGGGTCCTCGTCGTTGCCCTCGTGGTGATCGTGTTGCTCGCCCTCGTCGGCGCCGCGGTGCTGTTGCTCTAGCGCGGCGGGACCGGCGGCACGCTCGCCGACCCGAGCAGGGTTCCCGTCCACAGCCCCCGCGCGGTTTGCGCGGCGACCAGGCACCAGACGGTGACCAGCAGGGCGAGCAGGGCGGCCGACAACCATGCGGTGGCCATCGAACCGGTGGCCACACTGAGCGCGCCTGCGCCGACCGCGCAGGTGCCGATCGGGAAGGTGAAGCTCCACCAGCTCATGGTGAAGCGCAGTCCGCGGTTTGCGGCGTGGACCGTCAGCACGCAGGCGAGGCCGAACGCCAGGACCCCGAGGCCGCCGACCACTCGGCCGTAGCCGACGCCGAACGCGTGCAGGTCGGCGGCGACGGCGGGGCCCACGGCGTCGCCGGCGTAGCGGCCCAGCAGGTTCGCCGCGGCGACGGACTGGCCGATGACCCCGAGCGGGATCCACACCGTCGGCATGGCGGCGAGCGCGGGCAGCCCGTGCGAGCGGGTGTGTCCGATCACCGTGACCAGTACCGCGCTCGCCGCGGTCAGGGCGAAGACGAACAGCGCGTAGCAGGCGACGAGCAGGGCGAGCCGGGCCGGGCCGGAGGGCAGGTGCGAGAGCAGTGCGGCGCCGGTCGAGGCGGAGACCATCGGGGCCACCACCGGCATCAGCCACGCGGGGGTCGGGGTGCCCGTCACCATGCGCGCCGGGATCACCGCCGCCACCACCACGCCGACGGCCGTCCCGATCAGCCACAGGGTCATCGCGATCGCGGCGGCGGGCCGGTCCCCGATCAGGTCGGCACCGGCCGCCAGGGTGCCCGCGCCGACGGTGAGGATCCCCATCGCGACGGCACCGAAGAACGGGGCGGTGGCGGCGTTGCGGGCGTGCGCGAGTGCGTGTTCGCGGTGCAGCAGCCACAGCGCGCCCGTCGCGACGGAGAGGACCAGCAGCGCCGCGGCGGCCAGCAGCCAGAAGGTGCGGGCGACCACCAGATGGCCGGGCAGGTGCACCGGCAGCGCCGCCGCGCCCACCGCGACGATCCCGGTGCCCATCACCACGGCGAACCAGTTCGGGGTGAGCCGAGCCAGGAACGGGGTCGAGTCGGTCGCGACGGTGGGGACGCGAACCGCGGTGAGGGTGGTGGTGGCCATGCATCCAGCGTGCGCGAACCCGGTCGCTGCTGGTAGACGGCTTCTCCTTGACTGGCCACAACGGATACTTGTGACGCACTACTGTTGAGGGCATGCCGCTCTCGCCCCGTGTCCCCGAACTGGCCGCCCTCGATGTGCTGGTCTCCGTCGCGCGCCTGGGCAGCATGGGGGCGGCGGGCCGCGAGCACGGACTCAGCCAGCAGGCCGTCAGCGCCCGGGTGCGCTCCGCCGAACGCCAGCTCGGCATCCGGGTGTTCGACCGGGCACCCACCGGCGTCACGCCGACCTACGAGGGCGGGCTGGTGCTCGAGTGGGCGAGCGGCACGCTGGCCGCAGCCGAGGAGCTGGCATCGGGCATCTCGGCGCTGCGCGACGAACGCGAGGCCAACCTCACCGTCGCGGCGAGCATGACCATCGCCGAGTATCTGGTGCCGGGCTGGACGGTGACCATGCGCCGCAAGAACCCGACGGTGGTCACCTCGGTGCGGCTGCTGAACTCCACCGACGTGGCGGCCCGGGTGCTCGCGGGGGAGGCGGACCTCGGGTTCGTCGAGGGGCCGGAGGTCCCGGACGGGCTGCACGCCCGCGAGGTGGCCCGCGACGAGCTGGTGGTGATCGTGCCGCCCGGACACCGGTGGTCGAGTGCCGGGCCGATCGCCCGAGCCGAGCTGGCGCGTACCCCGCTGATCCAGCGCGAATTCGGCTCCGGCACCCGCACGACGCTGGAGAAGGCGGTACCCGGCTGCGTCGACCCGCTGCTCGAGCTCACCTCCTGCACGGCAGTCAAGGCGGCCGTGGTGGCCGGCAACGCGCCGGCGGTGGTGTCCTCGCTCGCGGTGGCGGCCGACCTGACCGACGGCCGGCTGGTGTCCGTGGAGGTCGAGGGTCTGCGGTTGCCGCGGCGTCTGCTGGCGGTGTGGCCGGTCGGCCGGGAGCTGCGCGGCGCGGCCCGCGAGTTCCTCGACATCGCGGTGGGGTGAGCGCGCCGCCGCGGTAGGGACCGGCTAGCTGCCGCCCGCGAACCCGTGTTGGCGCCACGCCTCGTAGACCACGACGGCGGCGGCGTTGGAGAGGTTCAGCGACCGCCGGCCCGGGACCATCGGGATCCGGACCTGCGCCGTGACGTGCGGGTCGGCGAGGACCTCCTCGGACAGGCCGGTCGGCTCGGGGCCGAACAGCAGCACGTCGCCCGGCTGGTAGGCGACGTCCGCGAACGAGGTCTGCCCGTGCGCGGTGAACGCGTACACCCGCTCCGGAGCCAGTGCGGTCCACGCGGCCTCCAGGTTCTCGTGCACCGTCACCGAGGCCAGGTCGTGGTAGTCGAGCCCGGCTCGACGCAGTTTCGGCTCGGACAGGTCGAAGCCGAGCGGGCCGACCAGGTGCAGCTCACAACCGGTGCCGGCCACCATCCGGATGGCATTGCCGGTGTTGGGCGGGATCTTGGGCTCGTGGAACATCACTCGGAACACACGGGCCAGCTTGCCAGGGCCGCCCGGCGGTATCGACACAGGCCGGATGTGATGTCGGCGAACCCGGCTCGCTGTCTGACACGAGCGGTAACCTTCCCCAGACCTCAGAACCGAAAGGTGCGCAATGCCACCCGTGTACGGCCCGCAGGAGTACCCGATCGAGCCGGTACCTCAGCCCACTCCCGAGCAGATTCAACACGAGGCAATGTTGGAGGAGCAGCGTAGGCAGCAGGCCTGGGCTGACCACTATGCGCGCCAGGAGTCCCAGGGATACCCGCCGCCTCCGCAGCAGGCATACCCGATGTACCAGCAGCCGGTGCCGGTGGTGAATCAGACGGTGGTGGTGAACAACGCCAAGTCGGGATGCAACCACACGCTGCATCTGATTCTCACCCTGGTGACCTGCGGGCTCTGGCTGCCGGTGTGGATCCTCTGCGCAATCGTCCAGGGCTGAGTCCGTTCGGGGCCTGGTCGACCGGCCCCGAGTAGCAGATGGTTGCCGGGCCCCGGGGCACCTCCCAGGCACACACCCGGCCGGGGCCCAGGGGAGGATCGGGGCATGGCACAGGAACCCGAGCAGATCGTCGGCGAGGACTACTCGGACGCGCGGTTGCCGCGCCAGCACTGGCAGGACCGGCACTACACCGGTTGCAACTTCCGCGACGCCGACCTGAGCGAGCTGCGTACCGAGCGGGTGGTCTTCACCGACTGCGATTTCACCGGCGCCGACCTGACCGGCTCACACCACGAGTCGAGCGCCTTCCGGTCCTGCGCCTTCACCCGGACCAGGCTCTGGCACAGCACCTTCCGGTCCTCGACCCTGCTCGGGTCCACCTTCGTGGACTGCCGGCTGCGGCCCATCGTGTTCCAGGACGTGGACTTCACGCTGGCCTCGCTCGGCCGTGCGGACCTGCGTGGGGTGGATCTGACCGACTGCCGCCTGCGGGAGGCGAACCTGGTCGAGGCGGACCTGCGCAAGGCGGTGCTGGCGTCGGCTGACCTGAACGGCGCCCGCACCGCGGGCCTGCGGCTCGAGGGGGCGGACCTGCGCGGCGCGCGCGTCGACGCGGCCCTGTGGACCAGCGCCAAGCTGGAGCAGGCGCGGATCGAGCTCACCCAGGCGATCGCGATGGCGACCGCGCTCGGCCTGGTCGTCGAGCCGTGACGGGGCCGGTCAGCGCACGAACTCACGCGCCAGCAGGTCCATCAGCAGGCCGTCGGCCCAGCTGCCGTCGTGGTTCATCTCGTACTCGCGCATCACCCCGACGTCCTTGAATCCGACCTTGCGATAGCAGGCGATCGCGGGGGTGTTGGCGACCTTCGGGTCGATGACCAGCCGGTGGTAGCGGTGGTCGTCGATCAGGTGCGCACACAGCACCCGCACCACTTCCGTGCCGAGGCCGCGGCCCTGGGTCGCAGGGTCGAGGAACAGGTCCAGGCCGGCGTGCCGGTAGTCCGGGTCCGGTTCGAAGTACCACTGGGCGAACCCGACGACCCGATCGTCCTCGAGCACCGTGTACTTGACGGTGTTCGGGACCTGCGCCTCGGGCCAGTCGTCGTCGGGCATCTGCCACCACTTGCGTACCTCGGGCAGCCGGTGGATCTCGCGCAGTCGGTCGCGGTGCTCGGGTCGCACCGGCGTCAAGACGACCCGCGGTCCGCGGAGTTCGGGGGCAACTTCAGGAGTCGATGCCATGCTCTCAGTATTACCTGAAACAATGGCGTCCGTGACTGCGACGATCCTGGATGGCAAGGCAACCCGAGACGAGATCTTCATCGACCTGAAGGCCAGGGTCGACGCCCTGCGGGCGCGGGGTATCACCCCCGGCCTGGGCACCGTGTTGGTGGGTGACGATCCCGGATCGGCGTCCTACGTGCGCGGCAAGCACAGCGACTGCGCGAAGGTCGGGATCACCTCGATCCGACGCGACCTGCCCGCGGACGTCACCCAGGCCGAGCTCGAGGCCACCATCGACGAGCTCAACGCCAACCCCGAGTGCACCGGGTACATCGTGCAGCTGCCGCTGCCCAAGCACCTGGACGAGAACGCCGCGCTCGAGCGGATCGACCCGGACAAGGATGCCGACGGCCTGCACCCGGTGAACCTCGGCCGCCTCGTGCTGGGCAAGGAGGCCACCCTGCCCTGCACCCCGCGCGGCGTGGTGCACCTGCTGCGTCGCTACGACGTGCCGATCGACGGCGCCCACGTCACCGTCGTCGGCCGCGGCGTCACCATCGGCCGCCCGATCGGGCTGCTGCTGACCCGTCGCAGCGAGAACGCGACCGTCACCCTGTGCCACACCGGCACCAAGGACCTGGCCGCCGAGGTCCGCCGCGCGGACATCGTCGTCGCCGCCGCCGGCGTCGCGGGCCTGATCACCGCGGACATGGTCAAGCCGGGCGCCGCGGTGCTCGACGTCGGCGTCAGCCGCACCGCCGACGGCCTGCGCGGGGACGTCGCCGACGACGTCCGCGAGGTCGCCGGATTCATCTCCCCGAACCCGGGTGGTGTCGGTCCGCTGACCCGGGCGTTCCTGCTGAGCAACGTCGTCGAGCGCGCCGAGCAGCTCGCCGCCGGTACGGCGTAGCCCCGGTGACTGCCGCCCCGATGTCGACCACGAACCGCTGGCTGCGGACGGCCCGACGGAACGCGCCGCTGCTGGTGGTGCTGGCCGTGGTGCTCGTTGCCATCGGCTTCGTGCTGGCCGACCGGTGGCGGCGCGGCACCTTCGTGTTCGGCATCGCGACCCTGCTGGCCGCGGGCTTCCGGCTGTGCCTGGACCCCGAGGACGTCGGTGTGCTCGCCGTTCGCGGCCAGGGGTTCGACGTGGCCGCGATGACCGCGGTGGGCGTCGCAATCGTCTGGCTGTCGGTGTCCATCGATCCGCTCGGGACCGGCTGAGCGCCTTCGGCCACCGGTTCTCGAGGTGAGCTACTGGGTGCTGCCGCCGGCGACGGCGGCAGCACCCGTCTCGGCTCGGCTAGGAGTCGCCCCGCCCCGCCCTGGCCAGCGCCAGCGTCTCGCCGACCAGCCCGGTGACCCACTCGACCTCGGTGAGGAAGCCGTCGTGACCTGCCGGTGAGTGCGCCACCCGCAGGCCGTCACAGCCCGGCAGATGCTCGGCCATGTGCTGGAGCTGGCGCAGCGGCATGATCCGGTCCGAGTCGATGGCGCCGACGATCACCGGGACGTGCGTCGCCTGCAGCGCGGCCTCGATCCCGCCGCGGCCGCGGCCGACGTCGAATCGGTTGACGGCCTTGCTCAGGGCCACGTAGCTGCCGGGATCGAAGATCGCGATCAGCTTGTCCGCGCAGTACTCGAGGTAGCTCTGCACCGCGAAGCGGCCGTCGCGCCAGATGTCCTCGCCGTCCTGTCCGGCGTTCGAGAACTGGTCGTCCAGCGCGGCCTCGCCGCGGTACGACAGGTGCGCGAACCTGCGGGCGATGCTCAATCCCATGCTCGGTGTCCTGCCGGTGCCGTAGTAGTCCCCGCCCTGCCAGTTCGGATCGGAGGCGATGGCGTCGATCTGGGTGGTCTGGCCGCCGATCTGATCTGCGGTGGTACGGGGTCCGACCGCCAGGACCAGGGCTGAGTCGACCCGGCCCGGATGGCTGACCATCCACTCGAGGACGCGCATTCCGCCCATCGAACCGCCGACGACGGATGCGAACCGGCTGATTCCCAGCGCGTCGGCCACCGCGCGTTCAGCCTCGACCTGGTCGCGGACCGAGATCAGCGGGAACCGCGAGCCCCAGGCGTTGCCGTCCGGGGCCGGCGAGCTCGGTCCGGTGGTGCCTGCGCAGCCGCCGAGCACGTTGGTGGCCAGCACGCACCACTCGCCGGTGTCGAGCGGGGCTCCCGGGCCAACCATGCCGTTCCACCAGCCGGGCGTGACGTGTTCGTCGTCTGCCGGGCCGGTGACGTGTGAGTCGCCGGTCAGGGCGTGCTCGACGAGCACGATGTTGTCCATGGTCGGGCTCGGCGTACCCCAGCACTGCACGGCGACGGTGACGTCCGGTAGGACGTCACCGCACTCGAGCTGAAGCGAACCGATGCTGATCCGGGTCAGCCGCCCGTCGGTAGGGGGAAATGCGGCGGCCCCGCGCAGGTCCTGCTCCGGCACGACGATCGTGAAGGCCTCGGTCGGAAGCTGCTCGACGGGGGTCGCTGGGTTGATCGCCGTCGCACTCACAGCGGCGATGTTATCGATATGAGATGCCCGACGAGGGCAATCGCGAGAATCCGGAAAATGGTGTGGTTCCGGTCAGCGCAGGGCAGAATCGGGGCCGCTGCGACCGGCCTTGGCCAGCGCCAAAGTCTCACCGACCAGCCCGGTAACCCATTCGACCTCGGTCAGGAAGCCGTCGTGCCCGGCCGGTGAGTGCACCACTCGAATGCCGTCACAACCCGGCAGCATTTCCGCCATCGCCTCGATCTGGTGCAGCGGCATGATCCGGTCCGAGTCGATGGCGCCGACGACCACCGGAACCGGGGTGGAGGTCAGGGCAGCCTCGATGCCACCGCGACCCCGACCGACATCGTGCTTGTTGGCGCAGTGCGTGAGGGCGACGAAGGAGCCGGCGTCGAAGGTCGCCACCAGCTTGTTCGCGCAGTAGTCGAGATAGCTGTGGACGGCGTAGCGGCCGCCGTTCCAGATGTCCTCGCCGTCCTGCGAGGAATTCGCGAACTGGTCGTCCAGGGCCGCCGCGCCGCGGTACGTCAGGTGAGCGAACCGGCGGGCGATGTTCAGGCCGTTGTCCGGCGAGGTGCCGGTGCCGTAGTAGTCGCCGCCGTGCCAGTGTGGGTCTGCGGCGATGACGTCGATCTGGGCGGTGTGCCCGCCGATCTGGTCTGCGGTCGCTCGGGGGCTGACCGCGAGGAGCAGGGCCGAGCGGATCCGATCGGGGTGGCCGATCATCCATTCGAGGGCGCGCATGCCCCCCAACGAACCACCGATGACGGTGGCGAACTGCGCGATCCCCAGGACGTCCGCCAGCGCGCGCTCCGCTTCGACCTGGTCGCGGACGGAGATTGCGGGGAAGCGTGAGCCCCAGGCCTTGCCGTCCGGGGCCGTCGAGCCGGGTCCGGTGGTACCGCGGCAGCTGCCGAGCACGTTGGTGACGAGCACGCACCACTCGTCGGTGTCGATCGGCGCTCCCGGGCCGACCATGCCGTTCCACCAGCCGGGGGTGATGTGGTCGGGACCGGCCGGGCCGGTGACGTGTGAGTCGCCGGTCAGCGCGTGCTCGATCAGCACGATGTTGTCGAGTTCCGGGCTCGGGGTTCCCCAGCACTGCAGTGCAACTGTCACGTCCGGCAGCACCGCACCGCTCTCGAGCTGCAGCGGACCGATGTCGACACTGGTCAGTCGTCCGTCCGACGGTGGAAACACCACAAACCCGGCGGGCGGTGAGTCGGGCGTGGAGAGGGAGGGAATCACAGATGAGCGCACGGATTCATGTTAGTGATCTGGCACACGGGATGAGGAGTTTCGAACCGTTCTCCGCTAAACACTGTGTGACGAGTGCGGCAAGTTTGGTCGGGTGCTACCCGGACGCCCGGTCTGTGCGACCGGCCCGCGCCAGCGCCATGGTCTCGCCGAGCAGTTCGGTGACCCACTCGGCCTCGGTGAGGAAGCCGTCGTGACCGTCCTTGGAGTTCACCACCCGAAGCCCCTCGCACCCGCCCAGGTGCTCGGCGAGTTCCTCCTGCTGACGCAGCGGGTAGAGCCGGTCGGAGTCGACGCCGCCCACGATGACCGGGACGGTACAGCCAGCCAGTGCGGCCTCGATGCCGCCCCGTCCGCGGCCCACGTCGTGCCGGTTCATCGCGTCGGTGAGCGTCACGTAGGTGCCGGGATCGAATCGATTGACCAGCTTCGCGGCCTGGTGCTCGAGGTAGCTCTGCACCGAGTAGCGGCCGCCGTGCCACGGGTCCTCGCCGGGTTGCGGGGCATTGCCGAACCGGGTGTCGAGCTCGTGCTCGGTGCGGTAGGTGAGATGCGCGATTCGGCGGGCGATGGCGAGCCCGGCGCGTGGCGCCCGGCCGGTCCCGTGGTAGTCGCCGCCCTGCCAGTCCGGGTCCGCGGTGATCGCGGCGATCTGGGTGGTCTGGGTACCGATCTGGTCGGCGCTGGTCCGGGCTCCGACGGCCAGGATCAGCGCGGACGCCACCCGGTCGGGGTGTCCGACGGTCCATTCGAGGGCGCGCATACCGCCCATCGATCCGCCCAGCACCGCCGCGAACCGCTCGATGCCGAGGAGGTCCGCGAGCGCCGCCTCCGCTGCCACCTGGTCGCGGATGGAGGTTCCGGGGAAGCGTGAGCCCCACGGGCGGCCGTCCGGGGCCACCGTCGTCGGTCCGGTGGTGCCGCGGCAGCCGCCGAGGACGTTGGTGGCCAGTACGCACCACTCGTCGGTGTCGATCGGCGCACCGGGGCCGACCATGCCGTCCCACCACCCGGGCGACGGATGCTCGTCGTCGACGGGCCCGGTGACGTGCGAGTCGCCGGTCAGTGCGTGCTCGACCAGCACCACGTTGTCGAGCGCGGCGTTGGGCATGCCCCAGGCCTGCACGGCGAGGGTGACCGCGGGCAGGACGGCCCCGCTCTCGAGCGCGAGCTCGCCGATGTCGATGCGCGTGAGCCGACCGTCCGACGGCGGGAAGTCGAGCCGCGGCGATGTGGGGGACTGGGTGTCGGGACGGGCACCCGAAACGGAGCTGACTGTCAAGACGCCACCGCCGCGAATCCGGTCTCGAGGTCGGCCAGGATGTCCTCGATGCCCTCGATGCCGACCGCGAGCCGGACCAGGCCCGGAGTCACCCCGGCTGCCAACCTCTCCGCCTCGCTGAGCTGCGAGTGGGTGGTGGACGCGGGGTGGATGACGAGGGATCGCACGTCACCGATGTTAGCTACGTGGCTGTGCAGGGAGAGGGCATTGACGAACTTCTTGCCCGCATCGACACCGCCGGCCAGCTCGAACGCGACGATGGCGCCGGGGCCCCGCGGGGTGAGCTGCCGCGCGCGCTCGTGCCAGGCAGAGGACGGCAGGCCGGCATAGGCGACAGCGGTGACCTCGGGCCTGGCCTGCAGGAACTCGGCGACCCGCTGCGCATTGGCCACGTGCCGTTCCATCCGCAGGCTCAGCGTCTCGAGGCCCTGGCCGATCAGGAACGCGTTGAACGGAGACACCGCCGGACCCATGTCGCGCAGCAACTGCACCCGCGCCTTGAGCGCGTAGGCCGGCGCGCCGAGGTCGGCGAACACCACGCCGTGATAGCTGGGGTCCGCGGTGGTGAAGTTGGTGTGCCGGCCCTGGGTCCAGTCGAAGGTGCCGCCGTCGACGATGACGCCGGCGATCGCGGTGCCGTGGCCGCCGAGGTACTTCGTCGCCGAGTGCACGACGATGTCGGCGCCGTGCGCGAGCGGCTGCAGCAGGTACGGGGACGCGACCGTGTTGTCGACGATCAGCGGCAGGCCGTTCTCGTGCGCGACCGCCGAGATGCCCGGAAGGTCGAGCACGTCGTTCATCGGGTTGGAGATGGTCTCGCCGAAGAACGCCTTCGTGTTCGGCCGGATTGCCGCGCGCCACTGGTCGAGGTCGTCGGGGTCGTCGACGAAGCTGACGGTGACACCGAGCTTCGCGAGCGTGTAGCGGAACAGGTTGTAGGTGCCGCCGTAGAGCCGCGGGCTGGACACGATGTGGTCACCGGACTCGGCGATGTTCAGCACGGCGGTGGTGGAGGCGGCCTGGCCCGAGGACAGCAGCAGCGCGGCCACTCCACCCTCGAGCGCGGCGATCCGCTGCTCGACGGCGTCCTGCGTGGGGTTCATGATCCGGGTGTAGATGTTTCCCGGTTCCGCGAGTCCGAAGAGGGCGGCGGCGTGGTCGGTGCTGTCGAAGGTGAACGACGTGGTCTGGTAGATCGGCAGGGCGCGGGCGTTGGTGGAGCCGTCGGCCGACGCGCCGGCATGGATCTGCTTGGTCTCGAAGCTCCAGGCTGCGGTCGGGTCGAGTGCGGGGGTGTTCTCGCTCATGTGGGTCTCCAAGGAAGATCTGAGGGAAGACCGGCGCAGGCTGCGTGCCGCGGGCGTGGCACGGTCAGCGCGCCGGAGGGCACACGGGGACTGTCAGCGAGAGCAACACACGGTGAACCTCCGGTGGGTCGTGGCCCGGTCTGTGGGTCCGTCCCGACGGACCCGCGCTTGTCGTTCGACACCTTCGTCGAAAAACCAGGTCATCACCCGGGGCACCCCGCCGCGGATGGAGGGTTGCCGACCAGCGAGCCGGGGCTTTCTGCTGGCACTCTTGACCTGTCGCCGATCTTAGCGGCACCCGTCACACGGGAGGCAATCTGGTCCCGGCGTCGAACCCCCGTGAGACGCCGACATGCCGCGCGACCTCGGGTGACCTGCGTTACAGGGCTAAACTGCTCGGCGCACCTCGAACGTTCGATCACCCGGCTGGGAGACCCACAGTGAAAGACGCCGCCACGGCGCTGACCCGGGGTCTGACCGCCCGCCACATCAGGTTCATCGCCCTGGGCTCGGCCATCGGCACCGGACTGTTCTACGGCTCGGCCGAGGCGATCCACCGTGCCGGACCGTCCGTACTGCTCGCCTACCTGATCGGTGGCGCGGCGGTGTACATCGTGTTGCGTGCGCTCGGCGAGATGGCGGTGAGCAACCCGGTGTCCGGGTCGTTCGGCGAGTACGCCAGCAAGCACCTGGGCCCGCTGGCCGGATTCATGACCGGCTGGACTTACACCTTCGAGATGGTCGTGGTCTGCCTGGCGGACGTCACCGCGTTCGGCGTCTACATGGGCTTCTGGTTCCCGGACGTGCCGCGGTGGATCTGGGTGCTGTCCATCGTGTTCTTCATCGGTGCGGTGAACCTGCTCAGCGTCAAGGTGTTCGGCGAGATGGAGTTCTGGTTCACGCTGGTGAAGGTCACCGCCATCATCGCGATGATCGTCGGTGGGGCGGCCATTCTGATCTTCGGGTTCGGGATCCACGACACCGACGTCGGGGTGAGCAACCTGTGGACCGACGGAGGCTTCTTCGCCACCGGGTTCGGCGGCTTCATCGCCTGCTTCGCGATCGTGATGTTCGCCTTCGGGGGCACCGAGATCATCGGCATCACCGCGGGCGAGGCGGAGGACCCCGCGCGCACCATCCCGCGCGCGGTCAACACCGTGCCGGTCCGGATCGTGCTGTTCTACGTGCTCACCCTCGCGGTGATCATGGCGCTGAACCCCTGGCAGGAGATCGGCTCAGAGGGCAGCCCGTTCGTGCAGATCTTCGCCGGGCTCGGCATCGGTCCGGCGGCGACGGTGCTCAACGTCGTGGTGATCACCGCGGCGCTGTCCGCGATCAACAGCGACGTCTTCGGCGCGGGCCGGATGATGTACGGGATGGCCCAGCGGGGGCAGGCGCCGGCCGTGATGAAGCGGGTCTCGCGCAGCGGCGTGCCCTGGATGACGGTGGTGGTGATGACCGCCGCGTTGCTGCTCGCGGTGGTGCTGAACTACCTGATCCCGGACCGGGTGTTCCTGGTCATCGCGTCGATCGCGACGTTCGCGACGATCTTCGTGTGGCTGATGATCCTGCTCTCGCAGTACGCGTCGCGGCGGCAGATGAGTGCCGACGAGGTGGCCGAGTTGCGCTTCCCGGTGCCGTTCTGGCCGTACGGGCAGCTGGTGGCGTTCGGCTTCCTGGTGTTCGTCATCGTGGTGCTGGCCGTGGTCGCGGACACCCGGGTGGCACTGGTCGTCGGGCTGGTGTGGCTGGTGCTGCTCACGATCGCCTACCGGGTGTTCGTGGCGCGACGGCCGGCCGTGGAACCGGCGCCGGAGTCGGCCCCACTGCCCTGACCGCAAGCCGAGGCGCTCAGGCGGTGGGTGGTTCCTGAACGAGCGGCGCGGCGGCCGCGAGGATCGCGGCGCGGTCACCGCCGGGCGGCGGATAGATGCGCCTGCGGTTGATGGTCTGTTTCGTCGCCTTGGCGGCCGCGCCGGTGGTCACCACCCGCCGATCCCAGCCCTCGGTGTAGACGGCGCCTGCGGGTCCCAGGTCCAGAACCGTGACGTACCACGCGATGCGCAGGG
Organism: Rhodococcus kronopolitis; assembly: GCF_042654025.1. Taxonomy (NCBI): domain Bacteria; kingdom Bacillati; phylum Actinomycetota; class Actinomycetes; order Mycobacteriales; family Nocardiaceae; genus Rhodococcus; species Rhodococcus kronopolitis. The sequence continues at coordinate 630,787 of NZ_JBHSFO010000001.1, read as the reverse complement.
CGATCATCGGCACTCCGAACAGGTCGGCCACCACGTTGTGCCCGGCGATGCGTCCCATCGGCCGCCCGTGCTGGCACGACATCACCGAGGGCCTGCCTGCGTCGACCGTCGCGCGTGCCGCGTCGCCCGCCGCGAGGACGCCGGGCCGCCCGGGTAGTCGGAGGAACTCGTCGACGGGCAGGCGTCCCACGCTGTCCAGTTCGACCGCGAACAACCGCGTGAGCGGGCTGGCGCGCATGCCCGCACACCAGATCACCGTGCCCGCGGGCACCACGGTGCCGGTGCCGAGCCGGACGCCGGTCGGACCGATCGAGGTGATCTCGGTGCCCGGCCACGCCTCGATCCCGAGTTCGGCCAGCGCGCCGTCGATGGCCGGCCGTGCCGACTCGCCCATGTCCGAGCCGAGTCGGGGGTTGTGGTCCGCCAGGATCACCCGGACGGGGTCGGTCCGCCCCGCCCGGTCCAGGACCCGCCGGAGCCGGCCGGGCAGTTCGGTCGCGGTCTCGATACCCGTCAACCCGGCGCCGACCACCACTGCGGTGAACTGACCCGGGTACCGCTCCGCGTCGGCCAGCGAGTCGAGGTGCGCGGTCAGCCGGACGGCGTGGTCGTAGGTGTCGACGTCGAAGGCGTGCTCGGCGAGCCCGGGGACGGGCGGGCGGGCGAGTTCGCTGCCGAGCGCGAAGACCATCCGGTCGTAGGTCAGGATCCGGGGCCCCGACGCCGACGCGACCGTGACGCACCGCCCGGACGTGTCGATCGCGGTCACCTCGCCCTGCACCAGATCGACACCGATCGGGTCCAGTACCCCGGCGAGCGGGACGCGGGCCGACGCGATGTCGGGCTCGTAGTTGCGGACCCGGATGCCGTGGAATCCGTCGCGGTTGACCAGGGTCACCCTGGCCACGTCGGGACCGAGGCCGAGTTTGTCGAGCTTGCGGACGGCGCCCGCCGCGCTCCAGAGGCCGGCGAAGCCGCCGCCGAGGATCAGGATGCGTTTCGGCGCCATGGCGTGCCCTCCGGTCGGGCGCCGCGGGGACCGACCCGGGCCGATGGCGGGAGATCGGTCATCGTCGGCTCCTTCTCCGCTGAGGCGCTGCGCATCCTCACCATCACACCCCGTCGGCGGCGCCGGGGCCAGTGCCGGGCCGACGGCGGTGCGGCTAGTGTTCTCGCCCGGTCGAGAACCCTTCGGCCGGCCCGACGACGCGCGGGTCCGTCGGATCCGGGAGTGACGCGGTGGCAGTGAGTGTGGACCTGGTCGCGGCCCCGCGGCCGGTGACGCGAATCGGCGCGCTGACCGGGCTGCGAGCCGTGGCGGCGCTGCTGGTGGTGGGTACCCACGTCGGGTTCTGGACCGGTCGCTACACCGACGACCTGATCGGGGCGGTCTACGCGCGGCTCGAGATCGGGGTCACGGTCTTCTTCGTGCTCTCCGGCTTCCTGCTGTTCCGGCCCTGGCTTCGGGCGGCCGCGGGGGAGCGCGAGCTCCCGACGACGCGGGACTACCTGTGGCACCGGGCCCGCCGGATCCTGCCCGCGTACTGGATCGCGGTGATCGCGGTCTACGCGGTGTACCTGTTCCGTGACCCGGGTGTCACCGGGCTCGGCTGGTCGGGGTTCGCGCGCAACCTGACGCTCACCCAGATCTACCGGGCCGGGGACCTGCACGTCGGTCTGACCCAGATGTGGAGCCTGGCCGTGGAGGTCAGCTTCTACCTGGTGCTGCCGGTCCTCGGCTGGCTGATCGTCTCGGTGATCTGCCGGGGCCAGTGGCGGCCGGGGCGGATCGCGGCGGCGCTGACGGGGATCGTCGCGGTCACCCCGCTGTGGACGGTGTTCACGCACGGCGACGCCGGTCTGCCCTATGTCGCGAGGCTGTGGCTGCCGGGCTTCGTGGCGTGGTTCGCGGGTGGCATGCTGCTCGCCCTCGCGGCGGTGACGGTGCGCCGGTGCAACCCGTACGCGGCGGGCGCGTTGGCCCTCTACTTCTTCGCGCTGGCCTGCACGCCGCTGGCAGGCGAGGCGACGATCGTGCCGGCTGCCGCGAGTGACGCGGTGGCCAAGTCGATGCTGTACCTGCTGGCGGCGGTGTGCCTGGTGGCGCCGTTGGTGGTCGGCGACGACGCCGGGCCGCTGGGGCGCCTGTGCGCGTCGGCGCCGGTGGTCTGGCTCGGTGAGATCTCCTACGAGCTGTTCCTGGTGCACCTGCTGGTGCTGGAGCTGGTGTTCGCGGCGCTCGGCTACCGGACCTTCGAGGGATCGACGCTGCTGGTGTTCGCGGTGACGGTCGCAATCTCGGTGCCGGTGTCCTGGGCGCTGCACCGCACGGTCGGTCGGCTGGTCCGGTGAGATCGGTGCTGACCAGCGGAAAGTTACTCGCCAGTAGGGTTTCGCGCGGGCGGGCCCGGGGGTTGCGCTTCGGTGCGCTAGCAGTACGCTTGTCATGTTTGGCGGGCCGAGTCGAGTAGGCGCGCCGTGTAATTGGTTTACTGATTTAGTCGCCCGGGGCCTCGCTCACGAAGCGGGCCTCGCGCCGTGTGACCAGGGAATACTTCCTAGGAGGACGCGAACACCACATGTCCAAGATCAAGGTTGAGGGAACCGTCGTCGAACTTGACGGCGACGAGATGACCCGCATCATCTGGCAGTTCATCAAGGACAAGCTGATCCATCCGTACCTGGATGTGAACCTCGAGTACTACGACCTGGGCATCGAGCACCGGGACGCTACCGACGACCAGGTCACCATCGACTCCGCGAACGCCATCAAGAAGCACGGCGTCGGCGTCAAGTGCGCGACCATCACCCCCGACGAGGCGCGCGTCGAGGAGTTCGGCCTGAAGAAGATGTGGCGGTCGCCCAACGGCACCATCCGCAACATCCTCGGCGGCACCATCTTCCGGGCGCCGATCCTGATCTCGAACGTCCCGCGTCTGGTCCCCGGGTGGACCAAGCCGGTGATCGTCGGGCGTCACGCCTTCGGCGACCAGTACCGCGCCACCGACTTCAAGGTCGGCGGACCGGGCACCGTCACCATCACCTTCACCCCGGAGGACGGCAGCGAGCCGATCCAGCACGAGGTGTGCCAGATGCCGGAAGACGGCGGCGTCGTGATGGGCATGTACAACTACAAGAAGTCGATCCAGGACTTCGCCCGGGCCTCGCTGGCCTACGGCCTGCAGCAGAACTACCCGGTGTACCTCTCCACGAAGAACACCATCCTCAAGGCCTACGACGGCATGTTCAAGGATGAGTTCCAGCGGATCTACGAGGAAGAGTTCAAGGCGGAGTTCGACGCCGCGGGCCTGACCTACGAGCACCGGCTCATCGACGACATGGTTGCCTCCTCGCTCAAGTGGGAGGGCGGCTACGTCTGGGCCTGCAAGAACTACGACGGCGACGTCCAGTCGGACACCGTCGCACAGGGCTACGGCTCGCTGGGTCTGATGACCTCCGTGCTGATGACCCCCGACGGCAAGACCGTCGAGGCGGAGGCCGCGCACGGCACCGTCACCCGGCACTTCCGTCAGCACCAGCAGGGCAAGCCCACCTCGACCAACCCGATCGCGTCCATCTTCGCGTGGACCCGTGGGCTCGAGCACCGGGGCAAGCTGGACGGCACCCCCGAGGTCATCGGCTTCGCGCAGCAGCTCGAGGACGTCGTCATCAAGACCGTCGAGGGCGGCCAGATGACCAAGGACCTCGCGTCCCTGGTCGGCGGCGAGCAGGGCTACCTGACCACCGAGGAGTTCCTCGGTGCGCTGGACGAGAACCTGCAGAAGTCGTACGCCTCGCGCTAGCCGTACGCAGTCGCCAGGACTGACCCGACGAACGGGACGCTCGGAACCTCGAGCGTCCCGTTCGTCGTCTCGTGGGCGGCCGGTGAGTGAATTCACAGCCCACCGTTTGGAGTTGCACCACCGTGGCCACCACCATTGAGCGGTGACCACCTCGCGCCGGCCGGCGATCCTCGCCCTGTGCCTGGGCGGGTTCGGGATCGGTACCACCGAGTTCGTCGCGATGGGCCTGCTGCCCGAGATGTCCGCCGGCCTCGGCATCTCCGAGCCGACCGCCGGGCACCTGATCTCCGCGTACGCGCTTGGCGTGGTGGTCGGCGCGCCCACCATCGCCGCACTGGCCGCGCGGGTGCCGCGTCGCACGCTGCTGATCGCGCTGATGGTCGCCTTCACCGTCGGCAACCTTGCGTCGGTGCTCGCGCCGTCCTACTCGACGCTGATGGCCGCGCGGTTCGTCGCAGGCCTGCCGCACGGCGCCTACTTCGGGGTGGCCGCGCTGGTGGCCGCCTACCTCGCCGAGCCGGGGCACCGGGCGAAGGCCGTCGCGACGGTGATGATGGGGCTGTCGGTGGCGAACGTGGTCGGGGTGCCGGTGGCGACGTGGATCGGTCAGAGCCTCGGCTGGCGCAGCGCGTTCGCCCTGGTCGCGGTGATCGGTGTCGCCACCGTGGCCGCACTGGCGGCCTGGATCCCGCGGCTCGACGGCATGCCGGTGACCAATCCGGTCACCGAACTCGGCGCGCTGCGCCGAATCCAGGTGTGGATGACGCTGATCGTCGCGATGGTGGGCTTCGGCGGGATGTTCGCCGTCTACAGCTACATCAGCAGCACGCTGACCGAGGTGTCCGGGCTGGCGAAGTCCCTCGTCCCACTCGCCCTGATGATCTACGGGGTCGGCATGGTGGTCGGCAACTACCTCGGTGGCTACCTGGCCGACCGGGTCCTGATGCCGGGACTGTTCGGGGCGATGGCCGCGATGGCGGTGATCCTGGCGGTGTTCGGGCTGGCCGTCCGGAACCCGGTGACCGCGCTGGTGTTCGTCTTCCTGATCGGCGTCGTGGGCTCGTCGCTGGTACCCGGACTGCAGACCCGCCTGATGGACGTCGCGGACGACGCGCAGACACTCGCCGCGTCGCTGAACCATGCCGCGCTCAACATCGCCAACGCGTTCGGCGCCTGGATCGGCGGCGTGGTGATCGCGGCCGGCTACGGGTACACGGCCCCGGCGGCGGTGGGATCGTTGCTGGCCGTGGCCGGACTGGGAGTGCTCGCCACCGCGGTGGTCCTGCAGCGCCGAGCGAGCGCGTCTGCCACGGTGACATCCGTCGGCTGACCGGCGGGATCTGATTTTCGTACCCGACTTGGATACGGTGCTAGCCGTGCCGCACATCATCTCCACCGTCAACGTCAACGGCGTCCGCGCCGCCACCACGAAGGAGCACGGCCTGCTGGCCTGGCTCGCCGACACCACCGCCGATGTGGTGTGTCTGCAGGAGACCCGGGCCACCGACGCGCAGCTGCGCAAGGCGCTCGCCCCGGCCCTCGACGCGGGCTGGCAGCTGGCGTCGGCCGAGTCCGCGGTCGCCGGGCGCAACGGGGTGGCGGTGCTCTCCCGAGTGGTGCCCGACGCGGTCCGCGTCGGGCACGGTGACGACGAGTTCGCCGACGCCGGCCGCTACCTCGAGGTCGACTTCGACGACCTGACCGTCGCCAGCCTCTACCTGCCGTCGGGGGAGGCGCAGACGCCGCGGCAGGAGGAGAAGGAGCGATTCCTGGACTCCTTCGGCGCGCACCTGCGCACGACCGCGGCGACGGGGCGGAAGGTGGCGGTCTGTGGCGACTGGAACATCGCACACACCGAGCTCGACCTGAAGAACCACAAGGGCAACAAGAAGAACTCGGGCTTCCTGCCGCACGAGCGGGAGTGGATGGGCTCGGTGTTCGGTGACCTCGGCTGGGTGGACGTGGTCCGTGGGCTGCACCCGGACGTGGACGGGCCGTACACGTGGTGGTCCTACCGCGGCAAGGCGTTCGACAACGACTCCGGCTGGCGCATCGACTACCAGGTGTGCACGCCCGCGCTCGCGGAGTTGGCCAAGGAGGCCGTCGTCGAACGGGCGGTGTCCTACGACCTGCGGTGGTCCGACCACGCGCCGGTCACGGTCCAGTACCGGTGAGCCGGCTCGGGACCCGCTCCCGCGTCGTCGTCGGGGTACTGCTGCTGGTCCTGCTCGGGCTGGTCGCGTACGCCACGGCGGGCGGCGGCGGTGGCACCGGGCAGGACGCGACGGTCGCGGAGTCCGTGACCACCACGCAGGCGCCGGGCACCTCGACGATGCCGCAGCGTGTGGTCGTAGAGCCGGACGGGTCGGTCACGGTCGCGTCGTCCACGCGACCCGTCAGCCAGGCCGCCACCCCGCCGCCGACCGCCGGTCCCCGCGGGGTGGTCCCCGCCGCGGTCACCGCGGCCGCACTGGCGACGCTCGACGAGATCGACTCTGGCGACTGGCCGGACTCGGCGAACGCGCCGGGGACCAAGGGCGGCGACCCCTGGCGCAACCGGGACCGGACGCTACCCGCCAAGACCGGGTCGGGGGCCACGGTCAGCTACCGGGAGTGGGACGTCAACCCGAAGCGTCGCGGCGAGACGCGTGACGCGGAACGGATCGTCACCGGCAGCGACGGCTCCGCCTGGTACACCGCCGACCACTACACCAGCTTCGTGAGGATGCGCTGATGACCACGGTGACCGAATTCGTCGCCGGCGCCGGCCCGGCGACCGGGCTGCTGACCGGCTCGCCCCGCGCCGCGGACAACGCCGCCGCCGCGCTGGCGGCCGACGGGTACACCGTCCGGGTGGTGCGTGGCCGCGCCATGACGACGGTGGCCGGGGTATTCGACGAGTTCGCGGCCGCGCTGCAGTTCCCGTACTACTTCGGCGCCAACAAGGACGCCTTCGACGAGTGCCTGCGCGACGCGGCCGACTGGCTGGGGGAGTCGGCGGGGCTGATCGTGGTCGTCCGTGGCGCGGACGACCTGCTGGTGGCCGAACCCGACGAACTGCGCTGGTTCGCCGAGGCCGTCGAGGACCGGGCCGCGGCGCACGCGGCGGCGCCGTTCCGGCTGATCTTGCAGGCCGACGCGGACGCGAGCGCGTCGCTGGCCCGGCGGTGGGTCGCGGCCGGGCACCGGTTGGCCGCGCTCGGGTCCTGACCGCCGCCCGGCCGGGGACGGGGCGTGGCGGTGCGCCTCGGTCGGGACATGAAAGGATCGAGCGCATGTCGAGTTCCGAATCCTCTGCACCAGCGACTTCCGCACCCACCGCCACCGCCGCCCGGCACCGGGTGCTCTCCGGCATCCAGCCGACCGCCGACTCGTTCCACCTCGGCAACTTCCTCGGTGCGCTGGCGCAGTGGGTGCCGCTGCAGGACGAGTTCGACGCCTTCTACTTCATCCCGGACCTGCACGCGATCACGGTCCCGCAGGACCCGAAGGAGCTGCGTCGGCGCACCAAGATCGCCGCGGCCCAGCTGTTGGCCCTCGGCATCGACCCCGACCGGTCCACCCTGTTCGTGCAGAGCCAGGTCCCCGAGCACGCCCAGCTCGCGTGGGTGCTCAACTGCATCACCGGGTTCGGCGAGGCCAGCCGGATGACGCAGTTCAAGGACAAGTCCGCCAAGCAGGGCACCGAGTCCGCGACGGTGGGGCTGTTCACCTACCCGGTGCTGATGGCCGCGGACATCCTGCTCTACCGCCCGCAGCGGGTGCCGGTGGGCGAGGACCAGCGACAGCACCTGGAGATGGCGCGGGACCTCGCTCAGCGTTTCAACACCCGGTTCGGCAAGGCGTTCGTGATCCCCGAGGCGCAGATGATCAAGGGCACCTCGAAGATCTACGACCTGCAGGACCCGACGTCGAAGATGAGCAAGTCGGCGGCCTCGGAAGCCGGCCTGATCAACCTGCTCGACGACCCCAAGGTCTCCGCCAAGAAGATCAAGTCCGCGGTCACCGACAACGAGCGGGAGATCCGCTTCGACCGGGAGAACAAGCCCGGCGTGAGCAACCTGCTCACCATCCAGGCAGCGCTCTCGGGCCGCACCGTCGACGAGTTGGTGCTCGGCTACGAGGGCAAGGGCTACGGCGACCTGAAGTCCGACACCGCCGAGGTGCTCGTCGAGTTCGTGACGCCGCTCAAGGCCAAGGTGGACGGCTTCCTCGCCGACGAGGCGGAGCTGGACCGGATCCTCGAGGCAGGCGCGGACCGCGCCCGCGAGGTTTCGGCACGCACCCTCGCTACGGTGTACGACAAGGTGGGGTTCCTGCCCCAGAAGGCCTGACGGAAGAAGGGCTGAGCCATCGTGCCGGACGTGAAGGCTTTCTTCGAGCGTCAACGCGCGGCACGACCGTGGCTCGACCACCTGATCCGGGCGGGCGGTCGCTACCAGGACCAGAAGGGCGACTACTTCGCCGCCGGGATCACCTACTTCAGCGTGTTCGCGCTGTTCCCACTGCTGATGGTGGGGTTCGCCGCGGCCGGTTTCGTCCTGGTGCAACACCCGGATTGGCTGACGTCGATTCACGACGCGGTCAGCAAGGCCCTGCCCGGCAACCTGGGTGACCAGATCAACGACCTGATCACCGCGGCCATCGACGCCCGCACCCGGGTCGGGGTGATCGGCCTGGTCGTCGCCGCGTACTCCGGGCTCGGCTGGATGGCGAACCTGCGTGAGGCGCTCAGCGCCATGTGGGACCAGCGGCACCCGGCGACCAACTTCGTCCGCACCAAGCTCAGGGACCTGGTCAAGCTGCTGGGCCTGTTCGGGATGCTGGCGCTGTCGGTGGGGTTGACGGTGGTTGCCGACGGCGCCGTGACCGGGACGGTGTTGGCCTGGCTGGGCATCGACGACGTGGCCTGGGTGGCCGTCGCGGTGCGGGTGCTGACCTCGCTGCTGGCGGTGGTGGCGACGTGGGCGCTGTTCGTGTGGACGATCGCGCGGTTGCCGCGGGAGCCGGTGACCGTGCGCAGCGCGGCGGCCGCGGCGCTGTTCGCGTCGATCGGCTTCGAGGTGTTCAAACGGATCGGCGTCGTCTACCTGCAGTCGGTGACCAACTCGCCCGCCGGAGTGACGTTCGGGCCGATCATCGGCCTGCTGGTGTTCATCTACTTCACCGCCCGACTGGTGCTGCTGGCCACCGCCTGGGCGGCCACGGCATCGGAGAATCAGGCGCTGGCCTTCGTGCCGCCGCCGGACCCGGTTGTCATCGAGGTCAATTCGTCGCGGGCAGGCGGACCGACGCTCGCCGAGTCGCTGGCGCTGGTCGGCGTCGGCGTGGTGGCCACCCTCGGGCTCGGCGGGTTGCTGCGGCGACGTCGCGACCCGGACTGACCGGACCGCCCGGCGTGTGCGCGCTCAGCGCCGCCGGCGTTGCACTCGCCGCGCCGCGAGCAACAGCGCGCCGATGACCGCGGCGCCGACCAGCGCCACGGTGGCCCGGTCGCGCCCGGTGGCCGCGGCGGTACCCGGTCCGGCCGCGGACACGGCACTCGCGGTGTCGCTCGACGAGGCGTCATCGGACAGGGCGTCCGCGGGGGGAGCGGCCAGGGTGACCGGTGCGGTGTCCGGCGCGGACCCGGTGCCCGGCTCGACCAGGGTGCCGACCTGCGCGGTCTCCGGCTGCGCGAACCCGTAGTCGAGCAGCCGGACGGCCTGCTCCCACGGCCGGATCGGTTTGACGTCGCCTGCCATCAGGGTGACCGCGAGACGGCGGCCGCCGCGCTCGGCTCCGCCGACGAAGGTCTGCCGCGCGTCGTCGGTGTACCCGGTCTTGCCGCCGAGCGCGCCGTCGTAGTTGTAGAGCAGCTTGTTGTCGTTGGCGAGGGTGAACTCCGGATGCTCGGTGTCGTCCGGGTTGGTCGGGTCCTTCGGGAACCCGGGGAACTGCACGGTCTCGGTGTGGATCAGTGCCGCAAAGGTGCTGTTGCGCATGGCCTCCCGGAACAGCAGGGCGAGGTCGTAGGCGGAGCTGGACATGCCGGGACCGTCGAGGCCGGACGGTGTCGCGGTCCGGGTGTCCAGCGCGCCGAGCCGCGCGGCCAGGGCGTTCATCTTGGCCACGGCGGACTCGTCGCCGCCGAGCTGCGCGGCGAGCGCGTGGGCGGCGTCGTTCCCGGACGCCATCACCAGCCCCTGCAGCAGTTGCCGGTTGGTGTAGCGCCCGTCCTTGCCGAGCCCGACGGCGCTGCCCTCCGTGTTCGCGTCCTCGGCGGTCGCCACCACTGTGCGGTCCAGGTCGAGCTCGTCGAGGGCGACCAACGCCAGCAGGATCTTGATGGTGCTCGCGGGCCGGTACCGGCCGTGCGGGTCCTTCGCGGCCACGACGGCGCCCGAGTCGAGGTCCACCAGCGCCCATCCGGTGGCCGAGATGTCGGCGGGCAGCGGGGGAGTGCCTGCCGGTGCGAGCGTGCCGCACTCGCCGAGCCGTCCGCCGCCGACCGGATCTGCGGGGACCGGCAGCGGCCGTGGCGCCGACTGGCCGGGGGCGGGCACCTCGGAGAGGTCGATCGCCCGGGGCGGCGAACTGCGGTGCGGGCAGTTGTCGGTGTTGGGTGTGGTGAACGGCGTGGTGGTGACCGTGGTGGCGCCCGGCGGCCCGGGTGGCGGGGGCTGGGCAGCGACGGGGGCACCGATCAACGCGACCCCCGCCGCGGTGATCAGTGTGGCCAGGGTTCGCGCCTGCACAGTCATCGAGAAGGCAGGGTATCCGATAACTCGGCCGGTGCCGAGACCCGCGGTCCCGCGTTGTAGGCGGTCGCGACGGCGACGATCCAGTCGCGGTCGCCGAGGTGGTCGGGGGTGCTGAGCCAGGCCGGGTTGAACAGTTCGACGGCGACGGCGGACCGGTGCAGCCACTGCGCGACCTCGTCGGCATGCTCGGAGAGCGCGGTCGGCGGTTGTGAGTCGTCCGCGGTCACCAGCCCGCCGCCGGCATGGAGATAGAGGCCGTCGAGGATCTGGGAGATGCGGTCGCTCGACGCCAGCGCCGCCGTCGCCGAGCGGTAGTCGGTGTCGAGGAGTTCGGGGTGGGCGCGGGTCAGCGTCGACCACAGCCGGAACGTGCGGCGAAGGTCGGTCTTGGCCCGGAGCCAGGACTCGATCATCACCGACGAGCAACCGGCGCTGATCAGGACGATGGCGAGCGACCACCACCCGCTGGTGAGTGCGAGGTCCCGGGTCGGGCCTGCGAACAGGGACCGCAGGCACATCGCGGCGACGACGAGGGTGCCCGCGCAGAACAGGCCGATGGCGCGGCCCAACGGGTTCCATCTGATCTGCCGGGCGCCTGCGCCCACCGCGAACAGGCCGGCGGCAGCCAGGTACAGGTCGGTGACCGGGCTGTGGCCGGCGGCGACCAGTTCGACCGTGGTCACCGCCAGTCCCACGCCGACGGCGGCGGCCGAGAGCAACCACTGCGGCCAGGCACTGACCCGTGGCAGCGAGACGGCCGCGATCAGGGCAGTCGCGGTGGTGAACGCGATCCAGGACACCGTGAACGCGGTCTCGGCGGTGCCGAGCCCGGTGGAGTCGAGCATGTCGATCATGGTGTCGGTGTCGATCGTCGCGGCCAGGGTGACCGCGATCGCCGCAATCGCGATGGACACCCGTGCCAGCGACGGCGGGCGAACGGTGAGGCGGCCGATCCGGGCGCCGACGGCGGTCGAGCAGATCAGTGCGACTATCCAGGTGATCATCCGAGTGCCTCGTCGTAGCAGAGCAGTGGACGCCAGTTCTGGTCGTGCTCGAAGTGCCCGAGACGTTGCAGCAGTCGTGCGGCGAAAGCCTCCGCCTCCCACTCGTGCAGGGCCTCGTGCGTGACCTCGGACGAGGCCGCCGCCCGCTGGCTGAGCATGTATGCGATCAGGTCGTCGTCCGCGGCGAGGACGGTCTCGGCGGTCTCGGCGCCGGGATGCCGGAACACGATGTGGCCGATCTCGTGCGCCAGGGTGCGTTCGACGCTCGGCAGGCTGCGGGCGAGCACGATCTCGTCTCGGTCCGAGAACTCGCGGCGTTGCCCCCACACACCGGGGCCCAGGTCGGCGAACTGGATCTGGATCGGGCGCTGACGAACCTCGGCGAGGGCCGCGGCGATGTCCTCGATGGTCACCGAGTGTGTCTGCGCGGCCATGTCGAGGACGGCGTCGACCGCGGCGAGGACGCGACGATGTGAGCGAATCGGGCGGCTACCCGCCGCGTTGCCCGACATCATCGCGGGTCCAGGAACTCGGCGCGGGCGAGGTTGAGGCGGGTTCGGGTGGCCCTGGCGCCGCGGAAGCTGGCGAATCCGGTGGCACCCGCCGCAAGGAGGACTGCGCTGACACCTGCGGTTGCCGCGCCGATGTCCCCGTCGGGGAGCGTCGGTGCCGCGGAGACCTCAGCGGCGGCCGCCGTGAGCGTCTGACCCGACGCGAGCGCCGCGGCTTCGACGCCCGGACGGGCCGCCAGTGCCTGGACCCGGGCGTCAGCCGGCGCGAGGTCGGGTTCGTCGGTCACAGACTGCTCGCCCGGCGGGGTCTGCGGGTCCGGCTCCGTCGCCGGTGCCTCGTCGGTCGGCGGCAGCGGATCGTCGGTCGGATCGGTCGGATCGGTCGGATCGGTCGGATCGGTCGGATCGGTCGGCTGAGGACCGTCACTGGGGTCCGGGGGGCCGGCGGCAGCGGGAACGGTCGGGACGACGGAACTGGTCGGCGTCGTTGTCGGCGCGGGCGCGGAGGCGGGAGTCGTGGGCCTGGCCGGTGTGGTGGTCTTCGTCGAAGTGGCGGGCTTGGCCGAAGTCGTCGGCGTGACCGAAATCGTGGTGGTGGGCGATTCCGACGTGGTGGTCGGTACTTCCGACGTGGTCGTGGGCGCTTCGGTCGTCGTGGTCGGTGCTTCGGTGGTGGTGGCCGGCGCCTCGGACGTGGTGGTCGGTGCCTCAGTCGTGGTGGTCGGAACTTCCGAGGTGGTGGGTGCGACGGATGTCGTCGGTGCTTCCGTGGTCGTGGTGGGCGCCTCGGTGGTGGTCGGTGCTTCCGACGTGGTGGTGGGCGCTTCCGAGGTGGTGGTGGGCGCTTCGGTCGTCGTGGCTGGCGCCTCAGTCGTGGTGGTCGGAACTTCCGAGGTGGTGGGTGCGACGGATGTCGTCGGTGCTTCCGTGGTCGTGGTGGGCGCCTCGGTGGTGGTCGGTGCTTCCGACGTGGTGGTGGGTGCTTCCGACGTGGTGGTGGGCGCCTCAGTCGTGGTGGTGGGTGCTTCCGACGTGGTGGTCGGCGCCTCAGTCGTGGTGGTGGGTGCTTCCGACGTGGTGGTGGGCGCCTCAGTCGTGGTGGTGGGTGCTTCCGACGTGGTGGTGGGCGCCTCAGTCGTGGTGGTGGGTGCTTCCGACGTGGTGGTCGGCGCCTCAGTCGTGGTCGTGGGCGCCTCAGTCGTCGTGGTCGGTGCGACGACAGTCGTGGTGGGCACAACCGAAGTCGTGGGCCGGGGAGTGGTCGTCGGCTTCGGGGGCTTCGTCGGCTTGGGGGGCTTGGTCGGCTTGCCGCCGCCGCAGTGGTGATGATCGTGATGGTGACCGTGACGATCATCGTCGTCGCAGTGTTTGTCCCCGAATTTGCTGGCCTCGACCATCCGGCCGCCGTCGGGCGCCGGAGCCGCTCCCGACTGGGCCAGTACGAGCGCCGGAAGTACGGCGGTGGTGCCGAGTAGCAGCCCGACCGCCAGTGCGCGTCGGGCTCCACGGCGACGGTTGGTCGTCGTCACGTTCTCAATCCCTTGGTATGAATAGTCGAACACCGTACGCAAAGAGGCCGGGTGCAATGCACCCGGCCCCTTTTGTCTACTCGGTGGAGTCCGGCGGAGTCGCCGGTAGCCCCTCGCTCCGGCGGAGCTTCTCGGCCATGGCCGTGAGTAGCTCCTGCGACTCGGAGGACAGGTCGAACGCTCGGGCCGAGAGGCGGCGGAGTCCGTAACCACGAAGCTGCGCAAGCAATTCGAGGTCATGGTCGATTCGAGCGGCGTAGATGTCGTCGAAGAAGTAGTCGGACTTCACCTTGAAGAACTGGGCCAGCGCGGCGACGGTGTCGGGGGACGGGTTGGTCCGCTGACCGTTGCGCAGCTGCGAGATGTACGGCTTGGAGATCCGATGGCCGGAGGCGTTGAGCGACTCGGCAACCTCGGTGTTGGTGTGCGGCTTTCGGCCGGCCGGGTGCACGGTCTCGAAAAGTTTGTTCAGTCGAGATGCGAAGTCTGACTCCATTGCCGTGGTCCCCGGTCCCTTCATGTGTGCGTCCTCGGGTGAGGCGCATCGATTGTTCGGCCAAGGGTAACCGATTGGTAGCCGACTTGACATCGGAAAAGGCACGGTTCTCGTTACATGAGAACCGTGCCTTTTCTTTTAACATCCAAATGGTGGGATTCGAACTATCGGGCGAACAGGAGAGCGCGCTTGACTTCCTGGATCGCCTTCGTCACCTGGATGCCACGGGGGCACGCGTCGGTGCAGTTGAAGGTGGTGCGGCAGCGCCACACGCCTTCCTTGTCGTTCAGGATGTCGAGACGCTCGCTGGCGCCCTCGTCACGGCTGTCGAAGATGAACCGGTGTGCGTTCACGATCGCGGCCGGACCGAAGTAGCTTCCGTCCGCCCAGTACACCGGGCACGAGGTGGTGCAGCACGCGCAGAGGATGCACTTGGTGGTGTCGTCGAAACGGGCGCGGTCGGCCTGCGACTGGATGCGCTCGTAGGTCGGCTCGTTCCCGGTGGTCATGAGGAACGGCTTCACGGCGCGGAACGCGTCGAAGAAGGGCTCCATGTCGACCACGAGGTCCTTCTCCACCGGCAGGCCCTTGATCGGCTCGATGGTGATGGTGACGGGCTTGCCGTCCTTGGGCAGCATGTCCTTCATCAGGATCTTGCAGGCCAGACGGTTGACGCCGTTGATCCGCATGGCGTCCGAGCCGCACACGCCGTGCGCGCAGGAGCGCCGGAACGTCAGGGAGCCGTCCAGGTAGCCCTTCACGTACAGCAGCAGGTTCAGCATGCGGTCGGTCGGCAGGGCCGGGACCTGGAAGCTCTCCCAGCGCTGACCGTCGCCGTCCTCCGGGTTGAACCGGGCGATCTTGAGGGTCACCATGACGGCGCCCTCGGGCACGGGCGGCAGGGCGGGGGCGTCTTTGTCTACAACGGGTGCGGACATCAGTACTTACGCTCCATGGGCTCGTAGCGGGTCTGGACTACCGGCTTGTAGTCGAGACGGATGTCGGAGAGCAGGCCGGTGCCCTCCTTGTATGCCATCGTGTGCTGCATGTACTCGGCGTCGTTGCGATCCGGGTAGTCCTCGCGGGCGTGGCCGCCGCGCGACTCCTTGCGGTTCAGTGCGCCGACGACCGTGACCTCGGCCATCTCCAACAGGAAGCCGAGCTCGAGGGCCTCGAGCAGGTCGCTGTTGAAGCGCTTGCCCTTGTCCTGCACCGTGATGTGGTTGTATCGCTCCTTGAGGGCGCGGACGTCCTTGAGTGCGTTGGTCAACGTGGTGTCGGTGCGGAACACGGACGCGTTGTTGTCCATGGTCTGCTGCAGCTCGGTGCGGATGTCCGCGACGCGCTCGTGACCGTGGTCGGAGAGGATGACCTCGAGCCAGTCCTGGACCATCTTCGCCGGGTTCTCCGGCAGCGGCACGAAGTCGGTGTTCTCGGCGTGCTCCGCGGCGGCGATGCCGGCGCGACGGCCGAAGACGTTGATGTCGAGCAGCGAGTTGGTGCCGAGACGGTTCGCGCCGTGCACGGAGACGCAGGCGCACTCGCCGGCGGCGTACAGGCCGGGGACGATGTCCTCGTTGTTGCGCAGCACCTCACCGCGGATCTTGGTGGGGATGCCGCCCATCACGTAGTGGCAGGTCGGGTACACGGGGACCAGCTCGGTCACCGGGTCCACGCCCAGGTAGGTACGGGCGAACTCGGTGATGTCGGGGAGCTTCTCCTCGAGCACCTCCGCACCGAGGTGGGTCACGTCGATGTAGACGTAGTCCTTGTTCGGTCCGGCGCCGCGGCCCTCGAGCACCTCGAGCACCATGGACCGGGCCACGATGTCGCGGGGCGCGAGGTCCTTGATGGTGGGGGCGTAGCGCTCCATGAACCGCTCGCCGTCGGCGTTGCGGAGGATGCCGCCCTCGCCGCGCACGGCCTCGGAGATCAGGATGCCCAGGCCGGCGAGGCCTGTCGGATGGAACTGGTGGAACTCCATGTCCTCCAGCGGCAGACCCTTGCGGAAGATGATGCCCATGCCGTCACCGGTGAGGGTGTGTGCGTTGGACGTCGTCTTGTACATCCGGCCCGAGCCGCCGGTGGCGAACACGATGGACTTCGCGTGGAAGACGTGCAGCTCGCCGGTGGAGAGCTCGTAGGCGATGACACCGGTCGCGACCGGGCCGTCCTCGGTCTCGGTCAGCGCCAGGTCGAGGGCGTAGAACTCGTTGAAGAACTCGACGTCGTGCTTGACGCAGTTCTGGTACAGCGTCTGCAGGATCATGTGACCGGTGCGGTCCGCGGCGTAGCAGGCCCGGCGGACCGGTGCCTTGCCGTGGTCACGGGTGTGGCCGCCGAAGCGCCGCTGGTCGATCTTGCCCTCGGGCGTCCGGTTGAACGGCAGGCCCATCTTCTCCAGGTCGAGCACCGCATCGATGGCCTCCTTGGCCATGATCTCGACGGCGTCCTGGTCGGCGAGGTAGTCGCCGCCCTTGACGGTGTCGAAGGTGTGCCACTCCCAGTTGTCTTCCTCCACGTTCGCCAGCGCGGCGCACATGCCGCCCTGGGCCGCACCGGTGTGGCTGCGGGTGGGGTAGAGCTTGGTCAGGACCGCGGTGCGGACCCGGGGACCGGACTCGATGGCTGCGCGCATCCCGGCGCCGCCGGCGCCGACGATGACGACGTCGTAACGATGTTCCTGCATGAAGTTTCTACTCCCCTAGGCCGTGATGTTGGGGTCGAAGGTGAAGATGACGTACGTGCCGAGGGCCATGATCAGGATCATGGACACCACGAGGATCGTGTTCAGCCAGAAGCGCGTGGAGTCCTTGCGGGAGTAGTCCGCGATCACCGTGCGCAGGCCGTTGCCGCCGTGCAGCTGGGCGAGCCAGAGCATGGTCAGGTCCCACATCTGCCAGAACGGGCTGGACCAGCGGCCGGCCACGAAGGCGAAGTTGATCCGGTGCACGCCGTTGTCCACCATCAGCATGATGAACAGGTGCCCGAGGACGAGCACGATCAGCGCGAGACCGGACAGGCGCATGAACAACCAGGCGTAGAGCTCGAAGTTGTTCTTGGACTGGCGCCGCGGCGAGCGCGGGCTGTCCAGGCTGGCGGGACGGTCGAACGACGTACCGAGGGATTTGGCTTCAGTCATGTCAGTGCCCCGCAAACATGTTGTAGAAGATGCGCGCCGCGCCGGGAATCATGACCGCGAACCAGATCGCGATGATGATCCAGAGCATCGGGCGCTGGTACTTCGGACCCTTCGACCAGAAGTCGATGGTCATCACCCGGACGCCGTTGAGCGCGTGGTAGAGCACCATCGCGACCAGGGCGAGCTCCATGAGCCCGACCAGCGGGTTCTTGTAGGTCTCGATGACCTTGTCGTAGGTGTCCGGATTGACTCGCACCAGCGCGGTGTCGAGCACGTGGACAAAAAGGAAGAAGAAAGTTGCGACGCCCGTGATCCGGTGTAGAACCCATGACCACATTCCGGGGTCGCCCCGGTATAGCGACCGTGTGCGCTCCTTCGCCGGAGCGGCTTCAGTCGTGCTACTCATCGAGTGCTGTGCCTCCAACGTCATTGATTGGACGCGTCGCACCCCTGGCGGCTGTTTCTGGGGACGACCCTGGAGTTTTCAGCCTTGGCGCGACGAGAACCTGAACCGACTCCCTGCACTGTAATCCCCTCAGAATGCGGGAACTAATTCAATCGGCGGTTCGTACCGCGAGCCGCGATCCTTCTTAGGTTTGCCTGCCCGAAGGAGCGGAGCCTCGTCGGGCGATCTTCTGCATCAATTCAGTGCGCGTGCCAGGATGGTCAACCGTGACGGAAACTGAGTGGAATGTGTTGCGGGACAATGCCGATAGGGTGATGCGGGGTGCCTACGCGCCGTACTCCCGGTTTCCGGTGGGTGCGGCGGCCCTAGTCGACGACGGCCGAATCGTGGTCGGTTGCAATGTGGAAAATGTCTCATACGGCCTGAGCCTGTGTGCCGAATGTGGACTGGTCAGTAACTTGCACAGCTCCGGTGGCGGGCGTCTGGTGGCGCTCTCCTGCCGGGACGGTTCCGGTGCGATCCTGATGCCGTGCGGCCGCTGCCGCCAGCTTCTGCTCGAGCACGGTGGACCCGAGTTGGCGATCGACACCCCCACGGGCGCTGTAGCTCTCGCGGACCTGCTGCCCGCGGCGTTCGGGCCGCAGGACCTCGACCGGGTCCGCGGGGGACAGGCGTGACCGACGCGATCTCGGTGATCACCGCCAAGCGCGACGGCCGCGAGCTCACCGACCGGCAGATCGACTGGGTGATCGACGCCTTCACGCGTGGCGAGGTGGCGGACGAGCAGATGTCGGCGCTGGCCATGGCGATCGTCTTCAACGGCCTGACCCGCGCCGAGACCGCCCGCTGGACGGCGGCGATGATCGCCACCGGTCAGCGGATGGACCTGTCCGCACTGCGCCGGCCCACCGTCGACAAGCACTCCACCGGCGGGGTGGGGGACAAGATCACCCTGCCGCTGGCGCCGCTGGTGGCGGCGTGCGGCGCCGCGGTGCCACAGCTCTCCGGCCGCGGTCTCGGGCACACCGGCGGCACGCTGGACAAACTCGAGTCCATCCCCGGCTGGCGGGCCGAGCTGACCGGCGAGGAGATCCTCGCGATCCTGGTGGATCCCGAGATCGGCGCGGTGGTGTGCGCCGCCGGTGCGGGCCTGGCGCCGGCGGACAAGAAGCTCTACGCGCTGCGGGACGTCACCGGCACCGTCGAGTCGGTCCCGCTGCTGGCCAGTTCGATCATGAGCAAGAAGATCGCCGAGGGCGCCGGGGCGCTGGTCCTGGACGTGAAGGTGGGGGCCGGCGCCTTCATGAAGACCCTGGCAGGCGCCCGGGAACTGGCCACGGTGATGGTCGAGCTCGGGGCCGATGCCGGGATGCACACCGTCGCGCTGCTCACCGCGATGGACAGCCCGCTCGGGTACACCGCGGGCAACGCGCTCGAGGTGGCCGAGTCCGTCGAGGTACTGGCGGGTGGGGGGCCTGCCGACGTGGTGGCCCTGACCCTGACCCTGGCCGAGGAAATGCTCGGGGCGGCGGGCCTGTACGACGCGGACCCCGCGGCGGCGCTGCGCGACGGCCGGGCGATGGACCGCTGGCGGGCCATGGTGCGGGCGCAGGGCGGGGACCCGGTCGCGCCGTTGCCGCGGGCCCGCGAGAGCGAGGTGGTCGCGGCGACCGGATCCGGCGTCGTCACCGGACTGGACGCGATGGCCGTCGGGATCGCGGCCCGACTGCTCGGCGCCGGCCGGCTGCGCCAGGGCGAACCCGTGCAGGCCGGGGCGGGGGTGCGCTGGCACGTCCGGCCTGGCGACACCGTACGGGCGGGGCAGCCGCTGTTCACCCTGTACACCGACGACCCGGACCGGTTCGGGCCCGCGCGGGCGGCACTGGCGGGGGCGTGCGCGCTCGGCGGGACACACCGCGCCGGGCCGCTGGTGATCGAGCGGATCGGACCGGTCCCCGCTAGCGTCGGCTCATGAGCACTCCCGCGGATCGATCCGAGCTGACCGGCCCCGCCCCGATCGACCTGGGGACGCTGCGGACCGCACCGAAGGTGCTGCTGCACGACCACCTCGACGGCGGCCTGCGGCCTGCCACCGTGCTGGAACTCGCGCGGGACTGCGGGTACGAGGGGCTGCCTGCGGACGACGCCGAATCGCTGGCCGAGTGGTTCGCGGCGGCCGCGGGCAGCGGTTCGCTGGTGCGCTACCTGGAGACCTTCGAGCACACGGTCGCGGTCATGCAGACCCCGGCCGGCCTGGCGCGGGTGGCCGCCGAGTGTGCGCTGGACCTGGCCGAGGACTCGGTGGTGTACGCGGAGGTTCGATTCGCGCCGGAACAGCACCTCGAGCGTGGGCTGACGCTCGACGAGGTGGTGCACCACACGCTGCTCGGATTCGAGGAGGGCATCGCCCGTGCGC
Organism: Rhodococcus kronopolitis; assembly: GCF_042654025.1. Taxonomy (NCBI): domain Bacteria; kingdom Bacillati; phylum Actinomycetota; class Actinomycetes; order Mycobacteriales; family Nocardiaceae; genus Rhodococcus; species Rhodococcus kronopolitis. The sequence continues at coordinate 610,736 of NZ_JBHSFO010000001.1, read as the reverse complement.
GGGAGCTGGGCCGGGAGATCCGGATCGGGTGCCTGCTCACCGCAATGCGGCACGCGGCGCGGTCCCGGGAAATCGCGGAACTGGCGGTGCGCTTCCGGGACCGGGGCGTGGTGGGCTTCGACATCGCAGGCGCGGAGGCCGGGCACCCGCCGAGCCGGCACCTCGACGCGTTCGAGCACATGCGGGCGAACAACGCGCACTTCACGATTCACGCCGGTGAGGCGTTCGGGCTGCCGTCGATCCACGAGGCCATTGCGTTCTGCGGTGCGGACCGGCTCGGCCACGGGGTGCGGATCACCGACGACATCGAGATCGGGCCGGGCGGCGGCGCAGTTCTCGGCCGCGTCGCGAACTATGTGCGGGACAAGCGGATTCCGCTGGAGCTCTGCCCGAGTTCGAACGTCCAGACCGGCGCGGTGGCCAGCCTGGAGGAGCACCCGTTCGACGTGCTGGCGCGGTTGCGGTTCCGGGTCACCGTCAACACCGACAACCGGTTGATGAGCGCGACCACCATGAGCGGGGAGATGCTCGCGCTGGTCCGGACGTTCGGGTACGGCTGGTCCGACCTCGAACGATTCACCATCAATGCCGTCAAGTCGGCATTCATCCCGTTCCCCGATCGGCTCCGACTCATCGACGACGTGGTCAAGCCGGGCTACGCGGTGCTGATCGGCTGACCGCTGCCGACCGGGGTGCGTCGCGGGACTACTCGGTGGGGCGCAGCCGGCCCTCGAACTCGCGCTCGAGCGCCCGCCAGGACTCGGCCTCGGCGGCGTACGGCGGGCTCGGTGCCAGCCGGGTGGGGTCGGGGTTGAGCGTGTAGGAGACGTACCAGCCCAGCGGCGTGGACGCGGCCAGCGCGGCCTCGGTGCTCTCGTCCTCCGCGTACGCCGCGGCGTCGGTGAGCAGCTCGACCGCGAGGTCGAGCTGGTCGGCGTCGACCGAGCTCGGGCCCGCGGCCAGGTCGTCGACGAGTCCGGGCAGCACGTAGATGTTGTCCTCGGTGACCTCGACCTCGAGGACGCCGTCGACGGCGGCGGTCTGCACCTCGCCATAGGTGCTCACCCGCGCCAGGTCGTGGTCGTGGTTGTCGGCGAGGTATCGGGCCAGCGTCCGCTCGGAGGTGAAGACGAAGATCCGCCCGGCGCGACCGAGGAAGACCGGGTCGTCGCCGAGGTAGCACCGCAGCGTGTAGTAGGTCTCGCCTGCGGTGATGATCTTGATTGGGTCGATGCCGACCGACGTCCAGAACGTTTCCTCTTCCGCCGCAAGGGCGATCGGATCGGTGGTGTCGTCGTCGAGGTCGAGCGTCATGAACTCGAGGTCCTCGTCGGTCTCGTCGTCACCGGCCGCGTCGTCCGCGTCGACCGTGTTCTCCTCGGCGGCGAGGAGCTCGGCCTCCGCCTCGGCGACCGCGGTGGCGTCGACGCTCGGCGTGGCGATCACGGCGTCGAGCGCGTCGAGCACGTCGTCCCACCCGGTGGCCAGCGCGGTACCGACCCGTGACCAGTACTCCTCGCCCTCGCGGCCGGCGAACGCGCTGGGCCCGGCGGCCAGGGCACCCAGGATGGGGTTCGCCCCGAAGAACTTGGTGACCACGTCGAGTTCGCAGGCGTCGCCGAGGGTGTGTGCCATGTCCAGGCACCGCTCGAGCTCTGCGACGGTGTCCGCGTCCGGGTCCTCGGCAGCCAGCTCCGGCACCCCGACCAGGTCGTAGGACTGTGCCTCGTCCGGCTCGAATTCCGCGGCGGCGAGCGCGGAGACGGTCGCCCACGACGGATGCTCGGCGAGGTCGTGCGCGGAGTTGTTGCGGACGAAGGCGGCCAACTCGGCCACCGTCTCGAACGCGTAGAGGCTCTCCTCGTTGCCGAGGAAGGCCTCCCACTCGTCGTCTCCCTCCCGCCACTTCGGGGCCCACAGCGTTACGAGGTCTCCGTCGGTCAGACCGAGCTGGATCGGGACGATGTCTCCTGCCATGGCCGGAATCCTAGTGGGTGAGGGCGTCGTGAAGCGATGCCAGGATCCGATCTCGTTGCCCGGCGACCATTTCCGCGGCCCGGTCCGCGGTCTCGGTCAGCGCCCGTCCCAGTTCGGCGGCGTCGACTCGGTCCAGCGCCTCGGAGATCCACAGCCCGCAGAGCCCGCCGTTCTCGTCGACTTCGACACTGAGCACGCCCGACGGGTGGGTGAGCCGGGCGCGCAGCCGGGTGAGGCCGTGCAATGCCGCCTCCAGGGCCTCCACCCGACCGGTGGCGTCGGCGAGGACCCGGTCCATCTCGGCGGCGCTCACAGCGGCCGCAGCCAGCTCGACGGGGCGGGGCGGTCCGCGGCGGCCGCCCGCTCGGCACGGGAGTGTTCGGCGCGGGTCGGCAGCCCGAGCGCGTCGAGTACGTCCGCGCGCACCCCGGCCTCGGCGAGTTCGATGCGACGCACCGCCTTGGCCTCGGCGGTGGCGCGGCGGCTCAGGTCCAGGATCGTCGCGGCGAGCCGGGCGCCGCCGTAGCGCAGTTCGCGCTGGTCGAGTCGGACCTCGAGCGGGAGTCCGCGGTCGGTGCACCGCACCGCCACCGTCCCGGCGCGGTTGCGGGCCAGGGCCGTCGCGACGTCGCCGGGGGGTTCGACGGTCATGCGGTGGTGGGCCGGTAGAAGCCGTGGAAGCCCATGCCGATGTTCTCGGTCCGCACGGCACTGACCTGGACCGGGTCGCCCGCTTCGACCATCTGATTGCCGCCGATCACCATCGCCACGTGCCCGTCCCAGACGGCGAGGTCGCCGGGCATCAGCTCGGACTGGTCGACTGCGATCCCGATGTCCTGCTCCTGCGCGAGCCTGGGCAGGTCCACTCCGGCCTCGCCGTACGCCCACTGGGTCAGTCCGGAGCAGTCCAGGCCCTGGCCCGGGGTGGTGCCGCCCCACTGGTAGGGCACGCCCTGCTGGCTGAGCGCGTTGCGGACTGCGTCGGCCGCCGCCTGGTTCGGCGCCATCGCGGTGCTGCCGTCGGGGAGGTACACCTCGACGCTGCCGGTGCTGCTGCCCGCCGACGAACCGGTGCCGCGGCCGGTGAAGTCCGCGCCGCCGGTGCCGCGGCGCGGGGCGGCGGCGGTCCGGGTGGTGGACAGTACGGGCGCGGGCGCGCCGGAGAACCCCGGATAGGACCCGCCCGGTACGTCCGAGGCCGCGCCGGCGAGGCTGCGGCCGAAACCGCTGAACGCGTCGCCCCGCTGCTGCAGCCCCGCGGTGTCGATGGTCGGCCCGGCACCGCTGGGGCGGACCGCCGCAGACAGCGCGCCCGGGTCGGCCTGGGCCGCGGTCGGCGCCGGTGGTCATCGCCGCGGTGTGGGCGGACAGTTCGGCCCGCACCCGCGCCACCACCGCGAGGCCGCGGGTGACGTGGTCGATCGCCGAGGCCAGGATCATCACCTGGCCGACCGGGGTGGTCAGTGCGGGGCCGGCCGCGGTCGCCACCGAGACGAACGACGTCACCAGGGCCTCGAGTTCCGCGACTCCCGCACCGACGTCCGTCGAGGCCGCGGTGAGGACGGTGGCGATCTCCTGACCCCGGTCCGAGAGCTGCACCTGCTGCACCTGCGTCTGCTCCGCCTTCGCGGCCGCGGCCTGCGCGGCGGCACCGGTCCAGACGCCGCCGAGTTCGGCGATTCCGCGGCTGCCGAGGGCGTACGCGGTGTCCAGGGCCACCGAGGCCAGTCGCAGCGCGTCTGCGGGGCCGTCGGGTGGCAGCACACCGGTACCGAAGGTGTCGAGCAGGTCGATCAGGGGCCGGGCCAGGACATCGACGTCGAGCATGCTCATGCCCCCGGTCCGACGACCCGCAGGCCGGTCGCCACCCCGTCGTCGACGCGGTCGTACGCGTCGGCGTTGGTCGCCGCGGTGGTCGACATGCTGTCGAGGACGACGGCCAGGTCGGTCAGGGACCGAGTGTGGCGGTCCTGGGCGGCCGCGAAGGCCGTCACGAACTCGCCGCCGATCAGGCCGAAGGCCGGACCGAGCAACGCCGGCCCGGCCGCCGCGGCCCCCACCGCGGCCGCGTGCACCTGTGTCGCGAGCGTGCCTGCCACCGCACCGAAACCGCGGATGCCGTCCGTCGCCGCCGAAAACTCGTTCATCTCGGTCCCCCCGGGTTCGATGAATTGTCCTGTCACCGGGTTGGACGCCTTCTGCCCCGCACAGGTTCCCGTCGGCGCATATTGTTGGCGGTATGGAGACGCAATTCGTCGATCATCCGCTGGCGGCCGCGTTGCTGACCACGATGCGTGACGCGCGCAGCGACAACCCCACCTTCCGGTCCGCGCTGCGACAGCTCACCCAGATGCTCATCTACGAGGCCATCCGGGACGCCGAGATCGAGATCTTCGACGTGCAGACCCCGGTGGCGACGACCCGCGGGGTGCGGTTGGCGAATCCGCCGCTGCTGGTGCCGGTGCTTCGCGCCGGGCTCGGCATGGTCGAGCAGGCCAGCTCGCTGATTCCGCAGTCCCAGGTCGGCTTCGTGGGCATGGCGCGTGACGAGCAGACCCATCAGCCGGTGCCCTACCTCGAATCCCTGCCGCACGACCTGTCCGGGATCCCGGTCTACGTCCTGGACCCGATGCTGGCGACCGGCGGTTCGATGGTGCGCACCATCGAGCTGCTGGTCCACCGGGGTGCCACCGACATCACCGCGGTCTGTGTGGTCGCGGCCCCGCAGGGCGTTGCCGCGCTGGAGAACTCGGGATTCCCGGTGCGCCTGGTCACCGCCGCCGTCGACGAGGGACTCAACGAGGACGCGTTCATCGTGCCCGGGCTCGGCGACGCGGGGGACCGGCAGTTCGGCCCCCGCTGGATCTGATCGTCGTCGTCGTCGTCGGCGGTGTCGTCGACCGACGCGTTCAGCGTGCCCAGAACTCGAGCGCCTGCTGCGTCGAGAGGGTGTTTCCGTACCGGCTGACGGTCAGGCCGACGGGGGACACCAGGTAGGAGTAGCTGCCGGTACGGGCGACGAAGCCGTCGCCGGTGGGGCTCGCGCCGCCGACCTCGAGTGCCGCGCCGTCCGCGAGCCGGACCGCCCGGTAGTAGTAGCCGCCGTCGTCACCCTGACAGATCACGGCCTGCGAGACCGCGGTGCGCAGGACCGCCGCCGCGGGATGGCCGGACCGGCAGTGGGCCGCAGGGGATCCCACGAAGCCCTGCCCGTCGGTGCCGCGCACGGCCGGAGTCGCGGCGTCGGGTGCGGCGGCCGCGACGACGGGATTGACGGTCATCCTGGCCGTGCCGACCGGGGCCGGCGGCGGCGAGGTCGCGGGCACCGTGACGTACACGGTGCTCGGCGCCGCCGCCACGAGGGGCGCCACCGGGACGGGACCCCGGTTCGGCGCCGGGATCCAGGCCATTGCCGCCGCGACGATCCCGGCCGCCGCGAGCAGACCGACGGCGAAGGCCGCGATCAGCATCGGCGCCCGATGCTGCGTCGGCGTCGGCATCGGCGCCGACGGGTGGTCGGGGTGCATGGCCGCGTCGGGCAGCGTCGGATCCTCGTTCATCGCCACGCAGTCTAGGTACCGGTCACAGGTCGAGCGCCACGTCGGTCAGCGCCCGGATCCTGGCGGCCGCGGCGGCGCGGGCGCCGGGAAGGTCGCTGCGGAGTGTCACCGGCTCGACCACCTCGAGGTAGCACTTGAGCTTCGGCTCGGTTCCCGACGGCCGCACCACCATCCGGGTGCGCTCGCCGCCGAGCACCACCGCGTCGGTGCGGCCCTGGCCGCGTCGCTCCAGCAGGTCCTCGGCGTGCACCGGGTCGCCGGCGAGGGCGGTCGGCAGGTTGTCGCGCAGCCGGGCCATCAGTGCGGAGATCTCGCCCGGCCGGTCGACGCGCCGGGACACCTGCGCGGTGGCGTGCACGCCGAACTCCACCGCGTAGTCGTCCAGGACGTCGGGCAGGGTCCGGCCGCGGGCCGCGAGCCCTGCTGCCAGGTCCGCGACGAGCACCGCGGCGGAGATGCCGTCCTTGTCCCGCACCGCGAGTGGGTCGACGCAGTACCCGATCGCCTCCTCGTAGGCGTACACCAGTCCGGCCCCGGCCCGCATCAGCCACTTGAACCCGGTGAGCGTCTCGGCGAACCGGGCGCCGCGGGCCGCGGCGACCTTGGCCAGCAGTCGGGACGAGACGATCGTGGTGGCCACGAGCGGATCCGGGCCGGCGGTCTCGAGCACGTGGCCGCCCAGCAGCACGCCGGTCTCGTCGCCGCTGAGCATCCGCCAGCCGCCCGGCCCTGGCACCCCGACCGCGCAGCGGTCGGCGTCGGGATCCAGCGCCAGGGCCACGTCCGCGCCGACCCGGGCCGCCAACTCGAGCAGGGCGTCGGTGGCGCCGGGTTCCTCGGGGTTCGGGAAGAGCACGGTGGGGAAGTCCGGGTCGGGATCGAATTGGCTTGCCACGGTGTGGACGTCGGTGAACCCGGCGGCGGCCAGCGCCGCCACGGCGGTGTCGCCGCCGACGCCGTGCAGCGGGGTCAACGCGATCCGCAGTGCCCGGTCCGAGCCCCGGGGCAGTGCGGCGACCCGGGCGAGGTAGCCGCGCAGTAGGGCGTCGTCGGTCGGGTGGACGGGAGTCCGCGGCACCGCGGTGGCGGGTCCGACCGCGGCGACGGCCGCCTCGATCTCCCGGTCGGCGGGCGAGATCAACTGGGCACCGCCGTCGAGGAACACCTTGTAGCCGTTGTCGCCTGCCGGGTTGTGGGAGGCGGTGATCTGTACGCCCGCAGGCGCCCGAAGTTCGCGGACCGCGTACGCCAGCACGGGGGTGGGCAGGGGGCGGGGCAGCAGCACGACCTCGAATCCGGCCGCGGCGAGCACCTCCGCGGTGGCCGTGGCGAACTCCGCCGATCCGTGCCGGGCGTCGCGCCCGACGACGACGGTGCTGCCGCCGAGGCAGCGGCCCTGCAACCAGGCCGCCAGTCCGGCAGTGGTGTGGGTGACGGTGTCGACGTTCATCCCGCCGGGGCCGGGTCGCAGCGGGCCCCGGAGGCCTGCGGTGCCGAAGGTCAGCGGGGCCTCGTCGGTCGGTGTGGACTCGGCGGTCACAGCTGCGCCACCAGGGACCTCAGCAGTGCCCCCACCGCGGCCGCCGAGGCGGCCCCGGCGGCGAGCACCTCGGCGTGGTCCAGCGGCCGACCGGTGATGCCTGCGGCCATGTTGGTCACGAGCGACAGGCCCAGCACCCGGGCGCCGAGGGCGCGGGCCGCGATCGTCTCGTGCACCGTCGACATGCCGACCAGGTCCGCGCCCAGCGTGGCCAGCATCCGGATCTCCGCGGGCGTCTCGTAGTGCGGTCCCGGCAGCCCCGCGTACACCCCCTCGGTCAGCGTCGGGTCGACGCGGCGGGCCAGCGCCCGCAGGTCGGGGGAGTAGGCGTCGACCATGTTCACGAACTCGGCACCGGCCAGCGGGGAGCGTCCGGTCAGGTTCAGGTGGTCGGCGATCAGCACCGGCTGCCCGACCTCCAGGTCCGGTCGGATCCCGCCGGCGGCGTTGGTCAGGATCACCGTGCCGACCCCGGCCGCGCAGGCGGTGCGCACGGGGTGCACCACCCGGGACAGCTCGTGTCCCTCGTAGGCGTGGGTGCGGCCGAGCATGAGCAGCACCCGGTGTTCGCCCACCCGGACGGAGCGGACCTGGCCGGTGTGGCCGGCCGCGGTCGGGGCGGCGAAGCCCGGAAGTTCCGCCATCGGCACGGTGGCGACCGGTTCGCCGAACGCGTCGGCGGCCTCCTGCCAGCCGGAACCGAGCACGATCGCGACGTCGTGCTTCGCGACGCCGGTGCGTTCGCCGATGACGTGCGCGGCCTGCTGTTCGAGGTTGCCCATGACCGGACACGATACTGACGACACGGGAAGTTACCCGCAGGTAGTATTCGGCCATGCCTTATCTCGAGCGCGACGGTGACGTCTTCATCCTGTACCTCGGCAACGCAGGTCAGACCGACAGCGAGAACCGCTTCCATCCGGACTGGATCGACGCGATCCACGCCACTCTCGACGAGGTCGAGGCCCACGAGGGCCCCGCGTCGCTGGTCACCGCGGCCACCGGCAAGTTCTTCACCAACGGTCTCGACACCGACTGGTTGTTCGCGAACCTCGACAAGGCGCACTGGTACCTGGACCGGGTGCACACCGTGTTCGCGCGGCTGCTCGAGTTCCCGATGACCACCGTCGCGGCGGTGCAGGGCCACGCCTTCGGGGCAGGCGCCATGCTCGCCACCTCGCACGACCAGCGGGTGATGCGCGCGGACCGTGGCTTCTACTGCCTGCCCGAGGCCAACCTGAACATGGGCTTCACCGTCGGGATGAACGCGCTGATGACCACCCAGCTGCCGCGCGCGACCGCGGTGGAGGCGATGACCAGTTCTCGTCGCTACGGCGGTCCCGACGCGGTCGCGACCGGCATCGTCAACGAGGCGGTCGAGGGCGACGGCGTCCTGGCGGCGGCGGTGGCCCGCGCCGCGGCGTCGACCAACGTCCGCGGCAACAATCTCGGGCGGATCAAGGCCGGCATCCACGCGTCGATCGTGAGCGCGCTCGCCGTCCCGACGACCGCGGACAACCTCACCCTCGGCTGAGTCGTCGGCTGCGGGTGCGGCCGCGTCGGGTGAGACACTGGTGGGGTGAACTCGGAAGTGGACGACGCGGTCGCCTCGGCGGCGGCCGACCTGATCGCGCTCTCCCACTCGATTCACGCGGAACCGGAGCTGGCGTTCGAGGAGCATCGGAGCGCGGCCAAGACCGCGGAGCTGCTGGCGCAGCACGGGTTCGAGATCGAGACCCCGGTCGCCGACCTGCCGACGGCCTTCTCCGCCAGCTACGGCAGCGGGGAGCTGGTCGTCGGGATCCTCGCCGAGTACGACGCGCTGCCGGAGATCGGGCACGCCTGCGGGCACAACATCATCGCGGCGTCCGCGGTCGGTGCGGGCCTGGCGCTGGCGCCGCTCGCGGACCGTCTCGGCATCACGGTGCGGGTGCTCGGCACCCCCGCCGAGGAGAGCGGCGGGGGCAAGGTGCTGATGCTCGAGAGGGGCGTCTTCGACCCGCTCGGCGCCGCGCTGATGGTCCATCCCGGACCGGAGGACATCGCCGGCGCAGTGTCGTTGGCGATGGCCGACCTCGCGGTCACCTTCAGCGGTCGCGAGTCGCACGCCTCGGCCGCACCGGAACTCGGCCGCAACGCCGCGGACGCGGCGACGGTCGCCCAGGTCGGGGTGGGGCTGCTGCGCCAGCACCTCTCGGCGGGCCAGCAGGTGCACGGCATCGTTAGCGACGGCGGCGTCGCGCCGAACATCGTGCCTGCCCACGTGGAGATGCTCTACTACCTGCGGGCCCGGACCTCGGCGTCCCTGGACGAACTCGGCGAGCGGGCCAGGGCCTGCTTCGCCGCGGGCGCGATGGCGGCCGGGTGCACGCACGAGATCCGTACCGTGTCACCGAACTACGACGAGCTGGTGCCGGACCCCTGGCTGGTCCAGGCCTATCGTGAGCTGATCGAACGAATGGGGCGCAGTCCGCTCGCCCCGATGTGGGAAGGACTGCGTCCGTTGGGAAGTACCGACATGGGGAACGTGACCCACCTGCTGCCGGGAATCCACCCGGTGATCGGGATCGAGTCCGGCGGTGCGGCCACCCATCAGCCGGCGTTCGCGGCGGCCTGCGTGACCGAGTCGGCGGACCGGGCCGTGGTCGACGGCGCGCGCGCCCTGGCAGGCACCGCGCTGGCCGCGGCCACCGACCCGGCGCAGCGGCAGCGTCTGCTCGAGGGTGTCGAGCGACGTCGGGCGGGCCGGCGGTGACGGACTGGCTCGACCGCTGGGTCGTCGAACACGAGGCGGACCTCACGCAGTGGCGCAGGCACATCCACGCCAACCCGGAACTGGCTCGCAGTGAGTTCGCGACCACCGAGTTCGTCGAGGCCCGGTTGCTCGCGGCGGGCCTGAAGCCGCAGGTGCTGCCCGGCGGCACCGGGCTGACCTGCGACCTGGGTCCGGAGACCGGTCCGCGGGTGGCGCTGCGGGCGGACATGGACGCCCTGCCGCTCCAGGAGGACACCGGCCTGCCGTTCGCCTCCACCGTGCCGGGTGTCTCGCACGCGTGCGGGCACGACGCGCACACCACCATCCTGCTGGGCGCCGGGTTGGCGCTGGCGCAGGCGCCGGAGCTGCCGGTGGGCGTCCGGTTGGTCTTCCAGCCGGCCGAGGAGGTGATGCCCGGCGGAGCGCTGGACGTGATCGCCGCGGGCGCGATGGAGGGCGTGTCCAGAATCTTTGCGCTGCACTGCGATCCACGCCTGGAAGTGGGGAAGGTGGGTGTCCGGCTCGGTGCCATCACCTCGGCCGCGGACACGGTCGAGCTCCTGCTGGACTCGCCCGGTGGCCACACCTCACGGCCGCACCTGACCACCGACCTGGTGTACGCGCTGGGCACCGTCATCACCGGCCTGCCCGGCCTGCTCAGCAGGCGGATCGACCCGCGCACCGGCACCGTGATGGTGTGGGGCGCGGTCACCGCAGGCCAGGCGCCGAACGCGATCCCGCAGTCCGGTCGGTTGGTGGGCACGGTGCGCACCGGGGACCACGAGACCTGGGCGCTGCTCGAGCCGATGGTCCGCGAGATCGTCAACGGCCTGCTCGCACCGACCGGTGTGCGCTACGAACTGAACTACCGGCGGGGGGTGCCCCCGGTCGTCAACGACGTGGTGTCCACCCGGATGGTCGAACAGGCGGTTGCAGCGCTCGGGCCCGACGCGCTGGCGGACACCCCGCAGTCCGGCGGCGGCGAGGACTTCTCCTGGTACCTCGAGGAGGTGCCCGGTGCCATGGCGCGGCTCGGCGTCTGGTCGGGCATCGGCGAGCGACTCGACATCCACCAGCCCACCTTCGACCTGGACGAGCGGGCGCTGACGGTGGGCGTCCGGACGCTGGCGAACCTGGCGTTGGCCGCCGCCGGGTGAGTTCGACCGGGCGGTGAGTTCGACCCGCGGTAGCGCCGCGGGTCAGCCGCCGAAGCCTGCGGGACCCGGCCCGACGTTGCGGGAGTCGCGGGTGCGCAGGTCGCGCACGTAGTCGGCCGGGGCGCCTGCGATCTCCGCGGCGTCCGCGATCACGCCGATGTAGCGGGCGGACGGCAGGCCGCCCTCGTAGGCGTCGAGGACGTAGAGCCAGGCCAGCACCGGGTCACCGCTGGTGTCGACCCGCACCCGGATCTTGCGGTGCATGCCGAACTCGGAGCCCTCCCATCGGTCGAGGCTGGCCTCGTCCTCGTCGGGGACGTCGTAGAGCACGACGAACACCTTGGCGTCGGCGTCCTCGACGACGGTCGCCAGCGCGCCCTCCCAGCCGATGTCGCCACCGCTGAAGGTCAGCCGCCACCCGTGCAGCCAGCCCGTACCCGCCATCGGCGAGTGCGGGCAGCGGTCGAGCATCTGTTCCGGATGCATGTTTGATCCGTACGCGGCGTAGATCGGCACGACGAAAGCCTAAACCGTCACATCCGGACACAGAACCGCGCGCGGGGCTTTCGAGTGAGGCGTCACACTGGAGAGGGTGCCAGCGTGCGCTCGCAGCGCTCGGTGCAATAGCGTGGACACACCGAAAAGTGTGCGATGTGCTGCCGAAACATGGAGGACGGATGACCCGGATCGTAATCATTGGTGGCGGACCTGCCGGCTACGAGGCGGCGCTGGTCGCGGCGCAGCACGGGGCCGCCGTGACCGTAATCGACTCGGACGGCATCGGCGGAGCCTGCGTGCTGTGGGACTGCGTGCCGTCGAAGACCTTCATCGCCTCCACCGGCATCCGCACCGACATGCGCCGCGCCACCGACCTCGGTATCACCCTCGACATCAGCCAGGCGACGATCTCGCTGTCGCAGACCAACGCGCGGGTCAAGTCGCTCGCCCAGGCCCAGTCCTCGGACATCCGCGACCGGCTGCAGAGCGAGGGCGTGGAGCTGCTCGCCGGTACCGCGGAGCTCGTCGACTCGGTGATCGGGATGGCCGAGCACCAGGTCAAGGCCACCCTCGCGGACGGCAGCGAGCGGGTCATCGACGCGGAGGTGGTGCTCATCGCGACCGGCGCCTCGCCGCGGGTGCTCCCCGGCGCGGAGCCCGACGGTCAGCGGATCCTGAACTGGCGTCAGCTCTACGACCTCGACGCACTGCCCGAACACCTGGTCGTCGTGGGGTCCGGTGTCACCGGTGCCGAGTTCGTCTCCGCGTACACCGAGATGGGCGTGCAGGTCACGATGGTGTCGAGCCGGGACCGGGTCCTGCCGCACGAGGACGAGGACGCCGCGCTGGTGCTCGAGGAAGCGCTCTCCGAGCGGGGTGTCACCCTCGTCAAGCATGCCCGCGCCGACTCGGTCGAGCGCACCGCGGACGGCGTGCTGATCACGCTGTCGGACGGTCGCACGGTGGTCGGCAGCCACGCCCTGATGACGGTCGGCTCGACGCCGAACACCACCGGCCTCGGTCTGGAGAAGGTCGGCATCGAACTCGACGGCGGCGGCTACCTGCGGGTCGACCGGGTCTCGCGCACCACGGTGTCGGGAATCTACGCCGCCGGCGACTGCACGGGACTGCTGCCGCTGGCGTCGGTCGCGGCCATGCAGGGCCGGATCGCGATGTACCACGCCCTCGGCGAGGGCGTCACCCCGATCAAGCTCAAGACCGTGGCGTCGGCGGTGTTCACCCGGCCGGAGATCGCCACCGTCGGTGTCAGCCAGGCGGTGATCGATTCCGGCGAGGTGCCCGCCCGGACGGTGATGCTGCCGCTGAACACCAACCCGCGCGCCAAGATGTCGGGTCTGCGGCGTGGTTTCGTGAAGATCTTCTGCCGCCCGGCCACCGGTGTGGTGATCGGCGGCGTGGTCGTCGCGCCCACCGCATCCGAGCTGATCCTCCCGCTGACGATCGCGGTGCAGCACAACCTGTCGGTCAACGACCTGGCGCAGACGTTCTCGGTGTACCCGTCGCTGGCGGGTTCGATCACCGAGGCCGCGCGCCAGCTGATGCGCCACGACGACCTGGACTGAGTCGCTCGGGGTGACTCCGCCGCAACGGCGATTCTCGAAATATGAGATTTCGTGTTCACGTTGTGGATTTGGTTGTGAGATGGTGGGCGGGTGGTCGGCACGACCGGCCCTTCGCCGCCCCGCCCCGCAGACCCGGGACGACAGGTGTTCCTGCCTTGTCCGCCGTCTGCCTCCGGGAGTCTCCGTGTCGATCGTCCTTGCTCGTCGAATGCGCGCGCTGCGCAGTTCCGCCATCCGTGACCTGCTGACAGTGACCGCGCGTCCCGACGTGATCAGCCTTGCCGGAGGCCTTCCGGATCCCGAACTCGTTCCGCGGAAACGGATTCGTGAGTCGGCAGACCGCGCGCTGAGCACGTCGGAGTCGGTGCAGTACACCGAGACCGCGGGCTGGTTCGGGCTGCGCGAGGTGGTGGCCGACCGGGAGGGTGCGGGCCGGTCGGCCGCGGTGGACCCGCGACGGGTGGTGATCACCCACGGCTCGCAGCAGGCGCTGAGCCTGCTGGCGCAGGTGCTCCTCGATCCCGGCGCCACCGTGGTGGTCGAGGAGCCCGCCTACACCGGTGCGCTGCAGGTCTTCCGGACCGCGGAGGCGCGGATCCTCGCCGTGCCGTTGGACGCCGACGGGATGTGCACCGATCGGCTCGAGGAGATGCTGGCGGCGGGGGAGCGGCCGGTGCTGGTGCACACGGTGAGCAACTTCCACAACCCGCGCGGGGTCACCCTGTCCGCGGACCGGCGTGGTCGACTGGCCGCGCTGGCCGAGCGGTACGGCTTCTGGGTGATCGAGGACGACCCGTACGGCGAGATCTGGTTCGGCGGACCGCCGCCGGAACCCGTTGCCGCGCATTCGGATCGGGTCATCCGGTTGTCGAGCGTGTCCAAGATCCTGGCACCGTCGTTGCGGGTCGGCTGGCTGTGCGCACCGGCCGAGATCTGCGCGGCGGTGGAGCTGGTGAAGCAGGGCGCCGACCTGTGCGGCTCGAGCCTGACCCAGCAGGTCGCGGCGGAACTGCTGGCCGACGGGCCGTGGCTGGCGGCGCACCTGACGACGATCCGGGGCGAGTACGGGGTCCGGGCCGCAGCGCTGGGTGACGCCGTCGCGGCGCGGTTCGGGGACACGGTCGCGGCCACCGACGTCCGGGGCGGGATGTTCAGTTGGCTGGAGTTCCGGGACGGCACCGATGCCGCCGCGCTGCTGGCCGCGGCGGTCGAACGCAAGGTCGCCTTCGTGCCGGGCTCCGCGTTTGCGGTCGACGGCGGCCACCGGCACTGCCTTCGCCTGTGCTTCACGACGAACGGTCCGGACCTGCTGCGCGAGGCTGTCGCCCGGCTGGCCGACGCGCACGCCGCGTCGACCTGAGCCGGCTCCGGCCTCGCGAGCGCGCGCCGGCGCGGTCACCCTCGCGGGTCAGTCGACCCAGTCGTAGGTGCGCTCGACGGCCTTGTTCCACTCCCGGTACAGGCGGTCGCGCTCGGTGGCGGGCATCGCGGGGGTCCAGGTCTGCCCCACCTCCCAGTTGGCGCGGATGTCGTCCTCCCCGGCCCAGAAGCCGACCGCCAGGCCTGCCGCGTAGGCGGCGCCGAGCGCGGTGGTCTCGTTCACCACCGGGCGGATCACCGGGACGTCGAGGATGTCGGCCTGGAACTGCATCAGCGTCTGGTTGAGCACCATGCCGCCGTCGACCTTGAGTTCGGTCAGCGCCACGCCGGAGTCCTTGACGCACGCCTCGATCACCTCGCGGGTCTGGAATGCGGTGGCCTCCAGCGCCGCTCGAGCCAGGTGCCCCTTGTTCACGAAGCGGGTGAGCCCGACGATCGCACCGCGGGCGTCGGGCCGCCAGCGCGGCGCGAACAGCCCGGAGAACGCAGGCACGATGTACGCGCCGCCGTTGTCCGGGACCGTGGCCGCCAGTGTTTCGACCTCCTTGGCGGAGTCGATGATTCCCAGGTTGTCGCGCAGCCACTGCACCAGCGACCCGGTGACCGCGATCGACCCCTCCAGTGCGTACACCGCGGGGGCGTCGCCGATTCGGTAGCACAGCGTGGTGAGCAGCCCGTGCTCGCTGAACACCGGGGTGGTGCCGGTGTTGAGCAGCAGGAAGTTTCCGGTGCCGTAGGTGTTCTTGGCCTCGCCCGGGCGCAGGCAGGCCTGCCCGAACATCGCGGCGTGCTGGTCGCCGAGGATGCCCGCGATCGGCACGTCCGCGAGGACGCCGCCCTCGCGGACGCGGCCGTACTCCTCGGATGAGCTGCGGATCTGCGGCAGCATCGACATCGGGATGTCGAAGTCGTCACAGATCTGCTCGTCCCAGGCCAGCGTCTTCAGGTCCATCAGCATGGTGCGCGAGGCGTTGGTCACGTCGGTGGCGTGCAGGCCGCCGTCCGCGCCGCCGGTCAGGTTCCACAGGATCCAGCTGTCCATGGTGCCGAAGCAGAGCTCGCCTGCCTCGGCTCGGTCGCGCGCACCCTCGACGTTGTCGAGGATCCAGCGGAGCTTGGGCCCGGCGAAGTACGTCGACAGCGGCAGTCCGACGGTGGCGCGGTAGCGGTCCGGTCCGGCGTCGCCTGCGAGTTCGGCGCACAGTTCGTCGGTGCGGGTGTCCTGCCAGACGATGGCGTTGTACACGGGTTTCCCGGTGTTCCGGTCCCAGACGACGGTCGTCTCACGCTGGTTGGTGATGCCCACCGCGGCGATGTCCCGATGGGTCAGTTCCTGCTCGGCGAGGGCGGCCGCCGTCACCTCCCGGACGGCTCGCCAGATCTCCGTCGGGTCGTGTTCGACCCACCCGGCGCGCGGAAAGATCTGCTGGTGTTCCTGCTGGGCGGAGGTGACCACCCGACCTGCATGATCGAAGATCATGCAGCGACTCGAGGTGGTGCCCTGGTCGATCGCGGCGACATACACGCCCCGAAACTACTAGCCTGGGTGCGAATCCGCCGTCAACACCCAGGAGCCCGCGTTGAATACACAGCCGGGAACACAGTTCCTCAGTCCGACCCAGCGGCAGGAGGCGTGGGATCGGCTGGGGTCCGAGCAGTTCGACGTCGTCGTGGTCGGTGGCGGCGTGGTCGGGACCGGTGTCGCGCTCGACGCCGCCACCCGGGGCCTGAAGGTGGCGCTCGTCGAGGCCAGGGACTTCGCGTCCGGGACGTCCTCGCGCTCGTCGAAGATGTTCCACGGCGGCCTGCGCTACCTCGAGCAGCTCGAGTTCGGCCTGGTGCGGGAGGCGCTGCGCGAGCGGGAGCTCTCGCTCACGACCCTGGCCCCGCACCTGGTCAAGCCGCTCGAGTTCCTCTTCCCCCTGACCCGTCGAGTGTGGGAGCGGCCGTACATGGCGGCCGGGATCTTCCTGTACGACAAGATGGGCGGCGCCAAGTCGGTGCCCGCGCAGAAACACCTGACCCGTTCGGGCGCGCTGCGGATGTCGCCGGGTCTCAAGCGCTCCTCGCTGATCGGTGGCATCCGATACTTCGACACCGTCGTCGACGACGCCCGCCACACCATGACGGTGGCCCGCACCGCGGCGCACTACGGCGCGGTGGTTCGCACCTCCACGCAGGTGGTCGGCTTCCTGCGTGAGGCGGATCGGGTCTCCGGTGTCAGGGTGCGGGACTCGGAGAACGGGCAGACCACCGAGGTGCGCGGTCACGTGGTGATCAACGCCACCGGTGTGTGGACCGACGAGATCCAGGCGCTGTCGAAGCAGCGCGGACGGTTCCGGGTGCGGGCATCCAAGGGGGTGCACATCGTGGTGCCCCGGGACCGGGTGGTCAGCGAGGCCGCGATCATCCTGCGGACCGAGAAGTCGGTGCTGTTCGTGATCCCGTGGGGCGGCCACTGGATCATCGGCACCACCGACACCGACTGGAACCTCGACCTCGCGCATCCGGCCGCGACCAAGGCCGACATCGACTACCTCCTCAGTCAGGTGAACAAGGTCCTGGTCACCCCGCTCACCCACGACGACATCGACGGCGTCTACGCCGGACTGCGGCCGCTGCTCGCAGGCGAGAGCGACGAGACCTCGAAGCTCTCCCGCGAGCATGCGGTCGCGCGGGTGTCGCCGGGGCTGGTGGCCATCGCGGGCGGCAAGTACACCACCTACCGGGTGATGGCCGAGGACGCCGTCGACCTGGCGGCCGAGGACATCCCGGCACGGGTGGCCTCGTCGATCACCGCGAAGGTGCCGCTGGTCGGGGCGGACGGCTACTTCGCCCTGGTGAACCAGACCATGCAGGTCGGCGCCCAGTACGGGCTGCACCCGTACCGGGTCACGCACCTGCTGGACCGCTACGGCTCACTGATTCACGAGGTGCTCGCGCTCGCCGAGGGGGCACCGGAACTGTTGGACCCGATCACCGATGCGCCCGCATATCTCCAGGTGGAGGCCGTGTACGCGGCGGCCGCGGAGGGTGCGCTGCATCTCGAGGACATTCTCGCCAGGCGTACCCGAATCTCCATCGAGTACCAGCACCGCGGCGTGAACTGCGCGGAGCAGGTGGCCAACCTGGTGGCGCCGGTGCTGGGCTGGGACGCGGCCACCGTCAACCGGGAGGTCGAGACGTACCGGGCGCGGGTCGAGGCCGAGATCCTCTCGCAGACGCAGCCGGACGACGAGGCCGCGGACGCCCTGCGTGCGGCGGCCCCGGAGGCGCGCGCGGAAATTCTCGAGCCGGTGGAGGGCAGCTAGGCGCCGGTGCGGGCCGTGCGGGTCGAATCGTCCGCTCAGTGCGTGAGCAGCAGTTTGACGGCGACGACGGTCACGGCGACCAGGGCCAACCCGACGGAGGCGGCCAGGGTGCCTCGGTTCGGGCGTTCGCCGCGCAGGCGGGTGATGATGTAGGCGATGCCGGCGATGCGGGTGACCACCCAGACCTCGGCGAGCAGCAGTGCGGTGCCCAGGTCGAACAACCCCAACCCGCCGGCGCCCACCAGTGCGGCGGGGATCACCGCCGAGGTCAGGACCGGCACCGAGTCCCGCAGCTCGGCGATGCGCTCCATGTTCGTCAGCGCCCGCCCGCTGCGGGTGCTGCGCCCCACGGACTCGGCGAAGGCGTGTGCGACGAAGGTCGACAGCCCGGTGGCGATGATGGTCAGCCCCGCGTGCGCCACGCTGGTGTTGTTCAGCGGCACGAGCGCGGCCAGGATCAGCACGTTGCCGTAGACGTACGCGCTGACTCGGCTGGCGTAGTCCTCGGCGGACAGGGGCTCGCGCGTCATGCGGTACAGCTTGGCATGCCGCGGAGCCGTATGTGGGCAGCGCCGCGGGCACGGCGGCGCCTGCGCCGGTCGCGTCAGTGCGTGGTGCGTACGACGCTTCGCGGTGCCGAGCGGGCGAGGTGTCCGGAGATCGCCATGGCGAGCAGGGCGAAGACGGCGATGGGTGCGGTGATCATGACGGGCCTTCCCGTGCGGGTGTCTCCCGGACGGGTTCCACCCTGACGCCTGCACCCGTGACGCACATCGGCATCTGGTGTGAATTCGCTGAGAATGCGCCGGACCGCACGGCGGGGTCAGCCCCGGGGCGTCCGCACACCCGCGGCCGCGACGCCTGCGGTCAGGGTGCGGATGCACCGGACGGCGATGTCCGCGGGACTCGGCCCGGCCTCCTCGCCCGTGGCGGCGTCGTCGGTCCCGGCCCAGGTCTGGACGGCCAGGCGCATCGCGGTGTTGCCCGCGACCGCGAGCAACCGGACCTCGAGCGGGTCCGCGTCCGGGCCGAGTCGGTCGCCGAGCACCGACACCAACGCCTCCTCGGTGTCGTGTACGACCCGGAACCACACCGACTCGAGCGCCGGGTCGCCCGGCACGGCGCGCAGCAGCGCGCGGGTCAGTCGAAGCGCGTCCACGCCGAACGGGCTTGTGCGGGTGAGGGTGCGGCGGGCGGACGACTCGAGTGCCGCGACGGCGGCGAGGTCGCGGGGAGCCGCCGCGAGGTCGGCGATCCAGCCGCTGACGCCACCCGCGAGCAGCGGCGCGACCGCCTCCTCCTTCGTGCGGAAGTAGCGGTAGAACGTGCGCAGCCCGATGCCCGACGCGGCCGCGATCTCGTCCGCGGTGACCGCCGCGGTGCCCCGCTCGGCGAACAGCTCGGCGGCGCAGCGGGCGATCTCCAGCTCGGTCTGGGCCTTGCGCCGTTCGGTGAGTGAGCGGGTGTCTTGCGCAGTGGGGTCCGCCATGCACATCATCATGGCACGTTGTGCCAACTTGGCGTAGCTTGCAGTCAAGGGCATGTTGACCACATGAGAAGGAGCGCAGGACATGAATCGTTTCGAAGGTCGCAAGGTGCTGATCACCGGTGCCGGCTCGGGCATCGGGCAGGCGACGGTGGCCCGGATCCTCGCCGAGGGCGGCATCGTCGCCGCCGCGGACGTCTCCGAGGACGGGCTGGCGCTCACCCGTCAGCGCGCCGAGGAGGCGGGCGTCGCGGACCGGCTGATCACGGTGGTCGCGGACATCTCCGACGAGAACTCGGTGCGGGACGCGCTCGGCGGCGCGATCGCCGAACTCGGCGGCCTGCAGGTGCTCGTCAACGCGGCAGGCATCCTGCGGTCCTCGCACACCGCGGAGACCACCCTCGACTTCTGGAACACCATGATCGGCGTCAACCTGACCGGCACCTTCCTGGTCACCCGGCAGGCGCTGCCGGCGCTGCTCGAGTCCGGCAAGGGCGTGGTGGTGAACTTCAGCTCCACCTCCGCCTCCTTCGCGCACCCGTACATGGCGGCCTACGCGGCCACCAAGGGCGGCATCCGGTCCTTCACCCACGCCATCGCGCTCGAGTACGCCAAGCAGGGCCTGCGTGCCGTCGCCGTCGAGCCCGGCTCCATCGCGTCGGGCATGACCAGCAACCCGGGCTTCCCGGAGGAGGGCGTCGACCCGAGCCTGATCGGCAAGCTGTACCCGTGGATCGGCGAGGGCTTCGCGCCGCCGGAGGATGTCGCGGGCGTCGTCGCGATGCTCGCCTCCGACGATGCAAAGTTCGTCACCGGCACCGAGATCCGGATCGACGGCGGCACCCACATGTGACCTGGCCGCATAGACTTTGCGGCGATGACCAGTGACCGCCCCGGCCTCGACCAGCGCCGCCTGCAGCGACGGGCGCGGCTGCTCGAGGTCGGGGTGGATCTGCTCGGCGCCGGTGCCGGTCCGGCGGTGAGCGTGCGGGCCGCCTGTCGGGCGGCAGGCGTCACCGAGCGCTACTTCTACGAGAGCTTCGCGGACCGGGACGCCTACATTCGCGAGGTGTACGCGGAGGTCGGCGAGCAGGCCCGTGCCGCACTGGTGGCCGCGGTGGTCGGCGCCGAGACCCCGGCGGAGATCGCGGAACTCGCGGTCCGCGCGTTCGTAGCGCTCGTCCTCGACCGCCCCGAGGCGGGCCGGGTCCTGCTGCTGGCGCCGCTGCGGGATCCCGCGCTGGGCGGGCGCGGCCTGGAGCTGGCGCCGAGTTTCGTTGTGCTGGTGCAGGACCAACTGCGTGGCGTGCCCGATCCCGACGAGCGTGCCCTGCGGGCGCTCGGCCTCGTCGGCGCGCTGACGAGCCTGTTCATCGGCTACCTCGACGGCGCCGTCACGGTGCCCAGGGAGACGCTGATCCGGCACTGCCTCGGCCTGCTGGACCGCGCCGCCCGAGCGTGACCGACATTCGGTTCGGCAGTCCACGGTCTCTTCCCTTGATACCTAGAGCTGCTAGGGTCAACGCCTAGTAGATCTAGGTATGGGAGGCGCTGTGCACATCGACAAGGACTTGGTGGCCGCCTCGGCGACGCTGCTCGTCCTGGGCATCCTGGTGGACGGTGAGTCGTACGGGTACGCCATCCTCAAGCGGGTCCACGACCTCTCCGGCGGGAAGATCCAGTGGACCGACGGGATGCTGTACCCGCTGCTGCACCGCCTGGAACGGTCCGGGTACGTCTCGGCGTCGTGGGGAACCTCGGACGCCGGGCGCAGGCGTAAGCACTATGCGATCACCGAGTCGGGACGCGCCGTGCTCGCCGAGCGGCGCGGCCAGTGGGACGTCGTCGCGGACGCACTGAACCAGGTGTGGCGCAGTGCGCAACTGCCGCCGCCAGCCGTCGCGCAGGGGTGGGCATGACGGCCGACGCCGCGCTGGAGTCCCAGATCGGCCAGTGGCGCGGCTACGTCGAGCGGCACCGCGTGATCTCGTCCGCGGATGTCGACGAGATGGAAGATCATCTGCGCGACCGGATCTCGGACCTCGTCGACGCCGGCCTGGCGGACGACGAGGCCTTCCTCGTCGCGGTCAAACGGATGGGCAGTGTGGACGCCATCTCCCGTGAGTTCGCCCGGGAGCACTCCGAACGGCTCTGGAAGCAGTTGGTGCTCGTGCAGGCGGACACCGGCGCGACCACGCACCCGCCTCGCCGGGAGCTGTTCGTCGTCCTCGCGCTGGGGCTGTGCGCGGGGGTCACCCTCGAGCTGGCGCGGTGGGCCGGGCTCGACGACCACGTCTTCGCGCGCAATGTCAGCGTCTTCATCCTGCCCTTCCTCGCGGGCTACTTCGCGTGGAAGCGCCGGGTGAGCGCCCGGGTCGCGGCCGCGCTGGTGGTGCCGTTCGCGGCAGTCGCGCTGGTGCTGAACCTCTTTCCGTTCGATCCGGAGGGATCGACCGAACTCGTCGCCGCGATCCACGCACCGGTCGTGCTGTGGTTCGCCGTCGGACTGGCGTACGTCGGCGGCGACTGGCGCTCCGACCGCAGGCGGATGGACTTCATCCGGTTCACCGGCGAGTGGGTCGTGTACCTGACGCTGCTCGCGCTCGGCGGCGGCGTCCTCATGGGGCTGACGATCGGCGCGTTCAACTCGCTCGGCACCGACATGGAGTGGGTGATCGCGGACTGGGTGCTGCCGTTCGGTGCGGCCGGTGCCGTCGTCGTCGCGGCGTGGCTCGTCGAGGCCAAGCAGGCCGTGGTGGAGAACATCGCGCCCGTCCTGACCCGCGTGTTCACCCCGATCACGATCGTGATGCTGCTGGTCCTGCTCGCCGCGTTCGCGGTGGACGGCAACGTCGGCGACGTCGACCGGAACCTGCTGATCCTGATGGACCTGATCCTCGTGGTCGTGCTGGGGCTGGTGCTGTACGCGACGTCGGCACGGGACCCGCTGGCGCCGCCGGACCTGTTCGACCGGCTCCAGTTGGTGCTCGTCGTCAGTGCGCTTGCGGTGGACCTGATGATGTTGGCGGCGATGCTGACCCGGATCGCGGAGTTCGGCTTCACGCCGAACAAGGTGGTCGCGCTGGGACTGAACCTCGTGCTGCTCGTCAACCTCGTGTGGTCGGCCCGCCTGCTGCTCGGATTCGTCCGTGGCCGAGTCGGATTCGAGTCGACCGAACGCTGGCAGACTCGCTACCTGCCCGTGTTCGGGGGATGGGCGGCGCTGGTCGTCGTGCTGGTGCCACCGCTGTTCGGCTTCGTGTGAGCGCGGGTCAGCTCCGGGCCGGCTGACAGCGCGCGCACCAGAGGATCTGCCGCTCCGGCGTGGCGTCGTCGCCGAGGGTCCCCGACTGGACCAGGGTGCCGCAGCGTAGGCACGGCCTGCCGGCGCGGCCGTACACCCAGGTGGTTCGGCCCCGGCGGCGGTCGCCGGTGGTGACGCGGACGGTGCGGTCCCGGTTCGCCAGCAGGAGTCGGTGCGCGAGCTCGGTCCAGGCTCGGAGTTCACCGGCGGCCGCGACCGGGGTCGCCGGATGCACGCCGCGCAGGAAGCACAGTTCGTTGCGGTAGACGTTGCCGACACCGGCCATCACCCGCTGGTCGAGCAGCGCGAGGCCGATCGGACGGCCCGGGTCCGCCGCCAGGTTCGCAGCCGCCAGCGCCGCGTCCCAGTCGGGGCCGAGCAGGTCCGGTCCGAGGTGCCCGACCGCGCCTGCCTCGTCGGCCCGGGCCAGGACCTCGACGATCCCGAGCTGGAAGCCGACCGCCACGCAGTCGTCGGTGCCCAGCAGGACCCGGGCCTGCCAGCCCGGCCTGCGCCACCGGGCGTCCGACGGGTAGACGTCCCAGGCGCCCTCCATCCTCAGGTGGGTGTGCACCGTGGTGTCGCCGACCCGGACCAGCAGGTGCTTGCCACGGCTGAGCACCTCGTCGACCGGTCCCGGCGTCAGGTCCACCGTCGCGTACCGCGGCACCCGGAAGTCGCTGACCGTCAGCGCCTTCCCGGCCAGTGCCGTGCGCAGCCGGGCCGCGGTCTGCCAGACGGTGTCACCCTCGGGCACGTCTCAGCCCCGCGCGTAGGAGGTCCGTTTGCGCAGCCCGCGCGGGGTGGCGGAGAACCCGGCCTCGACCAGCGCGGGGGAGAGCGCGCTGGTGTGCACCGACTCGCCGTCCACCTTCTCGATGACGATCTTCTCCACGCCGCCGCCGTCCACCAGGTCGGCCAGCGCGATCGCGGCGGTGTGCAGGTCACCGGGGTCGGCGGTGAAGGTGAGCATCGTCTTGCCGCCCCGCTCCACGTACAGCGCGAGCTCGCCGCCGACCAACACGACCAGGGCGCCCGCCTTGCGTCCGGGCCGGTGCCCACCCTCGCCTGCGGGCCAGGGCAGCGCCGCACCGAACGGGTTCGCCGGGTCGGTCGACGCCAGTGCCACCGCGGTGCGCGCCGGCTCGGCGGCCGCGCCGTCGCCGTACCCGCGCAGTCGGTCCACCACCTCGGAGGTCGAGAACTGGGCGGCGCCGAGCGTGCTGACGAAGTAGCCGCGGCGGCACCGGCCGCTGTCCTCGAACCCGCGCAGCACCTTGTACATCAGCGCGAAGCCGCCCGGCACGGACTCGGCCACCACGCTGCCCCGGGTGAGCACCCCGTACCGCTCGAGCAGCAGGTCGGCACGGGCGTGGGCGCGGACGGTCGGATCCGCCTCGAGCTCCGGCAGGATCGACCAGCGTCCGGCCACCGTCGGGGGTCCGGTCCGGGTGGGCAGCGCAGGTCGTGCGAGCGCGCGGTACGGGCGGGCCCGTGGGGTGCGGCGCGGCGCCCGGTGGCTGGGGGTGGACCGGGTGGTACCCGACATCAGCGCGCGCAGCGGGGCGAACGAGTCGCCGCTCACGTGTCCCGACCACACCAGTTCCCACAGCGTCGCGACGAGGGCCTCGTCGTCGGTGGACCCGACCTGGTCGGCGAGGTTGCGGAAGAAGAAGGCGCCGCCCGAGCCGAGCACGTCGAGGATCGCGCGGGCCTGCCCGGAGAGCTCGGTGGAGTCCGCCTGCGTCAGCGTCAGTGGCGCCGCGTCGGCGGGGTGCAGGCACACCCAGCCGTCGCTGCCGGAGATCTGCCCGGCACCCGACCACAGCACCTCGCCGGTCGTGGTGAGCTCGTCGAGCATCGACGGCTGGTAGTCGCGCACCCGCGACCGCAGCACCGTCGACTCCCAGGCCGAGGCCGGGATCGGTACGCCCGCAAGCTGTTCGATGACCGCCGCGACGCCGTCGATCCCGCGCAGGCTGCCGCCCACGTGCTGCCAGTCGGGCAGGAAGCGGCCCAGTGCCTCCGGTTCGACCGGCTCGACGTCGCGCCGCGCGGCGGCCAGCGAGCGTCGCCGCAGCCGGCGCAGCACCTCGGCGTCACACCACTCGCTGCCCGACTCCGCAGGCCGGAACTCGCCCTCGACGACGCGCCTGTCGGCGGCGAGGCGGCGCAGCACGTCCCGCACCACGGAGGTGCCGAGCCCGAACCGGGCGGCGGCGTCCGCGAGCGTGAAGGGGCCGTGGCTGCGCGCGTACCGGCCGACCAGGTCGCCGAGCGGGTCCAGGGCCGGCTCGATGAACGCGGCGGGCGTCCCGATCGGCAGCGGCACCCCGAGGGCGTCGCGCATCCGGCTGGCGTCCTCGATCGCCACCCACCACCGGTGGCCGGCGAAGGCGACCCGCATGACGCGTTTGCGGGCCTCCAGCTCGGCCAGCCACTCGCGCGGCTCGGCGAGGGCGCGCGCCGCGATCTCCTCGGTGGTCAGGGGCCCGAGCAGGCGCAGCAGGTCGGCGACGCCCTCCGCGTCCCTGGCCTTGCGGTCCGGGACCAGGCGCTGCAGTTCGCGTTCGGTGAGGTCGATGACGTCCGCGTCGAGCAGTTCACGCAGTTCCACCCGGCCGAGCAGTTCGGCGAGCAGGGTCGAGTCCAGCGACAGGGCGGCGGCGCGGCGTTCGGCCAGGGGACTGTCACCCTCGTACATGAATGCACCGACGTAGTCGAAGAGCAGCGCGCCGGCGAAGGGGGAGGGCGAGGCGGTCTCGACCTCGACCAACCGGATCTGCTTGCGGCCGACGGCGTCGAAGAGCCGGGTCAACGAGGGCAGGTCGTACACGTCCTGCAGGCATTCGCGGACCGTCTCGAGCAGGATCGGGAAGGTCGGGAACTTGCGGGCCACGTCGAGCAGCTGCGCGGACCGCTGCCGCTGCTGCCACAGCGGCGCCCGCTTGCCGGGGTTGCGGCGCGGCAGCAGCAGCGCCCGGGCGGCGCATTCGCGGAACCGGGACGCGAACAGCGCGGAGTGGCCGACCTGCTCGGTGACGATGTCCTCGATCTCGTCGCGGTCAAAGACGAACAGGTCCACGCCCGGCGGGGCGTCCTCGGTGTCGGGCAACCGGACGATGATGCCGTCGTCGGATGCCGTTGGCGTGGAGTCGATCCCGTACCGATCCTGCAGGCGGGCGCCGACCGCCAGTGCCCACGGCGCGTGCACGGGCAGCCCGTACGGCGAGTGCAGCACCAGTCGCCAGTCGCCGAGCTCGTCGCGGAACCGCTCCAGCACCAGGGTCCGGTCGTTGGGCACCTGCCCGGTCGCGGTCCGTTGCTCCTCGACCAGCGCCAGCAGGTTGGTGGTGGCATTGGTGTCCAGGCCCTGGCCGGTGAGGCGGGCGCGCAGGTCGGCGGCGTCGCCGAGGGACATCTCGCGCAGGAACTCGCCGAGCGCGGCACCGAGTTCGGCGGGCCGGCCGAGGCCGTCGCCGTGCCAGAACGGCAGCCGTCCGGGCAGGCCGTAGGCGGGGCTGACCAGGACCCGGTCGTGGGTGATCTCCTCGATCCGCCAGCTGGTGGCGCCGAGCGCGAAGACGTCGCCGACGCGGGACTCGTAGACCATCTCCTCGTCGAGTTCGCCGACGCGCGAAGCCTTCTCGCCGACCATGTAGACGGTGAACAGGCCGCGGTCCGGGATGGCGCCGCCCGAGGTCACGGCGAGGCGTTGCGAGCCGGGCCTGCCGGTGAGCACGTCGGCGTCGCGGTCCCACACCAGCCGCGGGCGCAGCTCGGCGAACTCGTCGGACGGGTACCGCCCCGCGAGCAGGTCGAGGGTGGCGTCGAAGGCCGAGCGCGGCAGGGCGGCGAAGCTCCCGGTGCGCCGGACCGCGTCGAACCAGACGCCGGCGTCGAGCGGGTCCAGTGCGCAGGCGGCGACGGTGTGCTGGGCGAGGATGTCGAGCGGGTTGGCAGGCACCGCGAGCGACTCGATCTTCCCCGCCGCCATCCGCTCGACGGTGACCGCGCAGTGGATCAGGTCGGTGCGGTGCTTGGGGAAGAGCACGCCGCGGGAGATCTCGCCGACCTGGTGTCCGGCCCGGCCGACCCGCTGCAGACCGCTGGCGACGGAGGGCGGTGCCTCGACCTGCACCACCAGGTCGACCGCGCCCATGTCGATGCCGAGTTCGAGGCTGCTGGTCGCGACCACGCAGCGCAGTCGCCCCGACTTGAGATCGTCCTCGATGATCGCCCGCTGGTCCTTGCTCACCGATCCGTGGTGGGCGCGGGCCAGCAGCGGGTCCGCGCCGTGGTTCACCTCGGTGGGGGCGCCGATCTGCGACGCGGGCCGGTGGACGGTGTCGACGGGGGCGCCGAGCCGCTCGGCGTAGACCTCGTTGAGCCGGGCGGTGAGCCGCTCGGCGAGCCGGCGCGAGTTCGCGAACACGATCGACGAGGAGTGCTCCAGGACCAGGTCGACGATCTGTTCCTCGACGTGCGGCCAGATCGAGCCCTGTTGCGGCGCGGGAGAATTCGAGTCGTCGGAGGCCGCCGTGACCCCGAGTTCGGTCATGTCCTCGACCGGCACCCGCACCGTCAGGTCGAAGGTCTTCGGTGCGGGTGGGCACACGATGTGCACCGGCGCAGCGCCCGCCAGGAACCGTGCGACCTCGTCGTGCGGCCGGACGGTGGCGGAGAGCCCGATGCGCTGGGCCGGACGGGTGAGCAGCATGTCGAGCCGTTCGAGCGAGAGCGCGAGGTGCGCGCCGCGTTTGGTCGCCGCGACGGCGTGCACCTCGTCGACGATGACGGTCCGCACGGTCGCGAGCGACTCGCGGGCCGCGGAGGTGAGCATCAGGAACAGCGACTCGGGCGTGGTGATGAGGATGTCGGGCGGCGTGCGGACCAGGGCGCGGCGGTCCGCGGGCGTGGTGTCGCCGGAGCGGACGCCGACGGTGATCTCCGGCGGCGCCAGCCCGAGCCGTTTCGCGGTCTGGGTGATCCCGACCAGCGGCGCGCGCAGGTTGCGCTCGACGTCCACCGCGAGGGCCTTGAGCGGCGAGATGTACAGCACGGTGGTACCGGGCGGACGCGTCTCGTCGTGCGGACGGGTGGCGAGCTGGTCGAGCGCCCACAGGAAGGCGGAGAGGGTCTTGCCGGACCCGGTGGGGGCCACCACCAGTGCGTGCGAGCCGTCCGCGATCGCCTCCCAGGCCCCCAGCTGGGCGGCGGTGGGCGCGGGGAAGGCGCCGGCGAACCACTCCCGGGTGGGGGCGGAGAACCTGCCGAGCACCGTGTCCATGGTGTCCATAGTGCCTCGGGCCCCCGACACCGGCGGATCGGCGCACACTGAGTGGGCGCAGTGCATCCGACTCCGGAGAGGTGAACCGTCGTGTCCGATCAGTTGAGCCACAAACAGAAGGTCGCGGCCCGCACGTCGATCGGGGCCGCGGTCCTGTTCGTCACCGTCGGCATCCTCCAGGTCCTGCAGGGGATCGCCGCGGTCGGCGGCGACGAGCTCTTCGTCGTCGGCGCCGACTACACCTACGAGTTCGACCTGACCGTCTGGGGCTGGACCCACCTCGTGCTCGGCGTGGTGGTCGCGATGGTGGGTGTCGCCCTGCTCGCAGGCGGCATCTGGGCGCGGACGCTGGCCGTCGTCGTCGCGGGGCTGTCGATCGTCGTCAACTTCCTGTGGCTGCCCTACCAGCCGGGCTGGGCCGGTGTGATCATCGCGATCGATGCCGTCGTCATCTGGGCGATATGGACCTGGGTGCCGAGCTCCGGCTGGGAGTAGCCGGTGCGGTAGGCGGAGGTGGTCATGGATCCGAAGGTCCTGGATTCGCCCGGCGGCCCGTCCGCCGCCGGAGTCGACGACGGCGGGCCGCCGGAGTCCGGCGAGCGCCGGAAGCTGCCGTACGTCACCCTTCCCGGTTGCTGGGGTGCGCTCGTCTTCGCCTGCCTGTCGTTCACCCCGTCGCTGCTCCCGCGCGGGGGCATCCTGCAGGGCGTGGTCTGTGGCATCACCGCCGCGATCGGGTACGGGCTCGGGGTGTTCGCGGCCTTCGTGTGGCGCGCCTTCGCCGACCGGTCGCCGCGGCGTCCCCGGCCTCGCTCCTGGCGGGTCTTCGTCGTCGGCGCGGTGGTGCTGTTCGCCGTCTCGTTCGGCATGGGGCAGTACTGGCAGCACCAGATCCGGAAGTTGATGGGGGTCACCGACTACAACATCGCGCTCGTGGTCCTCGGGCCCGTCGTCGCGGCAGTGCTCTTCTGTCTTCTCCTGGCGCTCGGACGGGGCATCCGGGGCCTGTACCGCGCGAGCTCGGGGCTGCTGAACCGGTGGATCGGGCGGCGGGCCGCGGGCGTGGTCGGCTGGTTTCTCGTCGCCGGACTCGTCTACGCGGTGGTCTCGGGAGTGCTGCTCGGCGGCCTCGTCGGCATCGCCAACGGGGCGTTCTCGGTGCGCGACACGATGACCCCGGAGGGCGTCGAGCAGCCGGCCACCGGCCTGCGGTCGGGCGGACCCGGGTCGGTGGTGCCGTGGGATTCGCTGGGCTGGCAGGGGCGCAGCTTCATCGGCACCGGACCGTCCACCGAGCAGATCGGTCAGTTCGTCGATCGCCCGGCGCTGGAACCGATTCGCAGTTACGCCGGTCTGGCGTCCTCTGCGGACTCCGAGTCCCGGGCGGCGCTGGCGGTCGAGGACCTCGGCCGGGCCGGCGGGTTCCAGCGCGGCAACCTGCTCGTGGTCACCACGACGGGGAGCGGCTGGGTGGACCCGGCTCTGGTGGACAGCTTCGAGTACCTCACCGGTGGCGACGCGGCGACCGTGGCGATCCAGTACTCGTACCTGCCGTCGTGGATCTCCTACCTGGTCGACCAGTCGAAGGCGCGGGAGGCCGGCCGCGACCTGTTCGACGCGGTCTACGACGTGTGGTCGAAACTGCCGCAGGACAACCGCCCCGAGCTGTTCGTGGCGGGGGAGAGCCTGGGCTCGTTCGGCGGCGAGACCGCCTTCAGCGGCGAGTACGACCTGCGCAACCGCACCTCGGGAACGTTGTTCGCGGGCCCACCCAACTTCAACACGCTGTTCCGGGAGTTCACCGACCGGCGGGAGCCGGGGAGTCCCGAGGTCGAGCCGGTCTACCGGAACGGCCGGACGGTGCGGTTCAGCAACGACCCCGAGGCCGGCATTCCTCCCACGGGGAGCCCATGGGACGGCGCCCGGGTGCTGTACCTGATGCATCCGTCCGACCCGATCGTCTGGTGGAGCCCGAACCTGATCCTGAGCGAGCCGGACTGGATCGGTCAGCCGCCCGGCCGGGACGTGCTCGAGGACATGGTCTGGATGCCGTTCGTGACGTTCTGGCAGATCACCGCAGACCTGCCGTTCTCCACCGGCGTTCCGGGCGGGCATGGCCACAAGTACACGGCCGAGTACGTCGACGGATGGAGGGCGGTCCTGCAACCCGCGGGTCTCACAGGTGAGCAGCTCGCCACGCTCCGGGCCGTCATCGGCGGCGGCGGGTGACGGCGTCCCACCTCGGGATGGTCGCGGGTCAGGTGCCGGCGTCGGCCCCGAGCTCGCCGAGCAGCGCCGCACGCATCGACGGCCGCGACGCCGCCACCAGGGTGAAGGTCGCCTCGCGCATCAGCCGTTCCGCGGTGGTCCCGCTCACCGCCGCGGAGCTGCCGGTCGCGGTCACCAGCGCGGCGGCGGCCCGGACCGCGAGCTCGGACGCCTGGGCCCGCGCCGCGAACAGGTCGAAACCGCCACCGAGCGCCGCGTCGAGGTTCGCCCGGACAGCGGCCGTCTCCGATGCGAATCCGGCGGTGTCGACGCCGCGTTCGCCGAGTTCGGCGAGGCAGCGCCGGGCGATGCCCATCGCCATGCAGCCGTTGAGCCAGGACCCGAAGACCTGACCGGCCGCGAACTCGGCGGGGGTGACGACCACCGCGACCCGTTCGTCCGGTACCTCGAACCCGTCGAACCGCATCCGGACGGTGTTGCTGCCACGGGCGGCGATCAGTGGTAGCGCCTCCACCGACACGCCCGGGCCGTCGGTCGCGTCGACGACGGCATGGACGATCGAGTCGTCGAACTCGTCGCGGGCACTCAGCTGCAGGATGTCGACGATGCCCCAGCCGGTCACGAACGGCGCGACGCCGTCGAGCACGTACCCGCCGTCGACGCGGCGTGCGTACAGCAGTGGCGGCTGCGGGACGGCGCCGGCGAAGGCGACGCCGGCCCGAACCGATCCGTCCGTCACGCCGTCCCAGTACCGTTCGCGCAGATCGTGATTCGGACTCGACGCCAGGCCCGCGACCACGCCGTGGTGCTGCATCCAGGTGAAGGTGGTGGCGAGGCAGCCGCCGCAGAGTGTCTCCACCACCTCGACGAGGTCGTCCATCCCGAGCCCCGGCCCGCCGACGTCGGGCGGCGCCGCCATCGCGTAGAAGCCGGCCTCGGCCAGCGCCTCGAAGTGGCTCACGGGAATCTCGCCGTCGGCGTCGATGCTGTCCGCGGCCGGGAACAGCACGTCGTCGGCAATGTCCTGCGCGAGCTTCTGCCAGTTCGTCACGCCTGTGAGGGTAGATCCGCGGAGCCGTCGGCGGTGAGAAGCGCGCGGAGGTTGCGGGTGACGATGCCGGTCGAGACGGTCGGGTCGATGGCCCGCTGGATACCGAGGCCGACGCCCATGCTCAGCATGCTGGTTGCCGCGTCGTCCACCGACATCGGCAGGGTGATCTCGCCGGACTCCACCAGCGCACCGAGCACGGCGGCCACGATGCCGCGAGCCATGCCGAGACTGGACACCAGCGCGGCCCGCAGCTCCGGGTCGTGACGGGCGAGCACGATGAACTCGAACTCGAGTGTCGTCCAGCCGACGTCCCCGAGTGTGCGCTCCGCCCAGTTCTCGAACGCCGCCAGCCGCTCCTCCATCGGTGCCTGCTGCGCCATCACCTCGGCCACCTCTGCGCCCTTGGTGACATGGATCAGTTGGAGCACCTCGAGGCACAGCTCGTTCTTGTTGCGGAAGTTGGAGTACACCGCGCCCTTGGAGTAGCCGGCCTCCTCCGCGACCTTCTCCAGCGAGGTCGCGGCGTACCCGTCGGCGAGAAACAGGTCACGGGCGGTCGCGATCAGGTTGGTTCTGGTCTGGGCCTGGCTTTCGGACCTGGTCAAACGCGCCATCTGTGGTCCTCTCGAGAAAATCGAACTTTGGTATACCGATCGTATCCAAATACTGTTAGTTTCTGAATATGACTTCGAGTGACACACATCTCCGCCGCGGTCTCGTCATCGGCTGCGGCGGCACCCTCGGCGCCGCCTGGACCGTCGCGGCGCTGGTGGCGGTCCGCGACGCGCTCGGCTGGGATCCCCGCGACGCGGACGTCCTCGTCGGCACCTCCGCGGGTGCGGAACTGGTCACCATGCTCGGCAGCGGGGTGAGCGTCGACGAGATCCTGGCCATGCAGCTGGGGGAGCAGCCGACCCATCCGGCGCTGCGCGAGCACCTGGCGGACGCCCCCGGCAGGCTGCCGCCGCTGCCTCGACTCGGCGTCGGCTCGCCGAAGCTGGTGCGCGCGGGGCTGCGCCGCGAGGTCGCGCCCGTGACGGCGCTGAGCGGGCTGCTGCCGACCGGCGGGGGCGACGCGTCCTGGCTGCACCGGCTCGCGGTGGGGCTGAACCCCGGCCGTGACTGGGTCCCGCACCCCGCCACCTGGCTGGTCGCGATGGACTACGACACCGGCGCCCGCGTCGCGTTCGGCTCGCCCGCTGCTCCGGAAGCGACACTCTCGCAGGCACTCCGCGCGTCCTGGGCGATCCCGGGGTGGATGCCGCCAGTGCGGATCGGGGGCAGGCGCTACGTCGACGGCGGAGCGGCCTCGACCGCCTCCGCGGACCTGCTCGCCCCGCTCGGACTTGACGAACTGGTGGTGCTGGCGCCGATGGCCTCCACCGGTCCGGTGCGCGCCCGAGGCGCCGCCCGCGCGGAACGGCTGGTGCTGCGGAGCTGGATGAGCGCAGGCCTGGACGCGGAGGTCGCCGCCGTCGAGGCGGCCGGCACCCGCGTCGTCCGGCTCGATGCCACCGCCGAGGACCTGGCCGTGATGGGCCCGAACTTCATGGACGACCGCAGGCGTCCGGCCACCCTGGAGGCCGCCCTGCGCACCACCCGAAAGGTGCTCGCATGACACCGGAACAGCACTTCGAGGTGATCGTGGTCGGGGCAGGCATCTCCGGCATCGGCGCCGGGATCACCCTGCGGCGGATGGGGATCACGGACTTCACGATCCTCGAGAAGGGCGATTCGCTCGGCGGCACCTGGCGCGACAACGACTATCCCGGGTGCGCCTGCGACGTCCCGTCCGGCCTGTACTCGTTCTCCTTCGCGCCGAATCCGGAGTGGAGCAGGCTGTTCGCGGGTCAGGACGAGATCCGCCGCTACATCGACCGCACCGCAGCCGAGCACGGGGTCGACGCACACGTGCGATTCGGCACGGAGCTGGTCCGCGCGGACTGGGACGAGTCGGCCCACCGCTGGGTGCTGCAGACCTCGAACGGCACGCTCACCGCGAACTCCGTGGTCGCGGCCGTCGGTCCCTGGAACGAACCGCTGGTGCCGCCGATCCCCGGCCTGGACACCTTCGGCGGCACGGTGTTCCACTCCTCGCGCTGGGACCACGACTACGACCTGACGGGCAAGCGCGTCGCGGTCGTCGGCACCGGTGCCTCCGCGGTGCAGTTCGTGCCCGCGATCGCACCGAGGGTGGGGGAGCTGCACCTCTACCAGCGCACCGCGCAGTGGGTGCTGCCGAAGCCGGACCATCACGTGCCGAAGGCGGAACGCTGGGTGATGCGCCGGATTCCGGGCGCGCACCGGGCCCTGCGCGCGATCGAGTACTCGATCATGGAGGCGCTCGGGCTCGGGTTCCGGCACCCGTGGATCCTGCGGATCGTCCAGCAGATCGGCCGGGCGCAGCTGCGTGTCCAGGTCCGCGACCCCGAGCTGCGCAAGGCCCTCACGCCCGACTACACCCTCGGCTGCAAGCGCCTGCTGCTGTCGAACACCTACCTGCCTGCGCTGACCCGGCCCAACGTCGAGGTGCACGCCAACGCCGTCGCCGCCGTCCGGGGCAACACCGTGGTCGGGGCCGACGGCGCCGAGCGGGAGGTCGACGCGATCGTCCTCGGCACCGGCTTCCACATCCTCGACATGCCGATCGGCGGCAAGATCTTCGACGGTGCCGGCCGCAGTCTCGACGAACACTGGAAGGGCAGCCCGCAGGCCTACCTCGGCACCACCATCGCCGGGTTCCCCAACGCCTACGTGCTGCTGGGCCCGGCGCTCGGCACCGGCCACACCTCGGCGTTCATGATCCTCGAGGCGCAGCTGGGCTACCTGGCGAAGGCGATCGCCGCGGCCAGGGCCGGCAACTGGACCCGGATGGAGACCCGTCCGGAGGTGCAGGCGGCCTTCAACGCAGAGGTGCAGCAGGCGCTGGCCACCACCGTCTACAACGCCGGCGGGTGCCAGAGCTACTTCCTGGACGCCAACGGGCGCAACAGCTTCAACTGGCCGTGGTCCACCGCGCGGATGAAGACCAGGCTCGGCGATTTCGACGAGCGCGCCTACGAGATGGAGACCCGATGAGATACCCCCAGATCGAGCTGTCCGGAGCCGTCGTCCTGATCACGGGCGCGGGCCGTGGCATCGGCCGCGCCACCGCGCATGCCATGGCCGCACGCGGTGCCGCGGTTGCGGTCGCCGACCTCGACCGGACCGCGGCCGACGAGACGGTCGCCGAGATCGGTTCGGCGGCACGGGCGTACACCCTCGACGTGCGGACCCGGCCGTCGTGGGACGCCTGCGTGGCGGCGGCGACGGCCGACCTGGGGCCGGTCGACGTGCTGGTCGGCAACGCCGGGGTGATGCCGGTCGCACCGTTCCTCGACGAGCCGGACCAGATCGGCGAGGCCACGATCGACGTGAACGTGTGGGGGCTGATCCACGGGATGCGCGCGGTGGCGCCGGCGATGATCGCCCGCGGTCGCGGCCACATCGTCAACGTCGCCTCGCTCGCGGGCAAGGTCGCGATCCCCGGACTGGCGGTGTACAACGCCAGCAAGTTTGCGGCCGTGGGGCTCTCGTCGACCGCCCGGCTCGAGTTCGCCGAACACGGGGTCAGCGTGTCCACGGTGCTGCCCAGCGCGGTCCGCACCACCCTGACCTCCGGTCTCCCGCTGGGCAAGGGACTGCCGACGGTGGACCCCGAGGACATCGCGGCGGCGGTCGTGCGCACGGTGTCGACGCGGCGGGCGCAGACCCCGGTACCCGGATACCTGGCGGCCCTGGACGTCGGACTGGCACTGGCCCCCGAACCGCTGATCACCCTGGTGCGCAGGGCGATCGGCGGGAACCGGGCGGTGACCTCCGTCGACGCGTCGGCGCGCGCCGACTACGACGAGCGGGTCCGGCGCCTGTGAGTGACTCCGGCCCGCACCGGGACCGGAAGGAAGCACGGGCGGGTCAGCGCCCGAACCTCACGCCCTGGGCGAGCGGCAGCTGGTC
This sequence comes from Rhodococcus kronopolitis, assembly GCF_042654025.1. Taxonomy (NCBI): domain Bacteria; kingdom Bacillati; phylum Actinomycetota; class Actinomycetes; order Mycobacteriales; family Nocardiaceae; genus Rhodococcus; species Rhodococcus kronopolitis. The sequence continues at coordinate 575,619 of NZ_JBHSFO010000001.1, read as the reverse complement.
GGAGTAGTTGACGGTGTTGGTGGCCCGCCGCATGTACGCCTTCCAGGAGTCGGACCCGGACTCGCGGCCGCCACCGGTCTCCTTCTCGCCGCCGAACGCGCCGCCGATCTCCGCGCCGGAGGTGCCGATGTTGACGTTGGCGATCCCGCAGTCGGAGCCGTCCGAGGCGAGGAACCGCTCGGCCTCGCGCTGGTCCGTGGTGAAGATCGACGACGAAAGTCCATGCGGCACCTCGTTGTGCAGCGTGATCGCCTCGCCGAGGGTCTCGTAGGTGAGCACGTAGAGGATGGGCGCGAAGGTCTCCTCGCGCACCACCGAGGTCTGCGCCGGCATCCGGACCAGTGCCGGGGTGGCGTAGTGGCCGGAATCGGACTCCACCCGCTCGCCGCCGCAGACCACGGTGCCGCCGTCCGCCCGGGCCCGGACCAACGCGGCGGACATGGCGTCCCAGGCCCGTTCGCCGATCAGCGGGCCCACCAGGGTGCCCTCCGCGAAGGGGTCGCCGGCCCGCAGCTGCCGGTAGGCGGACGCGACCCGCTTCACCACCTCGTCGGCAATCGACGAGTGCACGATCAGCCTGCGCAGGCTGGTGCAGCGCTGGCCCGCGGTCCCGGCCGCGGAGAACACGATCCCGCGCACGGCCAGGTCGAGGTCCGCGGACGGCGCGACCACCGCCGCATTGTTGCCGCCGAGCTCGAGCAGGCACCGGCCGAAGCGCTGCGCGACCCGCGGCCCGACCTCCCGGCCCATCCGGACCGACCCGGTCGCGCTGACCAGGGCGACCGTCGGGTCGTCGACGAGCCGCTCGCCGACCGGACCGGCGCCGAGCACCAGTCGGTGGACGCCGGTCGGCGCGCCCACGTCCTCGGCCGCCCGGCGCAGCAGGGCATCGCACGCGATCGCGGTGAGCGGTGTCAGTTCGGACGGCTTCCAGACCACGGTGTCGCCGCAGACCAGGGCGATCGCGGTGTTCCAGGACCACACCGCCACGGGGAAGTTGAACGCGGAGATCACCGCGACCACACCGAGCGGGTGCCAGGTCTCCGTCAGGCGGTGGCCGGGGCGCTCCGACGGCATCGTGCGGCCGTACAGCTGCCGGGACAGCCCGACCGCGAACTCGCAGACGTCGATCATCTCCTGTACCTCGCCGAGAGCCTCGGCGGTGATCTTCCCGGCCTCGAGCGTGACGAGGGTCGCGAGGTCCGACTTGTGCTCGGTCAGCAGCTCGCCGAGCCGCCGCACCAGCGCGCCGCGCCGCGGCGCAGGCACCGTCCGCCACCGCAGGAACGCGTCGTGCGCGTCGGCGACGGCAGCGGTGACCTGCTCCGGCTCCGAGGGTGTCAGCAGGCAGAGGGTGCCGCCGGTGATCGGGCTGCGGGCGATCAGGGTGCCGTCGGCGGTGGGGTGGTCGTCGCGGGCCCCGCACGCGGCCAGCGCCGCCGCGGCCCGGTCCCGCAGGCTGTCGGTGTCGGGAATGATCATGTCGTGACCTTTCTCTCGCGCGGGTGCGCCGAGACCAGTGTGCGCTGGGTTAGCCTGCGCGGGTGCCGGAGAAACTGGACGAGACGGACGCACTGCTGCTGCGTGAGCTGATCGCGGACGGCCGGGCCACCCTGTCGGCGCTGGCCGAGAAGGCGGGCCTGTCGGTCTCGGCGGTGCAGGCGCGGGTGCGGCGGCTCGAGGGACGCGGAATGATCCGCGGCTACACGGCGAAGGTGGACCCGGAGGCCCTCGGGCACGGGTTGTCCGCGTTCGTCGCGATCACCCCCTTTGACCCGTCCGCCCCGGACGACGCCCCCGCCCGGCTCGCGCACCTGCCGGAGATCGAGTCCTGCCACTCGGTGGCGGGGGAGGACAGCTACGTGCTGATGGTGCGGGTGGCGTCCCCGCGGGCGCTCGAGGCGCTGCTGCAGACGATCCGGGTGACGGCCAACGTGCAGACCCGCAGCACCATCATCCTGCAGACATTTTACGACCGGTAGCGCCAGCGCCGTCATAATTCCTGCGTGATAGCCAATTTCACGTAAATACGCCTATCCTGAGCGCATGAGCACCGCGATGTGGTCATCCGATTCGTCCGTTCCTCTGCCCGCGGACCGGGTGCTTGCGGTGCTGCGGGAGAGCCTGCTGGTGGACGGTTTCGACCTGGTGCTCGACCTCGACCGCTCGCACGGGCGGCGGCTCGTCGACCTCCGTGACGGCACCGAGTACCTCGACATGTTCGGCTTCTTCGCCTCTTCCGCGCTGGGCATGAATCATCCGGACCTCGCCGAGGACGAGGGGTTCCGCGCGGAACTGGCCGCCGCCGCGGTGAACAAGCCGAGCAACTCCGACGTGTACACGGTGCCGATGGCGAGGTTCGTGCAGACCTTCGTGCGGGTGCTGGGCGACCCGGCGCTGCCGCACCTGTTCCTCGTCGACGGCGGGGCGCTGGCCGTCGAGAACGCGCTCAAGGTCTGCTTCGACTGGAAGAGCCGCCACAACGAGGCACGCGGGATCGACCCCGCGCTCGGCACCCGGGTGCTGCACCTGACCCACGCCTTCCACGGCCGCACCGGTTACACGATGTCGCTGACCAACACCGACCCCGGCAAGGTGGCGCGGTACCCCAGGTTCGACTGGCCCCGGATCGACGCGCCCTACCTCGAACCGGGCCGCGACGTCGAGGCCGCCGAGGCGCGCGCACTGTCGCAGGCGCGCCGCGCGTTCGACGAACACCCCCACGACATCGCCTGCTTCGTGGCCGAGCCCATCCAGGGCGAGGGCGGCGACCACCACTTCCGCCCCGAGTTCCTGCAGGCGATGGCGGCGTTGTGCCGGCGCCGGGACGCGCTGTTCGTGCTCGACGAGGTGCAGACCGGGGTCGGCATGACCGGCAGCGCCTGGGCGTACCAGCAGCTCGGCCTCGACCCGGACGTGGTCGCGTTCGGGAAGAAGACCCAGGTGTGCGGCGTGATGGCAGGCGGGCGGGTGGACGAGGTGCCCGACAACGTCTTCCGGGTCTCCTCCCGCATCAACTCCACCTGGGGCGGCAACCTGACGGACATGGTCCGGGCCCGGCGGATCCTCGAGGTGATCGAGCGGGACCGGCTGGTCGACCGGGCGCGACTGCTGGGCTCGCACCTGCTGGGTCGGCTGGACCGGCTGGCCGCCCGGCACGGGTGCGTCACCGATCCGCGCGGCCGCGGGCTGATGTGTGCGGTGACCCTGGACTCGCCGGCCCGGCGGGACGCGGTGCTCGCGCGCCTGCGCGCGGACGAGCGGGTACTGATGCTCGGGACCGGCGACCGCGGGCTCCGGTTCCGGCCCCCGCTCACGGTCACCTCGGCGGAGCTCGACGCGGCGGTCGATGCGCTGGACCGCGTGCTGTCGGCATAGCCGCCGCGCCGGTACGTTCGGGCGCCGACCTCTACGACGGGCCGAGCTCGACGACGACCGCGCCTGCGAGGAGTTCACGCGCTCGATCGAGCGTCATCGATCCGCTGAGCCAGCGTTCGCTCAGGCCCTCGACGAGCGAGGTGAGGCGTTCGGCGGCGTCGGCGGCACTGGCCGTCGGGTTCGCGCGGCCGGCGGCCTGCGCTGCTCGGATGAGGGTCTCGGCATCGTGTGCCCACGCCCGGGTGGTTGCGCAGAGCGGTTCGCGCAGTTCATCGGAGAAGACCGCGCTCGCTCGGAGCTCCCCCCAGGCGATGCTGTTCTCCCTGACGGTGGGGGCGCCCTGGATCTCCAGCAGCAGCATCTGCTCGAGTCGGGTGCGCGGGTCGGCGGATTCGAATGCCTCCCCGGTGTAGCGGCCGGCCCGGTCGTTGATGTGCTCGAGGGCGCTGCGCAGGATGCCGGCGCGGTCGTGGAAGTGGTAGTAGATCAGGGCGGTCGACACCCCGGCCTCGGCCGCGAGCTTCTCCACCCGCAGCCCGCGCACGCCGGCCTGGGCGATCACGCGGATCGCGGCTTCCATGATCTGTGTTCGACGATCGGGCACGAGTCCTCACTGTACGGACGGTCGCGTTCCTACTGCTCGGGCTCCTGCTGGGTGGTGCAGTGGATGCCACCGCCGCCCGCGGCGATGGCGTCGATGTTGATCTGCACGACCTGCCGGTCGGGGAAGAGGCGCTCGAGTTCCTGCCGGGCCGCTCCGTCGGCCTCGGGGTCACCGAACTCCGGTGCGATCACGCCGCCGTTGCAGACGTAGAAGTTGATGTATCCGGCCGCGAAGTCGTCCGACTCGAACTCCGGCCGGACGGTGGACGGCGCCTCGAGGACGACGACCTCGAGGCTTCTGCCCGCCGCGTCGGTGGCGGTCTCGAGAATGTCGAGATGGCGGGCGGTCACGTCGTGATCGAACGAGTCCGGGTCCGGGTCGAACCCGGCGACGACCACCCCGGGGCGGGCGAAGCGGGCGTAGAAGTCGGTGTGACCGTCGGTGATGTCCCGGCCGGCGATGCCGGGCAGCCAGATGATCTTCTCGAGCCCGAGCAGCGGGCCCAGTTCGGCTTCGACGTCCGCCTTCGACCATCCCGGGTTGCGGTTGCTGTTCAGGACGCAGCTCTCGGTGATGATCGCGGTTCCCTCACCGTCGACCTCGATCCCGCCGCCCTCGAGGACCAGATCCGTCGGCAACGACTCGACGCCCGCGCGGGCGGAGACGAAGTTCGCCACCCGCGCATCCTGGTCGTGGTCCTGCTTCCCACCCCAGCCGTTGAAGTTGAAGTCGATCCCGGCCCTGGTTCCGTTGCCCGTGACGAACACCGGACCGGTGTCGCGCATCCACAGGTCGTCGAGTGGAGCGGCGAGGAGTTCGACCGGGTGGGGGCCGACGAGTGCGCGGGCGAGGTCGAGTTCGTCCGGGCGGACCAGCATCGACACGGGCTCGAACCGTGCGATCGTCTGCGCGATCGTCGCCAGGTTCCGGCGAACCTCCGGCAGCAGGGCGGCTCCCCAGATCTCCTCGCTCGCGCCGAACGCCATCCAGGTCCGCTTGTGCGGCGCACCCTCCTCCGGCATCACCCAGGTGCGTCGATCGTCATCGCCACCGTCGCCGGAGCCGACGAGGGAAGCGGCGTCGTCGCAGCCGCCCATGAACAGGCCGCCGAGCGCGACCGCGCTCGCCTGGATGAACCGACGTCTCTGCATTGTGATGACTCCCCGCTCGATGTTCCTTCGCGTCAGGTCCTCGGTCAACCTTCCGCGGCGCCTGACCCGTCGAATCCTATCCTGACTGAAATTTCAGTCAAGGAGCGAAGGGTGCGACCGCACGGCAGGTGGTGAAATGCGATCAAACATCGAACGAAATTACGGGCGGGTGCGAGAGCGGCGCGGGATCGTGGTCTACCGTGCTGGTATGAGCACTTCTCCCACGGTCGGCGCCGGAATTCCCATCGCTTCGGTGCCCAACCTGCGCGACATCGGCGGCTACCCGACGGCGGACGGGGCCAAGGTCCGGACCGGCGTCGTCTACCGGTCGACCGACCTCGGCCGCGTTGTCGACGGTGACGTCGCCGCGCTGGACGCGCTCGGCATCGGCACGGTCTTCGACCTGCGGACCGCCGCCGAACGCGAGCTGCTGCCGGACCGGATCCCGACGGGCGCCAAGGAGATCGCGCTCGACGTGCTCGCCGACACCGACCCGAGCGCGGCGCCGGCGATGATGCAGCAGATCCTCACCGACCCCGCCCTCGCGGAGCAGTTGCTCGGCGCCGGTGACGCCAAGGACTACCTGGCGAAGAGCTACCGGGAGTTCGTCACACTGCCGTCCGCGGTAGCGGCGTACCAAGAGCTGTTCACCGACCTCGCCCGCGGTGGCGACGCGCCGGTGCTGATCCACTGCACCACCGGAAAGGACCGGACCGGCTGGGCCGTGGCCTCGTTGCTTCTCTTCCTCGGCGTCGACGAGGACACCGTCTACACCGAGTACCTACTCACCAACGAGCAGTTGCTGCCCGCCTTCGAGCCGGTGTTCGACAAGTTCCGGGCGGCGGGTGGCAACCCCGACATCCTGCTGCCGATCCTCGGTGTCCGCCGGACGTACCTCGACAGCGCCCTCGACCAGGTGCGGGCCGACTTCGGTGACGTTGCAGGCTATTTCGAGCGGGGACTTGGTCTCGAGCCGCGGGATCTGGCGGCCCTGCGCGAGCGGCTGCTCGTCCGTAGCTGACGGTCAGGCGCGGCCGCGGGTCAGTCGCGTGTGACCGTCAGGCCGAGCGCGCCGCCGGAGAACCGGGTGACGGCCTCGCAGGCGGTCTCCAGCGCGCCGGCGTGGCCGTCGCGGGCCCAGCCCGTGAGGGTCGCGACGCCGTCGGGCTGTGGCGTCAGGACCACCTCGGCCAGGAGTTCGCCGGTGTTCGGCTGGCACACCGCCCACGAGTAGTGCTCGTCGGCCGCCCACTGCGCGGTGCGGGCGGCGACGTAGTCCGGGTCGTCGATCCCGCCGTCGGCGAGCGCGGGCCGGTCGTCGACCCGTTCGTCGGCTCGCAGCGCCCGCAGGTACCAGGCGCCGGCATTGACCTCGATCGGTTCCATCAGTTGCGGTCCTCTGTGTCGTTGCGACGCCGCCGGCGTCGCCTTGTGCGTTCGCGGTTGCCGCCGTACAGCAGTGCACCTGCGATGGGTACGGCCAGGAACCACAACCAGCTGCCGGTCACGAAGAACAGCACCAGGGCGATCAGCGGGACGACGGCCATCGCCCGGCCCGGCCAGTCGACGCCGGACGCGTGGTCGTCGGTCACCGTCGCGGGGGAACCGGGTCCCGTCGTGGCAGGCAGGTCGGAGAACACCTGCTCGAGCTGGCCGCGGGTGCTGGCCGCGGCAATCTGACCGCTGCGTTCGTCGAACTCGGTGACCGTCAGCCGACCGTCGGTGAAGTGGCGGCTCAATGCGTCGAGTGCCTGTTCACGTTCTACGGTGCCGATGCGGATCTCGGGAACCTCTGACATGAATGCAGCCTAGTAGAACGACGAACGCCCCGGCCTGGTGACAATGGCCGGGGCGTCCTGCGTTGTGGGCGAGCTACTTGAGCTCGGCCAGCACGGTGCCCTGGGTGATGGCTGCGCCCGCCTCGACGGCAAGCCCGGTCACGATGCCGGCCTTGTGCGCGTTGACGGGGTTCTCCATCTTCATGGCCTCGAGCACGGCGATCAGATCGCCCTCGGCGACCTCCTGGCCCTCCTCGACGGCGACCTTGACGACGGTGCCCTGCATCGGGGCGGTCACGGCGTCGCCGGACGCGCCCGCGCCACCGGCGCCGCCACGCTTGCGCGCCTTCGGCTTCTTGCGGGTGGCACCGGCCGCGCCGCCGCCACCGAGCGAGAACTGACCGGGCAGCGAGACCTCGACGCGGCGTCCGCCGACCTCGACGACCACGGCCTGACGCGGCAGCGCCTCGTCCTCGTCGAGCGCCTCACCGGCGGTGAACGGCTCGACCGTGTTGTTCCACTCGGTCTCGATCCACTTGGTGTAGACGTCGAAGCCCTCGCCGTTGCCGATGAACGCCGGGTCCTCGACGATCGCGCGGTGGAACGGGATGACCGTCGCCAGGCCCTCGACCGTGAACTCGGCCAGCGCACGACGCGAGCGGGCCAGGGCCTCGTCGCGGGTGGCGCCGGTGACGATCAGCTTGGCCAGCATGGAGTCGAACTGGCCGCCGATGACCGAGCCGGACTCGACGCCGGAGTCCATGCGGACGCCGGGGCCGGTCGGGGGCACGAACTTGGTGACCGGGCCGGGGGCGGGCAGGAAGCCGCGGCCGGCGTCCTCGCCGTTGATCCGGAACTCGAAGGAGTGGCCGCGCGGGGTGGGATCCTCGGTGAACTCGAGGACCTCGCCGTTGGCGATCTTGAACTGCTGCTGCACGAGGTCGATGCCCGAGGTCTCCTCGGTGACCGGGTGCTCGACCTGCAGGCGGGTGTTGACCTCGAGGAAGGAGACCGTGTCACCCTGCACCAGGAACTCCACCGTGCCGGCGCCGTAGTAACCGGCCTCCTTGCAGATGGCCTTCGAGGAGCTGTGGATGCGCGCGCGCTGGTCGTCGGTCAGGAACGGCGCGGGGGCCTCCTCGACGAGCTTCTGGAAACGACGCTGCAGCGAGCAGTCGCGGGTGCCTGCGACGATGACGTTGCCGTGCTGGTCGGCGATGACCTGGGCCTCGACGTGGCGGGCCTTGTCGAGGTACTGCTCGACGAAGCACTCGCCGCGACCGAAGGCGGCGATGGCCTCACGGGTGGCGGACTCGAAGAGCTCCGGGATCTCCTCGATGGTGTGGGCGACCTTCATGCCGCGGCCACCGCCACCGAAGGCGGCCTTGATGGCGACCGGCACGCCGTACTCCTTGGCGAACGCGACGACCTCGTCGGCGTTCTTGACCGGGTCCTTGGTGCCCGCGGCCATGGGGGCCTTGGCGCGCTCGGCGATGTGCCGGGCGGTGACCTTGTCGCCGAGGTCGCGGATGGACTGCGGCGACGGGCCGATCCAGATCAGGTTGGCGTCGATGACGGCCTGGGCGAACTCGGCGTTCTCGGAGAGGAAGCCGTAGCCCGGGTGGATCGCGTCGGCGCCGGACTTGCGGGCGGCGTCGAGGATCTTGTCGAAGACGAGGTACGACTCGGCGGAGGTCTGTCCGCCCAGGGCGAAGGCCTCGTCGGCGAGACGCACGAAGGGCGCGTCGGCGTCGGGCTCGGCGTAGACCGCGACGCTGGCCAGGCCCGCGTCCGCTGCGGCACGGATCACCCGCACTGCGATCTCGCCGCGGTTGGCGACGAGAACCTTGGTGATGTGCGCGCTGGCATGACTGGGCACTGAGCCTCCTGTTGGTCACGTGGGGAAACCGCGTCGGTCCCCCGGCCGGGGTGGTGCTACCCGGCAGGTATGGACGGGCGTCTCTTGGGAGTGTAGGCACCGCCGTACACCCCGATGTAATTGGCTGGCGGATTCAGGGTAGGCGGCCTCCGGGAGCAGGCAAACCCTACTGAGCGGTAATTACTTTGGATCTGCTCTCGGACGGTTCGCCGACCCTGCAGCTGCCGGTCCGGACTACCTCCTCCATCAGGGTCCGCAGGCGGTCGAGATAGCGGTTCACGTTGTCGGTCGCGATGTCCGTGTCCGGGTACCTGGCCGCGATGTTGACGCCCTCGGGGGTGCGGTTGATCCAGATGTAGACGTCGTGCGAGTACTGCTTGCTCCGCAGCGCGCGGGCCTTCCACTCCCGCCACCGCGATGCCGACGGCGCGAACCGGATGTCCATGTACGAGACCACGAAGCGGGGCCGCGCGCCCCGGCCGAGGACCTCGCAGACCCGGTCGAACGGAACCCGGGAGCAGACCTTGGCGGCGGTGACCTGTTCGGCGGCGCGGCCGGCCAGCTCGGTGAACGACCGGGCGCCGCGGACGTCGAAGCCGATCGGGCCGACGCCGACGTACCAGCCCACGGACGAGGCGGCGTAGGGGTCGTGCCGGGTGTGCATCGGGGTGACCGTCTCGAACCGATCGGCGTCGGTCAGTTCGGCGCCGACCAGGCCCAGACAGGCGAGTGCGCCTGCGAAGAAGCTGTGGCCGACCTTGCGGCAGGCGACGCCGAACGCGTCGGCGGAGTCGGGGTCGAGCACCCAGGTGGACAGGCTGCCCTGGGGCACCGCCTCGGCCGGGCGGTCGCCGAGTTCGAGCGGGAACCGCGGCAGGTGGCCGTCGTTGCGGTCGAGTGCGTGGCGCCAGGCCCGCACCACGGGGTCGTCGTCGCCGAGGTCGGCGGCGTCCTCACGCTCGCGCACCCCGTAGTCGAGGTAGCTCCCGACCGGGATCAGCCCCGCTTGCTGCCCGCCCCGCTGCTCCCGGTACAGCGCCGCGATCGCGTTCGAGATCAGCACGATGGTGAGGCCGTCGATGATCGCGTGGTCGGCCGCGAAGTACACGGTGAAGCTGCGCTCGTCCGGGGCCGCCACGGTCGCGAACGCGTATGCAGGCCACGACAGCGGAGAGGTGGCCCGGTCGAACAGGGACTGCACGCGGTCGAGGACCTCCGCCGCCGAGGCGACGTGGCCGTGGCACAACGAGCGCACCGCGACCTGCCCCTCGTCGAGGGTCTGGCGGGTCAGCGTGCCGGAGTCGCGGTTGACCGCGGCGTGGCTGCGCAGCGCCTCGTGCCGGTCGATCCAGACCTTCAGGGTGCGTTCGAAGGCAGCCTCGTCCAGCCTGCCGGAGATCTCGAACGCGGTGCCGAGCCACGACTCCTTGCCCGGTCCGGTGTGGTCGGCCGCCTCGCGCAGGCGTGCCGCCTGCACGAAGGACGACGGCCGGGGGTCGGCGAACCAGTTCTCGGTGCCCGTCCCGTCCGGGTCGGCCGGGACGGGCAGCCACTCGGTCAGCACCCCGGGGGTGCTCGGGTAGTCGACGAGCTCAGTGAATTCCATTGGCAGCATCCAGTTCTTGCGAGTGGTGTGCTTCCGATGTGCTGATTGTCATTCCTTCAGGTGTCGCTTGATTCGGGTCAACATCGCGGACATGCCCCGCAGTCGGAGCGGACTGACCACGTCGGCGAGGCCCAGCGCCGAGTAGAAGTCCGACGGCACGTCCAGGATCGCCTGGGCGCTCTGTCCGTCCAGACCCTGGTGCAGGATCGAGGCGAAGCCGCGCGTCGTCGGCGCCTCCGGGGGTGCGCTGAAGTGCAGCCGCACCCGCTCGCGGTCGTCGGCGTCGACGGACAGGAACAGCGGCGACTGGCACTCCGGCACCGGCTCCATCGCGGCCTGCTCGAGCTCGACGGGCAGCTCGGGCAGCTCGCGGCTGAACTCCAGCAGCAGCTGCAGCTTCTGCTGGCCCTCGACCGCGGCGAAGTCGTCGACGATCTCGGCCAGGGGGGCGGGCATGGCGGTCATGCGCGGACCGGGACCTCGCCCGGCGCCTCGCCCTTGGCGATGGGAACGCGGACCGCGTTGCCCCACTCGGTCCAGGAGCCGTCGTAGTTGCGCACGTTCTCGAAACCGAGCAGGTGGGTCAGCACGAACCAGGTGTGGCTGGACCGCTCGCCGATCCGGCAGTACGCGACCACGTCGTCGGTCGGGGAGTACGCGCCGTAGATCTCCTCGAGCTCGACGCGGTTGCGGAACCGGCTGTCCGGTGCCGCCGCCCTGGCCCAGGGGATCGACACGGCGGTCGGGATGTGACCGCCGCGCAGGGCGCCCTCCTCCGGGTAGTCGGGCATGTGGGTGCGTTCGCCGGTGTACTCCTGCGGGGACCGCACGTCGATCAGCGGACCGGCGCCGAGGTGGTCGAGGACGTCGTCCCTGAAGGCACGGATGGCCGCGTCCGAGCGCTCGACCACGGGGTAGTCGGTGACCGTGGTGGCGGGCACCTCGAGGGTGGTCTCCCGGTCCTCGGCGAGCCACGCGTCCCGGCCGCCGTCGAGCAGGCGCACGTCCTCGTGGCCGAAGAGGGTGAACACCCACAGGGCGTAGGCGGCCCACCAGTTGCTCTTGTCCCCGTAGATCACCACCGTGTCGTCGCGGCTGATGCCCTTGCTGCTCATCAGCTTCGCGAACGCCTCACCGTCGATGTAGTCGCGGGTGACCGGGTCGTTGAGGTCCAGGTGCCAGTCGATCTTCACCGCTCCCGGGATGTGCCCGATGTCGTAGAGCAGCACGTCCTCGTCCGACTCGACGATCTTGAGCCCGGGAGTGCCCTGGTGGGAGGAGAGCCAGTCCGCAGTCACCAACCGGCCGGGGTGGGCAAAGGCCGCGAAGGACGGATGGGGATCGGGGGCGACGGGCACTGGTGATCTCCTGACAAGGCAGCGGATGGGTCGACGCCAATTCTAGGCGGACGGTGTCGGGCGTGTCGTCCGGCGGTGGGCGGGCCCGGGATCGACGATCCGGGCGGCTCGCGGGCCCCACCGCAGACGGGCCCTGCGGCGTCGTGACCCGGCGTTTCGACGTCTCGCACGGCCGCCGGAAACGTGCTGAGAGGTCGGGTTCCTCGTTTGCCAGTTGGACGCTTGTCCGTCCCTTAGGCTCGTAGTGTTTTAGTACTCATTGAGAGGTTCTAAGTGGCATCTGCACGCGATTTCGGCGGCCTTCGTCAGTTCCCGCACGCTGAGGTGGGTGTCGAGGGCGGGTCCTTCCCACTGTCGGCGGCACAGCGCGGTATCTGGTTCGCGCAGCACCTGCTGCCGGACGTCCCGATCAACATCGCGCAGTGCGTCGAGGTGCAGGGTGACCTCGATCTCGAGGTGCTGGGTCGGGTCGGCGCGCGTTCGGCGCGGGAACTGGGCACCGGCATGCTGCGGATTGCCGAAATCGACGGCGAGCCCGTTCAGCTGGTCGACGACACCCTCCACGACCGGACGGACTTCCTGGACCTGCGCGGCGAGGCCGACCCCGACCGGGCGGCCGAGGAGTGGATGCGCGCCGAGTACAGCCGACCGATCGACGTGGTCACCGACCGGCTGATCGTCTCCGCGATCCTGCGCGTCGAGGATCACCGGTACCTCTGGTACGCCCGCATCCACCACATCGTGCTGGACGGCTTCGGCGCGATGACCTTCATGAACCGCACCGCCGAGCTGTACACCGCCGAGGTCGAGGGCCGGGAGGCCGCCGAGCACAAGGCCAGCCCGCTGCACGAGCTGCACGAGGACGAGGTCCGCTACCGCGAGTCCACCCGGTTCGCGAAGGACCGGGACTACTGGCTCGAACGCACCCAGGACCTGCCCGAGGCGATCACGCTCAGCGCCCGCACCGCGCCGGTCGGGCCCTTCTCGCTGGTCGCGGGCGGACCGATGGACTCCGCGACCGAGGACGCCATCGAGCGGCACGACTCCGCGTTCACGGCCATCGCGGTCGCCGCGGTCGCGGGCTACCTGTCGCGGCTGACCGGTGAGAGCGACATCGTGTTGAGCGTGCCCGTCTCGGCACGCACCACCGCGCAGATGCGACGGTCCGGCGGCATGTTGTCGAACGTGATCCCGCTGCGGGTGCGGGTCGGCGACGCGACCACCGTCGCCGAGCTGATCGACAGCATCCAGATCGAGCTGACCGGGGCGTTGCGCCACCAGCGTTTCCGGCACGAGGACATCCGGCGCGGTATCGGCAGCGGTGCGGGCCAGCGCGGCTTCTTCGGCCCGGCAGTCAACATCATGATGTTCCACAGCGAGATCCGGCTCGGCGAGCTGATCGGCAAGATGCGGGTGCTCACCACCGGACCGGTCGAGGACCTGTCCGTGAACATCTACCCGAGCGTGGCGGGGAGCCGCCCGCACGTCGACCTCGAGGCGAACCCGAACCTCTACACCGACCAGGACCTGCAGGCGCACCACGCGCGCTTCCTCGAGTACCTGACCCAGTTCGCGTCGGCGGCAGGTGACGCGGTGGTCTCGGGCCTGGACGTGCTGCACGACGACGAACGCGCCGAACTGGTGCCGCTGCGCGGCGCCGCCGCGATGCCCGCCCGGCTGCTCCCGGAGCTGCTGGCGCAGGGCGCGGCCACGAATCCGGACGGCACCGCGATCGTCGCAGGCGACGAGTCGGTCACGTACCGGGAACTGGACGCCCGCTCGAACCAGCTGGCCCGTGTCCTTGTCGACCGGGGGATCGGTCCGGAGTCCTTCGTGGCGCTGTCCTTCGCGCGGTCGATCGAGGCGATGGTGGCCATGTGGGCCGTGGCCAAGTCCGGTGGGGCCTTCCTGCCGATCGACCCGGAACTGCCCGTCGACCGCAAGATGCACATGGTCTCCGACTCCGGCGTCCGGGTCGGGCTCACCTCGACCGCGCAGCGCGCAGGCCTGCCGGACTCGGTCGACTGGCTGGTGCTCGACGAGGCCGAGACGGCCGCCCGGGTCCGGACCCTGTCGGACGGTCCGATCGGCGACGCGGACCGGTCCGGTCCCGTCGTCGTGGCCAACGCGGCGTACGTGATCTACACCTCCGGGTCGACCGGACTGCCCAAGGGCGTCGTCGTCACCCACGCCGCGCTCGCCAACTTCGCGGCCGCGGCCCGGTCGGAGCTGGGCATCACCGCGGCGTCCCGGGTGCTGCGCTTCTCCTCCGCGAGCTTCGACGCCTCGGTCTTCGAGATGCTGCAGGCCTTCAGCGCCGGCGCCACCATGGTGGTCGCGCCGACCGAGGTCTACGGCGGCGACGACCTCGTGGAGCTGCTCCGGGCCGAGCGGGTCACCCACATCATCTCCGCCCCGACGGTGCTCGGCGCCGTCGACGCCCGCGGCCTGACCGACCTCGAGGCGGTCGTGGTCGGCGGCGACGTGTGCACGCCCGACCTGGTGGCCAGCTTCGCCGACGTGTGCCGATTCACCAACAGCTACGGCCCGACCGAGACGACGATCGTCATCACCATCGGCAGCCCGCTGTCGGTCGGTTCCCCGATCACCATCGGCGGGCCGATCCAGGGCGCGAGCGCGCTGGTGCTGGACCGCCGTCTGCGTCCCGTCCCGGTCGGCGTCGTCGGCGAGCTGTACCTGGCCGGCGCCGCGCTGGCCCGCGGCTACCACGACCGGCGGGGCCTGACCTCGGACCGGTTCGTGGCCAACCCCTTCGAGGAGCCGGGCGCCCGGATGTACCGGACCGGTGACGAGGTCCGGTGGACGGCCGACCACGAGCTGATGTTCGTCGGCCGCGCCGACCACCAGGTCAAGATCCGCGGCTTCCGGATCGAACTCGGCGAGATCGACGCGGCGCTGACCTCGCAGGACGGCATCGACTTCGCCGTCACCATTGCGCACGAGCGGACCAACGGCGCCATTGCCCTGGTGTCCTACGTGCGGCCCCGGTCCGGCCACGCGGTCGACCCGACCGAGGTGATCGCCCGTGCGGGCGAGTTCCTGCCGAGCCACATGCTGCCGTCGGTGGTGATGGTCATCGACACCGTCCCGCTGACCACCGCGGGCAAGCTGGACCGACGCGCCCTGCCGATTCCGGTGTTCGGCACCGGCACCGCGGAGTACCGCGAGCCGGTCACCGACGCCGAGAAGGTGATCGCGGAGGTGGTCTCGGAGCTGCTCGGGACCGCGCGCATCGGCATCGACGAGTCGTTCTTCGCGGTCGGCGGTGACAGCATCATCGCGATCCAGCTGGTCGCGCGGGCCAAGGAACGCGGGCTGCGGTTCTCTGCTCGGGATGTGTTCGAGCGCAAGACAATTGCCGAGATCGCGAACGTCGCGGTGCCCGTCGACGGCTCGACGAACGACACGCTCGTCGAGCTCGACGGCGGCGGCATCGGCACCGTCCCGCTGACGCCGATCGTGCACTCGATGCTCGCCCGCGGCGGCCCGGACCGGTTCTTCCAGGCGATCGCGCTGACGCTGCCCGACGGTGTCGAGTACGCGTCCCTGACCGCGGCGGTCGCCGCGGTGACGGACCGCCACGACGCACTGCGCAGCCGGTTCGTCGCCGCCGCCGACGGCTGGGGATTCGAGACCCGCGCGGACTCGCTCGACCCGGCCCGGCTGCTGCGCAGGGTCGCCGTCGACGCGGCCCCCGGCAGCGACGCGTTCGCGGCCGCGCTGCTCGCCGAGTGCGACGCCGCCGCCGACCGGCTGGACCCCGCCGACGGCGTCATGATCCAGTTCGTCTGGCTGGCACCGGAATCCGACGGACCCGAGGTCGCGGGCCGGCTGCTGATCGTCGCCCACCACCTCGTCGTCGACGGGGTGTCCTGGCGCACCATCGTTCCCGACTTCGCGCAGGCCGCGATGCAGGCCGCGGCGGGCGCGGAGGTGGCGCTCGCGCCGGTCGGCACCTCGCTGCGGCGCTGGGCCCACGGCGTGATCGACTCGGCCGCGGAGCAGACCTTCGCCGGCGAGATGGACTACTGGACGGGTGTTCTCGCCGATCCGGACCCGACGCTCGGGTCCCGCGCCCTCGACCCGGAACTCGACACGGTGGCGACCACCGACCGGGTGCGGGTGGAGTTGCCCACCGACGTCACCGAGTCCCTGCTGACCAGCCTGCCCGGCGCGTTCCGCTGCGGCGTCAGCGAGGGGCTCGTCGCGGCCCTGTCGGTGGCGGTGTCGGTGTGGCGCCGGGACCGCGGGCTCGACTCGTCGTCCGGCGTCCTGCTCACCCTCGAGGGCCACGGCCGCGAGGACGACGCCGTCGCCGGTGCCGAGCTGTCCCGCACCGTCGGCTGGTTCACCAGCATGTTCCCGGTGCGCTTGAACCTGGGTGCCGTGGACCTCGACGACGCCATGGTCGGCGGTCACGCGGCCGCCGCCGTGATGAAGGCGGTCAAGGAGCAGCTGCACGAGGTGCCGAACCGCGGTGTCGGTTTCGGGGTGCTGCGGTACCTCGACGGGGAGACCGCTCCGGTCCTGGCCTCCCTGGGCCAGCCGCAGGTCAGCTTCAACTACCTCGGCCGCACCGGTGCGGCGCAGGTGCCCGAGGCGCTGCGCGGACTCGGCTGGATCCCGGACACGGACGCGCCGGACCTCAACGCCACCAGTGGGTCCGGCATGACCGTCGCCGCGGCGGTGGACGTCAACGCCGTGGTCGACGACGAGCTCGACGGGCCGCGCCTGTCGGCCACCTTCGCCTTCCCGACGGGCCTGCTCACCGCGGAGGACGTCGGCGAGCTCGCCAACCTGTGGCGGTGCGCGCTGCTGGCGTTCGCCTCGCACGCCGAGCAGCCCGGCGCCGGCGGCCTCACCCCCTCCGACCTGCCGCTGGTCCGGGTGCGCCAGCACGAGCTCGACCGGTGGGAGCGCAGCTACCCGCTGCTGACCGACGTGTGGCCGCTCTCGCCGCTGCAGCGCGGGTTGCTCTTCCACGCCGAGCTCTCGGAGCAGACGGTCGACGTCTACACCGCGCAGCTGCGGCTGAGCCTGGCAGGCGTCGTCGACTCGAGCCGGTTGCGTTCCGCCGTGGCGGATCTGGTGCGCCGCCACGAGAACCTCCGCACCGCCTTCGGGTACGCCGAGGACGGCACCGCGGTGCAGATCGTGCTCGAGCACGTCGACGTGCCGTGGCGCGAGGTGGACGTCCGGGCGCTGCCCGCCCACGAGCGTGAGGTGCGTCTGCAGAAGCTGCTCGACGACGAGCGCACCGA
This sequence comes from Rhodococcus kronopolitis, assembly GCF_042654025.1. Taxonomy (NCBI): domain Bacteria; kingdom Bacillati; phylum Actinomycetota; class Actinomycetes; order Mycobacteriales; family Nocardiaceae; genus Rhodococcus; species Rhodococcus kronopolitis. The sequence continues at coordinate 558,583 of NZ_JBHSFO010000001.1, read as the reverse complement.
GCGGTTCGACATGGCCGCGCCGCCGCTGCTGCGGGTCCTGCTGGTCCACACCGCACCCGAGCGGTACACGCTCGCCGTCACCAACCACCACATCGTGCTCGACGGCTGGTCGATGCCGCTGCTGGTGCGCGAGCTGCTGGTCGCCTACGCCGCCGGTGCCGACGTCGCCGGGCTGGCCCGGCCGCGCTCCTACCGCGAGTACCTGGCCTGGCTGGCGGAGACCGACGTCGACGCCGCGCACGCCGCGTGGGCGCGGGCGCTCGACGGCGTCACCGAACCGACCCTGCTGGCGCCCGTCCGGGCGCCGGGGGAGCAGGGCCCGCTGCCCGAGGAGTTGGACGTCGACCTGCCCGACGGGCTGGAGGACGGGATCGGCGCGATGGCACGCGAGCACGGGGTGACGGTGAACACCGTCGTCCAGGCCGCGTGGGGGCTGCTGCTGTCCCGGCTGCTCGCGCGCGAGGACGTCACCTTCGGCGCCACCGTGTCCGGACGCCCGCCGCAGCTCGCAGGCGTCGAGTCCATGCTGGGCCTGTTCATCAACACCGTGCCGGTTCGCGTCCGGATCGACCCGCTCGAGCCCGTCTCGGCGTTCCTCGCGCGTCTGCAGGGCGACCAGGCGGACCTGCTCGACCACCACCACGTCGGTCTCGGCGACATCCAGGCCGCCGCCGGCCTCGGCGAACTCTTCGACACCCTGACGGTGTTCGAGTCGTACCCCGTCGACAAGTCCGGGTTCGACGAGAACACCGACATCGGCGGGATGCGCGTCCTCGACCTCGACGCGCAGGACGCGACGCACTTCCCGCTGACGTTGATGTCGGTTCTCGACCCGCGACTGCGACTGAACCTGCGGTTCAGCCCCCTGTCCTTCGACCGGGACGCCGTGACGGCACTGGCCGACCGGCTGCTTCGCATCCTCTCCGCGATGGCGACGGAACCGGAGCTGGCGGTCGGGGAGATCGACCTCTTCGCCGCGGGCGAGCGGGACCGGATCCTCGGATGGTCCCGCGGCGACCGGCTGCCCGCCGAGGACCGGTCCCCGGTGGCGCTCTTCGGAGCCCGGGCCGACAGCTGCCCGGACGTTGCCGCGGTGGTCGCGGGCGAGACGACGCTGACCTACGCGGAACTCGACGACCGCTCGACGGCGCTGGCCCGGGAACTGGTTCGGCTGGGCGTCGGGGCCGACGACGTGGTGGCGTTGGTGCTGCCGCGGTCGGTGGACTGGGTCGTCGCGATGCTGGCGGCGTGGAAGGCCGGTGCGGCCTACGCGCCGATCGACCCGACCTATCCGGCGGATCGGATCGAGTCGATTCTCGAGGACACCGGTGCGCGGTGCGTGGTGAGCGCGTCCGCCAGGGAACTTCCGGTCCCGGTTGTCGCGATGGACGAGTTCACCGGTGCCGGTGCGGTTTCCGTGCGTCCGGTCGACCGCTGGCGTGAGCCGGAGGCTGGGCTGCGGCTGGGCTACGTCATCTCCACCTCGGGGTCGACGGGCAAGCCGAAGCCGACGCTGGTGCCGATGGCAGGCATCGAGAACACCCTCGCCTGGTACCGGCGGGAGCTGCCGTCCACCGGCGGACTGCTCATCGCGTCGTCGCCGAGCTTCGACCTGACCCAGAAGAACGTGTGGGCCGCGTTGACCCAGGGCCGCACGATCCACCTGGCGGCGGACGGCTTCGACCCGTGGGACATCCTGCGGATCGTCGGCGACGGCGGAGTGCAGGTGGCGAACATGTCGCCGAGCGCGTTCGAGGCGGTCGTCGACAGCGATGTCGACGGCGTCCTCTCCGGTCTCGACATGGTGGTCCTCGGCGGCGAGTCGATCCGGGTCGGCAAGTTCGCGGCGCTGATGAATTCCGGTCTGCGCGTGCTCAACAGCTACGGCCCGACGGAGGCGTCGGACGTGGTGTCGTACCACCCGGCGTCGGCCGCGGACGTGACCGGCGTGCCCATCGGCCGCCCGGTCGCGAACCTCGACCTGTACGTGCTCGACCGCCGGCTGCGGCTGGTGCCTGCCGGGGTCGAGGGCGAGCTCTACGTCGGCGGTGTCGGCGTCGGCCGCGGTTACGGGGGCCGGTTCGACCTGACCGCCGACCGGTTCGTCGCGAACGGGTTCGCCGAGCCCGGCGCGCGGATGTACCGGACCGGCGACCTGGTGCGCTGGAACGGCGCCGGTGAGCTGGAGTACATCGGGCGCTCGGACTTCCAGGTCAAGCTGCGCGGTCAGCGCATCGAGCTCGGCGAGATCGAGTCGGCGCTCACCCGCGCCGACGCGGTCGGTCAGGCCGTGGTGCTGCTGCGCGGGAACGCGGGCGGCGAGTACCTCGCCGGGTACGTGGTGCCCGAGCCGGGCGCGGAGGTCGACCGTGCGGGTGTGCTCGAGGCACTGGGCCGCGACCTGCCGGCGTACATGGTGCCCTCGGCGCTGGTCGTGCTCGACGAGCTCCCGTTGAACGCGAACGGCAAGCTCGACCGGAAGGCGCTGCCGGAACCCGAGTTCGCGGGCGCGGAGTTCGTCGCCCCGGCCACGGACACCGAGGTCGTCGTCGCCCGGATCTGCGCCGAACTGCTCGGCGCGGAGCGGGTCGGCGCCTCCGACAACTTCTTCGACCTGGGCGGCAACTCGCTGCTCGCCACCCGGCTGCTGGCCCGACTCGACGCGGAACTCGGTGTGCGGGTGAGCGTCCGAGAGCTCTTCGAGGCGCCGACGGTCGCGGGGCTGTCCGCCCGGCTCGACGATGCCACCGACACCGGCGTGCGCCATCCGCTGGTGCGGGCAGAGCGTCCCGATTCGATCCCGCTCTCGCCGGCGCAGTCCCGGATGTGGTTCCTCAACCAGTTCGACCCGGACTCCGGCGCGTACAACGTCGCCGTGGCGTTGCGGCTGAGCGGCACCCTCGACCTCGACGCGCTGCGCAGTGCGGTCGCCGACGTGGTAGGCAGGCACGAGTCGCTGCGCACCCGGTACCCGGACTCGGTGGGCGGCCCCCACCAGGAGATCCTGGCGTCGGACGACGTCGCCGTCGAGCTGAACGTCGTGTCGGTGCCGTCGGCCGAGCTCGCGGACCGGCTCCTCGCCGAGGCCGCGGGCGGCTTCGAGGTCACCACCGCCCCGCCCGTCCGGCTCCGCCTGTTCCGGGCGGCTCCCGACGAGCATGTGCTCTCGATGGTGGTGCACCACATCAGCATCGACGCCTGGTCGATGCAGGCGCTGGCGCGCGACGTCATGGTCGCCTTCGGTGCCCGTGCGCACGGCGTCGCGCCGTCGTGGCAGCCGCTGGAGGTCCAGTACGCGGACTACTCGCTGTGGAAGCAGGAGATCCTCGGCTCGGAGTCGGACCCGCAGTCGCTGGCCGCCCGGCAGCTCGGGTACTGGTCCGAGCGACTCGCCGGTCTGCCGGACCTGCTGGCGCTGCCGCACGACCGCCGTCGCCCGCCGGCCCCGAGCTACCGCGGCGAGACGGTGCCGTTCACCATCGACGCGGACGTCTACCGTGGCGTCCGGGAGATCGCGCGGCACGCCAACGCCACCCCGTTCATGGTGCTGCACGCGGCGCTGGCGGTGTTGCTGGCCAGGCTGAGTGAGTCCGCCGACATCGCGATCGGCACCCCGGTCGCCGGCCGCGGCGAGTCCGCGCTCGACGACGTGGTGGGCATGTTCGTCAACACCCTGGTGCTGCGCACCGAGGTGGGCGGGGCACGCTCGTTCGCCGACTTCGTCCGGGAGGTCCGCGCGGTCGACCTCGCCGCGTTCGGACACGCGGATGTGCCGTTCGAGCGCCTGGTGGAGGTCGCGGCACCGTCCCGCTCCACCGCGCACCACCCGCTGTTCCAGGTGGTGCTGGCGTTCGAGGACCTGCCGGTCGACGGGTTCGCCCTGCCCGGCCTGCAGATCGGCCGTGAGCCGCTGGACTTCGGCGTGGCCAAGTTCGACCTGCAGCTGACGGTCAGCGAGCTGCTGGACGCCGAGGGCGCGGCCGCCGAGTTCGTCTACGCCACAGATCTGTTCGACGAGCAGACGGTGCGGACCTTCGCCACCCGATTCCTCCGGATCCTCGCTGCCGCGGTGGCGTCGCCGACGGCGCCGGTGGGGGACATCGAGATCCTCGACCCGGCCGAGCGGACGTCGCTGCGCGAGCTCGGGGCGTCGCCGTCCCGGCCGGAGCGGGTGGCCCCGACCCTGGCGTCGCTGCTGGCCGAGGCCGTGGCGGCCAACCTGTACGGGGACGCCGTCCGGTTCGAGGGGACAGCTCTGTCCTACGCCGAGCTCGACGCCCGCTCGAGCCGGCTGGCGCGCGAGCTGATCGACATGGGCGTTCGGCCGGAGTCCTTCGTGGCCGTGGCCCTGGAGCGGTCCGTCGAATCCGTCACCGCGGTGTGGGCGGTGGCCAAGACCGGCGCCGCCTTCCTGCCCGTGGACCCGACCTATCCCGCGGACCGGATCGAGCACATGCTCTCCGACTCCGGCGCGGCGGTGGGCCTGACCGTGGGCCGCAGCGCCGGCGCGCTGGGCGACTCGGTGCGGTGGCTGGTGCTCGACGAGGCGGCCGCCGCCGCGCGCGTCGCGGCCCGCAGCGCCGCCCCGCTGGTCGAGAGCGAGCTGCTCGGCGTGCTGCGCGCGGAGAACCCGGCGTACCTGATCTACACGTCCGGCTCGACCGGCGTCCCGAAGGGCGTGGTGGTCAGTCACGGCGGCCTCGGCGCCTTCGTCGACGACCAGCGCTCCCGGTACGGCGTCCGGACCGATTCGCGGACACTGCATTTCGCCTCGCCGAGTTTCGACGCGTCGATCCTCGAGCTGATGATGGCGGTGGGCGGCGCGGCCACGATGGTGGTGGCACCGACCCACGTCTACGGCGGTGACGCGCTGGCCGCGCTGCTGCGCGAGGAGCGGGTGACCCATGCCTTCGTGACGCCGGCGGCGCTGGCGACGGTCGAGCCGGCCGGCCTCGACCACCTCGAGGTCGTGATCGTCGGCGGCGACGCCTGCGAGGCGTCGCTGGTCGCGCGGTGGGCGCCGGGCCGGACGATGTTCAACGCCTACGGGCCGACCGAGTCGACTGTCGTCGCGGTGCACTCCGATCCGATGGTTCCGGGTGCCCCGGTGGTGCTCGGCGGTCCGGTGGTCGGCACCGACGTGATGGTGCTCGACGCCCGACTGCATCCCGTTCCGGTCGGTGTCGCGGGTGAGCTCTATCTCGCAGGCGTCGGACTGGCGCGCGGCTACCACGCGCGACTGGCGCTGACGTCGGAACGCTTCGTGGCCGATCCGTTCGGCGCCACGGGATCGCGGCTGTACCGGACCGGCGACCTGGTGCGCTGGACGCGGGCGGGCACGCTCGAGTACCTGGGCCGGACCGATGCGCAGGTGAAGATCCGGGGCCACCGGATCGAGCTCGGCGAGATCGACGCGGTGCTCTCCGCGCACCCGGACGTCGACTTCGCCGTCACGGTCGGTTTCGACGGGCCGGGCGGGGTGCGGTCGCTGGCGGCCTACGTGCTGCCGCGGGCGGGCGTCGAGATCGACGTCGCCGGGATCCGCGCCCACGTGCGGGAGTCCCTGCCGGAGTACATGGTGCCGGCATCGGTGACGGTGCTCGACGAGGTGCCGCTGACGCCGGGCGGCAAGGTGGACCGCAAGGGACTGCCTGCGCCGGTGTTCGAGGCGCGCGAGTACCTGCCGCCGCGGACCGCCACCGAACAGTTGGTGGCCGACGTCTTCGCCGAGGTGCTCGGCACCGAGCGGGTCGGCGCGGACGACGACTTCTTCGCCCTGGGCGGCAACTCGCTCAGCGCGACCCAGGTGGTCGCCCGGGTCAACGCCACCGCGGGCACCGACCTGCGGGTCCGCGAGGTCTTCGGCAGCTCGACCGTGGCCGGCCTCGCCGCCCTCGTCGACACCCACGAGGCCACGGACCGGATCCCGCTGGTCGCGGGCGAGCGGCCCGATTCGATCCCGCTCTCGCTCGCCCAGCAGCGGATGTGGTTCCTCAACCGATTCGACTCCGCGTCCGCGGTGTACAACATCCCGCTCGCGGTCCGGCTGACCGGCGCCCTGGACGCCGCCGCGCTCGCGGCCGCCGTGCGGGACGTCATCGACCGGCACGAGTCCCTGCGTACCGTCTTCCCGGACTCCGATCAGGGCCCGCAGCAGCGGATCCTGGCCGGCGCCGAGGTGGCGCTGGACCTGAGCCCGGTCGACGTCGACGGCGAGGACGCGCTGCGGAACGCGATCCTCGGTCTGGTCTCCGGCGGCTTCGACGTGACCGCCGCGATGCCGCTGCGCGGGAGCCTCTTCCGCGTCGACGCAGGCGACCACGTGCTGGTGCTGGTGGTCCACCACATCAGCGCGGACGGCTTCTCGACGCTGCCGCTGGCCCGCGACCTGTTCACCGCGTACGAGGCCCGGACCCGGGGCGAGGCCCCGGACTGGACGCCGCTGGCGGTGCAGTACGCGGACTACGCGCTGTGGCAGCGAGCGGTCCTCGGCTCCGAGGCCGACCCGGAGTCGCTGGCCTCGGTCCAGCTCGCCTACTGGGCGGAGCGGCTGGCCGGCGTGCCGGGCGTGCTGGAACTGCCCACCGACCGGCCCCGGCCGCCGGTCGCGTCCTACCGCGGCGGCCGCGTCGACTTCGCGGTCGGAGCCGACCTGACCGAGCGACTCAACGGCCTCGCGCTCGAGCACCGCTCCACCCTGTTCATGGTCCTGCACGCGGCGCTCGCGCTCCAGCTCGCGAGGCTCAGCGGCACCACCGACATCGCCGTCGGCAGCCCGATCGCCGGCCGCGGCGAGGCCGCGCTGGACGACGTCGTCGGCATGTTCGTCAACACCCTGGTGCTGCGCACCGAGGTGGACCCGGCGCGGACGTTCGCGGACCTGCTGGCCCAGACCCGTGCGGTCGACCTGGCCGCGTACGGCCACGCCGACGTGCCGTTCGAGCGGGTCGTCGAGGTCGCCAACCCGCCCCGGTCACAGGCCTACTCGCCGCTGTTCCAGGTGGCGCTGTCGCTGCAGAGCCAGGGCGTCGGCGCCTTCGAGCTGCCCGACGTGCGGGTGTCGATGCTCGACCCGGGCATCGACGTGGCGAAGACCGACCTGGAACTGACCTTCCGGGAGACCGACGACGGCATGGCCGGCTCGCTCACCTACGCGGCCGACCTGTTCGACGGCGGCACCGCACAGCGGTTCGTGGACCGGTTGGTCCGGGTGCTGGGCGCCGTCTCGGCCGCCCCGACGGTTCTCGTCGGCGAGGTCGACCTGCTCGACGGGGGAGAGCTGTCGGTGCTCACGGAGCGGGCGCTCGCGACGCCGCCTCCGGTCCGGTTGCTGCCGGAGATCCTCACCACCGGCGCGGCCCTGGACCCGCAGCAGGTCGCGCTGACCATGTCCGGCACCGACCTGACCTACGCCGAACTCGACGCGACGTCGAATCGTCTTGCGCGGCTGCTGATCTCGCGCGGCGCCGGACCGGAGTCGGTGGTCGCGTTGGCCTTCCCGCGGTCGGTCGAGTCGGTGGTCGCGATGTGGGCCGTCGCCAAGTCCGGGGCGGCGTTCGTGCCGGTGGACCCGGCGCTGCCGGACGCCCGGATCGAGCACATGTTGACCGATTCCGGTGCGGTGCTGGGGCTGACGGTGGCCCGGGTCCGCGACGGCCTGCCGGGCCTCGTCGAGTGGCTCGAGCTCGACGACGACCCGGCGCCGACGCTGTCGGACGGACCGGTCGCGGACCGGGACCGGACGGCGCCGCTGTCCGCGGACAACGTCGCGTACATGATCTACACGTCCGGCTCGACCGGCACGCCGAAGGGCGTGGCGGTGTCCCACGCGGGGATGGCCACGTTCTGCGCGGACGTGCGCCCGGAGATGGCAGTGACGGCGCGGGCGCGGGTGCTGCGGCTGTCGTCGGCGAGCTTCGACGCCTCGCTGTTCGAGATGGTGATCGCGTTCAGCGCGGGCGCGACGATGGTGATCGCGCCGCCGGAGGTCGTCGGTGGTGACGAGCTGGCCGCGGTCCTGCGGGACGAGCGGGTCAGCCACGTGCTCACCGCGCCCGCCGCGATGGCGACGGTGCGGGCCGGGGACCTGCCCGATCTGGAGATGGTGGCGGTCGGCGGTGACGTGTGCCCGCCGGAGCTGGTGGCGCGATTGGCGCCGGGCCGCCGGTTCGTCAACGGCTACGGTCCGACGGAGACCACGATCGTCATCACCCTGACCGGGCCGTTCACCGTCGACGACCGGATCACCATCGGCGTGCCGATCGGTGGGGCGGGCGCGGCGGTGCTCGACGCGCGGCTGCGGCCGGTGCCGGTCGGCGTCGTGGGTGAGCTGTACCTCTCGGGCGCGGGTCTGGCCCGGGGCTACCACGACCGCGCCGACCTGACGGCGGGGAAGTTCGTGGCGAACCCGTTCGGGGCGGCGGGTAGCCGGATGTACGCCACCGGCGACCTGGTGCGCTGGACCGCGTCCGGTGAGCTGGACTTCGTCGGTCGTGGCGACGCGCAGGTGAAGCTGCGCGGACTGCGCCTCGAACTCGGTGAGATCGAGGCGGCGCTGAGCGCCTGCGCCGGAGTGGCGCAGGCCGTGGTGACGGTGCACGAGGACCCGCACACCGGCCAGCGGTTGCTCGGCTACGTGGTGGGCGAGGCGGACGCCGCACTCGATCCGCAGGTGCTGCGCTCCGCCCTGTCAGGTTCGTTGCCTGCGTACATGGTGCCGGCGCAGCTCGTCGTGCTCGACGAGCTCCCGCGCACCGTGGTGGGCAAGCTGGACCGGAAGTCGTTGCCGGTGCCGGAGTTCGAGGCGCGGGCGTTCCGTGCGCCGTCGACCCCGATCGAGGAGATCGTGGCCGGCGTGTTCGCCGACGTGCTCGGCGTCGAGCGGGTCGGCGCGGACGACGACTTCTTCGAGCTCGGCGGCAACTCCCTGATCGCCACGCAGGTGATCTCCCGGCTCGGTGCGGCGCTGGACGCGCAGGTGCCGGTGCGGGTGCTGTTCGAGGCGTCGACCGTGAGCGGTCTCGCCGTCGCGGTGGAGCGGCACGTGGGTGCGGGCGGCCGGGTGCCGCTGGTGGCGGGTCCGCGACCGGAGCTGATTCCGTTGTCGCTGGCGCAGTCCCGGATGTGGTTCCTCAACCAGTTCGACACCACGTCCGCGGTGAACAACATCCCGGCCGCGGTGCGTCTGACCGGCGAGTTGGACGTGGCGGCCCTGCAGTCCGCAGTGGCGGACATGGTGGCCCGGCACGAGGTGCTGCGGACCAGGTACCCGGACACCGCAGACGGGCCGGTCCAGGTGGTCGTGCCGATCGGTGACGCAGTCCCGGACCTGACGCCGGTGAGCGTCCTCGAGTCCGAGCTGATGGCCGCCGTCGCCGCCGCGGCTGCCGTCGGATTCGACGTCACGACCGAGGTTCCCCTGCGAGCCACCCTGTTCTCGCTGGGCGGCAACGACTTCGTGCTGATGTTCGTGATCCACCACATCGCCGCCGACGGATTCTCGATTCGTCCGCTGGTGCGGGACGTGATGGCCGCGTACGGGGCCCGCAGTGTCGACCTCGCGCCCGGGTGGGCGCCGCTGTCGGTGCAGTACGCCGACTACAGCCTGTGGCAGCGGGAAGTTCTCGGCAGTGAGGACGACCCGGAGTCGCTGATCTCCACGCAACTGGCCTACTGGTCCACGGCCCTGGCTGCCCTGCCGGACCAGCTGGACCTGCCGAGCGACCGGCCGCGGCCGGCGGTGGCGTCAAATTACGGTGCCACCACCGGGTTCACGGTCGACGCGTCCTTGCACGCGGCGGTCGGTGAGCTCGCGCGCACACACAACAGCACCACCTTCATGGTGGTGCACGCGGCCCTCGCCGTGCTGCTGGCCCGGCTCTCGGGGACCGACGACATCGCGATCGGCGCACCGTTCGCCGGCCGAGGTGAGGCCGCGCTCGACGACCTGGTCGGCATGTTCGTCAACACCCTGGTGCTGCGCACCGAGGTCGACTCGGCGGCCAGCTTCGAGCAGATACTGGAGCAGGCACGGGCAACCGACGTGGCGGCCTTCGCGCATTCCGACGTGCCGTTCGAGCGGCTCGTCGACGTGCTCAGCCCCGCCCGCTCGCAGGCCCGGCACCCGCTGTTCCAGGTCGCGTTGACCTTCCAGAACTTGGGATTGACCAGCCTCGAACTCCCGGATCTCACCGTCAGCGCGGTGGAGTTCGACGCCCACGTGGCGAGGTTCGACCTGCAGCTGACACTGTCGGAGTCGGTGGACGAGGTCGGCGGTGCCGCGGGCATGGTGGCCGAGTTGACCTACGCGACGGATCTCTTCGACGAGGCCACCGCGGCGACGTTCGGGGACCGATTCCTGCGGGTCCTGTCCGCCGTCACCACGGACCCGGCGACGGTCGTCGGGGACATCGACCTGCTCGAGCCGGCCGAACGCGAACTCGTGGTCAGCAAGTGGAGCACCTCCGGCGCGGATGCCGGAGCGGACAGCACACTGGTGGCGTTGTTCGATGCCGCCGCGCAGGCCCACCCGGACCGGGTCGCGGTTCGCTACGCGGACGACACACTGTCCTACCGGGACCTGGACGAGCGGGCGAATCGCCTGGCCCGGGTGCTGATCGACGCCGGGGTGGGGCCGGAGTCGTTGGTGGCGGTGGCCCTGCCGAGGTCCGCGGACCTGGTGGTGGCGTTGCTCGCGGTGGTCAAGGCGGGTGGCGGATACCTGCCCGTCGATCCGACGTACCCGGCGGACCGGATCGAGTACATGCTCGCCGACGCATCGCCGGTCTGTGTGCTCACGTGGTCGGAGAACGAGATCGCGCTGCCGGACGGACTGCCGGTGATCGAGCTGGACGCGGTCGATCTGTCGACGTATTCGACTGCGGCGGTTGTGGACTCGGATCGGCGTGCGCCGTTGGCGCCGGGCAATGTCGCGTATGTGATCTACACCTCGGGTTCGACGGGCCGCCCGAAGGGCGTGCTGGTGCCGCACCGCAATGTCGGTCGGTTGATGCGCAACACCGAGGCGGAGTTCGGGTTCGACGAGACGGACGTGTGGACGATGTTCCACTCGTATGCGTTCGACTTCTCGGTGTGGGAGCTGTGGGGTCCGTTGCTCTACGGCGGCACCCTGGTGGTGGTCGACTACTTCACGTCGCGTTCGCCGGAGCAGTTCCTGGAGTTGTTGGCGCGGGAGCGGGTGACGGTGCTCAACCAGACGCCGTCGGCGTTCTACCAGTTGGCGGAGGCGGATCGTCAGGCGCCTGCGGAGCTGGCGCTGCGGTACGTGATCTTCGGCGGTGAGGCGCTGGAGTTGCGCCGGTTGACGGACTGGTACGGACGACACGACGACGCGTCTCCGCGTCTGGTGAACATGTACGGCATCACCGAGACCACCGTGCACGTCTCGCACCGTCGTATCGACGAGCCGACGGCCAAGGCGGCGTCTGCGTCGCTGGTCGGGCAGGCGATCGCGGGTCTGCAGGTGTACGTCCTGGACACGCGGCTGCGGCCGGTGCCGGTCGGCGTTCCGGGCGAGATGTACGTCGCGGGTGTGCAGTTGGCCCGGGGCTACCTCGGTCAGCCGGCGCTGACGGCGTCGCGTTTCGTGGCGAACCCGTTCGCTGCGGACGGTTCTGCGCTGTACCGCTCGGGTGACCTCGCGCGGTGGAGCCGCGACGGCGACCTCGAGTACCTCGGTCGGTCCGACGACCAGGTGAAGGTGCGTGGTTTCCGGATCGAACTCGGTGAGATCGAATCGGCGCTGTTGGCTCACGTGCAGGTGGGTCAGGTTGCGGTGATCGTCCGCGAGGACGTCCCGGGAGGGGCACGACTGGTCGCCTACCTCGTGCCCGCGGTCGGGGCCACCGTGGATGTGGCTTCGGTGCGGGACGGTGCGGCGGAGTTGCTGCCGGAGTACATGGTGCCGTCGGCGTTCGTGGTGCTCGACGAGATTCCGCTGACGTCGAACGGGAAGTTGGATCGGAAGTCGTTGCCGGCGCCGGTGTTCGAGGTTCGGGAGTTCCGGGCGCCGACGACTCCGGTCGAGGAGATCGTGGCGGGCGTGTTCGCCGACGTGCTGGGGGTCCCGCGGATCGGTCTGGACGACGACTTCTTCGAGCTCGGTGGCAACTCGCTGGTGGCGACGCAGGTGGTTTCGCGCATCGGTGCGGCACTGGACGCGCGGGTGCCGGTGCGGACGTTGTTCGAGGCGTCGACGGTCGGCGCGCTGGCCGTGGCGGTGGAGCGGCATACGGGTGCCGGTGGCCGCAAGGCACTGTTCGCCAGGCCGCGGCCGGAGCGGATTCCGCTCTCGACCGCGCAGTCCCGGATGTGGTTCATCAACCAGTTCGACACCACCTCGCCGGCCTACAACATCCCGGTCGCGGTGCGGCTGACGGGCAACCTGGACGTCGCGGCGCTGCGGGCCGCCGTCGGTGACGTCCTCGCGCGGCACGAGTCGCTGCGCACCGTGTTCCCCAACTCGGCGGACGGCCCGTCCCAGGTGGTCGTCGACATCGACGACGTCCGGCTGGACCTCGACGAGGTCGCGGTGCCTGCGGACGGACTGATGGCCGCGTTCACCGCCTTCGCCCTGCGCGGCTTCGACGTGTCTGCGGAGATCCCGTTGCGGGCAAGCCTGTTCCGGATCACCGGGAACGGAGCGACCGAGGACACCGCGACGGAACATGTGTTCGCGTTCTCGGTACACCACATCTCGTCCGACGGGTTCTCTGCGGGACCGTTGGCGCGCGACCTGATGGTGGCGTACCTGGCTCGGACCGAGGGCCAGGCGCCGACGTGGGCGCCGTTGGCGGTGCAGTACGCGGACTTTGCGCTGTGGCAGCACGAGGTGCTCGGCTCCGAGGACGACCCGGAGTCGCTGGCATCGGTCCAGCTCGGCTACTGGGTGGAGCAGCTGGCCGGGGTGCCCGCGCTGCTGGAGCTGCCGACGGACCGACCGCGTCCGCCGGTGGCGTCGATGCGCGGTGCGCGCACCGACTTCACGATCGACGCGGAGCTTCTGGCGGGATTGACCGAGCTGGCGCGAGGGCGTCAGTCCACGCTGTTCATGGTGCTGCACGCGGCGCTCGCGGTGCAGTTGGCCCGACTGAGCGGGTCCACCGACATCACCGTCGGCAGCCCGATCGCCGGGCGCGGCGAGGCCGCGCTCGACGACGTGGTCGGCATGTTCGTCAACACCCTGGTGCTGCGCACCCAGGTGGACCCGACCGTCACCTTCGCGGAACTGTTGGCGCATACCCGCGCGGTGGACCTGGCCGCGTTCGGCCACGCAGACGTGCCGTTCGAGCGGGTCGTGGAGGTGGTCAATCCGCCTCGCTCGCAGGCACACCCGCCGCTGGCCCAGGTTGGGCTGTCCCTGCAGAACCAGGGACTGGCGGCATTCGAGCTGCCGGGCATCGAGGTGTCCGCGCTCGAGGCGGACGCCTCCGTCGCGAAGATGGACCTCGAACTGACGTTCCGGGACAGCGCGGACGGACTGGCCGGTTCGCTCACCTACGCCGCGGACCTGTTCGACGCGTCCACGGCGCGGGTCTTCGTCGAGCGTCTGGTGCGGCTGCTGGAGTCGATCGTGGCCGAGCCTGCCGTGGTGGTCGGCGAGCTGGACCTGCTCGACGAGGGCGAGCGGGCGACCGTGGCGCAGCGGGCGCTGTCGCGGCCGCTGCAGGCGCGACTGCTGCCGGAGATGCTCACGACGGGCGCGGCACTGGACCCGGCGCAGGTCGCGCTGGTCGCCTCCGGCGCCGAGATGACCTATGCCGAACTCGACTCGATGTCGAACCGCATTGCGCGGCTGCTGATCTCGCGGGGCATGGGGCCGGAGTCGTTCGTGGCGCTGGCGTTCCCGCGGAGCATCGAGTCGGTGGTCGCGATGTGGGCGGTCGCCAAGTCCGGGGCGGCGTTCGTGCCGGTGGACCCGGCGCTGCCGACCGCCCGGATGGCGCACATCCTCACCGACTCCGGCGCGGCGCTCGGCCTGTCGGTTTCCGGATCCCACGAGGACATGCCGGGTGCCACCGAGTGGCTCGAACTCGACGACGAACTGGCCGACGGCTTCTCGTCCGCTCCGGTCACCGACCGGGACCGGACGGCGTCGCTGGCCGCCACCAACGTCGCGTACATGATCTACACCTCGGGTTCGACCGGAATGCCCAAGGGCGTCGCGGTGACCCACACAGGTCTCTCCGCGTTCTCCGCGGACAACCATCGGGACATGACCATCACCGCCACCTCTCGGATGCTGCGACTGGCCTCGGCCAGCTTCGATGCCTCGATGTTCGAGATGCTGACGTCCTTCAGTGCCGGTGCCACCATGGTGGTGGCGCCGCCGGCGGTCGTCGGCGGTGACGAGCTCGCGGGACTGGTGCGTGAGCAGCGGGTCACCCATCTGACGAGTGCTCCCGCGGCACTGGGGACCATGCGGGCCGAAGACCTGCCAGATCTCGAGGTCGTCGGCGTCGGTGGCGACGTGTGCCCGCCGGAACTGGTGGCCAGGCTGGCGCCCGGTCGGCGGTTCTTCAACGGGTACGGTCCGACGGAGACCACGATCGTGGTCACCCGCACCGCGGCGCTGGCCGCCGGCGAGCGGATCACCATCGGCGCGCCGCTCGGCGGCGTCGGTGCGGTGGTGCTCGACGCGCGACTGCGCCCGGTGCCGCTCGGCGTGGTGGGTGAGCTGTACCTGTCGGGCGCCGGTCTGGCCCGCGGCTACCACGACCGTGCAGACCTCACGTCGAGCAGGTTCGTGGCGAACCCGTTCGATGCGGCGGGTACCCGGATGTACCTCACCGGTGACCTCGTGCGCTGGATGCCCGACGGACAACTGGACTTCGTCGGCCGCGCCGACTCACAGGTGAAGCTGCGCGGTCTGCGGATCGAGCTCGGCGAGATCGAGTCGGCATTCCTGGCGTGTGCCGGGGTGGCGCAGGCCGTGGTGACGGTGCACGAGGACCCGCACACCGGCCAGCGGCTGCTCGGTTACGTCGTCGCCGACCCGGAGGTCGCGCTGGACACCCAGAAGCTGCGCCGCGAGCTGTCGGGTTCGTTGCCGGCGTACATGGTGCCCGCGCAGGTGGTGGTGCTCGAGGCCATGCCGGTGACTGTCAACGGCAAGCTCGACCGCAAGGCGCTGCCCGTGCCTGCATTCGAGGCCGTCGCGTTCCGGGCGCCGTCCACGCCGATCGAGGAGATCGTCGCCGGGGTGTTCGCGGACGTGCTCGACATCGAGCGGGTCGGCGCCGACGACGACTTCTTCGCGCTCGGCGGCAACTCGCTGATCGCCACCCAGGTGATCTCCCGGCTCGGCGCCGCGCTGGACACCCAGGTGCCGGTGCGGGTGCTGTTCGAGGCCACCACGGTCAGCGCACTGGCCGTCGCGGTGGAGCGGCACGTCGGCGGCGCAGGACGGAAGGCGCTGGTGGCCGGTCCGCGGCCGGAGCGGATTCCGTTGTCGCTGGCGCAGTCCCGGATGTGGTTCATCAACCAGTTCGACACCGCGTCACCGGCCTACAACATCCCGCTGGCGATCCGGCTGACCGGTGAACTCGACGTGGCGGCGCTGCGGGCGGCGGTCGGCGACGTGCTGGCGCGGCACGAGTCGCTGCGCACCGTGTTCCCGAACTCTGCGGACGGTCCCACCCAGGTGGTGGTCGGTGTCGGCGAGATCGGTTCGGACCTCGACGAGGTGACGGTGGCCGAGGAGGCGCTGTCGGCGTCGCTGTTCGACTTCGTGTCCCGTGGCTTCGACGTCTCGGCCGAGATTCCGTTGCGTGCCCGGCTGCTGCGGACCGGCGCGGCCGAGCACGTCTTCGCGGTCGTGGTGCACCACATCAGTGCGGACGGGTTCTCCCTGGCGCCGTTGGCGCGGGACGTGATGGTTGCCTACGCCACCCGCGCCGGGGGGCTGGCGCCGACCTGGGAGCCGCTGCCGGTGCAGTACGCGGACTTCGCGCTGTGGCAGCGTGAGGTGCTCGGCTCCGAGGACGACCCGGAGTCGCTGGCCTCGGCGCAGCTCGGCTACTGGGTGGAGCAGCTGGCCGGAGTGCCCACGCTGCTGGACCTGCCGACGGACCGTCCGCGGCCGCCGGTGATGTCGATGCGCGGTGCGCGCAGCGAGTTCGCCGTCGACGCCGCACTGTCCGGTCGCCTGCGGGACCTCGCGCTGTCCCGTCAGTCCACCCTGTTCATGGTCCTGCATGCCGCGCTGGCGGCCACGCTGTCGCGGCTGAGTGGGTCCACGGACGTCACCGTCGGCACCGCGATCGCCGGTCGCGGCGAGGCCGCACTGGACGACCTGGTCGGCATGTTCGTCAACACGCTGGTGCTGCGCACCGAGGTGGACCCGACGCTCGGCTTCGCGGAGTTGCTGGTGCAGGCCCGTGCGGTGGACCTGGCCGCGTTCGGCCATGCCGAGGTGCCGTTCGAGCGGGTCGTGGAGGTGGTCAATCCGCCTCGCTCGCAGGCGCATTCACCGCTGTTCCAGGTGGCGCTGGCACTGCAGAACCTCGGGGAGACGTCGTTCGAGCTGCCGGGCATCGAGGTGTCCGCGGTCGACGCGGAGATCGCGGTCGCCAAGACGGACCTGGAACTGACCTTCCGGGACTCCGAGGACGGCCTGCTGGGTTCGGTGACCTATGCCGCCGACCTGTTCGACGCGTCCACGGTGGAGGCCTTCGTCGACCGTCTGGTGCGGCTGCTCGCGGCCGTCGCCGCCGACCCGGACCTGCCGGTCGGCGAGCTCGACCTGCTCGACGAGGCGGAGCGGACCGTGCTCGCGGAGCGGGCGCTCCCGGCACCGTTGCCGGTGCGGCTGTTGCCGGAGATCCTCACCGCCGGTGTATCGGTGAACCCCGACGCGACGGCGTTGACCCTGTCCGGTGTCGAGTTGTCCTATGCGGAACTCGACGCGACGTCGAACCGCATTGCACGGCTGTTGATCTCGAGGGGTGTCGGGTCGGAGTCGTTCGTGGCGCTGGCGTTCCCGCGGAGCATCGAGGCGGTGGTCGCGATGTGGGCGGTCGCCAAGTCCGGGGCGGCGTTCGTGCCGGTGGACCCGGCGCTGCCGACCGCGCGGATCGAGCACATCCTCACCGATTCCGGTGCGGCACTGGGACTGACGGCCGCCGCGGTCCGGGAGGGCCTGCCTGCAGCCACGGAGTGGCTCGAACTCGACGGCGCACCGGCCGCCGGCTTCTCGGACGGCCCGGTCACCGATCGGGACCGGACGGCGTCGCTGTCCGCAGACAACGTCGCGTACATGATCTACACCTCGGGTTCGACCGGAATGCCCAAGGGCGTCGCGGTGACCCACACCGGGCTGGCCCCGTTCACCGCGGTCGCCAACCCGGACATGGCGATCACCGCCACCTCTCGGGTGCTGCGACTGTCGTCGGCGAGCTTCGACGCGTCGTTGTTCGAGATGCTGGCGTCGTTCAGCGCCGGCGCCACCATGGTGGTGGCGCCGCCGGAGGTGGTCGGCGGTGACGAGCTCGCGGGACTGCTGCGAGACGAGCGGGTGACGCACGTGATGAGCGCACCGGCGGCGCTGGGGACCATGCGGGCCGAGGACCTGCCGGTGCTGGAGATGGTCGCGGTCGGCGGCGACGTGTGCCCGCCGGAACTGGTGGCCAGGCTGGCACCGGACCGACGATTCATCAACGGCTACGGCCCGACGGAGACCACGATCGTGGTCACCCTGACGGCACCGCTGGCCGTCGGTGAGCGGATCACCATCGGCGCGCCGATCGGCGGCGTCGGTGCGGTGGTGCTCGACGCACGGCTGCGCCCGGTGCCGCTCGGTGTGGTGGGTGAGCTCTACCTGTCCGGTCTCGGGCTGGCTCGGGGATACCACGACCGCACGGAGCTCACCGCGAGCAAGTTCGTGGCGAACCCGTTCGGCGAGCCCGGGACCCGGATGTACGCGACCGGTGACCTGGTGCGCTGGACCGCGGACGGACAGTTGGACTTCCAGGGCCGCGCCGACTCGCAGGTGAAGCTGCGCGGTCTGCGGATCGAACTCGGCGAGATCGAGGCGGCACTGGCCGGCTGTGACGGGGTCGCGCAGGCCGCGGTGACGGTGCACGAGGACCCGCACACCGGGCAGCGGTTGCTCGGCTACGTGGTGGGCGAGGCGGACACCGCACTCGACCCGCAGGTGCTGCGTCGCGAGCTGTCGGGTTCGTTGCCGGCGTACATGGTGCCCGCGCAGGTGGTGGTGCTCGAGGCGATGCCGGTGATGGTCAACGGCAAGCTGGACAAGCGCGCGCTGCCGGTGCCGGCGTTCGAGGCCGTCGCGTTCCGGGCGCCGTCCACGCCGATCGAGGAGATCGTCGCCGGGGTGTTCGCGGACGTGCTCGGCATCGAGCGGGTCGGTGCGGACGACGACTTCTTCGCGCTCGGCGGCAACTCGCTGATCGCCACCCAGGTGATCTCCCGGCTCGGCGCGGCGCTGGATGCGCAGGTGCCGGTGCGGGTGCTGTTCGAGGCAACCACGGTCAGCGCACTGGCCGTCGCGGTGGAGCGGCACGTCGGCGGTGGTGGGCGGAAGGCGCTGGTGGCGGGTCCGCGGCCGGAGCGGATTCCGTTGTCGCTGGCGCAGTCCCGGATGTGGTTCCTCAACCAGTTCGACACCTCCTCGCCGGCCTACAACATCCCGATCGCGCTGCGCCTGACCGGCGAGTTGGACGTGGCGGCGCTGCGGGCGGCGGTCGGTGACGTGCTGGCGCGGCACGAGTCGCTGCGCACCGTGTTCCCGAACTCTGCGGACGGTCCCTCCCAGGTGGTGGTCGGTGTCGGCGAGGTCCGGCTGGACTTCGACGAGGTGAGCCTCGCGCCGGACGGCCTGACGGCGGCACTCGTCGAGTTCGTCTCGGCGGGATTCGATGTCGCGACCGCGGTCCCGCTGCGCGCGACGCTGTTCGAGACCGGCGAGTCCGAACACGTCTTCGTCTTCGTCGCGCACCACATTGTCACGGACGGCTTCTCCGTCGGCCCGCTCGCGCGGGACGTGATGGTGGCCTACGCGGCCCGCAGCCTCGGCGCGGAACCGGCGTGGGAGCCGTTGCCGGTGCAGTACGCGGACTACGCGCTGTGGCAGCGCGAGGTGCTCGGCGCGGAGGACGACCCGGAGTCGCTGCTCTCGCAGCAGCTGAACTTCTGGACCGACGCGCTGTCGGGCCTGCCGGACGTGCTGGAACTGCCGACCGACCGGACCCGACCCGCGGTGGCGTCGCCGGTGGGCGGCGCGGTGGAGTTCGAGATCGACGGCGGCGTGGTGGCGCGCCTGGAGTCGATCGCCCGGGAGCGGGGCGCCACGCTGTTCATGGCGATGCATGCGGCCTTCGCGTTGTTGCTCTCCCGCATCAGCGGCACCGATGACATCGCCGTCGGCACCCCGATCGCCGGCCGCGGCGAGGCGGTGCTCGACGACGTGGTGGGCATGTTCGTCAACACCCTCGCCCTGCGACTGCAGGTGGACGGCGGCGCCGGCTTCGGTGCACTGGTCGAGCACGCCCGCACCCGTGACGTCGAGGCCTTCGGGCAGGTGGACGTTCCGTTCGAGCGGATCGTCGAGGCCGTCAACCCGGCCCGGACGACGGCGTACTCGCCGATCTTCCAGGTGGGATTCTCCTTCCAGAACCTGCAGCAGGGCGAGTTCGAACTGGCAGGCCTGGAGATCTCGCCGGTGGACTGGGACGCCAAGCTCTCGCAGTTCGACCTGCACCTGATCGTGTTCCCGACGGCGGAATCCGACGCCGCAGGCAACAACATGTCGGCGGTCCTGCGGTACGTGGACAGCCTGTTCGACGAGTCGTCGGTGCGGGTGATCGTGGATCGCTTCGTGCGTCTGCTCGAGCAGGTCGTCGCCGATCCCGCCACCCCGGTGGGTGATCTGCAGCTCCTGGGTACGGACGAGGGCAAGCAACTGCTCTCGCAGTGGAACTCGACCGACCACACGGTGGCAGCGGTGACGCTGCCCGAGTTGTTCGAGGCGCAGGTGGCACGGACCCCCGACGCCGCGGCGCTGGTGTTCGAGGGCGAGACGCTGACCTATGACGAGTTCGACGCCCGGACCAACCGCCTGGCCCGGCACCTGATCGGGCTCGGCGTCGGGCCGGACAGTCGGGTCGGTGTCGGCATCCGGCGGTCGTTCGAACTACTGGAGGCGATCTACGCGATCGTGAAGGCAGGCGGCGCGTACGTGCCGATCGATCCCGACCACCCGGCGGAGCGCACGGCGTACGTGCTCGAGGACGCGGCGCCGGTGTGTGTGCTCAGCGTCTCCGGACAGGAGTTGGTGCTCGACGAGGGCACCGTCCGGGTCGACATCGACACCGTCGATCCGATGTGGCTTGCCTCCGGACCCATCAAGGCTGCGGAGCGCGTCCGGCCGGTGCACGGTGAGGACCTGGCGTACGTGATCTACACCTCGGGGTCGACGGGTCGGCCGAAGGGCGTGGCGCTGCCGCACCGGGCGATCGCAAATCAGCTGCAGTGGAAGCAGTCCGAGTACCCGATGGACACCTCGGATCGGTTGCTGCACAAGACACCGGTGACGTTCGACCTGTCGGTGTGGGAGTTGTGGTGGCCGTTGACCACCGGCGCCGCACTGGTGATCGCCGATCCGGACGGGCACCGCGACCCCGCCTACCTCGCGAACCTGATCCGGGAGCAGCGCGTGACGAGCACATACTTCGTGCCGTCGCTGCTGTCGGCGTTCCTCGAGGTCGCGGACCCGGGGGACTGCCGGTCGCTGCGTCAGGTGCTGTGCATCGGCGAGGCGCTCTCGCGGCCGGTGGCCGAGGCCTTCACCGGGTTCAGCGACGCGGCACTGCACAACCTGTACGGACCGACGGAAGCCGCGGTCAGTGTCACCGCGCAGCCCTACCTCGCGGGTGAGGGGCCGACGGTTCCGATCGGCTCCCCGTGCTGGAACACCCAGGTGTACGTCCTCGACCGGAGGATGGCACCGGTCCCGGTCGGCGTTGCCGGCGAGCTGTACCTGGCGGGCACCCAGTTGGCGCGGGGGTACCACGGGCGACCGGACCTGACGGCGGACCGCTTCGTGGCGAACCCGTTCGGGGTGCCCGGCACCCGGCTCTACCGGACCGGTGACCTGGTCAAGTGGAATGCGGTCGGGCGACTGGAGTTCCTGGGTCGCACGGACTTCCAGGTGAAGGTGCGCGGTCTGCGGATCGAGCTCGGCGAGATCGAGGCCGCGTTGACGGCCGATCCGTCGGTTCGGCAGGCCGCGGTGGTCGTGCACCAGGGATCGCTGGGACAGCAGCTGGTCGGCTATGTCGTCGCCGAGGGCGCGGCGGAGTTCGACATCGCGGCGGTGCGGGCGGGCATGTCGAAGGCGTTGCCGTCGTACATGATCCCGGATGCGTTCGTGGTCCTCGACGAGTTGCCGTTGAACGTGAACGGAAAGCTGGACCGGAAGGCGTTGCCGGCGCCGGAGATGCAGGCACGGGAGTTCCGGGCGCCGTCGACCCCGATCGAGGAGATCGTCGCCGGGGTGTTCGCCGACGTGCTCGCGGTCGAGCGGGTCGGTGTCGACGACGACTTCTTCGAGCTCGGGGGCAACTCGCTGATCGCCACCCAGGTGATCGCGAGGCTGGGTTCGGCGCTCGACGCGCAGCTGCCCGTGCGGGTGCTGTTCGAGGCGTCGACCGTCGGCATGTTGGCGGTGGCCGTCGAGCAGTACGTCGGGGCGGGTGCCCGCAAGGCACTGGTCGCGGGCCCACGACCGGAACGGATTCCGCTGTCGTTGGCGCAGCAGCGCATGTGGTTCATCAACCAGTTCGACCCGACGTCCGGTGCGTACAACGTGCCGATCGCATTGCGCCTGTCCGGCGAGCTGGACGTCGAGGCGTTGCGCGCCGCGGTCGGTGACATCGTCGCGAGGCACGAGTCCCTGCGCACCGTGTACCCGGCCGTCGACGGGAGCGGCTGCCAGGTGATCGTCCCCGCCGCTCAGGCCGTTCCGGACATGACGCCCGTCGCGATCGCGCCCGAGGAGGTGCTCACCGCGGTCACCGAACTGCTCTCGCGTGGGTTCGACGTGGCGTCCGAGGTGCCGTTGCGCGGCGCCTTGTTCCACGTCGGTCCCGAGGAGTACGTCCTGGTGTTCGTGATGCACCACATCAGCTCCGACGGCTGGTCGTTGCGCCCGCTGTCGCGTGACGTGATGGTGGCGTACGCGGCCCGCAGCCTCGGCGGCGCGCCGTCCTGGGAACCACTGCCGGTGCAGTACGCGGACTTCGCGCTGTGGCAGCGCGAGACGCTGGGCTCCGAGGACGATCCGCAGTCGCTGCTCTCCCGGCAACTCGGGTACTGGACGGCGGCGCTGGACGGGCTGCCGGAACTGCTCGAGCTGCCGACCGATCGACCGCGTCCCGCCGTCGCCACGGGTCGGGGCGCGGCGACGACCTTCGAGATCGACGCGGACCTGCACCGGGCGCTGACCGAGTACGCGCGGGCACACCAGGCAACGTTGTTCATGGTGGTCCACACCGCCCTGGCGGTGCTGTTGGCTCGGTTGAGCGGGACGACCGACATCTCCGTCGGCAGCCCGATCGCCGGTCGCGGCGAGGCGGCTCTCGACGACCTGATCGGGATGTTCGTCAACACGTTGGTGCTGCGGACCGAGGTCCGGCCCGACGCCACCTTCGGCGAGGTCCTCGCGCAGGTCCGGGATTCGGACCTGGCGGCGTTCGGCAATGCTGACGTCCCGTTCGAGCGGTTGGTCGAGGCGCTGAACCCGGTTCGCTCCCAGGCTCATTCGCCGCTGTTCCAGGTGGCGATGGCGTTCCAGAACCTCGGGGCGATGACCCTCGAGCACGGCGGTCTGCGGGTGTCGGGCGTCGAGCTCGACACCGTCGTGGCCCTGGTCGACCTCGACCTCACCCTGGCCGACCGATACGACGCCGACCGTCGGCCGGACGGGATCGGTGCCGAGGTCAAGTACTCGGCGGACCTGTTCGACGAGACGACAGTCAATGGTTTCGTGCGGGCCCTCCTGCGGATTCTCGGCGCCATGGTCGCGGACTCGGACGTGCCCGTCGGTGACGTGGACCTGCTCGACGGGGAGGGGCGGGCGGTGCTCGCCGCGCGGGCGACCGCGACGCCGCTCCCGGTCCGACTGCTCCCGGAGATCCTGACCACCGGTGCGGCCCGGTACCCGGACAAGCCCGCGCTGACCATGTCCGGCATCGAGATGACCTATGCGGAGCTGGACGGTTCGTCGAACCGTCTTGCCAGGCTGCTGATCTCGCGGGGCGTCGGGCCGGAGTCGTTCGTGGCGCTGGCCTTCCCGCGGAGCATCGAGGCGGTGGTCGCGATGTGGGCGGTCGCCAAGTCCGGTGCGGCGTTCGTACCGGTGGACCCGGCGCTGCCGACCGCGCGGATCGAGCACATCATCGCCGACTCCGGTGCGGCGGTGGGCCTGACGGCGGCGCAGCCCCGGCAGGTGCTGCCGGGCGGGGTGGACTGGTGGGTCCTCGACGGCCCCGACGTGCTCGACCTGGTGGGCACGCGTTCGGACGCACCGGTCACCGACCGGGACCGCACGAGTCCGCTGTCCGCCGCGAACTCCGCGTACATGATCTACACCTCCGGATCCACCGGAATGCCGAAGGGCGTCGTGGTCACCCACACCGGGCTGTCCGCGTTCACCGCGGACGTCCGGCCGGAGATGGCCATCACCGGTGACTCCCGGGTGCTGCGCCTGTCCTCGGCCAGTTTCGACGCGTCACTGTTCGAGATGGTGGCCTCGTTCAGCGTGGGCGCGACGATGGTGGTGGCGCCGCCGGAGGTCATCGGTGGCGACGAGCTCACGGCGCTGGTCCGTGACGAGTTGGTCAGTCACGTGCTGAGCGCGCCCGCGGCGTTGGGGAGCCTGCACACCGCGGACCTGCCTGCGCTGGAACTGGTCGCCGTCGGCGGCGACGTCTGCCCGCCGGAACTGGTGGCTCGGTTGGCGCCGGGGCGCCGGTTCGTCAACGGCTACGGCCCGACCGAGACCACGATCGTCGTCACCCTGACCGACTCGATCGCGGTCGGCGACCGGATCACCATCGGCCAGCCGCTCGGGGGTACCGGAGCGGTGGTGCTCGACGCGCGACTGCGTCCGGTACCGATCGGTGTGGTCGGCGAGCTGTACCTGTCCGGTGCCGGCCTGGCGCGGGGCTACCACGATCGTGCGGCGATGACCGCAGGCAAGTTCGTGGCCAACCCGTTCGGTCCGGCAGGCAGCCGGATGTACGCGTCCGGCGACCTGGTGCGCTGGACCGAAGGCGGCCAGTTGGACTTCGTGGGCCGCGCCGACTCACAGGTGAAGTTGCGCGGGCTGCGGATCGAACTCGGTGAGATCGAGGCGGCGCTGGTCGGCTGCGCCGGGGTACAGCAGGCGGTGGTGACGGTGCACCGTGACGGGCATACCGGTGAGCGGCTGCTGGGCTACGTCGTGGCGACCGCAGGCGAGGCGCTCGACGCGCAGGCGCTGCGCGCGGAGGTGGCCGGTTCGCTGCCTCCCTACATGGTGCCGGCGGTGGTGACGGTGCTCGATGCCCTGCCGCTGATGGTCAACGGGAAGCTCGACAAGCGGGCGCTACCGATACCGGAACTGGCGGCGCGGGAGTACCGGGCACCGTCGACCCCGGTCGAGAAGGTCGTGTGTGAGGTGTTCGCCGAGGTGCTCGGGGCGGAGCGGGTCGGGCTCGACGACAGCTTCTTCGAGCTTGGCGGCAACTCGCTGATCGGCATCACCGTGGTCGACCGACTGCGGACCGAACTCGATGCCGTGGTGCAGATTCCGTGGTTGTTCACCGACCCCACACCGGGGGCACTTGCGCAGCGCATCGAGCAGGGCGGCCAGGGCTCTGCCGACCACGCCTTCGATGTACTGTTCCCGATCCGAACCGGCGGGTCGCGGCCTCCGGTGTTCTGCATCCACCCGATCCTCGGCCTGTCCTGGTCCTTCGCCGGGCTGACGCAGTACGTGGACTCGGACCGGCCGATCTACGGACTGCAGACCCCGGGAATCCAGGGCGAGACCGAACTTCCCGCCACCATCGAGGAACTCGCGAGGCTCTACCTCGACGAGATCCGGCGGGTCCAGCCCGAGGGGCCGTACCACCTCCTCGGCTGGTCCCTCGGCGGTGTGATCGGCCATGCGCTGGCGGCGCAGTTGCAGGAGGACGGCGAGGAGGTGCGCCTGCTGGGGATGCTCGACAGCTTCGCCCCCGGATCTGTGCCCGCAGCCGCGGGTGCCGGGCCGACGCTCGGCGAGTTGCTCGGCGGTATCGGGATCGAGACCGGTGGCGACCAGGCCGCAGACCTGTCCCTCGACGACGCCGTGGCGCTGTTCCAGAACCTGACCGGGGAGACGGAGGAGCGGGCCGAGGAGATCGTCGGCAGGCTCGTCGCGGCGGCCGAGCACAACGTCCGGCTGGCCGCGGGCTACCGGCCCGGGGTGTTCGACGGCGAGGTGCTGTTCTTCACCGCCCACGAGGACGACCCGACCGGTGAACTCGCGGCGACGGGCTGGCAGCGGTACGCCAGTGGCGGCGTCCGCAACCACCACGTCGCCAGCACCCACTGGGCCATGACGTCGCCCGCCGCGCTGAGCGTCGTCGGACCCGTCCTGGAGGACCACCTGGGCGGGAACGGAGCCCAGTAGGGGAGGGCCAGCCGGGACACGAAAGTCGCCCGCCGACACCGCAGTTGCGGTGTCGGCGGGCGACTTCAGTTGGTGGTGCGGTGGGTGTTCGGCCGGCGCGGCGGCGTCAGCGTGCGGGGCTCGCGGCCCAGAGTTCGGAGATGCCGACGCCCAGTTCACCGAGCAGACGCCGCACCAGCGGCAGGCCGATGCCGATCACGCTGGACGGGTCGCCCTCGATCCGGTCGACGAACCAGCCACCGAGGCCGTCGAGGGTGAACGCCCCCGCGACCTGCATCGGCTCGCCGGACTCGAGGTAGGCCTCGAGATCGTCGCCGGAGGGGGTGCCGAAGTGCACCACCGTCGCGCAGTCGGCGCTGGCCTCGCCGACCGGTCGGCCGTCGCGGACCCGGAGCACGCAGTGCCCGGTCAGCAGGGTGCCGCTGCGGCCCGCCATGGACCGCCAGCGCTCCCGGGCGATCGCCGCGGTGTGCGGCTTGCCCTGCAGCTCGCCGTCGATCAGCAGCATCGAGTCGCAGCCGATCACCACGGCGTCCGCGACGATCTCGGCGGGCAGGTCCGGCAGGACCGCCGACGCCTTCGCCCGGGCCAGCTCCGTGACGACGTGCTCGGGAGCGGCCCGGGGTCCGAGCGCGGCTTGGATCGCGTCCTCGTCGACCCCGGAGACGTGCACGTGCGGCTCGATCCCCGCCTTGCGCAGTACGGTCAACCGCGCAGGCGAGGCCGAGGCGAGGACGAGCCGGGTCACGCCAGGTTCTGGAACGCGTACGGCGAGAACGGAGCGCGGTTGCGGTGCATCCGCACCGGCTCACCCCAACGGTCCGGCGTGGTGTCCTCCACCGCGCCGTCCGCGGCGGCGGCCGCGGACGCGAACACGGCGACCATCGCGGCCACGTCGACGTCCGTCGGGGAACCCTTGACCACCGTGAGGAACGGCGTCCGTGAGTCCGCCGCGGCGGCGTCGACCGCCGCGGCGGCCTCGGAGAGCACCTCGACGGCCTCGAGTGCGGTCTCGCTCAGGATGTCGTCAGTCAAGATGTTGCCTGTCGTAGTCGTCACAGCGGGATGTTCCCATGCTTCTTGGGCGGCAGCGTCACCATCTTGCGCTCGAGCAGGCGCAGGGCGGCGACGATCTGGCCGCGGGTGTGCGACGGCGGGATGACCGCGTCGACGTAGCCACGCTCGGCCGCGACGTACGGGTTCACCAGGGTGTCCTCGTACTCGTTCTGCAGCTCCAGGCGCAGCGCGTCGACATCGGCGCCGGAGGCGGCGGCATCCTTGAGCTGCTTGCGGTAGACGAAGCCGACGGCGCCGGAGGCGCCCATGACGGCGATCTGCGCGGTCGGCCACGCCAGGTTCACGTCGGCGCCCATGTGCTTGGAGCCCATGACGTCGTACGCTCCGCCGTACGCCTTGCGGGTGATGACGGTGATCTTGCCGACCGTCGCCTCGCCGTAGGCGTAGAGCAGCTTCGCGCCGCGGCGGATGATGCCGTTGTACTCCTGGTCGGTGCCGGGCAGGAAGCCGGGCACGTCGACCAGGGTGATGATCGGGACGTTGAACGCGTCGCAGGTGCGCACGAACCGCGCGGCCTTCTCGGAGGCGTCGATGTCGAGGCAGCCGGCCGACTGGATCGGCTGGTTCGCGACGATGCCGACGCTGCGGCCGTCCACGCGACCGAAGCCGACGATGATGTTCATCGCGCGCTCGGCCTGCACCTCGAGGAACTCGTCGTCGTCGAGCAGGCGGCGGATGACCTCGTGCATGTCGTACGGCTGGTTCGCCGAGTCCGGGATGATCGTGTCCAGCTCGAGGTCCTCGGGGGTCAGCGAGTCCTCGATGGCGCCGGAGATCGGGTCGGACGGCGCCAGGCGCGGTGCCGCGGCCTGGTTGTTGCTCGGGAGGTAGCCCAGCAGGTCCTTGACGTAGTCGAGCGCGTCCTGCTCGCCGGAGGCGACGTAGTGCGCGACACCGGACTTGACCATGTGGGTGTGGGCGCCGCCCAGGTCCTCCATGGTGACGTCCTCGCCGGTGACGGTCTTGATCACGTCGGGGCCGGTGACGAACATCTGCGAGGTCTGGTCGACCATCACGACGAAGTCGGTGAGGGCGGGGGAGTAGACGTGGCCGCCGGCGGCCGGTCCCATGATCAGCGAGATCTGCGGGATGACGCCGGACGCCTGGACGTTGCGGTGGAAGATCTCGCCGTACAGGCCGAGCGAGACGACGCCCTCCTGGATGCGCGCGCCTGCGCCCTCGTTGATGCCGACGAGCGGGCGGCCGGTCTTCAGGGCGAGGTCCATGACCTTGACGATCTTCTCGCCGTAGATCTCGCCGAGGCTGCCGCCGAAGACGGTGGCGTCCTGGCTGAACACGCAGACGTCGCGGCCGTCGACCGTGCCGTAGCCGGTGACGACGCCGTCGCCGGCGGGGCGGTTGTCAGCGAGACCGAAGTTCACGCTGCGGTGCCGGGCGAGGGCGTCGAGCTCGACGAAGGAGCCCTCGTCGAGCAGCGCGGTGATCCGTTCGCGGGCGGTCAGCTTCCCCTTGGCGTGCACGCGCTCGACGGCGGCCTCGCCGCTCGGAATCTTGGCTTCGGCCTGGCGTCGATGCAGGTCGGCAAGCTTTCCTGCGGTCGTGTGGATATCAGGGGCGCTCGAAGCCGCGTGCGCGGTGGGGTCCTGGACACTCGTCATGTGCGTGAGTTTATCCAGAGGGCACGGGGGCTCGTCGAACGAGGTCAGCTTGAGTGCGCCCGGTGAACTCAAGCTACTGGCGAGTACAAAACCCGGCGGGTATTCGCGGTGCGGTCGACGGGTCGCGTCGGCGCGGGTTCGGGCCATAGGCTCGGCTCCATGTACACCGACCTGAACCGCCCGCCGCTCGGCGTGGACGCGCTGCGCCGGGCGCTGGTGGGCGACTCGCCCGGAGACGACCCCCGCGCCTTCTACTCGAGCCTGGACGTGGTCGCCGAGACCGGTTCGACCAACGCCGACCTGCTCGCACGCGCCGCCGACACGGCGCTCGACCGCGCCGTGCTGGTGGCCGAGTTCCAGGGCCACGGCCGGGGCAGGCACGCGCGGGTCTGGGAGGCGCCGCCGCGCTCGGCGCTCGCGGTGTCGGTGCTGCTGCGGATGCCCGGGCTCGACGTCGCCAGGCTCGGGTGGCTCCCGCTGCTCACCGGGGTGGCCGTGGTCGACGCGCTGCGCACGGTCGCGGAGGTGGACGCGAAGCTGAAGTGGCCCAACGACGTCCTCATCGGTGGCCGCAAGGTGGCGGGCATCCTGGCCGAGGTGGCCCAGACGGCGCCGGTGCCCGCGGTGGTGGTCGGCGTCGGGCTCAACGTCACCCTCACGCAGGACGAGCTCCCGGTGCCGACGGCGACCTCGCTGGCCCTGGCCGGCGCGGCCACCACGTACCGGGACACCGTCCTGCGGGCGGTGCTCCGCGAGCTCGCGGCCCAGTGGAACGCGTGGCACGCGGACGGCTGGTCCACCGAGTCGCTCGCGGCCGCCTACCGGGCCCGCTGCGGGACGATCGGGCAGCCGGTCCGGGTGACGCTGCCCGGCGAGCGCGTGCTCGTCGGCGTGGCGTCCGATGTCGACGAGCAGGGGCGGCTGGTGGTCGCGCCGGACGACGGCGGCGAGCCGGTGGTGGTCTCGGCGGGCGACGTCACCCACCTGCGTCCGCGAGACTGATCGCGCGGGACGAACGCGAGCAGGGGCGCGGACCGGCTCGGTCCGCGCCCCTGCTCGCGTTCGTGCGTGTCAGTCTCAGTAGCGGTCGTTGTCCCAGGTGGTCACTGCCCAGATCACCACGACGTCGAGCGCGATGATGAGGATCGACCACAGCGGGTAGTACGGCAGCCACATGAAGTTGGCGATGATCGACAGCGCTGCCAGCACGATCGCGGTGACCCGCGCCCAGGTGGCGCCGCTGAGCAGCGCGAGGCCGGTCAGCGCGATCAGGATGCCGACCACGATGTGGATCCAGCCCCAGGTGCTGACGTCGAACTGGTAGGCGTACTCGGGGCCGACCACCAGGAGCTCGTCCTTGGCGACGGCGGAGATGCCCTGGAACAGCTGCAGGATGCCGACCGTCATCAACAGAACTGCGGCGGCGATGGTCGCGCCTGCCGCGAAACCTTGTTTGACAGTGCTCTCAGCCTGGTGGGTAGCCGAATGGTCCGTCATGGCTGGTTCCTCTCGTCGTGTCGTGGCGAATGATGAGCATGGTGCGCTTCGCAAGAATTGTGCGGGCGTCGCCGCAGGCCGGACCTCATCCGTGGGGGGTGACTTAGGCCGTCTGCGAAGTCATCCGTCGTGGGTGATGCCGCCCGGTCCGACGCGGTGCGAATCTTCGGTACGCATTCAGTGGCCGAGGTAAGGACAACTCATTTGACGACCTATTCCGGAGCGCCGGGAGCCCGCACCCGCGGCATCGCCGCCGGCAAGTTCTGGTCCGGTGCCATCGCCGCTGCACTGGTCACCGCGCTGACCGCGCTGGTGGTCACCCTGATCGTGCGGGTGTTCGGACTGGACCCGCTCGCACCTCCGTGGCTGCCCGACCTCACCGTCTCGGTCCGGTTCGCCGTCCTCGGTTTCGTCGCGGCGCTTCTCGCCGCGGCCCTGCTGCAGGTGCTGTCGGCTACGACGCCGGGCGGGGACACGTTCTTCGGCTGGATCGTCGGCCTGATCACCCTTGCTGCGGCGGTGCTGCCGTTCGCCTACGACGCCGTCACCGGCGACCGGATCGCCACCAGCGTGGTCCACCTGGCCGTCGGGCTGCCGATTCTCGGCCTGCTGCCGGGTGTCGCGGCCCGGGCGACGGTGTGGAAGTGAAGGCGTCACCCGCTCCGCCCGCCCCGCCTGCGGTGCTGCCCCGCGGGGTGGTCGTGCTGCTCGGGATGGCGGGGGCGGTGGTCGCGATCGCGGGCGTTCGGGCCTTCGCCGGTATCGTCGGCCCGGTCTTCCTGGCCCTGATGCTGGTTGTCGCGGTGCAACCGCTGGGAAACTGGCTGCAGCGCAAGGGTGCTCCCAAGTGGGTCGCCGTCATCGCGACGCTCACCACCGTCAACCTCATCCTGCTGGGGCTGGTCGCCTCGCTCGCGATCTCGATCGCGCAGCTGGCCACGCTGCTACCCGACTACGCGGACAAGGCCGAACAACTGCTGGCGGACGTGCAGGGCTGGCTCGCCGGCTTCGACATCGGTTCCGACCAGGTCGACAAGGCCCTGTCCCACGTCGACTTCGGCAAGGCGGTGGGGCTGGTCAACGACATCCTGGTCGGGCTGCTGGGGGTGTTCTCGAACCTCTTCTTCATCCTCGCGCTGCTGATCTTCATGGCGTTCGACGCGAGTTCGTTCGGCGAGCGGATGCGGGCCGTCGCGTACTCACGACCCGACATCGCCTACGCGTTCACCTCGTTCGCCGGCGGCACCCGCAGCTACCTGATCGTCTCGACCGTGTTCGGCCTGATCGTCGCGGTCATCGACGCGGCCGCGTTGTGGGCCATGGGGATTCCGCTGCCGATCCTGTGGGGCCTGCTCGCCTTCATCACGAACTACATCCCGAACGTCGGGTTCGTGGTGGGCCTGGTCCCGCCCGCGCTGATCGCCCTGCTCCAGGGCGGTCCGGTGCTGATGCTCTGGGTGATCGTGGTCTACAGCGTGATCAACGTGATCATCCAGTCGGTGATCCAGCCGAAGTTCGTCGGCGACGCGGTCGGGCTGTCGGTGACGCTCACCTTCCTGGCGCTGGTGTTCTGGGGCTGGGTGCTCGGCCCGTTGGGTGCGCTGCTGGCGATCCCGATGACCCTGCTGGTGAAGGCCCTGCTGCTCGACATCGACCCGTCGACGCGGTGGGCGAACGCGCTGATCTCCGGGTCCCCGCCGACCCCGGAGGAGCTGACGACCGCGGAACAGGAGGCGGCGGAGCGCGCCGCCGCGCTGCAGGCGGAGGCGCAGTCGGACGTCGCGGATGCCGTGCAGGACGCGGCCGTGGACCCGGCGGAGGACGCGGCCGAGCCGGTCGTGGAGGGCACGGTCTCCGGCCGCGCATAGGTGGCACAATTTCGCGCATGGGATATCCGGACGACGCGCTCGCCGCGGACGAGGAACTGCTGCTGCACCGGCACCCGCACTGGAAGATGCTGGTGCTGCCTGCGATCACGTTCCTCCTCGCGACGGCCGTCGCCGGGTTCCTCGCCGGCCTCGCCGAGTCCCGGCTGGACGGGTCGGCCCGCACCGCGGCCCTGCTGGTGATCCTCGGTCTCTGGCTCGCGGCCGTGGGCTGGCGCTGTGTCCGCCCGCTGCTCAGCTGGAAGTCGACGCACTTCCTCGTCACCGACCGGCGGGTGCTGATCCGGCGCGGCGTCTTCGCCCACACCGGTGTCGACATCCCGACGAGCCGGATCAGCAGCGTGCAGTTCCGGCACGGACTGCTCGACCGGATGCTGCGGACCGGCACGCTCGTGGTGGTCTCGTCCGCCGACGAGCCGTTGGAGTTCGACGACATCCCGGACGTGCAGCGGGTGCACTCGCTGCTCTACCACCAGGTGTTCGACGCGACGACGCCGCAACCCGGGGCGAACGGGAGCGACGAGAATCGCGGTGGCGGGTTCGAATTCGGCTGAGCGGTGGCAACTGCCGCTTGGCTCCGTACTGTGGTGCCGTGACTGCCGTACTACTTGCCGAGGACGACGAGGCCATCGCCACGCCGCTCGCCCGCGCGCTCAGCCGCGAGGGCTACACCGTTACCGTCGCCGAGACCGGCCCCAAGACGCTGGAGATGGCACTCGGCGGGTCCTTCAGCCTGCTGATCCTCGATCTCGGGCTGCCCGGGATCGACGGCCTCGAGGTGTGCCGTCAGCTGCGCGCGAAGGGCTCGACCCTGGCGGTCCTGATGCTCACCGCCCGCGCGGACGAGGTGGACTTCGTGGTCGGACTCGACGCGGGCGCCGACGACTACGTCGGCAAGCCGTTCCGGCTGGCGGAGCTGATGGCGCGGGTGCGCGCCCTGATGCGGCGCGGCGGCAACAGCGACGACTCGGTGGTCGAGGTCGGCGACGTCAGGCTCGAGGCGGCCGCCCGTCGGGTGCTGGTCGGCGGCACGGAGATCTCCCTGGCCAACAAGGAGTACGAGCTGCTCAAGGTGCTCATCGACCGGGCGGGCGAGGTGGTCTCCCGGGACGTCATCCTGCACGAGGTGTGGGGCGACGCGGACCTGCGCGGATCGAAGACGCTGGACATGCACATGTCGTGGCTGCGCCGGAAGATCGGCGACGAGGGGCCGATCGCGGAGCGTCGCATCGCGACCGTCCGCGGCGTCGGATTCCGCTTCAACAACGCCTGAGCGACGGGCTCGACCAGTGCGCCGCCGCATCCTGCAGTCCATCGTCTCCGTCGTCCTGCTGACCGCGCTGCTGCTGGGTCTGCCGCTGATGTACCTCGGCTGGGTGTGGGTCGAGGACTTCTCCCGGACCAGCCTGCAGAACCGGCTCACCCAGCTGGCCGCGGAGATCGTCACGCAGGAGGGCGACGCCGGGGTGATCGAGCACGGCCTCGAGGTGGACTCGCTGCGGTTGGCGATCCCGGACGGCGGACGGCTCTCGGTGACCTACCCGACGCCGACGGGGGAGTTCGCCCACGTCGACATGGGGGCGCCGCCGCTGGACGATCCCCTGGTCGAGTCGATCTCGATGGGCAAGTCCGGTTCGCTGCGCCTCGAGGTGCCACCGGACCGGATGCAGACGATGCAGCGGCAGGCGGTCGCCGCGGTCGGCTTGGTGGTGCTGCTGACCTTCGGCACGGGCATCGCGGTGGCCTCGGTCACCGCGCGGCGGCTCGCCGACCCGTTGCAGGACGTCGCCGACCGCGCCGCCCGGCTGGCCGAGGGCGACTTCAGAAGCGTGCCGACCCGGCACGGGATTCCGGAACTCGACCGGGTCTCGGACGTGCTCGACGCCGCCACGATCGAGATCGCCGGCCGGCTGCAGCAGGAACGTGAGCTGGTCGGCGACGTCTCGCACCAGTTGCGCAGCCGGCTGACCGCGGTTCGGCTCCGCCTCGACGAGCTCTCCGTGCACCCGGATCCCGACGTGGTCCACGAGGCCGACGAGGCGCTCGCCCAGGTGGATCGGCTCACCCGCGCGATCGACGACCTGGTGCGCTCGTCCCGGAACGCCGGGGGCGACCGCGCTCAGATCTCGGTGGTGGCGGAGCTCGAGGGGGTGGTCGCCGAGTGGCAACTGCAGTTCCAGGAGGCCGGGCGGTCGCTGGTGCTGCGCGGCTCGTCGGACCTGCAGGCCACGGCGACCCCGTCGAGGCTGCGGGAGTCGGTCGCGGTGCTGGTCGACAACGCGCTGCGGCACGGCGCGGGCACCTGCACGGTGATGGCCAGGATGGTGCCCGGTGTCGAGCCGCGGAACGGCGCGATGGTGTGCGTGGAGGTGTCCGACGAGGGCGTCGGCGTCAGCGACCACCTGGTGCCGTACATCTTCGACCGCGGGTTCTCCGGCGGCGGGTCAACGGGTGTCGGTCTGGCCCTGGCGCGGGCGCTGGTCGAGGCCGACGGCGGTCGCCTGGCGTTGCAGCGTCGCAGGCCTGCGACCTTCGCCATGTTCCTGCCGACGGCGCGGGGCGAGGACACCCGGGCACCGGTGGAGCCGCGCTGACCGGAGCCGCGACGACCGGACCCGCGCCGCCGCGGCCGGGCTACTTCCCGGACAGCTGTTCGGGGGTGGGGTCGAACTCGATCTCGGTGTCCGGGTTCACCCGGCCGTTCTCGTCGGGGAAGGCGAAGCGGCGCAGTGCCCAGAACCGGAAGACCATCTGCATCAGGTTGCCGATGATGTAGTTCAGGATGAAGTCGATGACCACGACCTTGGTCACGTTCGCCTGGTCCGCGCGGATGTCGAAGACGTTGTTGGCGATCCACATGGGGGTCGCCGCGAGCAGGACGCCGATGCCGCTGATGGCGAAGAACAGCAGGGCCTCGTGGTGTCGTTCGCGTCCGCCGCGGTGCTTGAACGCCCACTCGCGGTTGAGGATGTAGCTCAGGATCGTCGCCATCACGCCGGAGATGATCTTGGCGACGGTCGGCTTGTCCTCGAGCACGGTGAAGATCAGCGAGTAGAAGATCGCGAGGTCGAAGACCATCGTGGTGCCGCCGACGATCGCGAACTTGATCAGCTCGTGATGGCGCAACACCAGCTCCCGGATGGGCTGGGGCAGGTTGCTCACTACTCGATCGACGAATGACACAAAGGATGAGTCTACGAATGTGTCGAGTGTGACCTGCGACTGCCACGCCGAACGGGCCCCGGATTACCCGCGGTCGCGGTGTCGGCGAGGGTCGAGGAGGCGCCGTCGACCTCGCCGTGCCGACATCTCGCCGGACATGACACCATTGACAGCCGTGAGCGTTGAACCCGGATCCCAGCCCCGCCCCGCCAGCCCCCGCGGCCCCGACGCCGGCATGCCGGTGGTGGCAATGATCGGCGGCGGACAGCTTGCGCGGATGACGCACCAGTCCGCGATCGAGCTGGGCCAGAGCCTGCGGGTGCTCTCCGGCGGACCCGACGAGCCGGCCGCGCAGGTCTGCGCCGACGTGGTGCTGGGCAGCCACACCGACCTCGACGCGCTGCGCAAGGTCGCGGTCGGGTCGAATGCGCTCACCTTCGACCACGAGCACGTGCCCACCGAACACCTCGAGGTCCTGGTCTCCGAGGGCGTCAACGTGCAGCCGCCGCCGTCGGCGCTGATCTTCGCCCAGGACAAGCTGGCGATGCGCCGCCGGCTCGCCGAGATGGGCGTGCCGGTACCCGCCTTCGCCGAGGTCACCTGGGCCGGGGACGTGGTGCGCTTCGGCGACGAGCACGGCTGGCAGATCGTGCTGAAGGCGATCCGCGGCGGCTACGACGGCCGCGGCGTGTGGATGCCGACCGACGCCGAGGAGGCCGAGGCGATCGTCACCGAGCAGCTCGACAAGGGCGTGCCGTTGATGGTCGAGCAGAAGGTCTCGATGCGCCGGGAGCTGTCCGCGATGGTGGCGCGCTCGCCGTTCGGGCAGGGCGCCACGTGGCCGGTCGTGGAGACCGTCCAGCGTGACGGCCAGTGCGCGGTGGTGATCGCGCCCGCCGCGGACCTGCCCGCCGCGGTGGCGACCGAGGCCGAGCAGCTGGCGCTGCGGATCTCCGCCGAGCTCGGTGCGGTCGGGGCGATGGCGGTGGAGTTGTTCGAGACCACCGACGGCGCGCTGGTCGTCAACGAGCTGGCGATGCGTCCGCACAACTCCGGGCACTGGACCCAGGACGGGGCCCGGACCTCGCAGTTCGAGCAGCACCTGCGGGCGGTGCTCGACTACCCGCTCGGCGACACCTCGCCGAACGCGCCGGTGACGGTGATGGCGAACGTGCTCGGCGCCCCGGTCGCCCCGGCGATGAGCATGGACGAGCGCCTGCACCACCTGTTCGCCCGGATGCCGGAGGCGAAGGTGCACATGTACGGCAAGGGCGAGCGGCCCGCGCGCAAGATCGGGCACGTGAACGTGGTCGGCGCGGCAGGCGGCTCGATCGACGACGCGGAGTACGTGGCGCAGGTGCGCGAGCGCGCCGAGCGTGCGGCGCACTGGCTCTCGCACGGTGAGTGGACTGACGGATGGGATGTGCACAATGGCTGAATCTTCGAACGGGCCCCAGGTCGGCCTGATCATGGGCAGCGACTCGGACTGGCCGACGATGGAGGCCGCCGCGGAGGCGCTGGCGGAGTTCGGGATCCGGTTCGAGGTCGGCGTGGTCTCCGCGCACCGCACCCCGCAGCGGATGCTGGACTACGCGCGCGAGGCGGCCGACCGCGGGCTGAAGGTGATCATCGCCGGCGCAGGCGGTGCCGCGCACCTGCCCGGCATGGTCGCCTCGGCGACGGCGTTGCCGGTGATCGGTGTGCCGGTGCCGCTGAAGTACCTCGACGGGATGGACTCGCTCCTGTCGATCGTGCAGATGCCTGCCGGGGTCCCGGTCGCGACCGTGTCGATCGGCGGCGCGCGCAACGCGGGCCTGCTGGCGGCGCGGATTCTCGGGGCGTCGGACCCGGCGCTGCGGGCGGCGATGGAGAAGTTCCAGGCCGGTCTCGAGTCGATGGTGCTGGAGAAGGACGCGGCGCTGCGCGCCACGCTGCTGGGCTGACGCGGACGCGCGGGCGGGCAGTTGGCCGTTTCGCGCATCGGGACGGCTCTGCCGGGTTAGATTCTGCGACGTTCGGACTTACGTTCATCGTTGCAACGAATTCCATCCTGGGAGAGTCGACATGCCTGCGCCGCTTGACGAGTACCCGATCCACCAGACCCCGCTGTCGATGGCGCGGGTCGCCACCAGCGACAAGAACTTCTACGACCGCTCGTACTTCAACGCCCTCGACACCGAGGGTGACCTGTTCCTGGTGACCGGTTTCGGGGCGTACCCGAACCTCGGTGTCACCGACGCCTTCGCGACCGTCCGCAAGGGCGACCGGCAGTGGGCCGTCCGGTTCTCCGACGCGCTCGAGGAGCGTTCGCTGGACCTGGCGGTCGGCGGCTTCCGCATCGAGGTGCTCGAGCCGCTGCGTCGGCTGCGGGTGGTCTGCGAGGGCGACGACGCAGGCGGGCTGGGGTTCGACCTCACCTGGGAGGGCTCCTGCCCCGCGGTGCAGGAGCAGCCGCACCTGCTGATGAACGGGCTGCGGCCGCAGCTCGATTCGAGCAGGTTCGCCCAGACCGGCACCTGGTCGGGCGTGCTCTCGGTCGACGGCGAGGACGTCCTCGTCGATCCGGACCGGTGGATGGGCACCCGCGACCGGTCGTGGGGGATCCGTCCGGTCGGCGACGGCGACCCGGCGGGCCGGCTCGTCGACAACCCGTCCGAGGGCTTCTGGTGGCTGTACGTGCCGCTGCGGTTCGAGGAGTTCTCGGTGATCGTGATCGTCCAGGAGAGCCCGGACGGGTTCCGCACCCTCAACGACGCGACCCGGGTCTGGAACGACGGCCGGATCGAGCAGCTCGGCTGGCCGCGGGTCGAGTTCGACTACGTCTCGGGCACCCGGCGGGCCCGCGCGGCCACCCTGCACCTGACGGCCGCCGACGGCAGCCCGGTGACGATCGAGGTGACCCCGCGTACCGGGATCGCGCTGCACGTCGGCGCGGGCTACGGCGGCGATCCCGAGTGGACGCACGGTCAGTGGCGCGGCCGCAAGTGGGTCGAGCGCGCGGTCTACGACCTCACCGACCCGGCAATCGCGGGCCGAGTTCCCTTCGGCGTCAGCGACTTCTCCGCCAGTGCCACCTGCAACGGTGAGCCCGGCGCCGGCCTGTTCGAGCACGCGAGCCTCGGCAGGCACGACCCCACCGGGTTCGCCGACTGGTCGTCGGTCGCGCCCTAGGCACCCGCGGTGCTCGTGCGCGGTTGACGGGTCTGTGGACCCGTCAACCGCGCACGAGTGGCGGAGCCGCCTACTGTGGGCGCATGCCCAGCGACGATCCCGCACAGTTTCGGCTCACCGTGGTGACGGAGGCGCTGCGACTGTTCGCCGAGAAGGGCTACGAGGCCACCACCGTCGACGAGATCGCGGACGCGGCAGGCATCTCGCGGCGGACGTTCTTCCGGCAGTTCCGGGCGAAGGAGGACGTGGTCTTCGCCGACCACGAGACGTTGCTGACCCAGGCCGCCGAGTACCTCGACGCCGACCACGACGACCCGTGGCAGGCCGTGTGTGCCGCCGCCATGCTGGTGTTCGAGCGGTTCTCGCACTGGCGGGACGTGGCCGAACGGCGCTACGCCGTCGTCCAGGGCGTGCCGGCGCTGCGGGACCGGGAGCTCGTGACGGGCTACCGCTACGAGCGGCTGTTCGTGGAGTACCTGCGTCGTGAGTTGCCCGACGAGGCGGACCTCGAGTTGGTGCAGTTCGCGGCCGCGGTCACCGCCACCCACAACTATCTGCTGCGCCGGATGGTGCGCGACGGGGTGCGTGCCACCTCGGGTGAGTTGCGCGCCGCGCTGGCCGAGATCCGTGCGCGGGTCCACCGTGCGGCGGGGGCCGCCGGGTTCGCCGACGAGATGGTGGTTGCGGTCTTCCCGCGGGGGACCCCGCCGAACCGGGTGGCGGACCTGCTGCAGGAACGGCTTGGTTCGGCGCGCTGACCCCCGGGCCCGGGCGCCGCGGCGGAGGGCCGTGCCAATCCTTCGCACAAATCTGGCACTCGGTGCCGCCCCGTGGCACGTAGTGCGCGGGGTTTCCCGGCGGTTGGGGGTATAGTGGCCTCAGTTTGGCACTGAGTGCCGCGTCGGACTTCGGTCGCGGCGGATCACCACATTTCTCCCAGAGGAGCTGCAGATGGCTGGAAACCCGGACTTCGACCTGTTCAAGCTCGCCGACGAGCACGACGAGCTCCGGGCGGCGATCCGCGCGCTGTCGGAGAAGGAGATCGCGCCGTACGCCAAGGAGGTGGACGAGAAGGCCCGCTTCCCCGAGGAGGCGAGGATCGCCCTCGTCAACTCCGGTTTCAACGCCGTGCACGTGCCGGAGGAGTTCGGCGGACAGGGCGCCGACTCGGTCGCCACCTGCATCGTCATCGAGGAGGTCGCCCGCGTCTGCGGCTCGTCCTCGCTGATCCCCGCCGTGAACAAGCTCGGCACCATGGGCCTGATCCTCAACGGCTCCGAGGAGCTCAAGGCGCAGGTGCTGCCGTCGATCGCCGCAGGCGACGCGATGGCGTCCTACGCGCTGTCCGAGCGTGAGGCCGGCTCCGACGCCGCCGCGATGCGCACCCGCGCCAAGGCGGACGGCGACGACTGGATCCTCAACGGCTCCAAGTGCTGGATCACCAACGGCGGCAAGTCCGCCTGGTACACGGTGATGGCCGTGACCGACGCCGACAAGGGCGCCAACGGCATCAGCTCGTTCATGGTGCACGTCGACGACGAGGGCTTCACCGTCGGTGCGCTCGAGCACAAGCTCGGCATCAAGGGCTCGCCCACCGCGGAGCTGTACTTCGAGAACTGCCGCATCCCGGGTGACCGCATCATCGGCGAGCCCGGCACCGGCTTCAAGACCGCGCTGCAGACGCTCGACCACACCCGCCCGACCATCGGTGCGCAGGCCGTCGGCCTGGCCCAGGGCGCGTTCGACGCCGCGCTCGCCTACACCAAGGACCGCAAGCAGTTCGGCCGCCCCGTCGCCGACAACCAGGCCGTGCAGTTCATGCTCGCGGACATGGCGATGAAGATCGAGGCCGCGCGCCTGATGGTCTACACCTCGGCGGCCCGCGCCGAGCGTGGCGAGAAGAACCTCGGCTTCATCTCGGCCGCCGCGAAGTGCTTCGCGTCGGACGTCGCGATGGAGGTCACCACCGACGCGGTGCAGCTGTTCGGTGGCGCCGGCTACACCACCGACTTCCCGGTCGAGCGGATGATGCGCGACGCCAAGATCACCCAGATCTACGAGGGCACCAACCAGATCCAGCGGGTCGTCATGTCCCGCGCGCTGCTCAAGGGGTAGTTCCGCGAGTCGCGGTAGGCCCCCGCGGCCCGTCACACCCACGTTCCCCGATGTCACCTCGGTTCCGCACGGGACACCCGACGTGACATCGGGGAACTGGCGTCCGTGGGGTCGGCCGCGGTCACGGCGGGGCGGCGCGCCGTCCGGTCGCTACGCTGGCGACATGGTCCGATTCCCGCTGGGCGAGCGCTGGTACCGCTGGAGCGCCGAGCATGCAGTGGGGATCGACAGGGTCGTCGCCGCCGCGTTGGCGCTGCTCGGCGTGGCCGCCTCGGTCGGTAGCGGACCGCTCGACGTGGCGATCGCGCTCGGGCTGACCGTCCCGCTGGCCTGGCGTCGTACCCGCCCGGCGGCGGCCGGGTTCACGGTCGCGCTGGCCTCGGTGATCTACCTGGCCGCCGGGACCCAGACGGATCTCGCGCTGCCCGGCATCTGTGTCCCGATCGCGCTGTACGCGCTCGCCGCGTACGGGCCGAGGTGGGCGGTCGGGTGGGGCCTGGCCGCCGCCGTGCTGGGTGTGGTGGCGGCGGGCCTGCGGTTCTTCGGCGGCGAGGGTGTCACCTGGCAGGCCCACGCCTTCATCATCGCCTTCCTGATCGTGTACGTCGTCGCGGTGTGGGCCCTCGGGGACCTGCGCCGGGTGCGCAACCAGGAGCTCGAGGGACTCACCGAACGGGCCCGGCTGCTCGAGCTCGAGCGCGCGCAGGAGGCGGAGATCGCCGCGATCAACGAGCGCACCCGGATCGCGCGGGAGATGCACGACATCGTGGCGCACTCGCTGACCGTGGTGATCGCGCAGGCCGACGGCGGACGCTACAGCGCCAAGGCCGACCCCGACGCGGCGGTCGCCGCGCTCGAGACGATCGCGCAGACCGGGCGGCTGGCGCTGACCGACATGCGTGCCCTGCTGTCGGTGCTGCGTTCGGACGACCCCCGTGAGTACAGCTCCACGCCCACGGTCTCCGACATCGACGACCTGATCACGGAGATGCGTCGCGGCGGCCTCGCGGTGACGCACCGGGTCGAGGGCGAGGCGCACGAGATGTCCACCGGGGCGGAACTGACGGCGTACCGGATCGTGCAGGAGTCGCTGACCAACGTGCTCAAGCACGCGGGCCCGGCCGCGCAGGTGACGGTCGGGCAGCGGTGGGGTGAGCGGGCGCTGGAGCTGACGGTCGGCGACGACGGCCGGGGCGGCGCCGCCGCCCTGGTCGCACCGAGCGCGGGCGGGCAGGGTGTGATCGGGATGCGCGAGCGGGTCGAACTGCACGGGGGCCGGTTCGCGGCGGGTCCGCAGGCAGGCGGCGGCTACCGGGTCCAGGTCGAACTGCCCTACGAGAGGAACATGACATGACGGAATCCGGGCCGATACGGGTCGGACTGGTCGACGACCAGCAGTTGGTGCGGGCCGGTTTCCGGATGGTGATCGACTCGCAGCCGGACATGAGCGTGGTCGTCGAGGCCGCCGACGGCGAGCACGCGCTGCGCGAGCTGACCCGGGTCCCCGTGGACGTGGTGCTGATGGACGTGCAGATGCCGAACATGGACGGCATCGAGGCCACCCGCAGGCTCGCGGGGCTGGAACAGTCCCCGAAGGTGGTGGTGCTCACCACCTTCGACAACGACGAGTACGTGCTCGCGGCCATTTCCGCGGGCGCCAGTGGGTTCCTGCTCAAGGACGCCCAGCCGGAGGAGCTGCTCGACGCGGTGCGGACCGTGTACCGGGGCGACGCGGTGATCGCAGCCCGCTCGACGCGCAGGCTGCTCCAGCATGTCGGCCCGATACTGGCCGGGGCGACGCCCGTCGACCGTCCGCAGCTGCCGGAGGCGCTGACCAAGCGGGAGGTCGAGGTGCTCGAGGCGATGGCACACGGGCTCTCGAACAGCGAGATCGCGTCGAAGTTCTTCGTCTCCGAGGCGACGGTGAAGACCCATGTGGGACGCGTGCTCTCGAAGACGGGTTCGCGGGACCGGGTGCAGGCGGTGGTGTTCGCCTACCAGGCGGGGCTGGTGCGGCCGGAGGACCTGCTCCGCGGCTGACGTCCTACCCGGGTATGACGGGACCGGGACGCGGATCCGCCCGCTCACCGATGCCCCCGGGCACCGGATCCCACCACACGCCGACGCGCCCGACCGGTCCGCGCTCGTAGCGTCGATTTCATGACGACACTGGACATTCCGGCGGCTCGCGCGGTCGCACTGACGAAACTGTACGGGGAGGGTGAGGCCACGGTTCGGGCGCTGGACGCGGTCGACGTGGAATTCCGCCGCGGGGCGTTCACCGCGATCATGGGACCGTCCGGCTCGGGCAAGTCCACCCTCATGCACTGCCTCGCGGGCCTCGACGACGCCTCCGGCGGCCGGGTCTA
The DNA here is from genome assembly GCF_042654025.1 of Rhodococcus kronopolitis. Classification (NCBI taxonomy): domain Bacteria; kingdom Bacillati; phylum Actinomycetota; class Actinomycetes; order Mycobacteriales; family Nocardiaceae; genus Rhodococcus; species Rhodococcus kronopolitis. Next base: position 515,988 of record NZ_JBHSFO010000001.1, on the reverse strand, counting down.
CCTGGGGGAGACCGACCTGACCGGCCTCGGCGACCGCGCGCTGACCGAATTGCGGCGGGACCGCATCGGATTCGTGTTCCAGGCGTTCAACCTGCTGCCCGTGATCACCGCGGAGGAGAACATGCTGCTGCCGATGCGGCTGGCCGGGATGCGCCCCGACCCCGACTGGATGACGCAGGTGGTCACCCGGCTCGGCCTTCGGCACCGGCTCGGGCACCTGCCGCACGAGCTGTCCGGCGGCCAGCAGCAGCGCGTCGCGGTTGCGCGGGCCCTGCTGCCCCGGCCGGACGTGATCTTCGCCGACGAACCCACCGGCAACCTCGACTCCCATGCGGGCGCCGAGGTGCTCGGCCTGCTCCGGTCGAGTGTGCGCGAGGTCGGTCAGACCGTCGTGATGGTCACCCACGACCCGGTCGCCGCATCCTATGCGGACCGGGTGGTGCTGCTCGCCGACGGCCATCTCGCCGGCGAGATCGACAGCCCCACGCCGGATTCGGTGATCGAGACGATGCGTGAGCTCGGGGCGCGCACATGCTGAGCCTCACCCTCGCGCAGGCCCGCGCCCACGCCGGCCGCTACCTCGCCTCCGTCCTCGCCGTCCTGATCGCCGTCGCGTTCGTCGTGGCGACGCTGGTGCTCGGTGCCACCACGCAGGCCGGCATCACGAATTCCCTTGCCGGGCAGTACCGGAACACCGACGTGGTGGTGGCCGACGCCGGCGACGCCGAGCAGGCCGGTCGCACCGCCCTTGCCGTCGGCGCGGTCGCCGGGGTGCGGGCGGTGACCGTCGACGCCGAGGCCGCGGTGCGGGTGTCCGCGGCGGCACCCGGGAAACTGTTCGGGACCGCCACCTCGCTGGCGGTCGACGAGGGCCTGCGCTGGCAGCGCCTGTCGGGCGGGCGTTTCCCCGAAGCGCCCGGTGAGGTGGCCGTCGGCTCCGGCTCCGGGCTCCCGCTCGGCAGCCGCGTTGCGGTGACCGCGCTGGCGGCCGACACCCGAGAGGTCTCGGGAGCGGCGATCGTGGTGGGGGAGGTCGACCTGTCCGGGAGCGCCCGGCGGATGGGTGGGGTCTCGCTGTTCGTCACCGCGGACCAGCTCGCGACCTGGGCCGCGGGCGGGGCACACCACGAGATCCGGGTGGCCGCCGCCGACGGAGATCCGTCGGCACTGGCGGCGGCCGTGGTCGGCGCCCTCGGACCGGACGCCGTCGTGCGGACCGGCGCCGAGCAGGCGGATGCGGCCTCGGCCGAGTACCTCGGCGGCGCCGATGTGATCCGCAACGTGCTGTTGGCGTTTGCCGCGATCGCGGTGGTGGTGTCGGGACTGGTCATCGCCAACACATTCGCGGTGCTGGTGGCCGCGCGGACCCGGGAGATGGCGCTGCTGCGCTGCATCGGGGCGACCGGCGCCCAGGTGCGGCGGGGTGTGCGGATCGAGGCGCTGGCCGTCGGGCTGGTGGCCTCCGTCGCCGGGGTGGTGGCCGGGATCGGGCTGGCCTGGGCCGTCACCCGGGTGGCCGGGGCCATGGACGTCCCGGTCCCGCTCGACACCCTCGGCGTCTCGCCGACCGCGGTGGGTGCCGGCCTGGCGGTCGGGCTGGTGGTGACCTACCTGGCGGCCATGGCGCCCGCGCGGGCGGCGACGCGGGTGGCCCCGCTCGCCGCGCTGGCCCCCGTCGAGGCGAGACCCGAACCGGCCTCGTCCTCGTCGGCGCGCACCGTCGGCGGCGTCGCCGGGTTGCTCGGGGGCGCAGGCGTCCTGGCCGCGGGCGTCCACACCGAACAGGTTTCCGTCGCGTGCGGCGGTGGGATCCTCCTCTTCCTCGGCGTGGTCCTGTTGGGCCGCAGCATCGTTCCCGCGGCGGTGGCCGCGCTCGGGCGGGCCCCGGCCCGGTTGGCCGGACCGCTGGGCGAGCTGGCGGTGGGGAACGCGCTGCGCAACCCGCGCCGCACCACCGCAACCGCGACCGCGCTGCTGGTCGGCGTGACCGTCACCGCGACCATGGTCGTCGGCATCGCGGCGGTCGGGGCCAGTGCGCCGAAGGCACTCGACGAGCAGTTTCCCGTCGACGTGACCGTCGTCAGCGCCGCGCCGCAGGGCATTCCCGCCGACCTCGAGCGCCGGGTCGGCACCCTCGAGCGGGTGACGGCCGTGGCGCCGTTGCTGCGGGCCGAGGCGACGGACCCGGACGGCCGACGGGTGACGCTGTCCGGCGTGGACCCGGACGCCACCCGCGCGGCGCTGCGGATTCCGCTCGCGCTGCCGCAGCCCGGGCAGGTCTCGCTCTCGCCGGAGCAGATCGACGCCCTCGGCACCGCGGTGGGGCAGTCGCTCGTCCTCGACCACGACGGGGTCACCCGGACGTTGACGGTGATCGCCGGACCGGACGGACAGCCGGCACTGGTCGGCCGGTCGGAGGTGCTCGCCATGACCCCGGCGGCGGTCACCGAGTCGCTGTGGATCCGGCTCGCCGACGGCCTGACCGACGAGCAGGTCAACGCGGCGCAGTCCGAGATCGCCGACGCGGCAGGGCAACTCGACCCGACCGCGGAGGTCGGCGGCGCGGTGGCCATGCGCGCCGCACTCACCTCGGTGCTCGACACGCTGCTGCTCATCGTCGTGGGACTGCTGTCGGTGGCGATCGTGATCGCGCTGATCGGCGTCGGCAACACGATGGCGCTCTCGGTGCTCGAACGTCGGCGCGAGTCCGGGCTGTTGCGGGCGGTCGGGGTCAGCCGGGCCGGCCTGCGGACGCTGCTGGTGTACGAGGCCGTGCTGGTGGCGGTGGTCGCCTCGGCGCTCGGGGTCCTGCTGGGTCTGGTGCTGGGTCTGGCGGGCACGGCCTCGGTGTTCGGTGTCGAGGACGTCCTGCTGCCGTCCTCGGTCTGGCTGACACTGGTGGTGATCGTCCTGGTCGGCGGGGTCGCGGGGGTGGCCGCGGCGGTGCTGCCTGCCCGGTCCGCGGCACGGGTGTCGCCGGTGCAGGCCCTGGCGGCCTGAACCACCGCGACGAGCCGCGCCGGGTCTCGGCGTGGCGCGTCGTGCACCCAGTGCCAGATGCCGGACAGCCCTGGCCAAGGACCCCGGGTGAGGCGTTCAATGGGAGCAGTGCGGCGATCGGGGCGCGGCGCGGAGGACACCGCACCGTCATGGCGGTGCGGTGTGACCGTTTCCGGTAACGCAAGGAGTTGAGGGCACCATGGGATCGATCAGTGACGACGTACTACTGGCCATGATCGGGTTGATCGGCGACCTGCTGACAGGCGGGATGGGCGGCCCCGGCGGACCCGGCGGCGGCGGGGGCAGCCCCCTCGGCGGGCTGGGCAGTCTCGGCGGGCTGAGCTAGCCCACCCGGGTCACCTTCTCGGTCGCGGCGCGACGCTCGGCCCGTGCGGCATCCTCGTTGGCGACCTGCACCAGCGAGGCGCCTGCGGCCAGCACGGCCAACAGGTCGTCGGTGAGCTCGCCGGTCGTCGACCAGCGGGAGGTCGAGAGCACCCGGTCGGCGGCGGTCAGTTCCCGCGCGGCCGCGGAGTGCCGGGCGGCCGCCAACACCTGGGCGACGGTCAGTCCGTCCAGGGCCGGAGTGTCGGCGGACGTGGCGTCGGGCCGGAACTGGTCTCCGTGCACGCGGACGGACGTCGCGTAGTCGGTCACGCCGATCGGCAGGTTCTCGGCGGGCCGGCCGAACGCGTCGAGGGACAGCACGGCGACCTCCGGCAGGTCGGCGACCTCGTCGAGGCGGTCGGCGGTCACCAGGGCCAGTTCCGCGTCGTCGGCGGGGGCGAGGACGACCTCGACACCCACCCACCAGCAGCCGAGCAGCACGGCCACGCTCTGCCAGTGCGCGGGCAGCAGCACGCTGACCCGGGCCCCGGGCAGCAGGCCGAACTCGTCGCGGATCAGGTTCGCGGTCTTGGCCGCCCAGTTCGCGAGGGTCAGCGCCGACAGCTCGACCCGCTCGCCGCTCGCGTCGTCGTAGTAGGTGACGCGCGGACCGGCCGGGTCCGTCCGCAGGATCGGATCCAGCAGGGCGGCAGTCAGATTGGTTTCGCTCACGTCGGTAGCTCTCTGTAGGTTCACGCGCTGGTCAGTTCACGCACTGTGGACCCTTGCGGCCGGCATCGACGGCCGGCCCGGGTGGGACGGGGGTGCTGGTGCCCCGGTCGACAACGTCGGAGGTCCGCCCGGAGGAGGCGGTCGCGGACGTCGAGGCCGAGGCCGAGCCCGGACCCGCGTAGTCGGTTGCGAGCACGACGCGCATCGTATCCGCAGGCAGCGACGAGTCGCCGACCACCTGCAGGTCACCCAGCGCGGCCGCCACGGCCTTCGCGCCTGCCGAGTCGGAGTCGGCCGCCAGCACCCGGCTGGTGCTGACCGACGTGCCGGTGTTGTTGCCGACGTTGCCCTCCCGGAAGCCCTTGGCGGTCAGTGCCTCCGCGACCCGCGACGCCATGCCCCCGATGCCGCTGTCGTTCGAGACATCCACGGTGACGCTCGACGGGTCCACCGCCGGCGTCGACTCGGTGTCCGAGTCGTCGGACTTGCCTGCCAACGAGGCCGCGTACTTCCGGACCGCCTGGGGGTCGACCTGCACGATGGACTCGCCGTAGTCGGTCATCGCGTTGATGTCGACGACGGGGATGGTCTCGAACTTCACGTCGCCGCCCGCGAGTCCCTGGAGTTGCCGGGCGAAACCGAGGATGTCCCAGTCGTCGTCGATCACCACAGATCGCTGCACGGCGGCGCTGAGCTGGCCGAGCTTGCCGGGGTTGCTCAGGGTCTTCGCGGACAGCACCTGGTGCACCAGGGACGCCATGAACACCTGTTGGCGGACGATCCGGTCGAGGTCGCCGCGGGGCAGGTCGTGCCGCTGCCGGACGAAGGAGAGCGCATCGGCGCCGCTGAGGGTCTGCTCGCCTGCCGCGAACTTCGCCCCGGACATTGCCTCGTCCACCGGGTTGTTCAGGCAGACGTCGACGCCGCCGACGGCGTCGGTGAGCAGCACGAACCCCAGCAGCCCCACCTCGGCGTAGTGGTCCACGGTCACCCCGGTCAGGTTCGCGACCGACTCGATCAGGGCCTCGCGGCCGGACTGGGTGGCCTGCGCCTCGGCCTCGGCGTCGGATTCGCCCTCCGCCTTCAGGCGGTCGAGTTCGATGGCCTTGGTCGCGCCGAACGCGGCGTTGACCTTGGAATTGCCGATGCCCGGCACGTCCACGTAGGAGTCGCGCGGAATGGACAGCGCGGTCGCGGAGCTCCCGTCGACGGGTACCCGGATCAGCACGATGGTGTCGGTGTTGTCGGCTTCGGCGCTGCCCGCCCGCAGCGAGGCGAGTTCGCCCTGCGAGAGCGGGTTGCCGTGCGCATCGGTGCGGCTGTCGGTGCCGACCATCAGGATGTCCAGGGCGCCGTCCTTGGCGCCGCCGAGCCCGAGCCGGGCGGTGGCGAGATTCGCCTCGAGCGCGTCGACGCTGCGCCAGGCGAACCCGGTGACCACCAGCGCGAGCACGGAGAGCACGGCCACGGCCAACTGAGCCGGCCGGTCGGTCAGTCGACCGCCGCGCGGTGGCGCGCTGCTCGGAGACCTGCCGTCCGACGTGCGGCGATCCGCGGTCCTGCGTTCCGAGGCGCCGCTGTCCGAGGCCCTGCTGTCCGGCACGAGGCCCCTCCGTATCTTCACGACCCGTATCTCTACGACTGTGTCCCGCGTGCTGCCCGCGACGGGTCCGCCGGGCAGTCCCAGGCTACTGACGAAACCGGCCCATCCCCGTCACCTCGGACCGGCGTGCCAGACTTTCCTACTGTGACGAAGATCCTTGTGACCGGGGCCGGTGGCCAGCTCGGCACTGCGCTGCTCCGTCGTGGCGAAGCGCTCGGCTGCGACATTGTCGGGTTCGGCTCCGGTGAGCTGGACATCACCGACCGCGCCGCCGTCGAGGCGGTGGTGCGGCCCGGCACGGTGCTGCTCAACTGCGCCGCCTACACCGCGGTCGACGCGGCGGAGACCGACGAGTCGGCCGCGACCAGGGTGAACGTCGACGGTGCGCGGACCCTGGCCGAGGCGACGGCCCGGGCAGGTGCACGACTGGTCCACGTCTCCACCGACTACGTCTTCGGCGGGGACGCGACCGTCCCGTACGAGCCGGACGCGCCGACCGGGCCGCGGACGGCCTACGGGCGCACGAAGCTGGCGGGGGAGCGGGCGGTGCTGGCCGCGGACCCGACCGCGGTGGTGGTGCGCACGGCCTGGGTCTACACCGGCGTCGGATCCGACTTCGTCGCCACCATGCTGCGCCTGCAGCGCGAGCGCGAGTTCGTCGACGTGGTCAGCGATCAGGTCGGCTCGCCGACCTTCGCCGGTGACCTGGCGGCGGGGCTGCTCGAGCTGGCAGGCCGCGACGTTCCCGGAGGCGTCCTGCACGCCACCAACGCCGGCGAGGCCAGCTGGTTCGACCTGGCCCGCGCGGTCTTCGGTGCGGTCGGCGCGGACCCGGCCCGGGTCCGCCCCTGCGGCACCGCCGACTTCCCCCGCCCGGCCCCGCGGCCCGCCTACTCGGTGCTCTCGCCCGCGGCCTGGTCCGCGGCCGGGCTGACGCCGCTGCGGCCGTGGCGCGAGGCGCTCGGGGCGGCCCTGGCGGAGGTACCCGCCGCCTGCGACTAGGGTTGCCCGCGTGAGTTCGCAGCTGGCCGTGGTGACGGTGACCTATTCGCCGGGTAGGCATCTCCAGGAGTTCCTGGACAGCCTGGCCGACGCAACCCGACTGTCGACGCAGGTCGTGATGGTCGACAACGGTTCGACGGACGGTGCGCCCGAGGCCGCCGTCGCGTCGAACGACAACGTCCGGCTCGTGCACACCGGGGAGAACATCGGGTACGGCGGCGCCATCAACCGTGCGGTCGCCGAACTGGACCCCGCCTGCGAGTTCGTCGTCGTCGCGAATCCCGACATCCGATGGGGAGCCGGCTCCATCGACGCCCTCCTCGAGGCCGCGCAGCGCTGGCCGCGCGCGGGCGCGCTCGGACCGCTGGTGCTCGAGCCGGACGGCAGCGTCTACCCGTCCGCGCGCGAGGTGCCGGGCCTGGTGTCCGGCGCCGGGCACGCGGTGCTCGGCTCGGTGTGGCCGTCGAACCCGTGGACGCAGCGCTACCGCCAGGAGAACGAACAGGTCTCCGAGCGTTCGGTGGGCTGGCTGTCGGGCTCGTGCCTGCTGATGCGCCGTGACGCGTTCGACGCGGTCAACGGCTTCGACTCCCGCTACTTCATGTACATGGAGGACGTGGACCTGGGTGACCGACTCGGCCGGGCCGGCTGGCACAACGTGTTCGTGCCGTCCGCCGAGGTCACCCATGCCAAGGGACACGCCGCCGGCAGGCACCCGGAACTGATGCTGCCGGCACATCACCAGAGTGCCTACCGATTCCAGGCGGATCGGCACCCGCACTGGTGGCAGGCGCCGCTGCGGTGGGCGCTGCGCGGCGGCCTCGCGGTGCGATCGAGGATCGCCGTCGCGTCGGCGGTACGGAAGCGGGCCAATGAAGAGGGGACTACCGGCAATGTCGACTGACTCGGGGGACAACGTGGGCAACGAAATCGTGCGGAACGACGCGGTGGACGCCGTCGTGCTGGTCGGCGGGAAGGGCACCCGGCTGCGGCCGCTGACCCTGTCCGCGCCGAAGCCGATGCTGCCGACGGCGGGACTGCCGTTCCTGACCCACCTGCTGGCCCGGATCCGGGCGGCGGGCATCACCCACGTGGTGCTGGGCACCTCGTTCAAGGCGGAGGTCTTCGAGGAGCACTTCGGGGACGGGTCCGAGCTGGGCCTCGAACTCGAGTACGTCACCGAGACGGAGCCGCTGGGCACCGGTGGCGGCATCCGCAACGTGCTCCCCAAGCTGCGGGCCGACAACGTGGTCGTCTTCAACGGCGACGTGCTCGGCGGGACGGACCTGCGGGCCGTGCTGAAGACGCATGCCGACACCGCGGCCGACGTGACGATGCACCTGGTGCGGGTCGGCGATCCGCGCGCGTTCGGCTGCGTGCCGACCGACGACGAGGGCCGGGTCACCGACTTCCTGGAGAAGACGCAGGATCCGCCGACCGACCAGATCAACGCCGGCTGCTACGTGTTCCGGCGCGAGATCATCGAGAAGATCCCGGCGGGTCGCCCGGTGTCGGTGGAGCGCGAGGTGTTCCCCGGGCTGCTGGCGGACGGTCGGCGGGTGTTCGGCCACGTCGACGCCGCGTACTGGCGTGACATGGGGACCCCGGAGGACTTCGTCCGCGGTTCCGCGGACCTGGTCCGCGGCATCGCGCCGTCCCCGGCGCTGACCGGAACGCGCGGCGAGGCGCTGGTGCACCCCGGGGCCGGGGTGGCACCCGGTGCCGTGTTGATCGGCGGGACCGTGGTCGGCCGCGGCGCGGAGGTCGGGGCCGGGGCGCGGCTCGACGGCGCCATCCTCTTCGACGGCGCCGTCGTCGAGGCCGGCGCGACGGTGGAGCGGTCCATCGTCGGTTTCGGTGCCCGGATCGGCCCGCGGGCCCTGGTCCGCGACGCGGTGATCGGCGACGGCGCGGACGTCGGGGCCCGCTGCGAGTTGCTGCGTGGCGCCCGGGTGTGGCCCGGGGTGACGCTGCCCGACGGCGGGGTCCGCTTCTCCACCGACGTCTGAGTGCGGTCTCACATCGGCCGCACCTGCGGTCGTGTGACCGTGCGCGGGCTGGCACCATGGGCGGGGTGACTTCGTCGGAACCGGTTTTTCATCGCTACGTCGCGCTCGGAGACTCGTTCACGGAGGGTCTCGGTGATCCCGCGCCGGACCGGCCGAACGGCCTGTACGGCTGGGCCGACCGGGTGGCCGAGCAGCTGTCCGGCGTCACCGACGACTTCGCGTACGCCAACCTCGCGGTGCGCGGCAAGCTGCTCGGGCAGATCATCGACGACCAGCTCGAGCCGGCACTGGCGATGGCGCCGGACCTGGTGACGGTCTACGCAGGCGGCAACGACCTGATGCGGCCGTCGGTCGACATCGACGCCCTGGTCGCCCGGTACGACGAGGCGATCGGCGCGCTCACCGCGGCGGGCGCCACGGTCGCGGTGTGGACGGCCTACGACGCCGGCTGGTCGGCGGTGTTCCGCACCCTGCGCGGCCGCACCGCGATCTACAACGAGCTGGTGCGTGCGGTCGCCCGCAAGCACGGTGCGGTGCTGGTCGACTTCTGGAACTTCGAGGGCTACGACGACCTGCGAATGTGGGACTGGGACCGGCTGCACATGTCCAGCGCCGGCCACCAGCGGATGGCCGTCGAGGTGCTCGACGCGCTCGGCGCCGCGCACACGCTGGCCGATCCCGGACTGGGACCGGCGCGCGAGATCAGCCGTCGGGAGGAGCGTCGCGAGGACCTCGCCTGGACGAAGGGCTTCCTGCTGCCCTGGTTCGGTCGGCGGCTGACCGGCAAGTCCTCCGGCGACGGCGTCAGTGCCCGGCGGCCGGCGTTGGCGCCGATCCGCTAGCCGCGGTCGGACCGGCGTCGGATCGGGCTCCCGCTCTCCGAGAAGCGGGGGACGGTGGAGGCCGACTGCGCCATATGTTCGGGTGGGTAGTCCGCACCACCTACAAGAAGAGGCCTTCCATGAAGATCCTGATCGTCGGCGGCACCGGCATGATCGGTGCCCACGCCGCCCTCCACCTGCGTGAGCAGGGCAACGACGTCACCGTCGCCGCGCGCCACCCGCTCGCCGACGACTCGCCGGTGGCGGGCCTGCCGGTCCTGCTCGGCGACTACACCGAGCAGACCTTCACGGCCGGGCAGCTGGCGCCGTTCGAGGCAGTCGTCTTTGCGGCCGGCCAGGACGTCCGGCACATGGCCCCGGGCGTGGACGAGGCCGAGTTCTGGGAGAAGACGCAGTCCGGCGGGGTGCCCCGGTTCGCGGCCCTGGCGAAGGAGGCCGGCGTGTCCCGCTTCGTGCAGGTCGGCAGCTACTACCACCACCTGCGGCCCGAGTACGCCGACACCATGCCGTACGTCGCGGCGCGGAAGGCGGCCGACGAGGGCGCGCGTGCCCTCGCCGACGAGAACTTCACCGTCTCGACCCTGAACCCGCCGTCGATCCTCGGCGCGATCAGCGGCGTGTCCGCCAAGCGGTACCGCAAGATGTTCTCCTGGGCGGCAGGCAACGAGCCGCAGATCCCGGACTTCGCCCCGACCGGCGGCACCAACTACCTTTCGGCCCGCTCGCTGGCCGAGGCGATCTGGGGCGCACTGCAGCGCGCCGAGTCCGGCAAGGCGTACCTGATCGGGGACCAGAACCTCACCTTCCGTGAGTACTTCCAGATGATCGTCGACGCCGCAGGCGGCGACCGGGTCATCGAGGAGCGCGACGAGGAGCATCCGTTGCTACCGGACAGCTACATCGTGCAGGGCCGCGGCGGCGTCCTCGCGTACGAGCCGGCCGCGGCCGACGTCGAACTGCTCGGCTACACCCGCAACGACTGCGCGCGGGCCCTCACCGAGATGGAGCAGCTGGTGACGCAGGCCGTCGCGGCCGGCCGCAACGGCGCGTCCTGACCAACCCGCAGAGCTGACGAGACGGGCCGGTCCCGCTGGGTTGTCCAGCGGGACCGGCCATTTCGTGTTCCGGGGCGGTCAGTCCGGTGGGCCGGCGGACGGCGCCCCGAGCGTCGCTGCCAGCCGGACCAGGTGGTCGATCGTCGTCTTCTCGGCCCCGTCGGGCAGGTCGTCGACCGGGAACCAGCGCAGGTCCTGCGACTCGTCGCTGATCGCGATCGGCGCACCGTCCGGCGCCCGCACCAGGAACCGCAGGTCCAGGTGGCGGGTCGGCACTCCCAGCGAGCACGTGATCGGGTGCGTGTGCGCGGAGAGCAGTCGCGGGTCGATCCGCAGTCCCTCGATGCCCGACTCCTCCCGGGCCTCCCGCAGCGCCGCGCCGACGACGGTCTCGTCGCTGGGCTCGCAGTGCCCACCGAGCTGGATCCACCGGCCCACCCGCGGGTGCAGTGTGAGCAGTACGTGGGTGCCGCTCTCGTCCAACACCAGGGACGAGGCGGTGATGTGCCCGGCTGCGTGGGAGCGCAGGCAGCCGTCGGGTGCCGAGCCGAGGAACGCAAGCATGGTGTGCCGCAAGGATTCCGCGTCATCGGAATCGCCGCGCCAGAGCTCCAGCGCCGCCACCGCGGATGCATGCAGAGATCGTGCGGACATCTAGACCTCCATCAGGGCGTCACCCGCGGCGCGGGGGGTGCGTGGGGACAGCGGCTCGGTGGGATGCCCGACGGCGATCGCGCCGAGCGGCTGCCAGTCGTCCGGCAGGTCCAGCTCGGCCCGCACGACGTCGGCCGCGAAGATCGTCGAACCGATCCAGCAGCTGCCGATGTCCCTGGTCGCCAGCGACACCAGCAGGCCCTGCACGGCGGCGCCGACGGCGACGGTGAACATCGTCGACTCCGCCCGGGTGCGCCGCTCGTCCGGGTAGTCGTGCGCACCGTCCGGCACGCAGAACGGGATGACAACCTCGGGCGCCCGGAAGAGGATGTCGCCGCGGGCCACTCGTCGGTCGATCCGGTCCGGGCTCAGGCCGTCGGCGGCGAGGTCCTCGCGCCAGCGGTTCGCGAGCGTCTCGAGCAGCCGCAGTCGGACCTCCGGCGTGCGCAGCCACACGAACCGCACCGGCCGGGTGTGGTGTGGCGCGGGCGCCGTCAGTGCCTCCGTGACGGCATCGCGGATCGCTTGTGGGTCAACGGGATCGGCGGAGAACTCGCGGACCGACCGGCGCATCAGCAGTGCCTCGCCGCGGCCCTGGGCCAGGGCCTCGTTGGTGCCGAGCCAGAACAGGTCCTCCTCGCCGCGGCGCACCAGGTCGGTGGCGCCCGAGCCGTCGTCGGTCAGCGTCATGCCGCGGACGACGGCGACGGGCACCCCGCCGACCTTGCCCTTGACCAGGTCTCCCGCGGCCGCGAGCTCGTCCGCGATCGCCACCGAGGTGACGAACAGTTCGTTGCCCTGGGCATCCACCGACCCGGCGTAGCCGTGCAGCACCGGCAGCCCGGCGGCCCCGATCGCCGCGTCGGTCTGGCCCATTCGCCAGGCCCGGCCCATGGTGTCGGTGATGACCACGGCAACCGTCACACCGAGCAGTTCGGCGATCCTGGACCGGAGCCGACGGGCGCTCGCGTCCGGGTCGACCGGCAGCAGTGCGAGTTCGGTCGGGTGCACGTTGGATCCGTCGATGCCCGACGCGGCCTGGACGATACCGAGCTTGTTCTCGGTGATCAGGGTGCGGCCCTTGCGGGCCACCACGCGTACGGCCTCCTGGTCGACCAGGACTCGCCGGGCCGCGTCGCGTTCGTCAGGATCGGTGGGGGAGGGCACAATTCGGCCCTCCACCTTCGATGCGATCTTGCTGGTGACCACCAGCACGTCGCCGTCGGCGAGCCACGGCGCGGCCTCGGCGAGGGCGCGGGCCAGGTCGTCGCCGGGCCGGAACTCGGGCAGCCCGAGGACGGGCAGGATCTCGACGGCCGCGCGTGCGCCGTGGTCGTTCACGTCCTGGTCGGTCACACCGTCACCCCGGCCAGTCGCAGCGCCGCGCGCGCCATCTCCGCGGTGGTCTCCGGATCGGACATCAGCAGTGGGACCGCCTCGACCGCGACACCGGGCACCTCCGCGGTGTCGGTCTCGTGGATCAGCCAGCCGTCCAGGATTCCGGTGCTCGACCGGGCCCCGTAGTGACGCCCGATCGCCTCGGCAGAGGTCTCGACGCCGATCACCTCCAGGCACTCGTCGGCCATGCCGCGCAACGGTTTTCCGTCGATCACGGGGGACACGCCGATGACCTTCGCGGTCCCGGTCCGCAGCGCGCCGCGGATCCCGGGAACGGCGAGAATCGCGCCGATGCTGACCACCGGATTGGACGGCGCCAGCAGGATTGCGTCGGAGTTCTTCAGGGCCTCGAGTACGCCGGGTGCCGGCGTCGCCTTGTCCGCGCCGATGTGCGCGAAACTGTGTGTCGGTACCTGTGCCCGATATCGAACCCACCATTCTTGGAAGTGAATTGCTCGCTGTTCGCCAGATTCCGAATCGGTAATCACTACGTGCGTTTCGCTGCGGTCGTCGGTCACGGGCAGCAGGGTCACGCCGGGCTGCCAGCGGTTGCACAGGGCCTCGGTCACCGCGGAGAGCGGGTAGTCCGCACGCAGCATCTGGGAGCGGATCAGGTGCGTGGCGATGTCCCGGTCGCCCAGGCCGAACCAGTCCGGTTTGGCGCCGTACGCGGCGAGTTCCTCCTTGGCGTGCCAGGTTTCGCCGACGTGGCCCCAGCCGCGCTCCGGGTCGATTCCACCCCCGAGGGTGTACATGCAGGTGTCCAGGTCTGGGCAAATCCGCAGCCCGTGCATCCACACGTCGTCGCCGACGTTGACGATTGCGGTGATCTCGTTCTCGGTCGTGTCCTCCGTTTGCGCGAGCAGGCTACGAACTCCCTGCAGAAAACGCGCCCCGCCGACCCCGCCTACCAATACAGTGACTCTCACGCCTACGAGCCTATGCGGCCGGCGTCGGTGCTGGGGAGTGGTGCCGCTGCGCGGTCGCGCGCACACCTCGGCACGCCGAGGTCCGGATGAGGCTGTCCGCGACAGGATTCGCCGGTCGGCGAGGATAAGGGAAAATTAGCTGACGGCTTGACCCTGAGTTGCTGGGCGTGTCTAATCACACGTGAGTCATTTCCTGCTCATCAACCGAGATCCATTGTGGTGAGCGGGAATTTGATTGCCTGTTAAATCAGTCGGGGGGTCCCGGCTTGTTACAAATCAACATCAGCGAGTCAAGATACAAATTTACATCAGCGAGTCAAGAGGTGAGGAGGCTTGATGTCCATCCAGTTCGCGGAATCACGATCTCTCCAAAGCGCCATTGAAGGGGAACCGCAGAGCATCGCCACGGGGGGTGATGTGCCGGAGACTGCCGGTGACGAGCGAGATGTCACCGAAGGTGCCCGGCCGGTATTGAGTTTGGTGACAACCGGTTTCGATGACATGTTCGAAACCATCGAGGAGCAGTGGCAGGAGCGTGCACTGTGTGCGCAGACCGACCCGGAGGCGTTCTTCCCTGAGAAGGGCGGCTCCACCCGGGAGGCCAAGCGGATCTGCCTCGGCTGCGAGGTGCGCGGGGAGTGCCTCGAGTACGCGCTGGCCAAGGACGAGCGCTTCGGCATCTGGGGCGGCCTGTCCGAGCGCGAGCGCCGGCGCCTCAAGCGTGGGGTTGTCGTCTAGTCCGAAATTTGTTCGGTGGAGTTACCAACCGTGACTGCGGCTTTCGCTGTCAGTCGTCCGGTTCGCCGGTGAGGTCAGGGTCGACCACCTCGGGATCGATACCGAGGTAGGTCGCCACCTGGCGCACCAAGACCTCGTTGAGAAGATCAACGAGGTCTTCTTGGCGTTTGGCCCGAAGTTCCAGTGGGCGACGGAAGAGCACCAGTCGTGCCCGGGTGGTCGCGCCGTGTCGATCGACCCCCGCCGGGACCAGGCGCGACAGCGGAACCGGCCCCTCGGCCACCACCTCCGGCGGCCAGGTCACCGAATTGGGATCGAGCGCACGAATTTTGGGCACTTCGTCGACGGCGATGTCGAGCTTGGCGATGCGATCGTGCCAACGACGGTCGATCGGTGCGAAGGCCTCGAGGACCAGCAGGTCGAACCTTTCGGCTCGACTGCGCCACGCGGGGACACCCGCAGGCAGGACCGGGCCGCGGATTCCGCGCCCCCGGCGTGCCGCCGATCGAGAACTCAGTGGTCGACCGTGCCGCGCTCTGTGCATGGATGTCAATCCTACCGACTTCGACGCGGGACGATCCCATCGACAGTGGCGGCCACCCGGTGTGTCCGAGTAGGAGTTGGTGGACGGGCGGGCTACCCTCACACTCGTGATACCACTACGTCGATGCTGCCGGCCGGGTTGCAAGCACCCCGCCGTTGCGACGCTGACGTACGTCTACTCCGACTCGACCGCGGTGGTCGGTCCGCTCGCCACGATTGCGGAGCCGCACTCCTGGGACCTGTGTGACCCACACGCCTCCCGGATCACCGCGCCCAAGGGCTGGGAAATGGTGCGCTACGAGGGCGGATTCGCCACCAGTCCGGACGAGGACGACCTGACCGCGCTGGCCGAGGCCGTGCGTGAGGCGGGTCGGGGTGAACGTGTGCACGTCGAGTCCGGTGCTGCCGAGCGAGCGGTCCCGGTCGCCGCCGCGCCACGCACCGGCCGTCGCGGGCACCTGCGGGTGCTGCCCGATCCCAACAGTTAGCCGAGCTCACCAGTGCCGATTCGGACAGTCGGTCCGGGGCACTAGGCTGACTCGTGAGAGACGGCTCTTCTCCGAGAGAAGCGCGCGAGATGACAGTCCCCGAAACGCAGGAGAATTGCAGTGGCACGTTCCGCCGAATCCGTCCATGCCGTGATCAAGGCATACGACGTGCGGGGGGTGGTTGGTGAACAGATCGACGCCGACTTCGTGCGCGACGTCGCCGGGGCATTCGCCCGACTGGTCCGCGACGGGTCCGACTCCGCGACCCGGGTGGTAGTCGGGTACGACATGCGCGCCTCGTCGCCGGAACTGTCCCGGGCCTTCGCCGACGGGGTGACCGCGCAGGGACTCGACGTGGTCCTGATCGGTCTGGCCTCGACCGATCAGCTGTACTTCGCGTCCGGTCTGCTCGACTGCCCCGGCGCGATGTTCACCGCGAGTCACAATCCCGCCCAGTACAACGGAATCAAGCTCTGTCGCGCGGGCGCCAAGCCCGTCGGTCAGGACACCGGCTTGGACGTGGTGGCCGGTGAGGTCATCGCCGGGGTGCCGACCCACGACGGTGCCGCCGGTTCGGTGACCGAGCAGGACGTGCTCGAGGAGTACGCGTCCTTCCTGCGCGGACTGGTCGACCTGTCGGCCATGCGGCCGCTGACGGTGGCCGTCGACGCGGGCAACGGGATGGGCGGGCACACCGTGCCCGCCGTACTCGGCGCGCTGCCGGTGGCGGTTCAGCCGTTGTTCTTCGAGCTGGACGGCACCTTCCCGAACCACGAGGCGAACCCGCTCGACCCCAAGAACCTGGTGGACCTGCAGGCCCACGTGCGCGCCACCGGTGCCGACATCGGGTTGGCCTTCGACGGCGACGCGGACCGCTGCTTCGTCGTCGACGAGCTGGGCAACCCGGTCTCGCCGTCCGCGGTCACCGCGCTGGTCGCCGAGCGCGAACTGGCGAAGGAGCCGGGCGCCACCGTCATCTACAACCTGATCACCTCGCGGGCCGTGCCGGAGCTCGTCGCCGAACTCGGTGGGACCGCGGTGCGCACCCGGGTGGGGCACTCGTTCATCAAGCAGCAGATGGCCGAGACCGGCGCGGTGTTCGGCGGCGAGCACTCCGCGCACTACTACTTCCGTGACTTCTGGGGTGCGGACTCGGGGATGCTGGCCGCACTGCACGTGCTGGCCGCACTCGCAGGTCAGGATCGCCCGCTCTCGGAGATGATGGCGGGATACGAGCGGTACGCGGCCTCGGGTGAGATCAACTCGACCGTCGCCGACGCCGCGGACCGCACCGAGGCCGTGCTGGCGGCGTTCGAGGATTCGGCCAAGTCCGTCGACCGGATGGACGGGGTGACCGTCGACCTCGGCGACGGTTCCTGGTTCAACCTGCGTGCGTCGAACACCGAGCCGCTGCTGCGGCTGAATGTGGAGGCTCGCACGGCGGAGGACGTCGATTCGTTGGTAGCTGAGATACTGGCAGTGGTGCGCGCCTAGCTGCGCCGGGAACGACACGTGCGGACAACTGCCGGCGGGCAGTGGGAGAAAGGAGCGGTGCGATGACAGCTCCCTCACCCCTTCTCGACCTCGACGACGCGGCGAGCGTCGCCGCCGCAGATCTCGACGGCGTCATGCGTGCCGCGGCACTGGGCGGGGCCCAGGTCAGGGCGACGGCCGCGGCCGTCGCCGAGGGCGCGCTGGACCGGTTGACCGGTCTGCGACCGCGCAGCGTGGTGCTGGTGACCGGTCCGGGGCGCGCCGATGCCGCCGCGTCGGTGCTGGTTGCGGCGCTGGGGCCGCGGATCGGGCTGCCATTGCTGCACCTGACCGCGGTACCGCCGTGGGTCGGGCCCCTCGACGTGGTGGTGGTCGCCGGCGACGACGCCGGTGACCCGCGCCTGCTCGAGGCCGCAGACGGGGCCCTGCGACGGGGCGCAGAGGTGGTGTTGGCGGCACCCGACGAGGGGCCGCTGCGGGCCGCAGGCGCCGGGCGGGCGATGTCGCTGCCGCCGCGGATCCGCGTCCCGGACCACCACGGTTTCCCGCGCTACCTCGCGGCCGGACTGGCGGTGCTGAGCGTGCTCGACTCGGTGCGGGCAGGCGAGTTGCTGCCCGACCTGGGTGCGCTCGCCGACACGCTGGACGCCGAGGCGCTGCGCGGACACCCCGAACACGAGGTGTTCCACAACGTGGCGAAGCAACTGGCGGTGCGGATGCGCGCCCGGCGGGTGGTCCTGGCCGGCGACGGCCCGGCGACCACCGCCCTGTCCCGGCACGGCGCCGAGATGATGTTGCGGGTCGCGGGTGTGGTCGCGGGCGCGGCCGACCTCGCGGACGTGCTGGCGGCGCGGGCGCGGTTCGCCGTGGCCGAGCCCGCCCGGTCCGCGGACTACGACCCGATCTTCCACGACGAGCAGTTGGACGGACCGCCGCCGTCGCCGCCGGTCCGGGTTTTCGTGCTGGCCACGGCCGCGCAGCGGACCGTCGCGAACAGGCGGATCGCCGCGCTGCCGGATGCCGAACTGGTGCTCGCGGCGGCGGAGGAGGGCGCGAGCGACAGGGGGGATCGTGACATGGGTGGGTCCGAGAGTGCGGGGCGTGGGCCGAGCAGCGGAACCGAGGTGGAGCAGTTGGCGGTGCTCTCGGTCCGACTCGAGATGGCGGCCGCGTACCTGCGGTTGATCGGCGGAGACTAGTGCACCTGCTCGACGGTGCACTGCGCACCTATGCCTGGGGCTCCCGCACGGCGATCGCCGCACTGTGCGGCCGGCCGGTGCCCTCGAACCATCCCGAAGCGGAACTCTGGCTGGGCGCCCACCCGGCGAATCCTGCGCACCTGGTGACCGACGACGGCGCGGTGTCGCTCGGCGACGTCATCGCCGCCGATCCTGCAGGCCAACTCGGGTCCCGGGCCCGCACCGGGTTCGGGGACCGGCTGCCGTTCCTGCTCAAGCTGCTCGCCGCGGAGGAACCGCTGTCGCTGCAGGCGCATCCGAGCGCGCAGCAGGCGAAGGAGGGCTTCGAGCGGGAGGAGGCCGCCGGGATCCCGTTGACGTCGGCGGAGCGCAACTACCGCGACGACAGCCACAAGCCGGAACTCGTGGTCGCGCTGACCACCTTCGAGGCGCTGGCCGGATTCCGGGATCCGCACCGAACGGTGGAGCTGCTCCGTGCCCTGGCGGTGCCGGAACTGGACGGCCACATCGAACTGCTTGCCGGGCAGCCGGACTCGGCCGGTCTGCGCGCGCTGTTCACCACCTGGATCACGCTGCCCCAGCCAGCTCTCGCCGCGCTCCTGCCGCGGATTCTCGAGGGCTGCGTGCAGTACCTGGCCGGTGCGGGCGCGACGCCACGAGAGTTCGGCAGCGAGGTGCGGACCGTCCTCGAGCTGGGCGAGGCGTACCCCGGTGATGCCGGGGTCCTGGCGTCGATCCTGCTCAACCGGGTGACCCTGCAGCCCGGCGAGGGGCTGTTCCTGGACGCCGGAAACCTGCACGCCTACCTGCACGGGCTGGCGGTCGAGATGATGGCGAACTCGGACAACGTGTTGCGCGGTGGGCTCACCCCCAAGCACGTCGACGTCCCGGAACTGTTGCGGGTGTTGGACTTCGAGCCGTTGACCGGGGCCTTCCGGCTGCCGTCGCCTGCTCCGGGCGGCGGGGTGCACGTCTACGACACCCCGGCACCGGAATTCGCGCTGACCCGCGCGGACCTGTCGACGGACGGTCCGAACCCGGCCGCCGTCGAGTTCGACGTGTCGGGTCCCCGAATCATGCTCTGCACGTCCGGGTCTGTCACAATTCGCGGTGGCGATGACACCCTCGTGCTCGGCCAGGGCGACGCGGCGTGGATCTCGGCGTCGGATCCCTCGGTGACGGCCTCGGCGGTCACCGCGGACGCGCAGTTGTTCTGCGCCTCGGTCGGCTGAGGGTCGGCCCGTCGAACCGTCCGCACCCGTCGATCGAGGCTCGGGCCGAACAGTCGGCTCCGGGGAGGAGAAAACTGCCGTGTCAGCTAATGGAGGCAAGAAGGCGATCGTCGCGGCCCTGGTCGCGAACGCCGGAATCGCGGTCGCGAAGTTCGCCGGGTTCCTGATCACCGGGTCCTCGTCGATGCTGGCCGAGTCGGTCCACTCGGTCGCGGACACCTCGAACCAGGGTCTGCTCCTGCTGGGGCAGAGCCGGGCCAACCGCGCGGCCACCAAGCTGCACCCGTTCGGGTACGGGCGCAACCGCTACTTCTACTCGTTCGTGGTGGCGCTGGTCCTGTTCACCCTCGGCTCGATGTTCGCGCTGTACGAGGGCATCCACAAGATTCAGCATCCCGAGGACCTGTCCTCGCCCATGGTCGCCGTGGTGATCCTGCTGATCGCGATCGGGCTGGAGACCTTCAGCTTCCTCACCGCGGTCAAGGAGTCGCGCCCGCTCAAGGGGCAGGCCGGCTGGTGGCACTTCATCCGGACCTCGCGCAGCCCCGAGCTTCCGGTGGTGCTGCTCGAGGACACCGGCGCGCTCGTCGGCCTGGTCCTGGCCCTCGGTGGCGTCGGCCTGTCGATGGTCACCGGCAACCCCGTCTTCGACGGCATCGGCACGCTCTGCATCGGAGTGCTGCTCGGCGTGATCGCGGTCATCCTCATCATCGAGATGAAGAGCCTGCTGATCGGCGAGGGCGCCACCGAGGACGACGAGGAACGGATCCTTGCCGCCCTGGTCGACGGGGTGGAGATCGACCGCGTCATCCACTGCAAGACCCAGTACCTGGGCCCGGAGGAGCTGCTGGTGGCCGCCAAGGTCGCGGTGGCACCGGGATCCGACATCGAGGCGATCGCCGCCGCGATCGACGCGGCGGAGGCCCGCGTCCGGGCCGCGGTGCCCGCGGCCCGGGTGATCTACCTCGAGCCCGACCTGTACCGCGAGGCTCCCGTGCAGCCGGGCTCGGACGTTCCCGCCTGACGCGAGTCGTCCACACAATCCTGTTCGAGCGGGCCCCGTGGTCATAGGCTCAGCTGGATCCCTCTCGAGGAGGCAAAGATGGCAGTGCACGACAAGCCGGAGTCTGGGCGACAGTCCGGGATCTTCCGTACCAAGTCGGTCGAGCAGTCGATCGCGGACACGGACGAGCCGGACAGCAAACTCCGCAAGGACCTCACTGCCTGGGACCTGACGGTGTTCGGTGTCGCCGTCGTCGTCGGCGCGGGCATCT
The DNA here is from genome assembly GCF_042654025.1 of Rhodococcus kronopolitis. Lineage (NCBI taxonomy): Bacteria > Bacillati > Actinomycetota > Actinomycetes > Mycobacteriales > Nocardiaceae > Rhodococcus > Rhodococcus kronopolitis. The sequence goes on along the minus strand of NZ_JBHSFO010000001.1, from coordinate 495,469 downwards.
TCACGCTCACCGCGCGGACGGCGGGCAACGTCGCCGGGCCATCGGTGTCGCTGGCCTTCGTGCTGGCGGCGATCGCGTGCGGCCTGGCCGCGCTCTGCTACGCCGAGTTCGCCTCCACCGTGCCGGTGGCCGGCAGCGCCTACACCTTCTCCTACGCCACCTTCGGCGAGTTCGTCGCCTGGATCATCGGCTGGGACCTGATCCTCGAGTTCGCGCTCGCGGCCTCGGTGGTGGCCAAGGGCTGGTCGCTGTACCTGGGCAACGTGCTCGGCGCCGAGGGGTCGACGGTGGTCTCGCTCGGGCCGGTGGACATGGACTGGGGCTCGATCCTGCTGATCTCGGTCCTGACCGTCATCCTGGTGACCGGCACCAAGCTGTCCTCGCGGGTGTCCGCGGTGATCACCGGCATCAAGGTCGGGGTGGTGCTGCTGGTGATCGTCGTCGGCGCCTTCTACATCAACAAGGACAACTACTCGCCGTACATCCCGCCGTCGCAGCCGGGCAGCACCGGCGAGGGCATCCACCAGTCGCTGTTCTCGTTCCTCACCGGCGCGGGCGGCAGCACCTACGGCTGGTACGGCCTGCTCGCCGCCGCCAGCCTGGTGTTCTTCGCGTTCATCGGATTCGACGTGGTGGCCACCACGGCGGAGGAGACCAAGAACCCGCAGAAGGCACTGCCGCGGGGCATCATCGCCTCCCTCCTGATCGTCACCGTCCTGTACGTCGCGGTGACGCTGGTGCTCACCGGCATGGTCAAGTACACCGACCTCGCGGGCGAGAACTCCACGCTGGCGACGGCCTTCGAGTACCACGGCATCACCTGGGCGCAGTGGGTGATCAACCTCGGTGCCCTGGCCGGCCTGACCACCGTGGTGATGGTGATGCTGCTGGGCCAGACCCGGGTGCTGTTCGCGATGTCCCGGGACGGGCTGATGCCGCGCCAGCTGGCGCACACCGGCAGCAAGGGCACCCCGGTGCGGATCACCGTCATCGTCGGTGTCGTCTCCGCGCTGCTGGCCGGATTCTTCCCGATGGGCACCCTCGAGGAGATGGTGAACATCGGCACGCTGTTCGCCTTCGTGCTGGTCTGCCTCGGCGTGATCGTCCTGCGTCGCACCCGGCCGGACCTGCCGCGCGGGTTCAAGGTCCCGCTGGTCCCACTGGTGCCGATCCTCGCGGTGCTGGCGTGCCTGTGGCTGATGCTCAACCTGTCGGTGGAGACCTGGATCCGGTTCGTCGTCTGGATGGCGATCGGCGTCGTCGTCTACTTCGCCTACGGACACCGCCACTCGATGGTCGGCAGGCGAGCCCGGGCGGAGCCGGGTGTCGAGGCGAAGGCGCTCGGTCACCTGGGCGGACCGGAGGGGCCGGGCGGAGTGGGGCTCTGACCTTCATTTACAAATGCGCACATTTGTATAGACCGCAGACAAAATGCGGCGTACTGTCAAATCTCAGGTGATCTGTCTCACGGATGTGGGTCGGCCCTCGAGAGGAGGCAGTCGTGGCAATGCGAGTCGACCCGGAGGCGCAGGTCCCCGCCGCGCAGTGGCGGGACAAGAAGCGGCATCTCTGGTTGCTGGGGCTGATCCCGCCGACGGCGGTGTTCCTCGCGGCCGGACTGGTCTGGGGATTCAACGAGCTGGGCTGGTCCGCCCTCTCGCCGGTGTGGTGGTGGATCGGCCCGATTCTGGTCTACGGCCTGCTGCCCGTCCTCGACGTCTTCTTCGGCCCGGACGGCCAGAACCCGCCGGAAGAGGTGATGGAACGGCTCGAGAACGACAAGTACTACCGGTACTGCACCTACGCCTACATCCCGTTCCAGCTCGCGAGCCTGGTGTTCGCCTGCTACCTGTGGACCGCGGACAGCCTGAGCTGGCTCGGCATCGACGGTGGGCTTTCACTCGCGTCGAAGATCGGACTGGCACTGAGCATCGGTGTGATGGGCGGCATCGGCATCAACACCGCGCACGAACTGGGCCACAAGAAGGACGAACTCGAGCGCTGGCTGTCGAAGATCACCCTGGCCCAGACGTTCTACGGGCACTTCTACATCGAGCACAACCGCGGCCACCACGTCCGGGTGTCCACCCCGGAGGACCCCGCCAGCGCGCGCTTCGGCGAGACCTTCTGGACCTTCCTGCCGCGCAGCGTCTGGGGCAGCCTGAGATCCTCGTGGGAACTTGAGAAGACCCGGATGCAGCGTCTCGACAAGAGTGTGTGGAGCATCCACAACGACGTCCTCAACGCCTGGCTGATGTCGGTGGTCCTGTACGCGGCGCTGGTGGCCGGCTTCGGCTGGGAGGTGCTGCCGTTCCTTCTGATCCAGGCGGTGTACGGATTCTCGCTGCTCGAGACCGTGAACTACCTCGAGCACTACGGCCTGCTCCGGGGCAAGACCGCGAGCGGACGCTACGAGCGCTGCGCCCCGGCGCACAGCTGGAACTCCGACCACATCTGCACGAACATCTTCCTGTACCACCTCCAGCGGCACAGCGACCACCACGCCAACCCGACCCGGCGCTACCAGACGCTGCGGAGCATGGACGGCGCGCCGAACCTGCCCAGCGGCTACGCCAGCATGATCACCCTCGCGTACTTCCCGCCGGTCTGGCGCAAGGTCATGGACCACCGCGTCCTCGACCACTACGACGGCGACATCACCCGGGTGAACGTGCAGCCGGCCAAGCGTGAGCGGATCTACGCCCGGTTCGGGGCGGCGTGATCATGGCTGCCTACCGGTGCCCGGTGTGTGAGTACGTCTACGACGAGTCGAAAGGTGCTCCGCGCGAGGGTTTCCCGGCCGGCACCCGGTGGGACTCGGTGCCCGACGACTGGTGCTGCCCGGACTGCGGAGTGCGGGAGAAGATCGATTTCGAGAGGAGTGCGTGATGAAGCTCTACCGCTGTGTCCAGTGTGGATTCGAGTACGACGAGGAGCTGGGGTGGCCCGACGACGGCATCGCCCCGGGCACCCGGTGGGACGAGATCCCGGACGACTGGAGCTGCCCGGACTGCGGCGCCGCGAAGGCCGACTTCGACATGGTCGAGGTCGCTCGGTCATGACCTCGGTCGTGATCGTCGGGACCGGGATCGCCGGTATCGCCGCCGCCGAGACGCTGCGCGCGGAGGGCTTCGCGGGGACCGTGACGGTGCTCGGCGACGACCCCGCGCACCCGTACCGCCGGCCTGCCCTGTCCAAGGACCTGCTGCTCGACGCGTCGGCCGAGGAGAAGTCCAGGTTGCGACCGGCCGGCTACTGGACCGATCGACGGATCGAGGTGCGCACGGGTGTCGTGGTGGTCTCGGTCGACGTGGCAGGTCGCACGGTCCGCCTCGACTCGGGCGAGGAGCTGAGGTACGACGCCCTGCTGCTCGCGACGGGCGGTCGCGCCCGCACCGTCGACCACTCGGGAGGGGCCGCGGTGCGGGTGCTGCGAGCGATGGGCGACGTCGCACCGTTGCGTGAGGCCATCGACCGCACGAACTCGATCCTGGTCGTCGGCGCGGGCCTGATCGGCTCGGAGGTCGCCGCGACCGCGCGCGGACTCGGTGCCGAGGTGACCCTGCTCGAGGCGGCGCGCACGCCTCTGCACCGGGTGTTGCCGCCGCGGGTGAGCGCGCTCTTCGAGCAGCTTCACCGCGAGCACGGCGTCGAGCTGCACACCTCGGTGCGGCTCGCCGAGCTGGTCGGCGACGGCGACGGCGTGCTGGCCCGCGCCGAGGACGGGCGGACCTGGTCCGCGGGCGCGGCGCTGCTGGCCGTCGGGATGGCGCCGAACACGCACCTTGCCGAACGTGCCGGGCTCGAGACCGCCGACGGCATCGTGGTGGACGAGTCCTTCGCCACCTCGGCGCCGGGGGTGTACGCCGCGGGCGACGTGGCCAATCGTCCCAATCCGGTGCTCGGTGGCCGGCACCGGACCGAGCACTGGAACTCCGCGCAGGCGCAGGGGGCCGCCGCCGCGCGGGCGATGCACGCGGCGCTGGCCGGTGCCCCGGTCGAGGCCGAGCGGGAGGTGCCGTGGTGCTGGTCCACCCAGTACGGACTCAGCCTCCAGGTGGCGGGCTGGCCGCAGTCCGACGACGAGCTCGTGGTCCGCGGCAGCATCGCGGGCCGCGACTTCACCGTGCTGACCCGGCGGGCGGGGCGGCTGGTCGGTGCGGTGACGATCGGCCGGCCGAGGGACGTCCGGGCGGCGCGGACGCTGATCGCCGAGCGGCCGTGCGTCGACCCGGCGCTGCTGGCGGACGAGACCCAGGACCTGGCCGGGCTGGCCGCAGCTGCCGTGCACGGTGACGCCGTGCACGTTTGACGGCGCGCACACAGAATGCCACCCTCGCCACCATGGCTCCGTCGAACCGACCCCCGTACCAGCAGGCCACCCGCACCCTCCTGCGGGAGTCGGTCCTCGACGCGATGCGGGACCTGCTGTCGGTGCAGGACTGGTCCGAGGTGACCATGACCGATGTCGCGGCGGGCGCGCAGGTCAGCAGGCAGACCGTCTACAACGAGTTCAAGTCCCGGCAGGGGCTCGCGCAGGCCTACGCCCTGCGGCTCGCGGACCGCTTCGTCGGCGCCGTCGAGGACGCGATCTACGCCAACACGGGTCAGCCGCACGCGGCCCTGGTCGAGGCCTTCACCGCGTTCTTCCGGCAGAGCGCCGCCGATCCGCTGGTGCAGTCCCTGCTGACGGGGGAGGCGAAGCCGGACCTGCTCCGGTTGATCACCACCGACAGCGCGCCCCTGCTCGAGCACGCCTCGGCGCGGCTCGCCGAGACGCTGGAACGCAGCTGGGTCCAGGCCCCGCCCGCCGAGGCCGGAATTCTCAGCCGCGGCATCGTCCGCCTGGCGATCAGCTACATCTCGATGCCGCCGGACTCGGACCGGGACGTGGCGCAGGACCTGTCGAGAACTTTCGTGCCGTTCATCGAGGCGATCATCGGCGCGCACGCGTAGCGCGTCGTCTTCCGTCGTGGCGAGCGTCACCGCCGGTTGCGGTGCCCGTTCGCGGACGGCCGGTCTTCGGATGGGGTCCGAACCCGTTAGCCTTGGCCGAGACAAATCCAAACAGGAGAGGCAGATGACGACCAGCGTGTCTGAGAACAACCTCGTGGCGGACAGCCGCAACGGAATCGACTTCAAGGTGGCGGACCTCTCGCTCGCCGAGTTCGGTCGCAAGGAGATCCGGCTCGCCGAGCACGAGATGCCCGGACTGATGACCCTGCGTCGTGAGTACGCCGAGGTGCTGCCGCTCAAGGGCGCCCGCGTCTCCGGCTCGCTGCACATGACCATCCAGACGGCCGTGCTGATCGAGACGCTCGTCGCGCTCGGCGCCGAGGTCCGCTGGGCGTCGTGCAACATCTTCTCCACCCAGGACCACGCCGCCGCGGCCATCGTCGTCGGCCCGCACGGCACCCCGGAGGCGCCCCAGGGCGTGCCGGTGTTCGCCTGGAAGGGCGAGACTCTCGAGGAGTACTGGTGGGCCGCCGAGCAGATGCTCACCTGGCCCGGTGAGCCGGCCAACATGATCCTCGACGACGGTGGCGACGCCACCATGCTGGTGCTGCGCGGCGCGCAGTTCGAGAAGGCAGGCGTGGTTCCGCCCGTCGACGAGGACAACGACAGCGACGAGCACAAGGTGTTCCTGGCGCTGCTGCGCGCCTCGCTGGCCGCGGACGCAGGCAAGTGGACCGCCGTCGCGAAGTCCGTCAAGGGCGTCACCGAGGAGACCACCACGGGCGTGCTGCGTCTGTACCAGTTCGCCGCCGCGGGCGAGCTCGTCTTCCCGGCGATCAACGTCAACGACTCGGTCACCAAGAGCAAGTTCGACAACAAGTACGGCACCCGCCACTCGCTGCTCGACGGCATCAACCGCGGCACCGACGTGCTCATCGGCGGCAAGGCCGCGCTGGTCTGCGGCTACGGCGACGTGGGCAAGGGCTGCGCCGAGGCGCTCAAGGGCCAGGGCGCGCGCGTCACGGTCACCGAGGCGGACCCGATCAACGCGCTGCAGGCCCTCATGGACGGCTTCGACGTCAAGACCGTCGAGGAGTTCATCGGCCAGGCCGACATCGTGATCACGTCCACCGGCAACAAGGACATCATCACCTTCGAGCACATGAAGCAGATGAAGCACCAGTCGATCCTGGGCAACATCGGTCACTTCGACAACGAGATCGACATGGCCGGCCTCGAGCGCGCGGCCGACGTCACGCGGATCAACATCAAGCCGCAGGTCGACGAGTTCACCTTCCCCGACGGCCACAGCATCATCGTGCTCTCCGAGGGCCGGCTGCTGAACCTGGGCAACGCCACCGGGCACCCGTCGTTCGTGATGTCCAACTCGTTCGCGAACCAGACGATCGCGCAGATCGAGCTGTGGACCAAGCCCGACGAGTACGACAACGAGGTCTACCGCCTGCCCAAGCACCTGGACGAGAAGGTGGCGCGCATCCACGTCGAGGCGCTCGGCGGCTCGATCACCAAGCTCACCAAGGAGCAGGCGGAGTACATCGGCGTCGACGTCGAGGGTCCGTACAAGCCCGAGCACTACCGGTACTGATCGCGTACCGCACCTGAGTGGTTCCCGACGCCCGGCGGGAGGAACTGCTCACCATCGCACGGCAGGCCGGTGGCCGGTCCCGGACTCCGGGACCGGCCACCGGTCGTTGCGACGCTAGGCTGCCCGGGTGGGAAAGCTGATCGCACTCGAGGGCCTGGACGGCGCAGGCAAGCGGACATTGGTGGACAGGGTGGTCACGCAGTTGCGGGACCGCGGCGTGACCGTCGCGGTGGACGCCTTCCCCCGCTACGGGCAGTCGGTCCACGCGGACCTCGGTTCGGAGGCGCTGCGCGGCCGCCACGGCGACCTGGCGGACTCGGTGCACGCGATGGCGTTGATGTGGGCACTGGACCGGCGGGACGCGGCGGCGCGACTGCGGGAGCTGCTCGAGTCCCACGACCTGGTGCTGCTGGACCGGTACGTGGCCTCGAACGCCGCCTACGGCGCGGCCCGGATGCACGAGGGCGGCGACGGCGAGTTCGTCGGCTGGGTGACGGATCTGGAGTTCGGCCGGTTCGGCGCGACGCCGCCCGAGCTGCAGCTGCTGCTCGATGTCCCCGTCGCCTTGGCCGCCGAGCGCGCCCGCAGCCGGGGGGCCAGCGACGCGACCCGCGAACTCGACGCCTACGAGCGCGACTCGGACCTGCAGACCCGCACCGGCGCGGTCTACCGGGAGCTCGCGTCCGCGCGGTGGGTCTCGCCCTGGTGGGTGCTCGCGGCGGACCTGGATCCGGCGGCGCTGGCGCTGGATCTGGCAGAGTGGATGTGACCAGCCCGCGACACGAACCGGAACGCGGGGTATGCACGGGCGTTCCGGGGTCCGGGGATGACACGATAGGAACATGAAGCCACGCATTCTCGTCGTCGACGACGACACGGCCCTGGCCGAGATGCTCACCATCGTGCTGCGCGGCGAGGGCTTCGAGCCCTTCGTCGTCGGTGACGGCACCCAGGCGCTCGCCGCGGTCCGGGAGATCCGACCCGACCTGGTGCTGCTGGACCTGATGCTGCCGGGGATGAACGGCATCGACGTGTGCCGGGTGCTGCGCGCCGACTCCGGGGTGCCGATCGTCATGCTCACCGCCAAGACGGACACCGTCGACGTGGTGCTGGGCCTCGAGTCCGGCGCGGACGACTACGTGATGAAGCCGTTCAAGCCGAAGGAACTGGTGGCCCGGGTGCGTGCGCGCCTGCGCCGCACCGAGGACGAGCCTGCGGAGCTGCTGTCCATCGCCGACGTGGTCATCGACGTGCCCGCGCACAAGGTGACCCGTGAGGGCGCGCTGATCGCGCTGACACCGCTGGAGTTCGACCTGCTGGTCGCGCTGGCCCGCAAGCCGCGTCAGGTGTTCACCCGAGAGGTGCTGCTCGAGCAGGTCTGGGGATATCGGCACGCCGCCGACACCCGCCTGGTCAACGTGCACGTCCAGCGGCTGCGCGCCAAGGTCGAGACTGACCCGGAGAATCCCGAAGTGGTGCTCACGGTCAGGGGGGTCGGCTACAAGGCCGGACCGCCGTGATCGGACGAACCCGGGCGCGGCGCCGCATCGGCGGACCATTCGGGCCGTTGCTGCGCCGCTTTCGTGGGTGGAGTCACGCCCTCGCGCACCTGTGGCGACGCTCGCTGCAGCTGCGGGTGGTCGTGTCCACCCTGACCCTCTCGCTGGTGGTGATCACGATCCTCGGTGTCGTGCTGACCAGCCAGATCACCGACCGGCTCCTCGAGGCGAAGATCAATGCCGCGACCGAGGAGATGGACCGGGCCCGCAACACCGTGCAGAGCGAGCTCGCCGCCTCGGACGACAGCGCCTCGCTCGCGGCACGACTCGACGGTGCGGCCGCCGCCCTGACCAACCGCAGCACGGACACCGGCGCGGCCACGGGCGCGGCCGGCACCTTCAGCCCGGTGCTCATCGTGCCTGCGAACCCGCCCCGGCCCCAGGTCTCCAGCGGCCCGGCGGACCAGATCTCCCCGAACCTGCGCGAGTTCGTCAAGAACGGACAGGTCAGCTACCAGTTCGCGACGGTCTCGGACCAGGACTGGTACCGCGGTCCGGCGCTGATCATCGGCAGCCCCACCTCCTCCGAGGTGGCCACCCTCGAGCTGTACCTGGTGTTCCCGCTGGCCGGGGAGGACCAGAGCCTGTCGCTGATGCGCAGCACCCTGCTCGTCGGCGGGGTGGTGCTGCTGGTGCTGCTGGCCGCGATCTCGATGATCGTGGCGCGGCAGGTGGTGCTCCCGATCCGGTCCGCGTCCCGGATCGCCGAGCGCTTCGCCGACGGCAAGCTGCGCGAACGGATGCCCGTGCGCGGCGAGGACGACATGGCTCGCCTGGCCATGTCGTTCAACGACATGGCCGAGAGCCTCTCGAAACAGATCACCCAGCTCGAGGAGTTCGGCAACCTGCAGAAGCGCTTCACCTCCGACGTCAGCCACGAACTGCGCACCCCGCTGACCACCGTCCGGATGGCCGCCGAGCTGATCCACGACGGCAGCGCCGACCTGGACCCGGCGATGCGCCGGTCCTCTGAGCTGCTGGTCGCGGAGCTGGACCGGTTCGAGTCGCTGCTCAACGACCTGCTCGAGATCAGTCGGCACGACGCCGGTGTGGCCGAGCTCGCCGACGAACGGCTCGACCTGAGGATGAGCGCCCGCGCCGCGGTGTCCACGATCCGACACCTGGCCCGCGACTCCGGCACCGAGCTGGTCCTCGACCTGCCGGACGAGCCCGTGGTCGCCTCGGCGGACCCGCGCCGGGTCGAGCGGATCCTGCGGAACCTGCTCGCCAACGCCATCGACCACGGCGAGGGCAAGCCGGTGCTGCTCCGTCTGCGCGCCGACGAGGAAGCGGCGGCCTTCGTGGTCCGAGACAAGGGCATCGGCCTGCGGCCCGGTGAGGAGAAATTGGTGTTCAACCGGTTCTGGCGGTCCGATCCGTCGCGGGTGCGACGGTCCGGCGGCACCGGGCTCGGCCTGGCCATCAGCGTCGAGGACGCCCGACTGCACGGCGGGCGGCTCGAGGCCTGGGGGGGAGCCGGGCGAGGGGGCCTGCTTCCGCTTCACCCTGCCGCTGGTGCGCGGGCACAAGATCACCAGCAGCCCGTTGCCGCTGCGGCCGCCGAGCGTCAAGCACGTCCAGGGTCGCCCGCTCCCCGGTGACGAGGGGACCGGCGGGGCCGCGGACCCGAAGTCCGAGGCGCTCGACCCCGACCACACGGCGAGCGTGCCGGTGCTGCGGGAGCGTCGACCGTGACGGGCCGGTGGCACCGCGGTCGCCGACGGGTCGCGCTGGCGGCCGCGGGGTTGGCCACGGCCGTGCTGGCCGGTGGCTGCGCCAGCCTGCCCGAGTCGTCGTCGCCGATGGCCATCGGCACCATCACCCGTGACCCGGTGACCGTCAGCGTGCCTGTGCCGGAACCCGGCCGGGAACCGGACTCGATGCTCCGCGACTTCTTCGCGGCCAGCACCGATCCGACGGATGCGCACCTGGCCGCGCGCCAGTTCCTCACCCCCGCCGCGGCGGAACGGTGGGACGATGCCGCCAGCACCACCGTGGTCGACAAGGTGGACGTGCTGCAGGAGTCCCGCACCGGCGACGAGGCCAGCTACGCCGTCCGGGCGAACCGCGTGGGTCAGCTCGACGACGGCGGCCAGTACCAGACGGCCGAGGGCACCTTCGAGGCCAAGTTCCGGATGACCCGGGTCGGCGGCGAGTGGCGGATCGACGACCTGCCGCCCGGGGTGATCATGGATCGCCCGCAGTTCCTCAAGACCTACAAGCGCGAGGCCCTGTACTTCCTGGACCCGACCGGCAACACCGTGGTGCCGGACCTGCGATGGGTATCCGCGACCGCGGAGGAGATGCCGGGGCGGCTGGTCGACCTGCTGATCGCCGGGCCCAAGCCGGGGCTGTCCGGGGCCGTGCGCAACGTCGCGGGCAACCTGTCGGTGCCGGGCCCGATCACCAAGGCCGACGGTCGCAACGTCGGCGTCGGCGTCGGGTTCGGCGGCGTGCGCATCGACTTCCTCGGCGCCGAGGAGCTGAGTCCGGAGGACCGCGCCCTGCTCGCCTCGCAGGTGGTCTGGACCCTCGCCGCCGCCGAGATCTCGGGTCCGTACGTGCTGACGCTCAACGGCCGTCCGCTCGACGATCGTCACGTGGACGGCTGGTCGACGGCCGACGTGTCCACGACCGACCCGCGAGTGGCCGCGAACTCGTCGGTCGGGCTGCACGCGCTGGCGGGCGGCTCACTGGTGGCCGTCACCGACACCGGCGTCAGTGCGGTGCCCGGCTACTTCGGGTCCGCCTCCGTCCTGCGCTCGATCGCCCTCTCCCGGGACGGCAAGCTGGCCGCGGCGGTGGCCGCGACCGGCAGGTCCGCCCCGGAGCAGGGGAACGTCCTGATGATCGGGCCGACGGACGGGACCGGGACGCCTGCGCTCGAGGCCGGCTCGTTGACCCGTCCGACATGGTCGAGTTTCGAACCCACGGCGTGGACCGTGGCCGACGGGGTCCGGGTGGTGCGGGTGACCCTGGACGGGTCGGGGCAGCCGGTCGTGAGCCCGGTGGACACCCGCGCGCTCGCGCCGCTGGGCGAGACGATGACCGAGCTGCGCCTGTCCAGCGACGGGGCCCGCGCGGCGGTGATCGTCGACGGCAAGGTGTACGTCGTGTCGGTGGTGCAGGGTGAGGACGGCACCTACGCGCTGACCAGTCCGCGCCCGGTGGCGACCGGGCTGGGCAGTCCCGCACTGTCCCTGGACTGGAGCAGCGGCGACACGATCGTGGTGGCCCGCGCGGCGTCGGAGATCCCGGTGGTGTCGGTGTCGGTGGACGGGTCCCGGATGGACGCCCTGCCGAGCCGCAACCTCTCGCCGCCGGTGAGTTCGGTCGACGCGTCGGCCAACTCGGCGTTCGTGGCGGACTCCCGGGCGGTGTTCCAGTTGAACAACAACGACCCGGCGGGGGACAGGTACTGGCGGGAGGTGCCGGCACTGGCCGGCGTCAAGGCGATCCCGGTGCTGCCCGGGTAGCGGTGTCGGTGGGTGGGCGCACACTCCGGTGTGTGCGCGCCTTGCTGGATCTGCTCCTGCCCCGCGAGTGCGGCGGCTGTGGGGCCGTCGGGACGCAGTGGTGTGCGCGCTGCCGCGACGCGCTCGCGACGGGCCCGGTGCGCCTGCGTCCGCGGGTGGAGCCGGGTGCGCCGGCGTGGGCCGTCGGCACCTACGTCGGGGCCCGCCGGGCGGCGGTGATCGCGGCGAAGGAACGTGGCCGGGCCGATCTCGCGGTCCCGCTAGGGGCGGCGCTCGCGAGGGCGGTGCGCTGCCTGCGCGAGCTCGGCGAGATCGATCCCGGTGAACTTGCCGCACTCACCCTTGTGCCCGCGCCGAGCCGACCGCGGGCCGCCCGGGTGCGCGGCGGCGACCCGGTGGCCGCCGCCGTCCGGGCCGCCGCGAGGGCGCTGCACCCGGAGCCGGTGCGGGTGGCGACGGCGTTGACTTACGCACGGGGAGTGCGTGATTCGGTCGGCCTGTCGGCCCGCGCCCGGGTCGACAACCTGGCAGGCCGGGTGCGGGTGGGGTCGTTGGAACCGACCGGCGTCCGGGACGCCGTGGTGCTGGTCGACGACGTACTGACCACCGGGGCGACGGCCGCGGAGTCCGTCCGGGCGCTCGCCGTTCGGGGCGTTCGGGTCGCGGCGGTCCTGGTGATTGCCGCCGCGTGAGGGGGTTCACGCGACCCGTAGGGGTGAAACGCAACGCCAATGCTGGCACTCGCGCCCAAGTCGTACTAGCGTCGCCAACACAACCGATGAACGGTGGAGGTGATAAGCGAAATCCCTGGCGCCGGGCGGTCCCCTCCCGGCGTGGCTCATCCGCCGACAGTCATCTCTTGTGGCTCGGCCGTATCTTGGAGGTACGCGTGACGACCCCTTCGACAACCTCTGTTTTCATCGAAGACGCAGCAGAGACCACCGGGCAGCCCGACGGCCCCATCGCCGAAATCGTAGTGAAGGGCCGCAACGTCGAGGTCCCCGATCACTTCCGGGTCTACGTGTCGGAGAAGCTGGCCCGACTCGAACGCTTCGACCCGACGATCTACCACTTCGACGTCGAACTCCAACACGAACGAAACCGGCGGCAGTCCAAGAACTGCCAGCGAGTGGAGATCACCGCGCGGGGCAAGGGACCGGTGGTACGCGCCGAGGCCTCTGCCGACAGCTTCTACGCGGCCTTCGAGAGCGTCACCGCCAAGCTCGAGAGCAGACTCCGTCGAACGAAGGACCGTCGCAAGGTCCACTACGGCGAGAAGACGCCCGTCTCGGTCGCGGAGGCGACCGCGGAACTCGCCAAGGACGACGCGCTGGCGATCTCGCCCGACATCTCGCTCGAATCGGACGACTACCCGGCCGGCCCGGGGCAGATCGTGCGGACCAAGGTGCACTCGGCCGCCCCGATGGCAGTCGACGACGCCCTCTACGAGATGGAACTGGTCGGGCACGACTTCTTCCTGTTCTACGACAAGGAAACGGACCGTCCGTCGGTCGTCTACCGCAGACACGCGTTCGACTACGGCCTGATCAGGCTCGCCTGACCACAGCGCCGCTGACACACGCGGTCACGGTCGTTCTGCTCCGCAGATCGTGAGAGCGCCTACCATGGGATCCGGTTGGGGGATAGCTCCCTCGGCCGGATCTGCTCTGTGACCGGAACAACTGTGTGGCCAGACTGCGATGCGGCCCAGAACCGCGGTGTGGCCGGAACTAATGTCTGCGCCAGAACTACTGTGTAGTCAGTCAGAACTACTGTGTAGTCAGTCGCTCCGTTCACCGGGGCCGAGACCTGCCCGCCGAGATTGAGGACGTTCAAGCCCGTGCCGTCGCTGTCACTGTCGAAACTGCTCCGTGTTGGTGAAGGTCGCATGGTCAAGCGGCTCAAGCACATCGCTGAGCACGTAACCAGCCTCTCGCCCGAAATGGAGGCCCTGACCGACCTCGAACTCCGTGCCAAGACGGACGAGTTCAAGGCGCGGTACGCGTCGGGGGAGACCCTCGACGACCTGCTGCCCGAGGCCTTCGCCGTCGCCAGGGAGGCGTCCTGGAGGGTGCTCGGACAGAAGCACTACACCGTGCAGATCATGGGCGGCGCGGCCCTGCACCTCGGCAACGTCGCGGAGATGAAGACCGGTGAGGGCAAGACCCTGACCTGTGTGCTGCCGGCGTACCTCAACGCGATCGCGGGCGACGGCGTGCACGTGGTCACGGTCAACGACTACCTGGCCAAGCGTGACTCCGAGTGGATGGGCCGGGTGCACCGCTCGCTCGGCTTCGAGACCAGCGTGATCCTGTCGGGCCAGTCGCCGGCCGAGCGCCGCGTCGCGTACGCCTGCGACATCACCTACGGCACCAACAACGAGTTCGGCTTCGACTACCTGCGCGACAACATGACGCACAGCCTCGACGACCTGGTCCAGCGCGGCCACAACTTCGCGATCGTCGACGAGGTCGACTCGATCCTCATCGACGAGGCGCGCACCCCGCTGATCATCTCGGGCCCCGCCGACGCGTCGAGCAAGTGGTACGGCGAGTTCGCCCGGATCGCGCCGCTGCTCAAGCGTGACGTGCACTACGAGGTCGACATCAAGAAGCGCACCGTCGGCGTGCACGAGGCAGGCGTCGAGCTGGTCGAGGACCAGCTCGGCATCGACAACCTGTACGAGGCCGCGAACTCGCCGCTGGTCAGCTACCTGAACAACGCGATCAAGGCCAAGGAGCTCTACAACAAGGACAAGGACTACATCGTCCGCGACGGCGAGGTCATCATCGTCGACGAGTTCACCGGACGCATCCTGGTCGGCCGCCGCTACAACGAGGGCATGCACCAGGCGATCGAGGCGAAGGAGAAGGTCGAGATCAAGGCCGAGAACCAGACCCTCGCCACGATCACGCTGCAGAACTACTTCCGCCTCTACGACAAGCTCTCCGGCATGACCGGTACGGCCGAGACCGAGGCCGCCGAGCTGCACCAGACCTACGGGCTGGGCGTCATCCCGATCCCGACGAACCGGCCGATGGTCCGCGTCGACCAGGGCGACCTGATCTACAAGACCGAGGAGGCGAAGTTCGCCGCGGTCGTCGACGACGTCGCCGAGCGGCACGCTAAGGGCCAGCCGGTCCTGATCGGTACCACCAGCGTCGAGCGCTCGGAGTACCTGTCCAAGCAGTTCACCAAGCGGGGCGTCGCGCACAGCGTGCTCAACGCCAAGTTCCACGAGCAGGAGGCCACCATCGTGGCCGAGGCCGGCCGCACCGGTGCCGTCACGGTCGCCACCAACATGGCCGGCCGTGGTACCGACGTGGTGCTCGGTGGCAACCCGGACATCCTCGCGGACCTCGAGGTCCGCAAGCGTGGGCTCGACCCGGTCGAGACGCCGGAGGACTACGAGCGCGACTGGGACGAGACCATCGAGCGGGTCAAGCGTGAGGTCAAGGCCGAGGCCGAGCGGGTCAAGGCGGCGGGCGGCCTCTACGTCCTCGGCACCGAGCGGCACGAGTCGCGCCGCATCGACAACCAGCTCCGCGGCCGTTCCGGCCGCCAGGGTGACCCGGGCGAGTCGCGCTTCTACCTCTCGCTCGGCGACGAGTTGATGCGACGGTTCAACGGTGCCGCGCTGGAGTCGATCATGACCCGACTCAACCTGCCCGACGACGTGCCGATCGAGGCGAAGATGGTCTCCAAGGCCATCAAGAGTGCCCAGACGCAGGTCGAGCAGCAGAACTTCGAGATCCGCAAGAACGTCCTGAAGTACGACGAGGTGATGAACAAGCAGCGCACCGTCATCTACGAGGAGCGCCGTCAGATCCTCGAGGGCCAGGACATGGAGGGCCAGGTCGAGAGCATGATCACCGACGTGGTCACCGCCTACGTCGACGGCGCGACCGCCGAGGGCTACGTCGAGGACTGGGACCTCGATCAGCTGTGGACGGCGCTCGGCACGCTTTACCCCGTCGGGATCTCGTACCGGGACCTCACCGGCGAGACCGAGATCGGCGAGCGTGGCGACCTGACCCGTGACGAGCTGCGGGCGGCGCTGCTGGCCGACGTCCGTGCCGCGTACGCCAACCGCGAGCAGCAGATCGACGCGATCGCAGGCGAGAACGGCATGCGCGAGCTCGAGCGCCGGGTGCTGCTGTCCGTGCTGGACCGCAAGTGGCGCGAGCACCTCTACGAGATGGACTACCTCAAGGAGGGCATCGGCCTGCGCGCGATGGCCCAGCGCGACCCGCTCGTCGAGTACCAGCGCGAGGGCTTCGACATGTTCACCGCGATGCTCGAGGGGCTCAAGGAGGAGTCGGTCGGCTTCCTGTTCAACCTGCAGGTCGAGGCCGCACCGGCACCCGAGCAGTCGGGTTGGACCACGGCTGCCGCGGCGGCCCGGGCCGACAGCGAGGCCCCGGTGGATCCGCAGCCCGCAGCCCTGCGTGCGAAGGGTCTCGACTCGGCCGAGGAGACCCGGCTGACCTTCTCCGGTCCCGCCGAGGACGGCAACGCCGAGGTGCGGAACTCTGCCCCGGCCGCAGGCAGCCGGCAGGAACGACGCGAGGCGAAGGCCAAGCGCCGCAAGTAGGTTCGAGATTGTTGGTCAAGGCCCCGACGGCGTGCGCTGTCGGGGCCTTGCCGTGTCGCGGTCCGGCCGGTCCGGTCAACCGACCTGCAGCGACGTGATCCGCCAGCCGGCCTGCCCCTCGCTGCCACCCGGCGTGCGTTCGACCCGCCCCGCGATGGCGAGGACCCGGCCGCCGCGCGCGTAGGTGCCGAACACCTCGGCCGCGTCGGGACCGGTCGGATGCAGGTGCAGCCGCTGCAGCGTCGCGGCACCCGGGCGCGGCCCGGTCAGGGTGCGGCGGGCCAGCGCCGCGACGACGTCGACCATCGCCGGCGTCAGCACCGCCCGCAGCTGGGGCGGTTGTCGGCGGTGGTCGAGGACCTCGAGCACCAGTCGCAGCGCGGCCTCCGTGAAGCGCCGGGCCTGCGGGTCGGTTCCGGGTGGGGGCGTCCGGCGGGCGGGGGAGCAGCCTGCGTGCGAGGGGCCCCGCGGGGCGGCGCGCGACTCGCGGGCAGGCAGCGGTCCGGCGGTGCGGGGTTGCGGTCCGCCGGACGGCAACGGCGGCTCGGCCAGCGGTGCCCGGGTCAGGAATCGGTACGTCCGGTGGTGCTCGGTCGTGCGGTGGTGCTCGGTCGCGCGCGGGTGCGTCATGGGGTCCTCTCCCGGTGTTCGTGTGCGTTTGCGGCGCGCGCGGTGTGGTCGTGCGCGCGGACGACGCGTCCGGGGAGAGTCCGGGCTGCCAGCAGGATCGCACGGATCCGCCGGACTCGCAGCCGAATGCGGACGCCGCTGCGGGCGCGACGGGCCCGTCGGTCCTAGGGTGGGCGCATGGACGGGTTGGTGGTGGACTGCGGTGGGGTGTTGGTCGGTCCGGGATCCGATGCGGCGGGACTGGGCGAGATCCTCGCGCAGGTGCGTCGGCGCGGGGTGCGGACTGCGGTACTGAGCAACGATCCCGGTGGGCCGGGCGCGGACTGGTTGCGCGAGCTCGGCGCGGGCCGACTGGTCGACGAGGTGCTGCTCTCCGGCGATGTCGGTCTCGAGAAGCCGGACCCGCGGATCTACCGGCTGGCGGCCGAGCGGCTCGGGCTGGCGACCGCGGACTGCGTGTTCGTCGACGACCTCCCGGTCAACGTCCGCGGCGCGGTGGCCGCGGGGATGGTGGCCGTGCACCACACCGACCCCGAGCGCACTGTGGCGGAGCTGCAGATTCTCTTCGGGCTGACACCAGGGGACGGAAACTGATGGCCACGAGGCTGACCACGCAGGACGCCACGTTCTACTTCCTCGAGGCGAGCAGCACCCCGATGCATCTCGGCTCGCTGGCCATCCTGGAGTCCGGCATCAGCTACGAGGACCTGCTCACCCATGTCGAGCAGCGGCTCGCGCTGGTGCCGCGGTACCGCCAGCGGGTGCGTGAGGTGGCGCTGGGCCTGGCCCGGCCGGTGTGGGTGGACGACCGCGAGTTCGACATCACCTACCACGTCCGCCGCTCGGCGCTGCCGCGCCCGGGCTCCGACGCGCAGCTGCACGACCTGGTGGCGCGGCTGACGTCGAGGCCGCTGGACCGGAGTCGGCCGCTGTGGGAGATGTACCTCGTCGAGGGGCTGTCCGACAACCGGGTCGCGATCTTCACCAAGTCGCACTCCGCGCTGGTCGACGGCGACAAGGCGTCGGAGATCAGCCAGGTGCTGCTGGACCCGAGCAGCACCCCGCGGCCGGTGGTCGACGAGTTGTGGATGCCCACCCGGGAGCCCCGCGAGGCGGAACTGGTGCTCGACGCGCTGGTCGAGATGATCGCCCGGCCGAGCGAGGGTGCGGCGACCCTGCGGATGGCGCTCGGCGACCTGGCCGGTGGTGCGGCCGAGGTCGCGGGCAACGTCGCGGCGGTGGTGCGGACCGCCGCGGTGTCGGCGCCGACCACCCCGCTCAACGCGACGATCTCGCGGAACCGTCGGTTCGCGACCGTGCGGACCGAGCTCGAGGACTACCGCACGGTCCGGCGCCGGTTCGGGTGCACGGTCAACGACGCGATCCTGGCGGTGCTCACCGGGGCGCTGCGCAACTGGCTGCTCTCCCGCGGCGAACCGGTGACCGCGTACTCGACGGTGCGGGCGCTGGTTCCGATGGCCACCTACGTCTCCGGCGGCGGCGCCGCGGAGGAGATCGACATGGAGGCGGACCCGGCGGAGCGCGAGCACATCCCGGACAACGCGGAACGCAAGGTGTCCTCGTTGCTGGTGGACCTCCCGGTGGGGGAGCCCAACGCCGTGGTGCGGCTCTCGCAGATCGCGCACGCGACCGAGGCGCACAGTCGGGCCGGGGGGACGGTGACCGCGCAGACCCTGGTCCGGATGTCGGGCACGGCGCCGGCGACGCTGCACGCGGTGGGCCTGCGGGTGGCGAGCGGCCTGTCGCAGCGGATGTTCAACCTGATGATCACCAACGTCCCCGGTCCGCAGTCGCCGCTCTACCTCGACGGCGTCCGGATGCTGGAGATGTATCCGGTCTCGCCGTTGCTCAAGAACCAGACGCTCAGTGTCGGCCTGACGTCGTACGACGGCCGCGTCTACTACGGTTTGAATGCCGACCGCGACGCCATGTCCGACGTCGAGGTGGTGACGGCACTGCTGTACGAGTCGCTCGAGGAGTTGTTGGATGCCTGTGGGTAAGGGGTGCAGTCGATGAGGGTCTACGTTCCCGCGACGATCGCGATGTTGCAACGGTTGGTGGCGGAGCAGGAGCTGGATCCGGTGAGCCGCACGGCTTTTGCCGTGACGCCTGCGTTGCGTGAGGCCTACGCGTCGGGCGACGACGACGAGCTGGCGGAGGTCGCGATGACCGAGGCGGCGCGGGCGTCGCTGCGGTTGCTCGCCGCCGAGGACGACGAGAAGCCGGCCTACCGCCGCGCCGTGATCGCCGCGGACGTCGAGGACGCGAAGCTGCGGCCGGACCTGGACGACGCCGTCGTGCGGCTGGCCGGTCCGGTGACGATGGACATGGTCGCGTCGGTGCACGTCGACCTGGCCCAGGCGACGGACGCAATCGAGCGGGCGGTCGAGGTCGTGGATGCCGCGGATCTCGGCGACGCGGACGCCGAATTCGTGCTCGGTGACGCGGAGGACCACGAGCTGGCTTGGTACGCAACGCAGGAACTGCCCTTCCTGCTTGACCTGCTGTGACCGTCCGCGTGACAGCGGACCTTCTCAGCAGGTAACCTACGGGTGCGTAACCTGGTCGAGTGGATGGAAGTTTGATGGGTCTGAGGAAGTGGCTCGAGGGGCCGGCTGCGGATGTTTCCGCGCCGCGCCGGCCTGCGTTGAACATGTTGCGCGGGGCGGTGACTCGGGTGACCACACCGTTGCTTCCCGACGACTTCCTGCACCTCGCGAACCCGCTCTGGTCCGCCCGGGAACTGCGGGGTCGCGTGATCGAGGTGCGCAAGGAGACCTCGGACTCGGCGACCCTGGTAATCAAGCCGGGGTGGGGCTTCGACTTCGACTACCAGCCGGGTCAGTACGTCGGCATCGGCCTGTTGGTCGACGGCCGGTTCCACTGGCGCTCGTACTCGCTGACCTCCCCGCCGAACTGGGAGAACAAGGCGATCACCATCGCGGTCAAGGCGATGCCGGAGGGTCAGCTCTCCAGTCACCTGATCAACGGCGTCCCGTCGGGCACGGTGGTCCGGCTGGCTGCGCCGCAGGGCAACTTCGCGCTGCCCGAGCCGCCGCCGGCGAAGATCCTGTTCCTCACCGCGGGCAGCGGCGTCACCCCGGTGATGGCGATGCTGCGCGGGATGGCGCGCCGCGGCACGCTGCCGGACGTGGTGCACGTGCACTCGGCGCCGACCGCCGAGGACGTCATGTTCGGCGAGGAGCTGGCGGCGCTGCACGAGGCACAGCCGAGCTTCGTCTCGCACCTGCAGTGCACCCGCAGCGACGGTCGCTTCCAGCTCTCCGACCTCGACTCGATGTACCCGGACTGGCGCGAGCGCCAGACCTGGGCGTGCGGTCCCGCCGCGATGCTCGACGAGGTGGAGAAGGTCTGGGCCGAGGCCGGCATCACGGACCGCCTGCACACCGAGCGGTTCAGCATCTCGCGTGCCGACACCGCGGGTCAGGGCGGCACGGTGACCTTCGCCAAGACCGGGCGCTCGATCGAGATCGACGGCGCCACCACGGTGCTCGAGGCCGGCGAACAGCTCGGCGTGCAGATGCCGTTCGGCTGCCGGATGGGCATCTGCCAGACCTGCGTGGCGCCGCTGTTGTCGGGTCACGTCCGGGACCTGCGCTCGGGTCGTGAGCACAGCGAGGGGGAGCGGGTCCAGACCTGCATCTCCTCCGCCGCGGGCGACTGCACCCTCGACCTCTGACCTGCGCTGCGGCGCGTGAGAGCGTCATTCGACTATCGTTGAAAGCACGCTCCGCGGTGGCCTCCCTCAGGTGACCCGATCTATCAACAACGGAGGGTCCTGACGATGGCCATCACGGACATCAAAGAATTCGCACACCTCACCGAGACGGACATCGAGTCGCTCGGTCGTGAACTCGACGAGATTCGCCGGGACGTCGAGGAGTCGCGCGGCGCGTCCGACGCCCGGTACATCCGGGGCGTGATCCGGCTGCAGCGGATCCTCGAGTTCGGCGGCCGCGTCACGCTGCTCGGCAGCCGCAAGCGGCCGTTCTGGCTGGCGGGCACCACCATGCTGACGCTGGCCAAGATCATCGAGAACATGGAACTCGGGCACAACGTGGTGCACGGGCAGTGGGACTGGATGAACGACCCGGAGATCCACTCCACCACCTGGGAGTGGGACATGACCGCGTCCTCCTCGCAGTGGAAGCGCGCACACAACTACTCGCACCACACGTACACCAACGTCGTCGGCATGGACAACGACGTGCAGTTCGGCATCATCCGGATGACCCGGGACGTGCCGTGGCGCCCGATCAACCTGCTCCAGCCCGTCGCGAACGTGGTGCTGGCGAGTGCCTTCGAGTGGGGCATCGCCATGCACGACTGGTCGATCGCGCTGGAGGAGGACCGCAAGCGGGGCGGCGCCAACGTCGACGAGATCAACCGCGAGTTCTGGGGGAAGGCCGCCAAGCAGGTGGTCAAGGACTACGTGCTGTTCCCGGCGCTGACGGGGCCGGCGTGGAAGCACACGCTCACCGCCAACCTGACCGCGAACTTCGCCCGGAACCTGTGGGCGTACGCGGTGATCTTCTGTGGGCACTTCCCGGACGGCGCCGAGAAGTTCACCGTCGAGCAGTACAGCCACGAGACCAAGGCCGAGTGGTACCTGCGTCAGATGCTCGGCAGTGCCAACTTCAAGTCCGGCCGGGTGATGGCCTTCATGAGCGGGAACCTGAGCTACCAGATCGAGCACCACCTGTTCCCGGACCTGCCCAGCAACCGGCTGCGCGAGGTCTCGCTGCGGGTTCGGGCGCTGTGCGACAAGTACGACCTGCCGTACACGACGGGATCGTTCGCCAAGCAGTACCTGCTGGCGCTGCGGACCATCCACAAGCTGGCGCTGCCCGACCGATTCCTCAAGGCCACCTCCGACAACGCCCCGGAGACCTCGTCCGAGCGCAAGTTCGACGACGCCAGGGCGGCGCTCGACCGGCTCCGCACCGACCCGGAGACGGGCCGCCGGGTGGGGTTGCGGACGGCATTGCGGCAGCTCCGGGAGCGCCGCGCCTAGATCGGTGTAATCCGCGTCACACTCCGGTCGGACCAACCTACGGGGCCGTAACTTACGGTAGGGTAGGTGCCGTTAACTGTTACGCCAACCGGCCGGGAGAACGCGATGGCAATTGCCGACGTCAAGGAGTACGCGCACCTCACCGAGGCGGACGTGGAGGCCCTCGGCTGGGAGCTCGACGCGATTCGCCGCGACATCGAGGCCTCGCGCGGTGAGCGGGACGCGAAGTACCTGCGCAACACGATCAGGTTCCAGCGTGGACTCGAGGTCAGCGCCCGGGCACTGCTGCTCGGCAGTCGCAAGCGGCCGCTGTGGCTCGCAGGCGCCGGCATGCTCGGCGTCGCCAAGATCATCGAGAACATGGAACTCGGTCACAACATCATGCACGGCCAGTGGGACTGGATGAACGACCCCGAGGTGCACTCGAGCACCTGGGAGTGGGACGTCAACGGCCCGTCCGCTCACTGGAAGCAGACCCACAACTACATCCACCACAAGTACACCAACGTCCTCGGCATGGACGACGACGTGGGATACGGCCTGCTGCGCGTCACGCGGGACCAGCGGTGGAAGCCGTTCAACCTGGCGAACGTGCCGCTGAACACGCTGCTGGCACTGTTCTTCGAGTGGGGCATCGCCGCCCAGCACCTCGAGCTCGGCAAGGTCGCCAAGGGTCGCGTGGACATGGACGAGTTCCGGGTCAAGCGCGCCGAGGTGGTCGAGAAGATCGGCAAGCAGGCGCTCAAGGACTACGTGCTGTTCCCGGCGCTGACCGGCAGGGCGTGGAAGAGCACGCTCACCGCGAACTTCACCGCGAACGTGATCCGCAACGTCTGGACCAACGCGATCATCTTCTGCGGGCACTTCCCGGACGGTGCGGAGAAGTTCACCAAGGCCGACATCGACAGCGAGACGCACGCGCAGTGGTACCTGCGTCAGATGCTGGGCAGCGCGAACATCAGCGGCGGCCGGACCTTGGACTTCATGTCCGGGAACCTGAGCTACCAGATCGAGCACCACCTGTTCCCGGACCTGCCCAGCAACCGGCTGCGCGAGATCTCGGTGCGGGTGCAGGCGCTCTGCGAGAAGTACGACCTGCCCTACACCACAGGAAATTTCGCGCTGCAGTACGGCAAGTCATGGCGGACCATCGCGAAGTTGTCGCTGCCCAACAAGTACCTGGTGGGCACCACCGACGACGCGCCGGAGACGGCGTCGGAGCGCAAGTGGGAGGGCCGGGAGGCGGTACTGACCGTGGATCCGCAGACCGGCCGCAGTCGCGGCCTGCGCACCGCGATCCGGGAGGCGAAGAAGGGCCGCGGCCTGCGGGCGTTGCTGCGCCGCTGAACCGTGCTCGGTCGACCGAGACGAAAGCGCCCCGCCCGGTGATCCGGGCGGGGCGCCTTCGTGACTGGGGCTGCGAAACCGGCGGTCTGCGGTGTCCGGAGTGCCTTGACAGCGGGGGCTGCGGCTTTCCGGAGCCGCACACCTGATGGTTGCGAACCCGTAACGGCGGAAGTGCGGCTAGGAGCCGATGACCGACGACCCGAAATTGAAGAGCGTTCCGAAGATGCTCATGACGTCGTCGATGATGGACGAGCCGGCCGTGGAACCATTCTGAATGATGTCTGAACTCATCTGAACTCCTTGTGTCTTGACGGTGAGATGGTGATCTCGAGATGTCTTGACCGGTGAGCTGATTCGAATCAGATTTGCGCTCGTACAGTGTAAGCACAGGGTTGCGAACCGATGTCGGCGATCTGCCGAACTTGCCCGAACCGTGATCTACGGGTCGGTGCTACCAGGATTCGTTCGAACCGAGCGCCACCAGCAGCAACCGCACCGCGCCGACCCGCCGAGCGGCCGCGCCGTCCAGTCGGTCCAGCGCGCACTCGGGATCGGCGGGCGGGCCGAGATGGGTGCAGCCGCGCGGGCAGTCCTCGATGGTGGCGGCCAGGTCCGTGAAGGCGCCCATCACGTCGTCCGGGGAGATGTGTGCGAGTCCGAACGAGCGGATGCCGGGGGTGTCGACCACCCAGCCCCGGTTGCCCTGCTCGCCCTCCGGCGCGGGCAGCGGCAGCGCCACCGACTGGGTGGAGGTGTGTCGGCCCTTGCCCACCCCGGACACCACCCCGGTGGCCCGGAATGCGTCGGGGACAAGGCGATTGACGAGGGTGGACTTGCCCACCCCGGAGTGGCCGATCAGCGCGGTGAGCCGGCCGTCCAGCACCTCGCGTACCTGGTCGAGCGGGTCCTGCTGGCCCGCGAGCACCACCGGCACGTCCAGGTCCGCGAATGCGGCCGCGAACTCCGCGTGGTCGGCGAGGTCGCCCTTGGTCAGGCACAGGACCGGGGACAGCCCGCCCACGTAGGCCGCGACCAGGGCGCGCTCGACGAATCCGGTGCGCGGCGGCGGGTCGGCCAGCGCGACGACGATCAGCAGCTGGGCGGCGTTGGCGACCACCACCCGCTCGTACGGGTCGGTGTCGTCGGCGGTGCGGCGCAGCACCGTCGCCCGCTCCTCGACGCGGACGATCCGGGCCAGGGTGTCGGTGCGCCCGGAGGTGTCGCCGACGATGCCCACCCGGTCCCCGACGACGATCGGCGTGCGGCCCAGTTCGCGGGCCCGCATGGCGACCACGGGCCGGGTCGGGTCGCCGTCGAGCACGCAGCCCCACCGGCCGCGGTCCACCGCGACCACCATCGCGCTCTCGGCCGACTTGTGCTCGGGCCGGGTCTTGGTGCGCGGACGGGTGCCCTTGCCCGGGCGCACCCGGACATCGGACTCGTCGTAACGCCGGGTACTCAGGAGGACGCCCCGATCGGTGCCAGCATGGTCGCCCAGAGGTCCTCGAACCCGGGCAGGGTCTTGGCGGTGGTGCCGATGTCCTCGACCTCGACGCCGGGAACCACCAACCCGAGGATCGCCCCCGCGGTCGCCATCCGGTGGTCGGCGTACGACCGCCAGGTGCCGGCGCGCAGCGCCCGTGGCTCGATCCGGAGCCCGTCGTCGGTCTCGGTGACCACGCCGCCGAGACCGTTGATCTCGGCGGAAAGTGCTGCCAGACGGTCGGTTTCGTGTCCGCGCAGGTGGGCGATGCCGCGCAGGGTGGACGGCCCGTCGGCCAGGGCGGCCAGCGCGGCGACCGTCGGGGTGAGCTCGCCGATGTCGTGCAGGTCCACGTCGAGGCCGCGCAGTCGTCGCGGTCCCCGGACGGTGAGCAGGCCGTCGCGGAGCGAGACCTCGGCGCCCATCTCGGTGAGGATGCCGCGGATCGCGTCGCCCGGCTGGGTGGTCGAGGCCGGCCACATCGGCACGCTCACGGCGCCACCGGTGACGGCCGCCGCGGCCAGGAACGGGGTGGCGTTGGACAGGTCCGGCTCGACCACCCAGTCGACGGCGGCGACGGGCCCGGGCAGCACCCGCCAGGTGTTCGCCTCGCCGTCGGCGGGCGTCTGCACCCGCACCCCGGCCTGCCGGAGCATCTCGACGGTCATGTCGATGTGCGGCATCGAGGGGACCGACTCGCCGTTGTGGCGGACGGTGACGCCGTGCTCGAACCGGGCGGCGCCGAGCAGCAGCCCGGAGACGAACTGGGACGAGCCCGACGCGTCGATGGTGACCTCGCCGCCGGGCACGGCGCCGTGGCCGCGGACCGTGAACGGCAGTGCGTCGCCGTCGATCTCGACGCCGAGGCCGCGCAGGCCGTCGAGGATGGTGCTCAGCGGCCGGGTCCGGGCCTGCTCGTCGCCGTCGAAGGCGACCACGCCGTCGGCCAGCGCCGCGACCGGCGGCAGGAACCGCATCACGGTGCCAGCCAGGCCGCAGTCCACGGTGGCGGCGCGCATCGGACCGGGGCTCACCCGCAGCGTGGTGGCGTCGCCTGCCTCGTCGATCGACACCCCCAGGCCCCGCAGCGCGTCGATCATCAGGTCGGTGTCCCGGCTGCGCAGCGCGCCGGTGACGGTGGACGGACCGTCGGCGATCGCCGCCAGGATCAACGCGCGGTTGGTGATCGACTTCGACCCCGGCAGCGTCACGGACGCGTGCACGGGCGACTGCGCGACGGGCGCTCTCCACAGGCTCACGTGCACCATCTTCCCGCATCGGGGCGCGTGTCGGTGCGGGGGGACACAATGGTCACATGTGCGGCAGGTATGCGACGACGGTCGACCCGGCACTGCTGGCGGTCGAACTGGACGCGATCGACGAGACGAGGTCGGGCACCCGGGTGCCCGAGGAGCGGCACGAGGCGGCCAACTACAACGTGGCGCCGACCGATCCGGTCCTCGCGGTGGTGAGCAGGCACTCGCGCGAGCACCCGGACGACGCCCCGCGACGGCGGATCCGGCGGATGCGCTGGGGCCTGGTGCCGTCGTGGACGAAGGCCGACGAGCAGGGTCGGCCGGTCCGCTCGGCGCCGCTGATCAACGCCCGCGCCGACACCGCCGCGAGCAAGCCGGCCTTCCGGACCGCGCTGACCCGCACGCGGTGCCTGGTGCCGATGGACGGCTGGTACGAGTGGGTTCTCGAGCCGTCGGCCGCGGGCAAGGCGGTCAAGGTGCCGTACTTCATGACCCCGACGGACGGCAGCAGGCTCTACGCGGCCGGGCTGTGGTCGGTGTGGCACGACCGGGCCGCGAGCTCGTCGTCGCCGCTGCTGAGCTGCACGATCCTGACCACCGACGCGGTGGGGGAGCTGACCGGCGTGCACGACCGGATGCCGCTGGTACTGGGCGACGGGCAGTGGGACCGGTGGCTGGACCCGGATGCGGAGCCGGACGCGGAGCTGCTGGCGGGGCCGTCCGCCGCCGAGGTGGCCGGCATCGAGATCCGGCGCGTCTCGCAGCGGGTGAACAGCGTCGCCAACGACGGACCGGACCTGATCGCCCCCGCCGACCCGGTGGGGCCGGCGGTGGGCGAGCAGATCAGCCTGCTGTGACGGGGGCCGGAGTGAGGTCGCTGACCTCGGCGAGCAGCTCCAGCGAACGCAGCCAGGCCTGCCGGTCCGGCGCGGACGAGACCACCATCAGTTCGTCGGCGTCGGCCAGCTCGGTGAACTCGTCCAGGTAGTCACGGACCCGGTCCGGCGTGCCGACGGCGGTGTACTTGGCCATCTGCAGCACCTGCTGGCCGGCCGGGGCGTCCAGGATCATGTCGGCCTCGTCGGTGGTGAACTTCCGGCCACGGCCGATCAGCAGGCTGACCCGCTTGCGCTTGGCGTCGAGGAACAGCGACTGCGCCTGCTCGTCGGTCTCGGCCGCGATGACGTTGACGCCTGCGATCACGTGGGGCGCGGCGAGCTGGGCCGACGGCTGGAACTCGCGGCGGTAGATCGCGACCGCGTCGCGCAGCGCGTTGGGGGCGAAGTGCGAGGCGAACGCGTAGGGCAGGCCCAGGGCCGCGGCCAGCTTCGCCCCGAACAGCGACGAGCCGAGGATGTACAGCGGCACGTTCGTGCCCTTGCCCGGCGTCGCCTCGATGCCGGGGATCCGGGTCGGTCCGGTCAGGTAGCCCTGGAGTTCGAGCACGTCCTGCGGGAACGACTCGGCGGAGGAGGGGTCGCGGCGCAGCGCCCGCATGGTCTGCTGATCGCTGCCGGGTGCCCGCCCGAGGCCGAGGTCGATCCGCCCGGGGTGCAGCGACTCCAGGGTGCCGAACTGCTCGGCGATGGTCAGCGGGGCGTGGTTGGGCAGCATGATGCCGCCGGCGCCGAGCCGGATCCGTTCGGTGTTCGCGGCGATGTGCGCGATCAGCACGCTGGTCGCCGACGACGCGATCGAGCCCATGTTGTGGTGCTCGGCGTACCAGATCCGGTCGTAGCCCCAGCGCTCCGCGTGCTGCGCCATCTCCACGCTGTGGCGGAAGCTGTCGCCTGCGGTCTCACCCTCGTCGATGTGCGCCAGGTCGAGGATGGACAGGGGGACATTCACGGGCGGTACCGACTTTCGTTGACGGGAGTGTTCGTTGCGTAGTGCAACGGTGTCGGGTGCGGTCGGTATTCCGGCTCAGCCGGCGGCGATCGGCGCGAGCACGGCGCCGGTGAGGCGGACCAGGTCGGCGGGGTCCAGGTCGATCTCGAGGCCGCGGCGGCCGGCGCTGCACAGCATCCGGTCCCAGCCGGTGGCCGAGGCGTCGACGACCGTCGGCAGCGGCTTGCGCTGGCCGAGCGGGGAGATGCCGCCGAGTACGTAGCCGGTGGACCGCTGGGCGTCGGCCGCCTCCGCCATCACCGCCTTGCCGGCACCCAGTGCCGCCGCGACGGCCTTGAGCGAGAGCTTCTCGGGCACCGGCAGCACCGCGACCGCGAGCCTGCTGTCGGAGGTCTTGACCACCAGCGTCTTGAAGATCTGTCCGGGCTGCAGGCCCAGCCTGCCGGCCAGCGCATCGACCGCCTCCGTGCCGTACGACGCGCTGCCGGGGTCGTGCTCGTAGCTGTGTACCTGGAAGGCGACCTTTGCCTTGCTCAGAGCCTGGGTCGCGGGGGTTGCGGAGCCTGCCATGCGGGTCAGCCTAGTTTCGCCGGGAACACCCGCCGCCGAGGAGGCGTTGCACCCGGCAGCGACACGACCGAGCTGCGCTCGGAGCGACACGACCGAACCGAACGAAGGAGTCCACGTGGCGGTGCTGTGCGAGGTGCGACCCCCGGGTCTGTCCGCCGATTCGGGTCTGTCGGTCGACACCGGCCGGTCGGTGGGCACGGATCGGGAGGGGGGCGCGGTAGCCTGGGGCCCTATCTCGATGGAGGGGATCAGCGTGTCTGACGACCGGCCCGAACCAGGCCACGGCTCACTTCCGGTGGACTCGATCCCGGTGGACGAGTCGAGCGAGCAGCTGACCGCGCGTTTCGAACGCGACGCGCTGCCGATGCTGGACCAGCTCTACGGCGCCGCGCTGCGGATGACCCGTAACCCCGCCGACGCGGAGGACCTGGTCCAGGAGACGTTCATCAAGGCCTACACGGCGTTCCGGTCGTTCAAGGAGGGCACCAACCTCAAGGCCTGGCTGTACCGGATCCTGACCAACACCTACATCAACTCCTACCGCAAGAAGCAGCGGCAGCCGGCGCAGTACCCGACCGACGAGATCACCGACTGGCAGCTCGCCGCGACGGCCGAGCACACCTCGACCGGGCTGCGGTCCGCCGAGGTGGAGGCGCTGGACCTGCTGCCCGACGACGACATCAAGGCCGCGCTGCAGGAGCTGCCGGAGGACTTCCGGATGGCGGTGTACTACGCCGACGTCGAGGGCTTCCCTTACAAGGAGATCGCCGAGATCATGGGCACCCCGATCGGGACCGTGATGTCGCGGCTGCATCGCGGTCGCAAGCAACTGCGCGGACTGCTCGCCGACGTGGCGCGCGAACGCGGCTTCAACCGGAGCGGCGCCGCAGCGTCGACCGAAGACCAGGAGCAGGAGGCGACCCGGTGAGCGAGCAGGACGAATTCGAGCAGCTGGACTGCTCCGCGGTGATCGCGGACGTGTGGCTGATGCTCGACAACGAGTGTGACCACGCCACCCGCGCCCGGCTGCAACGGCACATCGAGGACTGCGGGTCCTGCCTGGCCGCCTACGGCATCGAGGAGAAGGTGAAGTCACTGGTCAACCGCAAGTGCGGCGGCGACCACGCCCCGGACGGGCTGCGCGAGCGGCTGCGGATTCAGCTGCGTCAGACCACGATCGTCACCTGGGTCGATCCGGGACAGTAGACAGACGACGCCGTACGGCGAGGGCCGCCCGGGGATTGCCGGGCGGCCCTCACCGGGGCGGGTGGGTTCAGCTCCCGAAGAACGCTTCCATCGAGCCTGCGGGGTCGCTGGGGGCCAGGCAGCCGAGTGCGCAGGTCACGGTGACGCCCGTCGGGCGCCAGTCGAGGGGCTCGAGGCCGTCGGAGTGGACCGTCAGTGAGGCCTTGATGTTCGACGGGGAGGCTGCTTGACCCGCCCATTCGCAACCTATGCTGACTCCTCCTACTTCTCTGGCGTTCCTGAATTCATGGACGGTGTCGTACGTGACGGTTGTTCCTGCCGCAGGGTCGACGGTCCACGACCCGACAGCCGGGTAGTCGTTGCCCCAGTCGTCATATCGCATCGACTCGGTCACGCGCTCACCCGAATCGTTTGTGTACGTCACGGTTCCGGACTCCGCCGTCATCCAGGTGCCCGTGCAGCCCACCAGATCCCAGATAGATTCGTCGATCCCGGTGACCTGGCGTGCCGGGCCGTCGGTTGCGGAGACGGTGGTTCGGTAGTGAACCTCGTCGCCGACGTATCCGGTGCTGTTGCCGATGATTTCGTGGGTGACGGTCAGGTTGTCGTGGGTGGTGGTCGCGCGCGTGGTGTCCGCGGCCGACCCGGTAACGGCGGACTGGGCGGCGGCGATACCGGTGACGCCGGTGGCGAGTAGTGCGGTGGCCGCGGCGGTGACGGCGAGGCGGGCGACGGTGTGTCGGCGGGTGGGGGGCACTGGTTCTCCTGGGTGAGTGGTCGTCCGTGGACAGCGGCGGAGGCGCGAAACGTACCGAACGGTCCCCCGGCCGCGTGCGAGTCATCGTAGGGGGCGGGGGCGACGGGTGTCGCGAAACGTGAAAAGTGTTCTGTCAAACAGTATTTCGGTTGTCTCGCTCCGCTTGCAGCGCGACCGACGATCTGGACGTCCAGTTCGGCAGAGACGGTGAGGGCCGCCCGGGGATTCCCGGGCGGCCCTTGTCTGCGATCAGCTCTGCGAGGTGAGTGCCTCGAAGGGTACGAGGATCGGGGCGAGCGGCCAGAGGCCCGAGCAGTCGAGGATGCAGGCGGCCTGCACCCCCGTCGGGTTCCAGTCGAGGGCGCCCAGGCCGGTGGCGTCGACGGTCACCGAACTGTTCACGGCCTCCAGGTCGACGCACGGTCCGGGGCAGGGCGTCGTGGGACCGAGGCCCACCTTCGGGTTGGTCCACGTGTAGGTGGTCTCGTGGACGACGGTGGCGCCCGTGCCGGCGTCGACCGGCCACGACCCGGTGACGGTGCCGATGCCGGACGGAGCCAGGGCGTCGGTGACCCGCGCACCCGTCGGGCCGGTGTAGGTGAGCTTTCCCGAGACCTCTGTGAGCAGCGTTCCGGTGTGTGGCTTGTCGACGAGCTCCTTGATGCGGGTGACGGTGCGCGCGGGGCCGTCGACGGCGGAGACCGTGGTGCGGAAGGTGAGGGTCTCGCCGGCGTGCCCGGTGTTCTTGCCGACGATCTCGCGGGTGACCGAGAGGTTGCCGTGGGCCTTGGTGGCGGTGGTGGTGAGGTCGGGGTTGTTCACCGTGGAGCCGAAGCCGTTGAGCAGGTCCGCCGATCCGGCGGCGCCTGCGACCGCGGAGCCGGTGAGAAGCAGGACGGCGGCCGTCGCCGCGGCGGCAGCGAGGGCGCGGGTGAGGATGATCGGACGGGACACGGATCTCCAATCGGTGGTGGCATGAGGATTGCGCCAGAAGGCCGGGCTCTGCATGCCCCCGCCGCGCCGACGATCGTATGCAGTGCCCTGTCCGTCCCGTGACTGAATTTGAAAAGTATTGTGTATAACCATATTTGGGTAACAGTGCGGACCGTCGGCCGATGGGCTCGAGGGGCCGCCACGCGCAGGACTGCCCGCGGCCGGCGGGGCGACGCCGGTTCTGGTGATCAGTGGGGGCCGGAACGCCGGAAGGGCCGGGACACCGTGTGGTGTCCCGGCCCTTCCGGGTGTTGCTACCTACGACGCGTCAGGCGTTGGGACGCTTGCCGTGGTTGGCCTTGTTGCCCTTACGGCTGCGCTTCTTGCGACCACGCTTACCCATGGTTGTCTCCTTCCCTCAGATCTCGCTCGTGGACATTCTTCCACGTGTGGTTGGCTGTACTTCCACTGGTGGGTCAATACAAGCGAGGTGCTCGATGGCAGAAGATGTGCGCGCCGAGATGGTTTCCACCGTCTACCAGGTTGTTGTCGCCGAGGGCGACGAGGTCAACGAGGGCGACACCCTCGTGATCCTGGAGTCGATGAAGATGGAGATCCCGGTGCTCGCGGAGGTGCCCGGCACGGTCACCTCCCTCGGGGTGAGCGTCGGCGACGTCATCCAGCAGGGCGACCTGATCGCCGTCATCTCCTGACCGGCGCGCGTACCTGCAGCGATGTCCACACTCAGTGACCTGCTCGCCGAGCACACCGACCTGCCCGGCGAGGCCGTCGACCACCTGCAGCGGGTGGTCGGGGACTGGCAGTTGCTCGCCGACCTGTCCTTCGCCGACGTGCTGCTCTGGGTCGCCGCCGATCGGGTCGACCCCGACGCGGCGGGCGTGGGCGAGGTGGTGTGCGTGGCGCAGTGCCGGCCGACCACCGCGCCGACCGCCTTCGCGGAGGACGCCGTCGGCTCGGTCGTCTCGGCCGACGAGCACCCGCACGTGCGCCAGGCCTTCGAGGAGTGGCGGATCGTCCGCGTCGCCGACGACCCCGCCGCGGCGGGCACCCCGGTGCGTCGCGAGGCCGTCCCGGTCCGGTGCGCAGGCGAGGTCATCGCCGTCCTGAGCCGCGACACCAACCCCACGCAGAAGCGGCAGTCCAGCCCGCTCGAGGTCGCCTACCTCGACTGCGCGGGCGAGCTGTGCCAGATGATCAGCGAGGGCACCTTCCCGGTGCCGGAGGAGCAGAGTGAGATCCTCTCCAGCCCGCGGGCGGGGGACGGGTTCATCCGGCTCGACACCGACGGGACGGTGATCTACGCCAGCCCGAACGCGCTGTCCGCGTACCACCGGATGGGGCTGACCACGACGAGCCTCAAGAGCCGCGACCTGCCTGCGGTGATGCGGACGCTCATCACCGACCCGTTCGACGCCCAGTACATCGCGGACGACATTCGGGGCGCGCTCGAGGGCAAGGCAGGCAAGCGGATGGAGGTGGAGGCGCGGGGCGCCACCGTGCTGCTCCGCACCCTGGTGCTGCGCCCCGGCGGGCAGCCGTCGGGTGCCGTGGTGCTGATCCGCGACGTCACGGAGGTCAAACGCCGGGACCGGGCGCTGCTGAGCAAGGACGCCACCATCCGGGAGATCCACCACCGGGTGAAGAACAACCTGCAGACGGTGGCGGCGCTGTTGCGGCTGCAGGCCCGGCGGACCGGCAACGACGAGGCGCGGCAGGCGCTCACCGAGTCGGTCCGGCGGGTCAGTTCGATCGCGCTGGTGCACGACACCCTGTCGATGTCGGTCGACGAGGAGGTCAACCTCGACGAGGTGGTCGACCGGTTGTCCCCGGTGATGGCGGACGTCGCGGGCGTCGGCAGCCCGGTGCAGATCCGTCGGGACGGCAGCTTCGGCGTCTTCCCGGCGGAGCGGGCGATGCCGCTGGTGATGGTGCTGACGGAACTGGTCCAGAACGCCATCGAGCACGCCTTCGATCCCGGGGTGCCCGGGACGGTGACGATGATCGTGCGGCGCTCGGCCCGCTGGCTGGACGTGGTCATCCACGACGACGGCAAGGGGTTGCCGCCCGGGTTCAGCCTCGACGGCTCGGACCGGCTCGGTCTGCAGATCGTCCGCACCCTGGTCTCCGCGGAACTCGACGGATCGGTGGGTCTGGAGGCGGCCGCCGCGGGCAACGGCACGGACGCGACGCTGCGGGTGCCGTTGGGTCGGCGGGCCGGCCGCGGCTGAGGCGACCGCACCCCGATCGCCTCCCGCGACGAGTAAGGCCCGGCACCACTGGGGTGCCGGGCCTTACTCGTGTACAGCGCGTGTGTCGGTCAGACCGTGGTGCGTGCGCGGGTGCGTGCGTTGCGACGCTTCAGGGCGCGACGCTCGTCCTCGCCCATGCCGCCCCAGACGCCCGCGTCCTGGCCGGACTCGAGGGCCCAGGCCAGGCAGTCCGCGGTCACGGGGCAGCGGTTGCACACCAGCTTGGCGTCCGCGATCTGAGCGATGGCCGGACCACTGTTTCCCACCGGGAAGAACAGTTCGGGATCCTCATCGCGACAGATTGCCTTGTGGCGCCAGTCCATGTCTGTAGCTCCTTTAACCGGGTGCGTGCCGCACCGCTTCGTTTCGTATCGCATCGTTCATGCGCTCGGTGGACGTTTGTTTCCACTCTGTTGCTTGTGAATGCTTTCACGAACAGGCTGGAAGTCAATAGAATTTGAGCACCTCGTGGGGTAACTCACTATCGAAATTCCGAAGCTGTGGTGTGCGTTACTTTCCACCCCGCCCGAGGTGGTTATGCACTAGTAGCGTAGAATTCCCATTCGATAATGTCCACGGTCGGCCGGTGTCATGCCCGGGCCGGGGCCACCACGGTCAACACGTCGGGGACCGCGACGAACTCCACGTCGGTGCGCATTCCGATGTAGTCGCCGTCCATCTGCAGGCCGATCGGCACGGTCGAACGGATGCGCACGCGGGGCACGTCGTCGGTGCGAAAGAGCTTGGCGGACTTCAGTTGTGCGCCGGGGGTCAGCATCTTCCGAATCAGCCGCAGGGTGGTCGTCAGGCTCATCGTCCGCATCGCGAAGACGCCGAGTCCGCTCTCGAAGGTGGTCTTCGGGTTCACCCGGACCGGCCGCGCGTTGAGGTAGGTCCACGGGCTCGAGTTCGAGACGAACGCGTAGTGCACGCCGTCCACCGGCTCGTGCCCCGGGGCCTGCACGGTGAGCGTCGGCGCCAGTCGCCGGTTCCGGAGGAAGGCGCGGACCGCGGTGCGGACGTAGCGGCCCGGCGTGGCCGCGTGCCCGTTGGCGCGGCTCGCGTCGATGGCCTCGCACACCTGCGCGTCGAATCCCATGCCGGCGTTGAAGGTGAACCAGCGGCCGTCGCAGTGGCCGAGCCCGACCCGCCGGCGCTCCCGGAGTTCGAGCAGCTCGATCAGCTGGTTGGTCGCGACGACCGGGTCGGCGTCGATGCCGAGGGAACGGGCGAACACATTCGCGGATCCGCCCGGTACGACGGCGACCAGCGGGGTCGGCCCGAAGGTCACCGCGCTCATGGTGTCGGGTTCGGGTGCGCCGAGGAGTCCGTTGACCACCTCGTTCACGGTCCCGTCGCCGCCGTGCACGATGATCAGCCGGACGCCCTCGAGACAGGCCCGTCGGGCGAGCTCCGCGGCGTGACCGCGATGCGTGGTGGTCACCACCCGCACCTCGACCCGGCTCGACAGCGCGTGCGCGAGGAGGTCGCGGGCCGCGGGAGTGGTGGAAGTCGCATTGGGGTTGACGATCAGCAGCGCACGCACGGGAAGCCACCCTAGCCCGGCTAGGCTGACGGCGTGTCCGAGCAACCGTCGTCCGTCCCGTCCGTCCTGCCGAACACCGTCCGCTGGGCGGGTGCGCTGGTGACCCTGGAGGGGGTCGTCGCGCTGGTACTCGCCGCGATCCTGGTCGTGCGCGGCCTGCAGGGGCACGACCAGAGCATCGCCAGCAGCTACGGCACGGCGGCCTGGGCGGGCATCCTCGGCGGCGGCGTGCTCGCAGGCGGCCTGGCGCTGCTGCGGGGCCACCGCTGGGGCCGGTCCCTCGCCGTGCTGGCCCAGCTGCTGCTGGTGCCGGTGGTGTGGTCGCTGCTGACCGGCTCCCACCAGCCGGTCTACGGCACGCTGCTGGGCATCGTGGTGGTGCCCGCGCTGCTGCTGCTGCTCAGCGGGCCGACCAGCGCCTGGATGGCCGACGCGTACGGCGACGAGGGCGCCGCGAAGGACGCCGACTAGCGTCCGCCCAGCTCCGCCAGCGGGGCACCGGAGAGTCGGTAGGTGGTCCACTCGTCCTGCGGCTGCGCGCCGAGCGAGTCGTAGAACTCGATCGACGGCGTGTTCCACTTGAGCACCGACCAGCTCAGCCGCGTGTACCCGCGCTCGACGCACTCCCTGGCCAGGGCGGTCAGCAGCGCCTTGCCGTGCCCGGCGCCCCGGAACTCGGGGCGCACGTAGAGGTCCTCGAGGTAGATCCCGTGCACGCCGTCCCAGGTGGAGAAGTTGCGGAACCACAGCGCCAGCCCGACCACCGCGTCGCCCTGCTGGGCCACGTGAGCGAACGCGGCCGGCGCGTCGCCGAACAGGGCCGTCGCGATCTGGGCCTCGGTGACCGTGCACTCGTCGCTGGCCTTCTCGTACTCGGCCAGGTCGTGGATCAGGGCGGTGATGGCTGCGACGTCGTCGGTGGTGGCCCGGCGGATCATCTGGTGCCTGCTTTCTGTCGGGGTCGGTGGGCTCAGGTCAGGTTGTGCGAGACGACCTGCTGCACGTCGTGCTCGAAGCCGAGCACGGACACCGCGCCGGCGGACATGCCGAAGCGGGCGCCGGCCGAGACCGGCAGTCCCGCCCAGCGGGCCAGCAGGACGCGGGAGAAGTGGCCGTGCCCGACCAGCACCACGTCCCGGTCGTCGAGCCGCGAGAGCGCGACCGCCAGCACGGTGTCCGCGCGCAGGGCGGCCTCGTCGAACGTCTCGCCGCCCGGGCAGGGGTGGGTCCACACGGTCCAGCGTGGGACCTCGACGCGGATCTGCGGCGTGGTCAGCCCCTCGTAGGTCCCGTAGTCCCACTCGACCAGCGCGTCCCACACCTCGGCGGCCAGCCCGGCCAGTTCCGCGGTCCGCAGGGCCCGCTGCCGGGTGCTGGCCAGCACCAGCGGGTCACGCAGGCCCAGCGCCGCGACCCGGTCGCCCGCGAGCCGGGCCTGGGCCTCGCCCTCGGCGGTCAGCGGGACGTCGGTGCGGCCGGTGTGGCGGCCGGTCCGGGACCACTCGGTCTCGCCGTGTCGGAGCAGGACGATACGAGGGTCCGAGGTGGTCATGGGCTCGATGATGCCAGCCTCGAAAGGGGGTTCACCGCACGGCCCGGCGCGAAGTACGCAAAGATCTACAGCCGTGACAACTGTGCTCGCTGTGGCGAATCAAAAGGGT
Source organism: Rhodococcus kronopolitis (assembly GCF_042654025.1). Classification (NCBI taxonomy): domain Bacteria; kingdom Bacillati; phylum Actinomycetota; class Actinomycetes; order Mycobacteriales; family Nocardiaceae; genus Rhodococcus; species Rhodococcus kronopolitis. The sequence continues at coordinate 458,715 of NZ_JBHSFO010000001.1, read as the reverse complement.
GGCGTCGCCAAGACCACCACGGTGGCATCGCTGGGGGCCGCGCTGGCCGCGCTGGGCCGCAAGGTGCTGGTGGTCGATCTCGATCCGCAGGGCTGCCTGACCTTCTCGCTGGGCCACAACCCGGACCGGCTGGAGTCCTCGGTGCACGAGGTGCTCACCGGCGAGGTGGCGATGCGGGAGGTGATCCTGCCGACGGCCGAGGGGCTCTCGCTGGTGCCTGCCACCATCGACCTGGCCGGCGCGGAGGCGGTCCTGCTGATGCGCCCGGGTCGCGAGTTCGCGCTCAAGCGCGCCCTGGCGTCCCTGGGCGGTGACTTCGACACGGTGCTGATCGACTGCCCGCCCTCGCTCGGCGTGCTCACCCTCAACGGGCTCACCGCGGCCGACGCCGTCCTGGTGCCGATGCAGTGCGAGACCCTGGCCCACCGCGGTGTCGGCCAGCTGCTGCGCACGGTCCGGGAGGTCAAGGAGATCACCAACCCGGGCCTGGAACTGCTCGGCGCGCTGCCGACGCTGTACGACGCACGCACCACCCACAGCCGGGACGTGCTCTCCGACGTCGCGGACCGGTACGACATGCCGGTGCTGGCACCTGCGATCCCGCGGACGGTGCGTTTCGCCGAGGCGACGGCATCCGGTGCGACCGTGCTGGCGGGCCGAAAGTCCAAGGGCGCGCAGGCCTATCGCGAACTGGCCGCGAACCTGGCGGCCCACTGGGACACCGGCGCCGCGCTCACGACGTTCAACGCCGCGGACTAGTCCCGCCCGGCGCGCCGGCGCGTCAGTGCAGCGCGACCAGCTCGTCGCCGCGCTGCTCGAGCACCATGGTGCCGAGCACGGACGGGACGACCGGTGCCCCCGCGTCCGGCGCCGCGATGTCGCGGTGCACCGGAATCAGCCGGGTCTGCGCGCCGCTGGTCTGGTCGAGCACGGCCACCCCGTCGGCCACCGGGACGAGTATCTCGCCTGCCATCACGGTGCCCGGGCCGAGGGCGCCGTCGAAGGACCACGCGGGTGTGAAATCTGTTGTCCGCAAAGCGGTCACGCGCGATCCCGTCCACCACAGGAACAGCGAACCGGCCTTGGTCGCGGTGGCGGCGGGGGAGACGTCGCCGCTGACGGGGTACTGGTCCTCGAGCACGCCGCTGCCGTCGTACACGCCGATCCGGGCCTGGCCGCCGGGTGCGGGCGGCAGGTACAGCGCGGTGCGGTCGCCGGACACGGCGATCACCCGGACGCCGTCGCCGGCGTCGGGGAGCACGGTGGTGCCGTACTCCTCGGGTTCGGTGTTGTCCTTGGGCGCCGGGTTCTGCACGCTCAGCCGGTCCGCGGGCTCGTCGGAGCACCGTTCGACCACGGCGAGCCGGCTGCTGCTCGAGCCGGAGGACCGGAGCGCGCAGTCGGTGCGCGGCTGCGCCTTCGGGTTCACCGGTGCGTCGACCCGGCCGTACTCGAGGGTGCGGACCAGGTCCGAGCGCCACAGCTCCATCCGGGTCGACCCGCGGGAGGTCGCGTAGGTGCCGTCCTCGGACAGCTCGACCACGTCGTCGGCGTCGCTGTTGCGCTGCGCCTGACGGGATCCGGTGGAGCCGTCGAGTTGGGTGACCTGGCCGCAGCCCGACCGGTCCCGGTACACCGCGACGGCGGTGTTCCAGGCGCCGATCGCGCCGCACAGCGGCATGTCCCGCCGGTAGTGCCAGATCTCGTCGCCGGTCACGGGATCGTGCCCGGTGACAGTGCCCTCGTCGGCGGTGACGACCGCCCCGCCCACCGTGATCGGGGCGGTGGTCGCACCGCTGCCGGCGCGCCACGCCTCGGACAGCGACTCCGGGACGGACAGGGCCGACTCCGCGGGGGTGGCCGGCGTCGTCGCGGTGACCGAGGTGGTGCCTCGGGCATCGCTGCGTAGCCAGATCACCCCCGCGGTGAGCAGCACCACGAGGGCGATCGCGACGGCGGCCAGCAGGTCGACGCGGGAGCGCCGCTCGGGTGCGAGCATCTCGAGGTCGGTTACTCCGAGGCGGCGACGGCGGTGGTGGTGGCCGCGGCCGGCTTGCGACGACGGCGACGGCGACGCGCGGGGGCGGTGCCGTCGCCCGAGGGCGCGGTGGTGTCCGTGGCCGGAGCCTCGGAAACCGCTGCGGCAGCATTGGTCTCGTCGGTGCTGCGGCCGCCGCGGGTGCGCTTGCGGGGATGCGCGCGGCGCGGGCGCTCGGACTTCTCGCCTGCCTCGACGGTCTCGCTGGTCTCGGCCGCTTCGGTGTCCGGGGCCACCACGCGCTCGGCCTTCGGGCGCCGGACGGTGCCCTTCGCGCCGGTCGGGATGTCCAGGTCCGAGTACAGGTGCTCGGAGCTCGAGTAGGTCTCGACCGGGTCCGGCATGCCGAGACCGAGGGCCTTGTCGATCAGCTGCCAGCGGGGGATGTCGTCCCAGTCGACGAGCGTGATGGCGATGCCGGTGCGGCCCGCGCGACCGGTCCGGCCGATGCGGTGCACGTAGGTCTTCTCGTCCTCGGGACACTGGTAGTTGATCACGTGGGTGACGTCGTCGATGTCGATGCCGCGGGCGGCGACATCGGTGGCGACCAGCACGTCGACCTTGCCGGTGCGGAAGCCCTTGAGGGCCTTCTCGCGCGCGACCTGGCCGAGGTCGCCGTGCACCGCGCCCACCGAGAAGCCCCGCTCGGCGAGGTCGTCGGCGACCTTCTGCGCGGTCCGCTTGGTGCGGGTGAAGATCATCGTCGCGCCGCGGCCCTCGGCCTGCAGCACCCGGGCGACCATCTCGGCCTTGTCCAGGGCGTGTGCCCGGTAGACGTGCTGGGTGGTGCGGTCGTGCACGGCGGAGGACTCGGGCTCCTCGGCGCGGATGTGCGTCGGCTGCGTCAGGAAGGTGCGCGCGAGGGTGATGATCGGTCCCGGCATGGTGGCCGAGAACAGCATGGTCTGGCGCTTGTCGGGGACCATCCCGAGGATGCGCTCGATGTCCGGCAGGAAGCCGAGGTCGAGCATCTCGTCGGCCTCGTCGAGGACCAGGACGCCGACCTTGCCCAGGATCAGGTGACCCTGCTTGGCCAGGTCGAGCAGTCGGCCCGGGGTGCCGACGACGACGTCGACGCCCTTCTGCAGCGCGGCGATCTGCGTCTCGTACGGGCGTCCGCCGTAGATGGAGAGCACCTCGAGCTTGCGATTGCCTGCCTTGAGGTACTTGCTGGCGTCGGCCAGGTCCTCGGTGACCTGGATGCACAGCTCGCGGGTCGGCACGATGATCAGCGCACGCGGGGTGCCGTCGAGCTCGGCGGTCTTGTCCCCGGTGGCGACGCGGTGCAGCAGCGGCACGCCGAAGCCGAAGGTCTTGCCCATGCCGGTGCGGGCCTGGCCGATCAGGTCGTCGCCGGCCAGCGCGAGCGGCAGCGTCAGTTCCTGGATGGCGAAGGTGCGGTCGATGCCGACCTCGGCGAGGGCCTTGACGATCTCGTCCCGCACGCCGAGTTCGGCGAAGGTCGGGGCGACGTGCGTCTCGTCGAGCTGGGCGGACAACGTCGTTTCGGTCGCGTCGTCTTCGTGGTCGATAGTGATCTTGCTCAGGGGTCTGGCCTTCCTCGTTGGCACGCGCGCACGAGCTGGGGGCCAGGCCGGGTGTCGGCCATGTCGGTGCCCTCGTCCGTGAGTCGCGCTTCCTGCTTGCCAGCGGGGAGGTCGCTTCGGACCTCGGCGCGGCGCGGGAAGGGACCTCGAGATCAGGTGCGCGCACATTATCTGCGGGCTGCCGGAGAAGAATCGTCGGCCCGGATGCGGGCGACGGGCGACTGCCCGCGTCAATGGTAACTTGCGCCACTGCCGGAGCGGGTGCATCCATGGCGAACGTCACCCGCGCGTCGGGCGGCCGAGCGACGGAGTCGGCGCCCGACGCGTACGTCTACGCTGAGCGCATGGGAGCAAATTCCTCGGAATCGTTGACGCCAACCATCGCCGCCGATCACCCGGGAGTGGGCGAACTGTTCGCCGTTCTCGCGTACGGCGAGATCTCCGCCTTCTACCGCCTGGCGGAGGACGCGCGGATGTCCCCGACCCTGCGGGGCCGGGTCGCGCTCGCGCGGATGGCCGGCGCCGAGATGCGCCACTTCGAGACGCTCGAGGCGACCCTGACCGCCCGCGGTCAGGAGATCTACGCGGCGATGGCGCCGTTCGTCGCCGCGCTCGACGACTTCCACGCCGCGACGCACCCGTCGACCTGGCTCGAGGCCCTGGTCAAGGCGTATGTCGGCGACGGGATCGCCGCCGACTTCTACCTCGAGATCGCGGACTCCCTGGACCCCTCGGTGGCGGACGTGGTGCGCGAGGTGCTGGCCGAGACCGGGCACTCGGAGTTCGTGGTGCGCGAGGTGAGCGAGGCGGTCGCGTCGAGCAAGCAGGACAAGGACCGGCTGATGCTGTGGGGCCGGCGCCTGCTGGGCGAGGCGATCACCCAGGCGCAGTACGTGATGGCGCAGCGCGAGGAACTGACCGAACTGGTGATCACGGCCAGCGGCGACCTCAACGGCATCGCGGCACTGTTCGACCGGATGCAGGAACGCCACGCGGAACGGATGGCCGTCCTCGGACTGGCCTGAGCACGCCGGTCGCCGCGGCGCTGTTCGCTATCGGCACAGCCGCGTCGCGGTGTCGGGTCCGGTCGCTGCACTAACGTGGGCAGCGGTAGTGACGGCACGAGATTTCGGAGGTTGGCCGTGGAGGTCAAGATCGGCGTTTCTGACAGCCAGCGTGAGCTCAACGTGAACAGCGCCCAGTCCTCGGAAGAGGTCGAGGCGCTGGTGGCCGCCGCGTTCGGCGGCGACTCTCCCGGCGTACTCGCGCTCACCGACGACAAGGGACGCAAGTTCCTGATCCAGGCCAGCAAGGTGGCGTACGTGGAGATCGGCCCGTCCGACATCCGCAAGGTCGGGTTCGGCCCGACCGCCTAGCCGCACGGGCAGGAACAGTTCCGGACACGAGGACGGGGCGCGGATGAATCCGCGCCCCGTCCTCGTGTCGCTGTGGGGAGGTGCTGTCTCCGGAGTGCAGCGTCTCAGGAGTGCAGGGGCACGTGGGACAGTCCGCCCCAGGCGAGCACGACGGTGGTGTCCACCGCCTCCTCCTTGGGGATCGGACGGTTGGCCTGCAGCCAGTAGCGCGCGGTGAACTGGCTGGTCCCGACCAGGCCGACGGCCAGGATCCGGGCCCGGTACGGGTCGAGCCCGGAGTCGTGGCTGACCAGGTCGAACACGGCATCGACGCAGGCCTCGGTGGCCTGGTCGACGCTCGCCAGCACCCGCGGGTCGCCCATCAGGTCCGACTCGAACACCAGGCGGTAGCCCTGGCTGTCGTTGTCGACGAAGTCGAAGAAGGCCTGCACCGCCGCGCGCACGCGCTGCCGGTTGTCGGTGGTCGAGCGCAGCGCCTGGCGGACGCCGGAGATCAGGCTGTCGACGTAGCTCTGCAGCACCGCGAGGTAGAGCTCGAGCTTGCCGGGGAAGTGCTGGTAGAGGACCGGCTTGCTGACACCGGCGCACTCGGCGATTTCGTCCATGCCGGCCGCGTGGTAGCCGCGGGCCACGAAGATCTCGCTGGCGGCCTGCAGCAACTGGAGGCGCCGGGCGTCCCGGGGTAGCCGGGTGCTGCGCTTGGGACCGTTGACCGCGGGTGTCGCGGAACGATCCGACGGCGTCCGATCGGCAAGTTCTGTCATCGTGATTCCTATCCTGCTTTGTCACCGTCGCGCGGGTCTCGTGCCGTGGTGAGCATCTCCCTGCACAACGTGCACAAAGTTACCGAAGAATACCCGGAGGTCATCCGGGACAACCGCACAATTGCGCAGGCCGTACCGCCGAGTATTCCAGGTGTGCCGCCCGATGGCCGAAGGCCAGTGCCGGGCGCCGGTCGGGAGACCGCGATCACCACGCCGGAGCGCGCCGGGTTCGGCGTGCCGACCGGTGCTCACGGCGGTCTGTGAGATTCTGGTTCGGTGACTGATCGAGGTGGGCCGCGGCTGCGGGGCGATGCCCCGCCGGGCCCAGACGTCGGTGGCTCGGCAGACGACGACGGCTACCGGGTGCGGTACCGCGACGGCCGGGCCGACTCGCACCAGCCGCTGCGGGCGCAGTGGGACCCCACCAGCCGGGACGTCGGACGGCCGCGGACCCCACGCCCCGAGCGGCTGGCGCGCAAGCAGAGCAGGCTCGGCAAGTTCGTCGCGGTCTACGGCTGGCGGGCCTACGCCATCCCGATCCTGCTGGTGGTGACCGTCCTGGTGCTGGTCGACGCGGTACGCGGCGGAGTCGGCGACGAGCAGGCGGCAACCGGCGACCCGGGGTTCGGCGCGCGCAGCACCAGCACCGAGGGCACCGACGTGATCGGGGTGCCGCCGAAGGCCGACGGCAACTTCGCGGCGTCGATCCCGTCCGGTTCGCTGCCCGAGGGTGGACCGTTCACGGTGACCGGGGCGGGCACCTGGCACGTGGTGCCGGGCACCCGGGACCAGGTCGGCCACGGCGCCGAGGAGGTCTTCACCTACACGGTCGAGGTCGAGGACGGTGTCGACACCGCCGGATTCGGTGGCGACGAGTCCTTCGGCCGGATGGTCGACGAGACCCTGTCCAATCCCAAGGGCTGGACCCACGACCAGCGGTTCGCCTTCCGTCGCATCGACGGCGGGGAACCCGACTTCCGGATCTCGCTGACCTCGCAGATGTCGATCCGGGAGGCCTGCGGGTACGGCATCCAGCTCGAGGTGTCCTGCTACAACCCGGGCATCAACCGGGTGGTGCTCAACGAGCCGCGCTGGGTGCGTGGCGCCGTGGGCTTCCAGGGTGACATCGGCTCGTACCGGCAGTACCAGATCAACCACGAGGTCGGGCACGCCATCGGCTACCAGCAGCACCAGCCCTGCGAGACCGACGGCGGGCTGGCACCGGTGATGATGCAGCAGACCTTCGGCACCACCAACGACGACATCGCGAAGCTGGACCCGGAGGGCGTCGTCCCGATGGACGGCAAGACCTGCCGCTTCAACCCCTGGCCGTTCCCGCGGGTCTGACCGCGCGCGGTCGGGCGGGGGTGACGGCCGGCCGGGTCGATCAGGCCTCGCGCACCCACGGTGCGAGCTGCGCGCGTTCGTCGGCGGACAGCCGGCGCAGGCTCTTGGTGATCGGGTCGCCGAGCGCGAGCTGGGTGGTGGCCGAGACGGCGGGCCGTTCGTCGGCCGCGGTGCCGGCCGCCCGGACCTCGTAGCGGATGGTCACGTCCACGGTGCGTACCCGCTCGAGCCACATCGTCACCGACAGCGGGCTGTCGTGGTGGGTGAGCGGGGTGCGGTACCGCACGTCGAGGTGCGCGACCACGGATTGCTGGAGCATCGTGGCCAGGTCCGGGGCGACGCTGCGAAGCCAGTCGATCCGGGACTCCTCGAGCACCGTCACCATGCGGGCGTGGTTGATGTGCTGGAAGACGTCCATGTCGGACCACCGGACCGGGACCTCGGCCGTGTAGCTGGGCAGGGTGGGTGCGGCGGTCATGTGGCTCCTCGCGGATCGGGTGTGTGCCGCTAGACCGTATAGCCGCGTCCCCGGGTGCCTGTGTACGGGGGGACGGGGGGATGGGTGGCATCGTGTGTGGTGTTGCACCTGCATGAGTGCACACGGTCCCATGTGCCCGCACAGTCACGGAGGAGTCGTACGTGTCGTCCACCCAGTCCAGAGCGCCGCTGCCGCCGCTGGTCGAACCGGCCGCCGAGCTCAGCCGCGAGGAGGTCGCGCGGTACAGCCGGCACCTGATCATCCCCGACGTCGGGATGCTCGGGCAGAAGCGGCTCAAGAATGCGCGGGTGCTGTTCATCGGCGCGGGCGGGCTCGGGTCGCCGGGGCTGCTGTACCTGGCCGCGGCCGGCGTCGGCACGATCGGCATCGTGGAGTTCGACGAGGTCGACGAGTCCAACCTGCAGCGCCAGGTCATCCACGGGCAGTCCGATCTGGGCCGGCCCAAGGCCGAGAGTGCCCGCGACTCCATCCACGAGATCAACCCGCACGTGCTGGTCCGGTTGCACCGGTTCCGGCTCGAACCCGACAACGCGGTCGCGTTGTTCTCCCAGTACGACCTGATCCTCGACGGCACCGACAACTTCGCCACCCGCTACCTGGTCAACGACGCGGCGGTGCTGGCAGGCAAGCCGTACGTCTGGGGGTCGATCTACCGGTTCGAGGGTCAGGTGTCGGTGTTCTGGGAGGCCGCCCCCGACGGCCGCGGGCTGAACTACCGGGACCTGTACCCGGAGGCGCCGCCGCCGGGCATGGTGCCGTCGTGCGCGGAGGGCGGGGTGCTCGGCGTGCTCTGCGCCTCCATCGGGTCGATCATGGCGACCGAGGCGGTGAAGTTGATCACCGGAATCGGGGACACGCTGCTCGGGCGGCTGATGCTCTACAACGCCCTCGAGATGACCTACCGCACCGTCGGGCTGCGCCGCGACCCGGGACGGGCGCCGATCACCGGACTCATCGACTACGAGGCGTTCTGCGGCGTGGTCTCCGACGACGCGGTGGCCGCGGCCGCCGGGTCGACGATCACGGCGCCGGAGCTGGCGGCGATGCTCGAGTCCGGACGCGAGCTCGCGCTGGTCGACGTGCGTGAGCCGGTCGAATGGGACATCGTGCACTTGCCGGGCGCGAGGCTGGTCCCCAAGGACCGGATCCTGGCGGGGGAGGCGCTGGCCGAGCTGCCGCAGGACCGCCCGATCGTGTTGTACTGCAAGACCGGTATCCGCTCCGCGGAGGCCCTGGCGGCGCTGAAGAAGGCGGGCTTCGCGGACGCGACGCATCTGCAGGGCGGGGTGATGGCCTGGGCGGCCCAGGTGGACGGTTCGCTGCCGGTGTACTGACGCCCACACCGTCTCGGACGAGAGGTAAGGGCGCGTCCTTACCGTCTGTTGCCACCGACACCGGTAGCGTTGAGTGCGTGAGCTCCGTCGAACCTCCCGCGCACGTCCGGTCCACGTTCGGGCTTCGAGAAGTGGACCCGCTCCCGCTCGGCGGCGACTGGGACGGCGGCTGGCGGTGCGACGACGTGGTGCTCTCACCGGTCGCCGACCATGCCCGGGCGGCGTGGTCCGCGAAGGTGCGCGAGACCCTGACGGCAGACGGCGTCCGAATCGCCCGGCCGGTGCGGGCAACCGACGGCCGATACGTGGTGTCGGGTTGGCGCGCGGACACATTCATCTCCGGCTCGCCGGAGCCGCGGCACGACGAGGTGGTCTCGTTGTCGATGCGACTGCACGCGGCCACCACCACGCTGGAGCGACCGAGGTTCCTGGTGCAGCCGCCGGTGGCGCCGTGGGAGGACGTGGACGTCTTCGTCGCGGCGGACCGGGCGGCCTGGGAACAGGTGCCGCTGCGCGGGGTCAAGGGACAGTTCGAGCCGGCCTCGGCGGACGGGCGCACCAGCATCGAGTTGATCAGTCAGCTTGCGACCCTGCGGAAGCCGGTGCGCAGCCCCGACCAGTTGGTGCACGGCGACCTGTTCGGGACGGTGCTGTTCGCCGGCGCGGCGGCACCGGGGATCACCGACATCACCCCCTACTGGCGGCCGTCGGCGTGGGCCGCCGGCGTCGTGGTGGTCGACGCCCTGTCCTGGGGCGGGGCCGACGAGGAACTGATCGGCCGCTGGGAGGACCTACCGGAGTGGCCGCAGATGCTGTTGCGCGCCTTGATGTTCCGACTGGCGGTCCATGCGCTGCATCCGCGGTCGACATCGGAGGCGTTCCCCGGACTGGTGCGCACCTGCGACCTGATCCGGCTGATCCTCTAGTTCGAGGCGGGCAGGTTCTCCGCCGCCCAGGTGGTGAGTGCGCTGAGCGCGGGCAGCAGTGCGTGCCCGGCGGGCGTGAGCCGGTAGTCCACCGCCACCGGTGGTCCCGGGTCGACCGTGCGCTGAACGAGACCGGCGTCGGCGAGCTCGGTCAGGCGCTCGGAGAGCATCGAGTCGCTGATCCCCGTCACCGCCCGCTTGAGTTCGGCGAACCCGGCGGGGCCGTTGATCAGGGTTCCCAGCAGCACACCGTTCCAGCGCTTGCCGAGGAAGGTGAACGCCCGCGCCAGGGCCGCGTCGCAGACCCGGGGCTCGTGTGGTGTCGCTGCCGCCTTGCTCGCCATGCCGCCATCCTAGTCGAGTGCTAACGTCTGTATAGCAACTAGTTTTTCCATAGCGACCACGGAGAAAGAAGCATCATGTCCGAGCTGATCGACGACCTCACCCCGTACGCCACCGCGCCGCTCGCCGAGGCAGGCCGGGAACTGCTCTTCACGCAGGCGCGCACCGCCAGCACCTTCTCCGCCGAACCGGTCACGGACGCGGAGCTCGCCGGCATCTGGGAACTGGCCAAGTGGGCCCCCACCGCCGCCAACACCCAGCCGCTGCGGGTGGTGTTCGTGCGCACCGAGGAGGGCAAGGCCCGGCTGGTCCCGCACCTGGCCGAGGGCAACCGCGCCAAGGCGCAGTCCGCGCCGGTGGTCGCCGTGCTGGCGATGGACACCGAGTTTCACGAGTACGTCCCCGAGCTGCTGCCGTTCCGTCCGGAGCTCAAGGACGTCTACGCCGCGGACGACGGCGCCCGGATCGCGACGGCCGAGTTCAACACGGCCCTGCAGTCCGGCTACTTCGTCCTGGCCGTGCGTGCCCAGGGCCTGGCCGCGGGCCCGATGGGCGGATTCGACCACGCCGGCGTCGACGCCGAGTTCTTCGAGGGCGGTCGGTTCAAGTCGGTTCTGGTCGTCAACATCGGCCATCCGGGCGTCGACCCCTGGTTCGACCGGTTGCCGCGGCTGGCCGACGAGCAGGTCCTGACCTGGGCGTAGTCCCGGGTCGGGTCTGCGTCACCAGCGCGACGGCCCCCGCACCTGATCCGGTGCGGGGGCCGTCGCGTGCTCTCCGGGCGCCGCCGTCAGGGGGTGTCGAGGCGACCGTCGGGGTGCCGGGCGAACCGTCCGGCGTCGGCGGGGTGGACGGGATCGTCCGACGGCCAGGGCCACCCGCCGAACAGGGTTCGGCGGTAGTCGTCGAAGGCCGCCTGCAGTCCGGCGGCGTCGTTCATCACGAAGGGGCCGTGCTGGGCCACCGGTTCGCCGATCGGCCGACCCTGCAGGAGCAGGATCTTGATGCCGCCGTCGCCCGCGGTGAGGGTGACCGGCGCGGAGGCGTTGACCAGGACGCCCGTTCCGCTGTCGACGTGGGTCTCGCCGATCCGTACCGAGGAGCCCTCGTACAGGTACAGCACCCGGTTGGTGTCGGCTCCGGACGCCGCGGGCAGCTCGAACTGCGCGCCTGCGGCGAGGTCGAGGTGCCAGATCGCCAGGTCCGCGTCGGCGTTGGACGCCCACGACTCGGGCGGGGGCGGGAGCGGGGTGACGCCGTCGAGATGCCCGGCGATCACCGTCACCTCGGCGACCCGGCCTGCGTCGTCGGTCCGGGTGTGGCGCGGGGTGTTCTCGTTCCAGAACATCGAGAAGTGCGGGTCGGCGGTCTTCGACGCGGCAGGCAGGTTCAACCAGATCTGGAACAGCTCGAACGGATTCGGGCGGTTCCGGTGCAGGAGCGGGAACATCTCCGAGTGTGAGACGCCTCGACCGGTGGTCAGCCACTGGGTGTCGCCGTCGCCGTAGCGCGCGGTCGCGCCCAGGGAGTCGGCGTGGTCGACGGTGCCCTGGCGGACGTAGGTGACCGTCTCGAAGCCGCGGTGCGGGTGCTGGGGGAACCCGGGGACGGTCTGCCCGTGGTACATGTTCCAGCCGGAGGGGCTGCCGAAGTCCTGGCCGAGCGGGCGATCGGAGATGGAGGCGTCGGGGCCGAGGTCGGCGTTGCCCTCCGGGTAGGTGTCGAGGTGGTAGGCGACGAACAGGAATGGGTCCACGGCTTGCCACGGCGTGCCGAGGCGGAACCGCTGCAGGACGGGGTCGCTGGTACTCATAAAACTTTCAACTAAATGCGGAGTGGGTTGATTCCCGGCGGGCGCCTGCGCCGCGGGGCGTCGGGGCCGGCCGGCGCAGCGTGATCAGTTCGGTCAGGAACCGCCGTGCGGCGGTCGCCGCCCGCTCGGGCTCGCCGTCGATCACGGCCTGGACCAGTTCGTCGTGCTCGCGCTCGAAGGAGTTCGTGTTGTCGACCGGGTGGTCGGTGACGGTCTGCTCGATGGTGGGGAGCAGCGAGTCGTAGAACTCGAGGTACACCTCGTTGTGGCTGGCCGCCACGATCGCCCGGTGCAGCGCGACGTCGGCGGCGACGGCGGCCCGGCGTTCGGTCGGGGTCATCGGATCCGTGTTGCGCCACATGATGTTTCGCTGCTCCAGCAGCGCCTGGAGGTTCTCGACGTCGGCGTCGTCACGGCGGCGGGCGGCGAGCGCGGCGGCGGTGACGTCGAGGGCCTGGCGCAGCTCGAGCACGTCCCGCTCGTGGGCCGACGCGAAGTACTTCGCCAGCGTGCCGCCGAGGTCGCTGGTGCCGATCACATAGGTGCCCGAGCCCTGCCGACGTTCGAGCATCCCCGCGTGCACCAGTGCCTGGACGGCCTCGCGGACCGTGTTGCGCCCGGTCCCGGTCAGCTCGGTCAGTTCCGGCTCGGTCGGGATCCGCGCCCCGACGGGCCAGGTGCCCGCCACGATCTCGCGGCGTAGCTGGTCGGTGACCTGGGCGATGAGGCTGGTTCGTCGAACGGGTTGCACGGTCCCTCTCCGATCGGGCGCGGTGACGTAGGGCATATCGGCCGCAGTGTATATCGCTTGCCCGGTGTCGTAGGGTCATCCTACGATTTCTCCCGGCATCGGGGAACGTGGACGAGCGAGGTGTGTGATGACGGTGACGACAGTGCAGCGGGGCGGGACCATTCCCAGACGGGGCCTGGTCGCCGGGCGGTTGACGGTCCTGGTCGCCGTCGTGCTCGCCGCGCTCACCCTGCGCACCGCGGTCACCTCGCTGACCCCGCTGCTCGACCAGATCAGCGCGGAGATCGGCTTCGGCTCCACCGTGATCGGCGTGTTCGGCATGCTGCCCACCGCGCTGTTCGCGCTCGCCGGCCTGCTCACCCCCCGGCTGGCGCTGCGATTCGGCCTGGAACGGGTGGCGCTGGCCTCGGTGCTGATGACCGGCGTGGGCATCGCGACCCGGTCACTCGTCTCCGACACCGGATCGCTGCTCGCGCTCTCCGCGCTGGCGCTCGGCGGCATGGGCATCGGCAACGTGGTGATCCCGCCGCTGGTCAAGCGGTATTTCTCCGACCGGGTCGCGATGATGAGCGCGATCTACATCACCTGTGTGCAGGTCGGCACCGTGCTGCCGGCGCTGGTCGCGGTGCCGCTCGCGGAGGCGCAGGGCTGGCGGGTCTCGCTCGGGGTGTGGTCACTGCTCGCGTTCGCGGCCGTCGTCCCCTGGGTGTCCGTCGTGGTCAGTCACCGGGGCAACGACGGCGTCGGCACCGGTGCGGAGCACGTCGGCCCGCCTGCCGAGCCGCGTGGGCAGGTGTGGCGCTCGCCGGTGGCCTGGGGAATGGCGGGCATGTTCGGCATGACCTCGCTGATCACCTACTCCCTGTTCACCTGGGTGCCGAAGATCCTCGCCGACGCCGGTGCCAGCGCCGGGTTCGGCGGCACCATGGTCGGGCTGTTCGCCGCGGTCGGCTTCATCGCCGCCCTCGGCGCGCCCGCGCTGTGCGCGCGGATCCCCAACCCGTACCCGGTGGTGCTGGCCTGCGCGGTGTTCTACCTGATCGGCTTCTCGGGTCTGCTGTTCGCGCCGATGGCGGCGCCGGTGCTGTGGATCCTGCTGGTCGGCCTCGGCCCGAGCACCTTCCCGATGTCGTTGACCCTGATCAACCTGCGTACCCGGACCGGCGCCGGGTCCGCCGCGCTGTCCGGCTTCACCCAGGGTCTCGGCTACGCGGTGGCCTGCCTGGGGCCGCTGCTGTTCGGGGTGTTGCGCGACGTCAGCGGCGGGTGGACGTGGCCGTTCGCGATGTTGCTCGCCGCCGTCGCGGTGATCCTGGTGGCGGGGTACGTGGCGTGCAAGCCGCGGTACCTGGAGGACTCCTGGGGTCGGCCGCAGGCGGACTGACCGGGCTGCTCACCCACGCGAACGTCGCTCACTGACCACCCGCGCGCCGGGTGAGCGCAAGTTCACCGATGGGTCACTCGTGGCAGCGCCCGGGCAACATCGCGCTCGTAGTGTCGGGACTCCGATGCCATCGAGGAGGCCCAGTGACTGCCGAGAACCTGCTCACCCGTAGCCATTACATCCCCAACTGGGATGCCGAGGATGTCGAGGCGTGGGAGTCCGGCGGTTCGCGGATCGCTCGTCGAAACCTGATCTGGTCCGTGGTCGCCGAGCATGTCGGCTTCTCCGTCTGGTCGATCTGGTCGGTGATGGTGCTGTTCATGCCCACCGACGTCTACGGCATCGACGCCGCGGGCAAGTTCTTCCTGGTCGCGGTCCCGACGCTGGTCGGCGCGTTGATCCGGATCCCGTACACCGTCGCGACGGCCCGGTTCGGCGGCCGCAACTGGACGGTGTTCAGCGCACTGGTGTTGCTGGTCCCGCTGCTCGCCACCCTCTACCTGATGCTCAACCCGGGCCACTCCTACACCACCTTCATGCTGGTGGCGGCGCTCGCGGGCGTCGGTGGCGGCAACTTCGCGTCCTCGATGACCAACATCAACGCCTTCTACCCGCAGCGGCTGAAGGGCTGGGCGCTGGGGCTCAACGCGGGCGGCGGAAACATCGGCGTCCCGGTGATCCAGCTGATCGGCCTGCTCGTCATCGCGACCGTCGGCAACACCGCCCCGTGGATCGTGTGCGCCGTCTACCTGGTGCTCTGCGGTGTCGCGGCCGTCGGCGCCGCGCTGTACATGGACAACCTCGGCGGCCAGACCGCGGACCTGCGTGCCATGGGCCGGGCCCTGAAGTTCCGGGACTCGTGGATCATCTCGTTCCTCTACATCGGTACCTTCGGCTCGTTCATCGGGTTCGCCTTCGCGTTCGGCCAGGTGCTGCAGATCAACTTCCTCGCCGGCGGGGACACCGCGCCGCAGGCGGCCCTGCACGCCGCCCAGATCGCCTTCATCGGCCCGCTGCTCGGCTCGATCGCCCGGCCCCTCGGCGGCGCGCTCGCCGACCGCATCGGCGGCGGCAAGATCACCCTGTACACCTTCGGCGCGATGGCGATGGCGGCCACGGTGCTGGTCGTCGCGGGCACCGTCGACGACGCCACCGCAGGCGCGGCCGGCGGTCCGGTGCTGCTCGCGCTGGTGCTCGGGTTCATCGCGCTGTTCCTGCTCTCCGGGCTGGGCAACGGCTCGGTGTACAAGATGATCCCCTCGATCTTCGAGGCCAAGGCGCAGTCGCTGACCGGTCTGGACCAGGCCGGCCGGGCCGCGTGGTCGCGCACCATGTCCGGCGCGCTGATCGGCTTCGCCGGTGCCATCGGCGGGCTCGGCGGAGTCGGCATCAACCTGGTGCTCCGGGCGTCGTACAACAGCCCGGCCAAGTCCGCGACCATGGCGTTCTGGGTCTTCCTCGGCTTCTACGCGGTCTGCATGGTGGTCACCTGGGCCGTGTTCCTGCGTCGGCCGAGCCGGGCCACGGACGCCGCCGCCGACGACCGCGCCTCGGTCTCGGCCTGAGCGGACCGGCGTGACCAGCGCGGACCCGGCGGGCACCGGGCACACAGCACAGCATTTCGATCGATCAGGAGGGCGCGGCATGAACAACAAGTCGGTAGTGGTGATCGGGCACGGCATGGTGGGGCACCGGTTCGTGGAGGCGCTGCGCGCACGGGACCGGGAGACCGCGCAGTGGCGGGTCACGGTCCTGTGCGAGGAGGCCCTGCCCGCCTACGACCGGGTGGGGCTCTCGTCCTACGTCGGGTCCTGGGACGCTAAGGAACTCGCGCTCGCCGGCAACGACTACCCGGGTGACGAGCTCGTCGACCTGCGGGTCGGCGAGGGCGCGGCGTCGATCGACAAGGCCGCGCGCACCGTCACCACCACGACCGGCGAGGTACTGGCCTACGACGCGCTGGTGATGGCCACCGGCTCCTACGCCTTCGTCCCGCCCGTGCCCGGTCACGACTCGGACGGCTGCTTCGTCTACCGCACCCTCGACGACCTCGACGGCATCCGGGCCCGCGCCGAGCGCGCCGGCCAGGGCGCGGTCGGCGTGGTGGTCGGCGGCGGGCTGCTGGGGCTCGAGGCCGCCAATGCGCTCAAGCTGATGGGGATGACCCCGCACGTGGTCGAGTACAACCCGCGACTGATGCCGGCCCAGGTCGACGAGGGTGGCGGCGTGGTGCTCGAGCGCCTGGTCACCGCGCTCGGCCTGGTGGTGCACACCGCGGTGTCGACCTCCTCGATCACCGAAGGGCCCGAAGGGATCTCGGTCGAGCTGTCCGACGGCACCGTGCTGGACGCGGCCGTGCTGGTGTTCTCCGCCGGGGTCCGTCCGCGCGACCAGCTGGCCCGCGACGCCGGACTCGACGTCGCCGAACGCGGCGGCATCCTCACCGACCTCGGCTGCCGCACCTCCGACCCGGACGTGTACGCGATCGGCGAGTGCGCCGCCGTCGAGGGACGCTGCTACGGGCTGGTGGCACCGGGCTACACCACCGCCGAGATCGTCGCCGACCGGATGCTCGGCGGCGCAGCGGAGTTCCCGGGCGCGGACCTCTCGACCAAGCTGAAGCTGATGGGCGTCGACGTCGCCAGCTTCGGTGACGCGCACGGGCAGACGCCCGGCGCCCTCGAGGTCGTGCTCAGCGACGCCGCGAAGGGGACCTACGCCAAGCTGGTGCTCTCCGACGACGCCAAGACGCTGCTCGGCGGCATCCTCGTCGGTGACGCGTCCGCATACTCGTCGCTGCGGCCGCTGGTCGGCCGCGAGCTGCCCGGCGACCCGGCCTCGTTGATCTCCCCGGCCGGCGAGAAGCCCGGCGCCGGTTCGCTTCCCGACGACGCCGAGGTCTGCTCGTGCAACGGCGTCACCAAGGGCGCGATCTGCGGCGCGATCGCCGACGGCGCCTGCGACATCGCCGCGGTGAAGGCCTGCACCAACGCCGGCACCACCTGCGGCGGCTGCCTGCCGACGGTCAAGGCGCTGCTGGCGTCGTCCGGCGTGGTGATGAGCAAGGCGCTGTGCGAGCACTTCGCGCAGTCCCGTGCGGAGCTGTTCGAGATCGTCCAGGCCACCGGCACCCGCACCTTCTCCGCGCTGATCGCCAAGTACGGCAAGGGCTCCGGCTGCGACATCTGCAAGCCGGTGGTGGCGTCGATCCTCGCCTCGACCGACTCGGACCACATCCTGCACCGCAGCCAGGCCTCGTTGCAGGACACCAACGACCACTTCCTGGCGAACATCCAGAAGAACGGCACCTACTCGGTGGTCCCGCGGATGCCCGGCGGCGAGTGCACCCCCGAGCAGTTGATCGTGATCGGCGAGGTGGCCCGCGACTTCGGGCTCTACACCAAGGTCACCGGCGGGCAGCGGATCGACCTGTTCGGTGCCCGCGTCGAGCAGCTGCCCGCGATCTGGAAGCGACTGGTCGACGCCGGCATGGAGTCCGGCCAGGCCTACGGCAAGTCGCTGCGCACCGTGAAGAGCTGCGTCGGGTCCACCTGGTGCCGGTACGGAGTGCAGGACTCGGTGGGGATGGCGGTGAACCTGGAGAACCGCTATCGCGGCCTGCGTTCGCCGCACAAGCTGAAGTTCGGGGTGTCGGGCTGCGCCCGTGAGTGCGCGGAGGCGCGGGGCAAGGACGTCGGCATCATCGCCACCGAGAACGGGTGGAACCTCTACGTCGGCGGCAACGGCGGCCAGTCGCCCAAGCACGCCCAGCTGCTGGCAGGCGGCCTCGACGACGAGACCCTGGTCCGCTACATCGACCGGTACCTGATGTTCTACATCCGCACCGCCGACCGTCTCCAGCGCACCGCGCCGTGGGTCGAGGCCCTCGACGGCGGTCTCGACCACCTCAAGGAGGTGGTGTGCGAGGACAGCCTCGGCATCGCCGCGGAACTGGAGGCGGCGATGGCCAAGCACGTCGACGGCTACCGGGACGAATGGGCCGGGGTGCTCGAGGACCCGGAGAAGCTCTCGCGCTTCGTCTCCTTCGTCAACGCACCCGAGGAGGCGGACCCGACGGTCGCGTTCGACGAGTCCGGCGTACGCAAGGTTCCGGTGCTGATCGGGATGCCCGCGATCCTTACTGCCAGGGAATGACAACTTAACGCCTCGGAAACACCCGAACCGTAGAAATAAGACCGGTACAAGGGAGGACCGTCATGACTGAGATCGACATCAAGACCCACACCGTGACCGGCCCCGGGCGCGACAGCGTGCGCGACGGGCGGCTCGAGTGGACCTCGGCCTGCCCGCTCAGCCAGCTGATCCCGGGGCTCGGGGTGGCCGTGCTGCTGCGAGGGGGCGAGCAGGTGGCGTTGTTCCTGCTGGAGGACGGCACGCTCCACGCCGTGGGCAACATCGATCCCTACGGCCGGGCGGCGGTCATGTCGCGCGGGCTGGTCGGTGACCGGGCAGGCGAGCCGATCGTGGTTTCGCCGCTGCTCAAGCAGGCGTTCTCGCTGGCGGACGGGCGTTGCCTGGACGAGCCCTCGGTGCGGCTGCCCGTCTACGACGTGCGGGTCTGGGCAGGCGTGGTGCAGGTGCACAGCTCGTTGCAGGCCGGCGGCGACCTGGTGTCCACGGCCGGTGCCGCGTGAGTGTCGTCCCGAACACCGGCGACCCGCTGCGCGGGTTCACGGTCGGGGTGACCGCCGCCCGACGCCACGAGGAGTTCAGCACGCTGCTGACCCGGCGTGGCGCGACGGTCGTGCACGCCCCCGCGATCCGGATCATTCCGCTCGTCGACGACGCGGAACTCGAGCGCGTCACCGAGGACCTGATCTCCTCCCCGCCGGAGATCGCGATCGCCACCACCGGCATCGGGTTCCGCGGCTGGATGGCGGCGGCCGAGGGCTGGGGGCTCTCGGACGACCTGCGCGTCGCGCTGGCCTCGGCGCGGCTGCTCGCCCGCGGACCGAAGGCGACGGGCGCGATCCGTGCCGCGGGCCTGCGGGAGGAATGGTCGCCGGCGTCGGAGTCCTCGGCAGAGGTCATCGACCACCTGCTGGAGGCCGGCGTCGAGGGCCGGCGGATCGCCGTGCAGATGCACGGCGCGGCCACCGAGTGGGAGCCGCTGCCGGACCTGTGCGAGGTGCTCCGGGTGGCCGGCGCGCAGGTCGTGCCGGTGCCGGTGTACCGGTGGACCCCGCCGGAGGACCAGTCCGCGATGGACCGGCTGATCGAACTGACGGCGACCGGCGGACTCGACGCGGTGAGCTTCACCAGCGCGCCGGCGGTGGCGTCGATGTTGATGCGGGCCAAGGAGATCGGCCTGATCAACTCGGTGCTGCAGGCGTTCAACGGGCAGGTGCTCGCGGTCTGCGTCGGACCGGTGACGGCGGCGCCGCTCGAGGCGCTCGGCGTGCCCACCTCGACGCCGGGCCGGGCCCGACTCGGGTCCTTGGCCCGGCACATCGCCGAGGAACTGCCGCGGCGTGCGGTGACGCTGCGGGCCGCCGGGCACACCCTGGTGGTGCACGGCCGGTGCGTGGTGGTCGACGGTGAGGTCCGCCCGTTGCCGCCCGCCGGGATGGCCCTGATCCGCGCGCTGACCCGGATCCCCGGGCGGGTGGTGACCCGCGAGGAACTGCTGTCCGTGCTGCCCGGCGGCGGCGAGGACACGCACGCGGTCGAGACCGCGGTCGCACGGCTGCGGGCCGGTATCGGCGCCCCGACGGTGGTGCAGACGATCGTCAAGCGCGGCTACCGGCTGGCGCTCGATCCCGTCGACTGCGGTGACGGGGACGGGATCGACTTCGCCGGAGTCGGAGTCGGAGTCGGTGTGGGCGTCGGCGTCGGTGTCGGTGCCGCCGGGGACGCGACGCTCGGATGACCGCGCCGGCCCTGGTCCTGGTGGCGCACGGCACCCGCAGCGCCCGCGGCGTCGAACAGGTTGCCGCGCTCGCCGAGGCGGTGTCCGCTCAGGTGGGCACCACTCGGGTCGCGTTCGTCGACGTGCTCGGGCCGTCGCCGTCGGAGGTGCTGCGCGAACTCGACGGCCCGGCGGTGGTGGTGCCGGCCTTCCTGGCCTCCGGCTATCACGTGCACACCGACGTGCCGCGCGAGGTCGCGGACTCCGGTCACCCGGACGTGCGGGTCACCGCGGCACTGGGCCCGGACCGGGTGCTCGCCGCGGTGCTGCTCCAGCGGCTCGTCGAGACCGGTTGGCGACCGGGCGACGCGGTGGTGCTCGCCGCCGCCGGTTCCTCGGATCCCCGGGCGCTCTCCGACGTGCGCCGCTCGGCCGCGCTGCTGGCCGAGCTCGTCGGCGGACCGGTGCGGATCGGGTACGTCGCGACGGCGCAGCCACGAGTGCCCGAGGTGGTGGGTCGGTTGCGCGGCGAGGGACACCGCCGGATCTTCGTGGCCTCGTACTTGTTGGCGCACGGCCTCTTTCACAACCGGCTTGGCGACGCCGGGGCCGACGGTGTGACCGAGCCGCTCGGCGTGCACCCGGACCTGGTGCAGCTGCTGGTCTCGCGCTACCTCACTGCGGCAGGAGCAGCAGCTCCGCAAGCCCTCCGTCAGGCGTTGCGGGTTCGATGACCGCGAGTGCGTCGGCCCCGATCAGGCCGGCGAGATGCGCGGTACGCAGCGTGGTGGCGGCCTGCCACCGACCGTCCGCAAGTCGGGTGACCGGCACGATTCGCGGTACGTCCGAGGCGATCTCGGCGGCGTTGGCGATCACGCCGGTGACCGGCAGCGGCCGCGGAGCGCCGGTGAGCGCCGCAACCACCGTCGGCGCGACGAGCAGCAGCGTCGCGACTGCGGCGTAGGGGTTGCCGGGCAGCCCGAGGAGCACCCGGCCGTCGGGCAGCACCGCGACGACCTGCGAGCCGCCGGGCCGGCAGCCGACCCGGCCGACCAGCAGTCGTGCGCCCCGCCGGTCCAGCGCCTGACGCAGGTGGTCCGCGGCGCCGCCGCCGGTCGCGCCCACGATCACCACCAGGTTCTCGGCGGGTTCGGTTCCGGTAGGCGGGGCCAGCAGGTCGTCGAAGCCGCCTGCGGTGTCGCGCAGGTGCGCCTCGGTGGCGGTGTGCGCCCCGCACCAGGACAGGAACTGCGGCATCAGTGGACCGAGGGAGTCCCGCGTCTGCCCGGGCCGCAGCGGTCCGTCGCGCCGAATCTCGTCTCCGGTCACCACGATTCGGGCCCGGACCGGACCGCGGACCGCGAGCCGGCCGACCTCGGCGCTGAGGGCGACCGAGGCCAGTGCCGGGGTGATCACGGCGCCGGCCGGGGCCAGTACGGTCCCGGACTGCCAGTCCTCGCCGCGGCGGCGGACGTCGTCCCGGGTCGGGGTGTCGGGGCGCCTGCTCACCGTGGTGCCGTCGACGGTGGCGTGCTCGTCCCGGACCACCGTGTCCGCGCCGGTCGGCAGGTGCGCGCCGGTGGCGATCCGCACCGCGTGCCCGGGTGTGAGTTCGAGTTCGTCGGTCGAGCCCGCGTAGCGGACCTCCGGGTCGAGCTGCCAAGGCCCGGAACCGGATACGGCGTAGCCGTCCATCGCCGAGACATCCATCCGGGGCAGCGGCGCGGCCGCGACGAGGGGGTGTGCCAGCACGCTGCCGAGGGACCCGACGGGGGAGTGGGCAACCGTCGGCAGGGCGACGATCCCGTGGTGGGCGGCCGCGCGCGCGGCCTCGATGCTCATCGAGGGGGTGTCCCGGGACCGGGCCTGTGCCAGGTCGGCCTCGGTGTCGCAGTCCGAGATGTCCGACATCGGTACCGTCGCATGGTTGGTCGGGACCAGGGTCTTCATCGCCTGGTTGGCGAGGCCGTCCGCGGCGAGCGCGGCCAGTCGTGCGGTCAGGGCCCCGGTGCGCCACAGCCCCAGCAGGAACTGCACCCGTCCGCCCTCGTCCACGGCAAACGCCGCGTCCGCGGCCGGGTCGGCCGCCAACGCGGCGGCGAGGGCGCCGACGGCCGCGGGCGTCAGGAACGGCAGGTCCGCGGCCAGCACCGCGACCAGCTCGGTGGGGCCGAGCTCGGGCAGTCCCGCGGCGAGTGCGGCGACCGGGCCGGACCCGCGCGGCGACTCCTGGGTCTGGCGGACGGTGGCGGGAAGGTCGCGATCCGGGCCGACCACCACCACGGTCGCGGCGCCCGAGACCGCGTCGAGGGCCGTGTCGAGCAGGGTCCGGCCCGCGACTTCGAGTGCGGGCTTGTCGACGCCACCCATCCGACTGCCGGAGCCTCCCGCGAGGACGATTGCGCCAAAGTTCTGCGGGCCGTGGGTCATCGGTACATGTTCGCACGCCCCGTGCGAGTTGCCGGGCGGAACGTCGGTGTGGATCACACGGCCAGGGACCGAGCGGCGCCCTCCACCACGGCGGCGAGCTCGCCGTCGTCCTCCGGGGCCATCGCGAGCCCGGGCACCCAGCCGTCGGCACCGCGGACGCCGACGTTGCGGGTGGCGAGCTTGTAGACGCCGAATGCCGTCGGGCGTCGCAGGTCTCGCTGCAGGACGGTCGCGGTGAGCGCGGTGTTGGCGAGGGTCGCGAGGGTGATCAGTCTGGTGCGGTAGTGCGCCGAGTCCCGGACTCGGCTGCCGTGTACGTGCGTCAGTGCACGATCGGCGAAGTGAACGCCCGCGAGCAGGGAGTCGACGATCCCGCGCAGGTGCGCGTCCGAGGCAATCTGCAGGTACCGGTGCGGCTCGAGCATCGCGTCGACGGCCGCCGACACGGCCCCGCACTGCGAGTGCCCGATGACGGTGAACAGTTGCACGCTCGGCAGGTGCTGCGCCGCGTAGTGCAGGCTGCCCCGGCTGTCGGATCCGGGGACGTTGCCAGCGACCCGGACCACGAACAGGTCGTTGGCCGCTCGCCCGAGGGTCAGCTCGATCGGCACGCGAGCATCCGAGCAACTCAGCACGGCGGCGAAGGGGCTCTGGGTGAGGATGCCGTCCTCGTCGTCCTCGTCGTCCTCGGGTGCGATGCCGAATGCCTCACGGTCGACATGCAACTCGATCGGTTCCGTGCCCACCCGGGCGAAGGCTGCGCTGCCCCGTTCGAGCACTGCCACGGCCTCCGCTGCGGTGGCCGGCGGCGCCGGCCTGGCGGTGCTCGGGTCCCGGATCCATCGGATCTGGATGGGGGCATCGGCTGGGGACGGCGTCGGCATGGGACCGAGTGTAGGAAGCCGGGTGTGCCGGCGGTCTGCTCGACCGCGAGATCGTCGGGAGTGTCAGCGGTGGTAGGAGTCGAGCATCGCCTGCGGCAGCGACTGCTCCATCACCACCCGGGACCCGTCCCAGGTGTAGTCGATCGCGGCCGGCCCGCCGGCGGGGCAGCAGTTCGGTTCGTTGTCGGCGAGCCACCGGTACTCGACCGTGACGGTGCTGCCGGTCGTGCCCGCGACGTGGGTGAAGGCGTACGGCTCGGCGGTCGCGGTGCCGAGGTAGCGGCCGTCGTGGAAGAACAGGACGTGCCGCGGTGAGCTGGCGGTGCCGGCCTGCACGTCCGCCACCGCCCACGACAGGTCGGGGCAGGAGCCCAGCGGGTCCTCGGACGCGGCGCCGACGACCCACCCGTAGGGCGTCTGGTCCAGGCCGGCGACGGCGTCACGCACTCCCACCGAGTCCGGGTCCAGGCAGCGGCCCTGCCCACTGACGGTGTCGCCGGCATCCTCCGTCGCTGGGGTGGACTGTGTTGTCGAGGGGACGGACTCGGTTGCACGTGTCTCGGACGGTCGCGCTGCGGCAGGCGCCGGCGGGGGTGGCTCGGTGTCGTTTCCGCAGGCGGTGACCGCCACGGCGATCAGGGCCGCGCAGACGGTGACGGTGACGGTCGGCGTTCTCATGCGTGCCTCCTCGGTGACGGGTCTCCGTGTTCGCGCGCCAGCGCCCGCAGTGCGTCGAGCGCACGAGGCACGTCACCGACTGGGACCAGCAGGTGGTCGTGGTGGTACCCGGCGATCACGTTGCAGCTGATGCCCAGGTCGGCGAGCCGCCCGCTCACCGCGGCGGTCAACCCCACGGCGTCGAGTGCGGAGTGCACCTGCAGGGTGATCCAGCCGGCCTCGAAGTCGTAGGTCCAGCCGCGGATGTCGGCCTCGCGCTTGGTGACGACCAGCGAGAGCCCGCCCTCCTCGGCGACCGTGGCGGCCGCTGTCACGCCGTCCGTCCCGCTCGGGTCCGCGACGAACACGAAGACGAAGGTGCCCTCTCGGCGGACCGGGTCCATGGCGGCGAGCAGGACGTCGATGTTGCGTTCGCCGGTCATGGCTTCGAGCCTGCCACAGCTGTTCTGGCACTGCGGTTTCGGTAAACCCCTGCCGCGAACTGGACATTTGACCAATAATGGCCGACAGTCGTGCGAATTCTTGTCAAACGGTGTGTCGAAGAGAAGGCGAGTGTCCCCGGAATGTGGTCCAGAACCCGAGTGACGACGGCGCTGACGGCGCTACTGTGCGCGGCAACGATGAGCGCGGGCGCCGCCACCGTCGCCGCCGAGCCCGCAGGCCAGTCCCCGAGCAGACTGGCGACCAGCACCTCCGGGGCGCCGCGCATGGTCGACGAGCAGGGCCGCACGGTGCTGCTGCGCGGCATCAACGTCAACGGGCTCGGCGAGTACTACCAGGAGTTCCCCGACCTCGATCCGGTGATGCCGTTGACCGAGGACGACTTCGCGGGCATCGCGTCCCGGGGCTTCAACGTCGTCCGGCTGATCATGAGCTGGTCGCTGATCTCGCCGGAGCGGGGCCAGTTCGACTCGGCATACCTCGACCGCATCGCGCAGGCGACGGCGTGGGCCAAGGCCCACGACATCGGCGTCATCCTCGACATGCACCAGGACGCCTGGGGCACGGCGGTCGCCACGCCGGACGGGGTGACCTGCCCCGCGCCGATGAAGCCCGCGGTCGGGTGGGACGGCGCCCCGGCGTGGGCCACCGCCACGGTGGGCGGCGCGGACACCTGCAGGCTCGCGGACTCCCGCGAGGTGTCGGTGGCGGTCCAGCGGTCGTTCGAGAATTTCTACAACGACGTCAACGGCATCCAGGGCGAGTTCGTCAAGGCCTGGCAGTTCGTGGCAGGCCGGTTCGCCGCCGACCCGACCGTCGTCGGCTACGACCTGCTCAACGAGCCGAACCCGGGACTGTCCTTCGGCCTCAACGACTACGTGAAGCTCGGCACGCTCTACGACCGGCTGATCCCGGCGATCCGCGCCGCCGAGTCGGCCGCACCGGGCGGCTTCAGCCACACCGCCTACTTCGAGCCGGGCGTCGTCACCAGCATCTTCCCGGTCCCGGGGCCGGCCACCGGTCCCGGCGACTTCCTCGGTTCGTCCGGTTCGTCGGGTTCGTCGGGTTCGATCGACGCGGCAGCGCGGCCCTCGTTCCTCTCCGATCCCAACCTGGTCTTCGCGCCACACATCTACAACGAGTCGCTGCCGCTGGCCGCCGGGACCATCGAGTCGGGCTTCGCCAACGCCGCGGCGGCGGGGAAGAACTACGGCACCCCGTTCTTCTCCGGCGAGTGGGGCTACTTCGGTGACGACGCGGCCAACACGGACAAGGTCGCCCGGTACGCGGCGCAGGAGGACGCCCACCTGGTCGGCGGCACCTGGTGGCAGTGGAAGCAGGCCTGCGGTGACCCGCACAACGTCCAGACTCGGGGCAACCGGCCGGACTGCGAGCCCGGCACGTTCGGCGAGTTCGAGAGTTTCCCTGAGGACAGCCCGATTCGGGCCATCCTGAACCGCGGCTACCCGCGCGCGGTCCCCGGCGAGCTGACCGCGATCCGCGCCGACGTACCCAGCGGCGCGCTCGAGGTCGAGGGTGTCGCGGACCGGGCCGGGGTCTCCGCGGACATCTGGGTTCCCGCCCGCTGCGCGCAGCCCGAGGTCTCGGGTACCAACGTCGGAGCGGCAACGGTCCGCTCGGTCGCAGGCGGTTCGCGGGTCTCGGTGCCGGTGTCCGCCGCAGGCGAGTACGCGATCACCGTCGCCTGCTGACGGGTAGGTGCCGTGCCGCAGGCGGATCGGTGGCACGGCCTACCTCGGTGGCCAGGCAGTCCGGTCAGAAGCGGTGCCGGGCCACGCGCAGGTCCACCCGGCCGTCGTCGACCGGGACACCCTCCAGCGCCAGCTGGGAGATCTGCCGGTGGGCGAGATGTGCGGCAGGCCGCCCGGACGCGCCGATCACCCGGTGCCACGGCAGGTCGGCGGAATCGGTCCGCATGATCCAGCCCACCGTGCGGGCACTCGACAGCCCGGCCGCCGCCGCGATGTCGCCGTAGGTCGCCACCTTGCCGGACGGGATCGCGGCGACGAGGGCCCGGACCCGCTCGATCTGCTCCTCGGTGGTGGCGGCCACGGCTAGAGCAGCTTCTCGATCAGGGCGGCGACCTCGCCGGGCCGGGCCTGGGCCACCATGTGGTCGACGTCCATCGCCGCGACGGTCAGCCGGTCGCCGAGGTGCGCGGCGAGTTCCGCGCGGTAGCCGGGCGAGAGGTACGGCGGCTGCACCCGCAGCGCAGGCACCAGCACCGTCGGCAGGTCCGCAGGCGGCAACACGGCGGGCCGGGCCAGCTCACCCCAGGACGCCACCACTGCGGGCACGCTGTA
The DNA here is from genome assembly GCF_042654025.1 of Rhodococcus kronopolitis. NCBI lineage: Bacteria > Bacillati > Actinomycetota > Actinomycetes > Mycobacteriales > Nocardiaceae > Rhodococcus > Rhodococcus kronopolitis. The sequence continues at coordinate 431,968 of NZ_JBHSFO010000001.1, read as the reverse complement.
GCGCCAGCCGACCCGGCCGCCGTCGAGTTCGACCAGGTGCTCGGCCATCTCCGCGTCCAGCACCTCGGTGTCGACGCCCGCCCAGGCTCCGTGCACCTTCTCCGAGCGAGCCTCCGCCGCGTCCGTGTAGTCGGGGTAGCGCACCGTCAGGTCCGCGATCTCGAGCATCCGGGCGGGGTTCATCCCGATCGCGGGATCGAGCAGGACCAGCGCCCGGACCCGGTCCGGTACCCGGCGGGCGAGATGGATGGCGATCGCGCCGCCGTACGAGTGCCCGACCAGCACCACCGGCTCGGCGGTCTCCGCCTCGAGCAGGGCGACGAGGCTCTCGACCTGATCCGCGAGGCCCCACGGCGGCGCCCAGGTGGAGCGGCCGTGCCCCCGGAGGTCGGGCGCGATCACCCGGGCCTGCGGGAGGTAGCGCTCGGCGAGGTGCTGCCAGCGTTGCCCGTGCCCGGTCATGCCGTGCAGGCCGAAGACGACCGGGCCGTCGACGGGCCCGTACCGGTGGATCTCGAGATCGCTCACGGGTGCCATCCTGCCCGATCCCACCGACGCCCGAAGAGCGGGCGGCGGGGCTGTCGGCGGCCCGTGATGGAATGCCTGCCATGAAGAGCAGGGGCAAGGTGGAGAGGTCGACGGCGACGCTGGTCCGTCGTGCGTCGACCGCGCCCCCGACTCGGGAATGGGGGCCGCAGGTCCAACCCCTGCTCACCCCCGGGCGGCCCGAGGGCCCGCCCGCCCGTGGTCACCGCTGGCGGCCCTGGCAGGTTCTCGGCGGGCCGGGCACCGGGAAGACCTCGCTCCTGGTGGACCTCGCGGCGTCGCGGATCGGCGGCCCCGACGGCGACCCCGAGTCGGTCCTGGTGCTGACGCATTCGCGCAAGGCCGCCACCGCCGTCCGCGAGGCGATCACCGCAGGCCTGCTCGGCGCCGGGCCCTCCGGGGCCACCCGGGAGCCGCTGGTGCGGACCGTGCACTCCTATGCCTTCGCGGTCCTGCGGCTGCAGGCCGCCGCGCACGCCAACCCGCCCCCGCGGCTGATCACCGGCGCGGAGCAGGACGCGGTGCTGCGCGAGATGCTCCGCGGCGACGTCGCGGACGGGGCCGAGCACTGGCCGGAGCGGCTGCGGCCTGCGCTGCCGATGACGGGTTTCGCCGTCGAACTCCGGGACCTGATGCTGCGGGCGGGTGAACGCGGACTCGGGCCGGAGGACCTGGTGGACCTCGGCCGGGCGCACTCGCGGCCCGAGTGGGTGGCGGCCGGGCAGTTCGCCATCCGCTACGAGCAGGTGATGCTGCTGCGCGGCGCGGTCGGTGTGGAGGCGCCGGAGGCGACCGCGCCCGCGCTCGACGCCGCCGAACTCGTCGGCGCCGCGCTCACCGCCTTCGCCACGGACCCGGACCTGCTGCAGCGGGAACGCCTGCGCATCCGGCACCTCTACGTCGACGACGCGCAGCACCTCGACCCGCAGGCCGCGGAGCTGGTCCGGTTGCTGGGCACCGGCGCCGAGACGGTGGTGGCCGGAGACCCGGACCAGGCGGTGTTCGGCTTTCGCGGCGCGGACTCGCGATTCCTGACGGACCTCGCCGAGCGCGGGTCGGACCGGCAGGTGGTGCTCGACGTCGCGCACCGCAGCGCCGAGCGGATCGGTGCACTGGTGGGCTCGATCGCCGGGCGACTGCCCGGACTGCCCCCGCACCGCGGTGCGGCGACGGTGCCGGGCGGCGAACCGGGCCGGGCGCACGTCGAGGTGCTCGGCACCCAGGGCAAGGAGTCGGCGCTGATCGCGGACACCCTGCGCCGGGCGCACCTGCACGACGAGGTGCCGTGGTCGTCGATGGCCGTGATCGTGCGGTCGGTGCCGCGGGCACTGGCTCCGCTGCGCCGGGCGCTGCTGGCGGCGGGGGTGCCGGTCACCACCGCGGCCTCCGAGCTTCCGCTGGCCCGCCAGCACGCGGTCGGTGGGTTGCTGCTGGCGATGCGGGCCGTCGCGGCCGACGAGTTCAGCGGCGAGGACGCGTTGGCGTTGGTGTCGGGTCCGGTGGGCGGCGCCGACCCGGTGACCCTGCGCCGGCTGCGCCGCGGCCTGAGACGAGTCGAACTGGCCGCGGGCGGCGAGCGCGACTCGGCCGAGCTGCTGCGACTGCTGATCGTCGACGGCGAGGACGAACACGGCGAACTGCTCGGCGCGCTCACCGACGTCGAGTTCGCGGCGCTGCGTCGGCTGCTCTCCATCCTCGGGCAGGCCCGCGCCGCGCATCGCCAGGGCCGCGGGGTGGAGACCGTGCTGTGGACCTGCTGGCGGGCGACCGGGCTGGAGAAGCGGTGGGCGACGGCATCGGCCCGAGGTGGACCGATCGGAGCGCAGGCCGACCGCGACCTCGATGCGGTGGTGGCACTGTTCGACCGGGCCGCCAACTACGTGGACCGGCTGCCCCGGGCCAGCCTGGTCGGTTTCGTCGAATACCTTGCCGAACAAGAGATCCCGAGCGACCCGCGGTCGGCCGCGGCGGTGCCGGGGGAGTCGGTCGCGGTGCTCAGCGCGCACTCGGCGGTGGGCCGGGAATGGGACGTGGTGGTGGTGGCCGGCGTCCAGGAGGGGCTGTGGCCGGGACTGCGATCACGCGGAACCCTGCTCGGCACCGAGGCGCTGGTGGACCTCACCGCGGGCGTCGGTGACGAGACGGCGACGACGGCGGCGCAGCTGTCCCGGACCGCGCCGCTGCTGGCCGAGGAACGTCGGCTGTTCCTGCTGGCGTGCAGCCGCGCCCGGCGCACGCTGCTGGTCACCGCGGTCGACTCCGCGTCCGGCGACACCGACCTGGTGCCCTCGCGCTTCGTCGACGAACTGATCGGCGCCGTGGACGGCGACTCGGCGGACCCGGTCGCGCCGGCGCCGCTGCCCGCGGGCCGGGTGCTCGCGCTGCCCGCACTCGTCGCCGAACTGCGCCGCGCCGTATGCGATCCGGAGCTCGCGGTCTCGGACCCGCAGTCGCAGGCCCGGGCCGCGCGGCAGCTGGCCCGGCTGGCCCGGGCCGGGGTGCGCGGTGCGCACCCCGAGCACTGGTACGGCGTGGGCGGGGTGAGCACGGAGGCGGCGCTGTGGGAGGTCGAGGACGGACCGGTGCCGCTCTCGCCGTCGACCATCGAGCAGCTCGACGCCTGCCCGCTGCGCTGGGTGCTCGAGCGGAACGGCGGCACCGACGGCGAGAAGACGCACGCCGTGGCGGGCACGCTGGTGCACACGCTGGTGCAGGCGCTGGCGGGCAACCTGCCGCCCGAGCAGGTCCGCCGGGCACTGGCGAGCGCGTGGGACGCGGTCGACCTCGGCTCGCAGTGGTACTCGCGGCGGGAGATGGACCGGACCGCGCAGATGCTCGACTCCTTCTCCGCGTGGCTCCGGCTCTCGCGCGCGGAACTGACCGAGGTGGGCGTCGAGGTCGAGGTCGACGGCGTGATCGAACCGCGCACCGAGGGCGAGCCGTCGATCCAGTTGCGCGGCCGGATCGACCGGCTCGAACGGGACCTCGAGGGTCGGCCGGTGATCGTCGACGTGAAGACCGCCCGGACGCCGGTGACGAAGGAGGCCGCGCAGCAGCACGCCCAGCTTGCGAGCTACCAGCTCGCCGTGCTGGCCGGGGCGGTCGAGGGCGAGCCCGCGGCCCAGCCCGGCGGCGGCCGGCTGGTGTTCGTCGCCGCGCCGCACAAGAAGGACGGCGCGGCGCAGCGTGTGCAACCGCCGCTCGACGAGCACTCGCAGGCGCAGTGGTTGGACGTGGTGCACGGCGCCGCGGCCGCGACGCAGGGGCCGCACTTCTGGGCCCGGCCCAACGACGGCTGCCGGCACTGCCCGGTGTTCTCGAGCTGCCCCGCCCAGGAGACCGGACGACAGGTGACCGAGCAGTGACGACACGACGAACCGGCGCGGCACGGGTGAGCCCCGAACAGCTGGCCGTCGCCCTCGGTCAGCACCCGCCGACGGCGGAACAGGCGGCGGTGATCGCCGCGCCGATCGGCCCGACGCTGGTGGTGGCGGGGGCGGGCGCGGGCAAGACCGAGACGATGGCCGCCCGGGTGGTGTGGCTCGTCGCGAACGGACTGGTCGACCCGGAGCAGGTGCTCGGGCTCACCTTCACTCGGAAGGCGGCCCAGCAGCTCACCGCCCGGATCCGGCAGCGCCTGGCCCGCCTCGCCGGTTCGGACCTGCTGCGCTCGCTCGACCCCAGCGGCGGGCTGCGCGGCCGGATCCTCGCGGGCGAGCCGGAGGTGAGCACCTACCACTCCTACGCGGGACGGCTGCTCACCGAGCACGGGCTGCTGCTGCCGATGGAGCCCTCGGCCGAGCTGCTCTCGGAGACCGCGCTGTGGCAGCTCGCGCACCGGGTGGTCAGTTCGTGGGACGGCGAGCTGGACACCGATCGCAACCCCACCTCACTGACCGAGGCGGTGCTCGCGCTGTCCGGCCAGCTCGCCGAGCACCTGGTGGAGCCGGCGGACCTGCGTGAGGCGCACACCGATCTGGACAAGCTGATCCACACCCTGCCCGCCGGGCCGAAGCAGCGGGGCGGCCCGAAGAAGGAGCTGCTCGGGCTGCTCGAGACCCAGCACGAGCGGGTCGCGTTGCTGCCGCTGGTGCAGCGGGTCGCCGAGACGCTGCGCCGCGAGGGCGCCCTCGACTTCGGCAGCCAGATGTCCCTGGCCGCACGGGTCGCCGCCGAGCACGCCGAGGTCGGCCGGGCCGAGCGGCAGCGGTTCCGGGTGGTGCTGCTCGACGAGTACCAGGACACCGGTCACGCGCAGCGGGTGCTGTTGTCGTCGCTGTTCGGCGGCGGTGCGGACGACGGCCTCGCGTTGACCGCGGTCGGTGACCCGATGCAGTCCATCTACGGCTGGCGGGGTGCCTCCGCCGCCAACCTGCCGCGGTTCGCCACGGACTTCCCGTTGCCCGGCGGGCGGCCCGCGCCGCGACTCGAGCTCCTGACCAGCTGGCGCAATCCCCCGGAGGCGCTGGAACTGGCCAACGCGGTGTCGGCGCCGCTGCGCGAGCGGGGCGTCCCGGTGCAGCAGTTGCGCCCGCGGCCCGGCGCGGTCGCGGGCGACATCGCGCTCTGCCTCGCCGAGGACGTCGAGCGCGAACGCGACTGGATTGCCGAGCGGATCGCGGGGGAGTACGACGCCGCCCGCGAGGCCGGCCTGCCGCTCCCGACCGCGGCGGTGCTGATCCGGCGCAACGCCGACGCCGCACCGATGGCGGCCGCGCTGCGCCGCCGCGACCTGCCGGTCGAGGTGGTCGGGCTCGGTGGGCTGCTGCACACGCCGGAGGTCGCCGACGTCATCGCGATGCTCCGGATGGTGGCCGACCCGTTGGCAGGCAGTGCCGCGATGCGGGTGCTGACGGGGGCCCGCTGGCAGCTCGGGGCGGCCGACCTGGCGGCGCTGTGGCGGCGGGCCCGCGAACTCGCGATCGGCGGTTCCCGGGCCGCCGGTGGCGCCGTCACCGACGTGGCAGGCCTGGACCAGGCGCTCGAGGCTGCGTTGCCCGGCGAACACGCGGAGCTGGCGGGACTGGCCGACGCCATCGCGGACCCCGGTGGCGCCCAACGCTATTCGACCCTCGGGTATGCCCGGATCGGGGCGCTGGCGGCGGAGCTGGCGTCGTTGCGGGAACGCATTGGCCAGCCGCTGACCGAGCTGGTGGCGGAGGTCGAGCGGGTGCTCGGCATCGGCATCGAGGCGCAGGCCCGGCTGAGCTGGTCCGGCAGCGGGGGAGCGGGCCGAGAACACCTCGACGCCTTCGCCGACGCGGTGGCCGGGTACGCCCGGACCCCGTCGGCCACCCTGACCGGGCTGCTCGCCTTCCTGGCCGCCGCGGAGACGGTGGAGAAGGGGCTGGCACCCGGCGAGGTGGAGGTCGCGCCGGACCGCGTGCAGGTGCTCACCGTGCACTCGGCGAAGGGCCTGGAGTGGGAGGTGGTCGCCGTGCCGCACGTGGTGGACGGGGTGTTCCCGTCCTCGACGGCGTCGGGCAGCTGGCTCGGCTCGGTCGGCGAACTGCCGCCGTCCCTGCGCGGGGACCGGGCGCGGCCGGGCGACGACGCCGACGGCATCCCGGTCCTGGACCTGGAGGACGTGTACGACCGGAAGGATCTCGAGGACGCGGTCACCGCGCACCGGAAGGCGCTGGCCCAGCGCAAGCTCGACGAGGACCGGCGCCTGTTCTACGTCGCGCTCACCAGGACCGAGCGCGCGCTGTTCGTCTCCGGGCACCACTGGGCCGAGTCGGGCAGCACGCCGAAGGGGCCGTCGGACTTCCTGTCCGAGATCCGCGAACTGGTGCTGGCCGCGGCGGAGACGGACGAGCCGATCGGCGCGGTCGAGTCGTGGGCACCGGTGCCCGAGGCCGAGTCGGAGAACCCGCTGACCGCGGAGTCCGGCGCCGCGCAGTGGCCGCCGGACCCGTTGGGGGCCCGGCGGGCCGGCGTGCTCGCCGGTGCCCAGCTGGTGCTGGACGCGCTCGCGGCCCCCGAACCCGAACCCGCCGAGACCGACGACCCCGACCGCGAGGCCGACGACCCCGAGGGGTGGGCCGCGGACGTCGACGCGCTGCTCGCCGAGCGGGCCCGCCGGGCGGCCGCCCGCGCGGAGGTGATGCTGCCTGCGCAGCTGTCGGTCAGTCAGCTCGTGGACCTGGCCGCCTCGCCCGACGAGTTGGCGGCCCGGTTGCGCCGGCCGCTGCCCTACCCGCCGAACCCGTTGGCCCGCAGGGGAACCGCCTTCCACGCCTGGGTGGAGCGACGGTTCGGCGCGAGCCGGCTGCTGGACATGGACGAGCTGCCCGGCGCGGCGGACGTCGAGGGCGCAGGCGACGGCGAGCTGACGGCCCTGCAGGACGCGTTCCTGCGGTCGAAGTGGGCGGACCGGAGCCCGGTCGAGGTGGAGGTGCCGTTCGAGACCTCGCTCGCCGGGACGGTGGTCCGGGGGCGGATCGATGCGGTCTTCGCCGACGCGGACGGCGGCTGGACGGTGATCGACTGGAAGACCGGGGCCGAACCGGCGGCGTCGGACGAGCCGGCCGTCGCGATGCAGCTCGCCGCCTACCGGTTGGCCTGGGCCGAGTTGATGTCCGCCCGCAACGTGGCGCGGGGCGGCGAACCCGTGGCGTTGCAGCGGGTTCGGGCGGCGTTCCACTACGTCAGGTCGGGCCGCACCATCGCCCCGGAGGAGCTTCCGGACGGCGCGGCACTGGCCGGCCTGATCGAGTCGGCCGGGGCCAGCGCGGCGGCGGCGCGGGGCTGAGGCGCGGTCAGCGGGCGCGGCGCCGCACCGCCAGCGCGGCCAGGATCAGCGGCAGCTGCAGGGGCAGGCGGGCCACCGCGACGGCCTTGAGCGGCAACGGGGTCGAGTCGCGGCGGACCCAGTCGACGGCCATCTGCACGTTGGCGGGGAACACCGCGACGAACAGGGCGGCCGCGGCGGTGCCGCCGAGCCTGCGGGTGCGCGGCACCGCGATCGCGGCGCCGATGGCGAGTTCCGCGGCGCCCGAGGCGTAGGTGTACGGCCGCGCGCCGCCGGGCAGCTGCCGCGGCACGATCGAGTCGAACGGCTTCGGGTTGACGAAGTGCAGGGCGCCGGCGCCGAGGAGCAGTGCGGCGAGTCCGGTACTGGGGGTGAGGGCCATGGCGTCAACCCTGCCCGAGCAGCGCCCGGACCGCCACGGCGACTCGTCGGTCGGTCCACGACGCCCGGTCCCTCGGACTCGGTTAGGCTCCCAGCCGATGTCTGCGAACGAGGAAGCCCCTCATGGCCGGTAATCTGCGTGCGCGCCTGGCCAATCAGGAGGCGCTGACCAACAGGCCGGACTACACGCTGGTGGGTGTCCTGCGGATCCCCGAGCACCTGATGAGCCCCGCCCGGGCGATCTTCCGCCGGGTCCTGATGGCGGTCGCCGTCCTGATGCTCGCGGTGCTGGTGATCTACATCGACCGGGACGGCTACCGGGACGCCCAGGAGAACGAGCTCTCGTTCCTGGACTGCCTGTACTACGCGACCGTCTCGCTCTCGACGACCGGCTACGGCGACATCACGCCGATCACCCCGAGCGCGCGACTGATCAACGTCATCCTCATCACGCCGCTGCGCGTGATGTTCCTCATCATCCTGGTCGGCACCACGCTCACGGTCCTCACCGAGCGGTCCCGCCAGGCATTCAAGATCCAGCGTTGGAGGAAGTCCGTGCGCAATCACACCGTCGTCGTCGGCTACGGCACCAAGGGCCGCACCGCGGTGGAGGCGATGCTCGGTGACGACATCCCGCCGTCGGACATCGTGGTCGTGGACACCGACCAGACCATCCTCGACGCCGCCGAGAGTCTCGGTCTGGTGACCGTGCTCGGCAACGCCACCAAGTCCGACGTGCTCCGGCTGGCGGGGGTGCAGCACGCGGCGTCGATCATCGTGGCCGTCAACCGCGACGACACGGCGGTACTGGTCACGCTGACCGCCCGCGAGGTCGGACCGAAGGCCAAGATCGTCGCGTCCATCCGGGAGAGCGACAACGCGCACCTGCTGCGCCAGTCGGGCGCGGACTCGGTGGTGATCTCGTCCGAGACCGCCGGTCGGCTGCTCGGGATCGCCCGCACCACCCCGACGGTCGTGGAGATGATCGAGGACCTGCTCACCCCGGAGGCCGGCTTCGCGATCGCCGAACGCGAGGTGGAGCGCGACGAGGTCGGCGGGTCCCCGCGGCACCTGGCGGACATCGTGCTCGGCGTGGTTCGTGCCGGCCGGCTGTACCGGGTCGGCGAACCCGAGGTCGACGCGGTCGAGTCCGGCGACCGGCTGCTGTACATCCGCCGGGTCACCAAGTAGCGCGTCCGGTACGGGACGGCGCGCGGCCGCACCTAGGGTTGGGGCGTGGCTGACTTCGAGATGACCGACCTGCCGTTGCTCTCCCGTTCGGCGCTCGACCGCGCCGAGGAGCTGCGCGCGGACGAGGACGCGCTGCGCGCGGGCTGGGCGGGTGCCGCGGTGCTGCGGGTGACCCGTCGCGGTCAGGTGCGGCTCGACGGGACGGACCTGCTGCTCGAGCCGGCCGCCGAGCTCGGTGCCGAGCCGGTGCCGGGCGCGGTGTTCCTGGGCAGGCGCGACGGTCGGCACCTCTGGGCCGTCCGGGTCGCGGCGCTGACCGGTGAACTCGGCGACCTGCGGCTGATCGGCCATCGGCTCGGCGACTCCAGCGCCGGGCTGCTCACCACCGCGGTGGCGGTGCTGAACTGGCACGACAGCGCGGGCTTCAGCGCGCTCGACGGGGCACCGACGACGCCGACGCTCTCCGGATGGTCACGACACAGCACGAGCACCGGCCACGAGGAGTTCCCGCGCACCGACCCGGCGGTGATCTGCCTGGTCCACGACGGCGCCGACCGGGTGCTGCTGGCGCGGGGCCCACACTGGCCGGAGCGGCGCTTCTCGGTGCTGGCCGGGTTCGTGGAGGCGGGGGAGGCGCTGGAGACCTGCGTGATCCGGGAGATCGCCGAGGAGGTCGGGATCACGGTCCGCGACGTGCGGTACCTCGGCAGCCAGCCCTGGCCGTTCCCGCGGTCGGTGATGATCGGGTTCTCCGCGGTCGGTGACCCGGAGGCGCCGCTGGTCTTCGCCGACGGCGAGATCGTGGAGGCGCACTGGTTCGGCCGGGACGAGGTGCGGGCGGCGTTGGCCGCAGGCGACTGGGCGTCGGACTCGGATGCGCGGCTGCTGGTGCCGGGATCGGTGTCGATCGCGCGCGGCATGCTCGAGGCGTGGGCCAAGGCCTGACGGGCCCGGCCCACGCCGTCGGTGGGGACTTCCCTACAGGCCCAGGGCCTTCTTGACGTCGGCGAGCGACGGGTTGGTCGCGGTGCTGCCGTCCGCGAACTTCACGGTCGGGACGACGTGGTTGCCGCCGTTGACCTGGCCGACGAAGTCGGCGGACGCGGGATCGTCCTCGATGTCGATCTCGACGTAGCTGATGCCGGACTCGTCGAGCTGCTTCTTGAGCCGGCGGCAGTACCCGCACCAGGTGGTGGAGTAGATGGTCAGGGCGGTGGCGGTATCGGTTGCAGTCACGGCGGGTACAACGTCGCGACCGACGCGGGTTGTTCCACGGCCGACGCGATGGGCCGGTTGTCGGTACCCCCTGACAGAATGGCCGTCATGTCAGCCGACGCGACCGAGACCGGTCTGGACCCTCAGCAGTCGGCCGCGGTACTCGCCCCGCGCGGCCCCGTGTGCGTGCTCGCGGGTGCCGGGACGGGCAAGACCCGCACCATCACCCGACGCATCGGGCACCTGGTTGCGGGCGGCCACGTCTCCGCCGGTCAGGTACTCGCGGTCACCTTCACCGCCCGCGCGGCCGGCGAGATGCGGGCCCGGCTGCGCACCCTCGGCATCGGGGAGGGCGCCAGCCAGGTGCAGGCGCGTACCTTCCACGCCGCGGCGCTGCGCCAGTTGCGCTACTTCTGGCCGCAGGTGGTCGGCGACACGCAGTGGGACCTGCTCGACCGAAAGTTCACCATCGTGGCCCAGGCCGCGAACCGGGTCGGCCTGCCGACCAGCAACGAGAGCGTGCGGGACCTGGCCGGCGAGATCGAGTGGTCGAAGGCCTCGCTGATCGCGCCGGAGGACTACGCCGCGGCGTCGGCCCGGGTGCGGCGGGAGCCGCCTGCGGACCCGGCCAAGGTGGCCGACGTGTACGCCGCCTACGAGGCCCTCAAGGTCCGCGGCGACGGCATGCTGCTCGACTTCGACGACCTGCTGCTGCACACCGCCGCCGCGCTCGAGGAGAACTCCGCGGTGGCCGAGGAGTTCCGGGACCGCTACCGCTGCTTCGTGGTCGACGAGTACCAGGACGTGACGCCGCTGCAGCAGCGGGTGCTCGACGCGTGGCTGGGCGAGCGCGACGACCTCACGGTCGTCGGCGATGCGAACCAGACCATCTACTCGTTCACCGGCGCCACCCCGCGCTACCTGCTCGACTTCTCCCGACGGTTCCCCGAGGCGACCGTGGTGCGCCTGGAACGCGACTACCGGTCCACCCCGGAGGTGGTCTCCCTCGCGAACCGGGTGATCGGCGCGGCCCGTGGCCGGATCGCGGGCACCCGGCTGCAGCTGATCGGTCAGCGTGCGCCCGGCCCGGAACCGACGTTCGCCGAGTTCGACGACGAGCCCGCCGAGGCGGCCGCCGTCGCGAAGGCGATCGCCAAGCTGATCGCGGCCGGCACCCCGGCCGCGGAGATCGCGGTGCTCTACCGGATCAACGCGCAGTCGGAGGTGCACGAGCAGGCCCTGACCGAACTCGACATCCCGTACCAGTTGCGCGGTGGCGAGGGCTTCTTCATGCGGCAGGAGGTGCGGCAGGCGGTCTCCGCGCTGCGCCAGGCCGCGTCCCGCGACGACCTGCCCGACGGCGCCGACCACGGCCCGGGCCTGCTCACCCTGGTGCGTGCGGTGCTGGTGCCGCTCGGGCTGACCGACACCGAACCCGTCGGCGCGCAGGCCCGCGAGCGTTGGGCCTCGCTCGGCGCGCTGGTCCAGCTCACCGACGACCTGCTGACCCACGAGCCGGAACTGGACCTGGCCGGGCTGCTCAGCGACCTCGCCGCCCGGGCCGAGGCCCGGCACCCACCGACGGTGCAGGGCGTGACGTTGGCGTCGCTGCACGCGGCCAAGGGCCTCGAGTGGGACGCGGTGTTCCTGGTCGGCCTCGCCGACGGCACCCTGCCGATCGCGCACGCGCTGGGGGACAGCAAGACCCCCGCCGACGAGGCGGCGATCGAGGAGGAGCGTCGCCTGCTCTACGTCGGGGTCACCCGGGCCCGGGAACACCTGCAGCTGTCGTGGGCGCTGGCCCGGAACGAGGGCGGCCGGAAGTCGCGCCGACGCTCCAGGTTCCTGCACGGCCTGATCCCGGACGACTCGCCTGCGTCCCGGATCGCGACGCCCGCGGCGTCGCCGAAGAAGCAGCCGCGCTGCCGGGTGTGCGGAAAGCCGTTGCTCGGCACCGCGGCGACGATGCTCGGACGCTGCGAGACCTGCCCGTCGAACCTCGACGCCGCGCTGTTCGACTCGCTCAAGGCATGGCGATCCGAGAAGTCGAAGGAGCTGAAGGTGCCGGCCTACGTGGTGTTCAGCGACGCCACGCTCACCGCGATCGCCGAGCAGCAGCCGAAGGACGACCGCGGCCTGGTGGCGATCCCGGGGATCGGGGCGGCGAAGCTCGAGCGCTTCGGGGCCGACGTCCTCGCGGTGGTGCGCGGCGAGCGGCCTGCCGGCGACCCGGAGCTGACGCCGTGACCGGATTGCAGTAAAACTGCAGGTCAAAAATGGGTTGTGCGGTTTGTAGGACACCGCATACCCTGGTTTCCGACGCGGCGAGCTTCGGCTCGCCGCTGCAGGACCGAAGAAGGAACGACAGTCCGCACGAGAGAAAGGGAGGTGATTGGCAATGATCGATTGGAACGGCAGCGCGCCAGGCGTCGCAGCGACCACTCGCATCGCACCCGCCGCTCACCTGCCCGCGGCAGCGTGGTCGGCAATGCCGAATCGCGTTGTGCGCCATCGCGCAGCAGCCCTCTCGTCCGTGCCCAGGAGTAGACCCCGAGTCACCACTCGGTAGGAATCACTCCTTCCTCTCGGCCACGGACGCACCAGCGGACCGTGGCCTTCTTGTTTCGAGCACCAAGCTCCAGGCCCGGCTACAGGTTCGCACCACGACCTGACACCACCGAAGAAGCCTAAGGAGCATGACGTGCCATCCGTCACCTGCCGAGACGATTCCCGGACCGCCACGAGCGAGCCGACCGTGATCGGTCTCGTGCGACGCGAGCTGCCGTGCCGAGCCGACAACCCCGACCTCTGGTTCGCGGACACCCCCGCCGAACTCGAACAGGCCAAGTCGCTGTGCGCGGCGTGCCCCGTCCGAGCCCGGTGCCTGAGCGCCGCCCTCGACCGTGCCGAGCCGTGGGGGGTGTGGGGCGGCGAGATCCTCGACCAGGGTGTCGTCATCGCCCGCAAGCGTCCCCGCGGCCGTCCCCGGAAGGTGGCGGTCTGCGCCTGAGCGGTCGGGTCGGCGGCGGATCAGAGGTCGTAGTCGACGACGACGGGGGCGTGGTCACTCATCCGCCGGTCCGCTGCCGGTTCGCGGTCGGTGCCGGCGGCGACGGCCGTCCGCGCCAGTCGGGGAGTGGCGAGGTGGTAGTCGATGCGCCAGCCGACGTCGCCCTCGAACGACTCGCCCAGCCACGACCACCAGCTGTACGGGCCGTCGGTGTCGGGATGCCGGGCGCGGACGACGTCGACGAGCGTGCGGGGCGTCAGAATCGAGTCGAACCATGCTCGTTCCTCGGGGAGGTAGCCCTCGGCCTGACCGCTGCGCCGCCAGTTCCGCACGTCGTGGCGGGTGTGCGCGATGTTCAGGTCTCCCATCAGCAACAGGTCCCGTCCGCGCGCACGCGCGTCGCGTCGCGAGCGCGCCAGTTGCCGCGCGAAGGCGTCGAGGAAGCGCATCTTGCGTTCGTAGCGGGCGCCGTCGTCGGGTGCCTCCCGCATCCGCCCCGGCTTCTGCAGGTGCGCGGGCAGGCCACCCTTCGGCAGGTACAGCGACGCGACCGTGATCGGCGCGTCGGCGAGGTCCACCTCGAGGTACCGGCCCTGGTCCGCGAACTCGCGCAGACCCCGGGCCAGCGGCATCGGGGCGAGATCGACCGTGTCGGTGTGGGTCTCGCCGGGCGCGCGCAGCAGCGCGGTGCCGGACCAGGTCCGCACCGACTCCGGCCGGAGCCGGGTCAGGACCGCGACACCGTTGCGCCCGGCGAGGGTGCCCTCGTCGTAGGCGAGGTGGTACCCGCCGAACACGCCGGGCGGAATCGCGGCCGCACGGGCCCGCATCTCCTGCAGCGCCACCACGTCCGGATTGCGTACGCGCAGCCACTGCTCGAATCCCCGCCGCTGTGCCGCCCGGATGCCGTTGATGTTGAATGTCGCGATCCGCACGGTGGCCCAGTGTAGGGGTGCGGGTCGGGCTACTCGGCCCGCGGATCGTCCTCGGTGAAACCGGGGAGCCACCGGGTCAGGATGCCCATGTACGGCGCCTCGGCGTCGAGCTGTGCGCAGATGCCGACCGACCCGAGCAGGACCCGGAAGATCATCACGTACTCCGGGGGCATGTTCAGTGCCCGCGCGGTGCGGAAGTGCGCGGAGGAGAAGTCGGTGGCGGTGCCGGCGGCGCGCTGCAGCCAGGTCCGGGTGAAGTGGAACGACTCGGTGTGGATCGGGTCGGTGAACGGGCGCAGGTAGTCGGCGATCTCCTGGTCGGTGACCTGCCGGCCGGGGAGCACGAAACCGTTGTCGCGCAACAGCTCCGTCAGCTCGTCGAACCGCTGCTCGAGGGCGAGCCGGACCATCCTGCCGAGCACCGGGGGCAGCCCGCCGGGCATCGGGGCGCAGGCGCCGTAGTCGAGCACGCCGAGTCGGCCGTCCGGCAGGATCATGAAGTTGCCCGGGTGCGGGTCGCAGTGCAGCAGCCCCACCCGGGTGGGCGCGGCGAAGTGGAACTCGGCGAGCAGCGCGCCTGCGTTGTTGCGCTGGACGACGGTGCCGGTGGTGATGATCGCCGAGAGCGGGGTCGCGGACATCCACTCGGTCACCATCACCTTGGGCGCGCTCGCGATCACCTTCGGGATGGCGAACTTCGGGTCGCCGTCGAACTCCGCGGCGAAGGCGCGCTGGTTGTCCGCCTCGATCCGGTAGTCCAGTTCGTCCTCGGTGCGCGCGGTCAGCTCGTCGAGCACCGGCTTGACGTCCACGCCGGGCATCACCGAGCCGAACATCGTGGCCAACCGGGACAGCGTCTTGAGGTCGGCCTTGAGTGCCTCGTCGGCCCCGGGGTACTGGACCTTCACCGCCACCTCCCGCCCGTCGGACCACACCGCCCGGTGCACCTGGCCGATGCTCGCCGATGCGGTCGGCACGTCCTCGAAGCTGGTGAACCGCTCGCGCCACTTGGTGCCGAGCTGGCTGTCGAGGACGCGGTGCACCTTGCGGGCCGGCAGCGGCGGCGCCTCGGCCTGCAGCTTGGTCAACGCGTCCCGGTACGGCTCGGCGAACTCCTCGGGGACCGCGGCCTCCATCACGCTCAGCGCCTGGCCGAGCTTCATCGCGCCGCCCTTGAGCTCACCGAGCACGGTGAACAGCTGTTCCGCGGCCTGTGAGGCCAGCTTGGCGTCGATCTCCTCGCGGTCACCGCCCGCGAGCTTGCGTCCGAACCCGACGGCAGCCCGGCCCGCGATCCCGATCGGAATGCTTGCCAGTTTGGCGGTGCGGGCGGAGCTGCGGCGGGGGATGTCAGGCACGCCTTCCATCATGTCTGACGATCCGCTCGTTCGCCTAGACCGCCGCCGCCGTCGGGCGCCACAGCGGCGCAGCCGCACCGGGGATGCCGCCGCCACGACCTCGTGACCAGCGTCGGCGGGGCGAGATTCAGCTCCAGGGTGGCGTCGAGGGTGGCCGGCGGGGCGGCCGGGTCGCCGCGCAGCACGGTCGCGAGCTCACCGAGAGCCAGGCCGACCGTGGTCAGCACCGTCGCGTGGTCCGCGTGCCCGACCGCGCCGAGCAGTTGGGCGGCCAGGTGCGGCCATTCGTGGTCGCGTTCGCTCCTGGCCAGGTCCGCACACCGCAGGCAACTGGTGTGGCCGGGCAGCACCAGCGGCCCGACGACGCCGCGGCCGTCCCGCATCCGCACCAGCAGGTGCGGCACCCGCTCGGCGACCAGTTCGGCGACGAGACGCGGGTCGGGTACCTGGTCGTCGGCGAGCACGACGGCATCGGCGCGTCCGGTCGGTCGGTCGGCGTCGCCCTCGAGCGGCCGGGACCGGGTCAGCCGGTAGCGGCCCTGGGTCAGTGCGGCCGCGAGGCCGTCGGAGAGCGGGCCGCGTCCGTGCACGTGCACCCACCGCGGTTGGCTCGTCGCTTCGGGTCGCACGAGCAGGTCCGCCGCGTCCAGCTCGGCCAGGATGCGGGCTGTGTCGACGACGTCGAGGCCGATCAGGTGTGCCTGCCAGATCACGTCGGGGCGCGAGTGCCAGCCGTCGAGCAGCCGCAGCAGTCCCGCCAGTGCCCCCGGCGTGACGCCGTCCGGCGCGGTGAGCAGGACCGCCCGTTCCGGGTCCCAGCCGAGCTGGAGGACGCCGCTGGGCCGGACGAGGACCGGGATCCGCGGATCGAGCTGCGGGCCGGCGCGGCGGGCGGGGACCGGGGTCATGGTTCGACCCTGTCAGGTCCGTGGACCGCCGCCGCCGCATCGGAGCGGGTTATCCACAGGCCGAAACGGCCCCCACCAGGGCCCGGTACGCGACTGCGCTACTCGCCGGACTGCTCCGGGTCGGCGGACGGTCCGCGGCCCTGCTCGCGCTCGCGGGCCTCGGTCTCCTCGAGCTGCGCGATCGGGTCGTTGAACGTGCTGGTTCCGCCGCCGACCACCGAGTCGACGAAGGCCGCGGGGTTGTCCAGGTCGCTCGGATCCGGCAGCAGGTCGGGGTGTGCCCACACGCCGTCGCGGCCGTCCATCCCGGCCGCCTCGGTCAGCTGGCGCCACAACTGGGCGGCCTCGCGGACCTTCCGCGGGCGCAGCTCGAGGCCGACGAGGGTGGCGAAGGTCTGCTCGGCGGGGCCGCCGGTGGCGCGGCGCCGACGCAGGGTCTCGCTGAGCGCCGCGGCGCCGGGCAACCGGTCGCCGAGCGCATCGGACACCACGGTCTCCACCCAGCCCTCGATCAGCGCGAGCATCGTCTCGAGGCGCTCGAGTGCCTGCTTCTGCTCGGGCGTGGTCTGCGGTTCGAAGGCGCCCTGCTGCAGCAGCTCCTGGATCTTGGACGGGTCGGTCAGTGCGCTCGGGTCGATGCCCTGGGCGGCCTCCTCGATCGCCGAGAAGTCCATCCGGATGCCCCGCGCGTACTCCTCGACGGTGGCGAGCAGGCGCTGACGCAGCCACGGCACGTGCACGTACAGCCGCTGGTACGCGGCCTCGCGGGCGGCCAGGAACACCAGCACCTCGCGGTCCGGCTGCTCGAGGCCCTCGCTGAACTTGGCGATCGCGGTCGGCAGCAGCGCGCCCACCCCGGTCGGTCCCAGCGGCAGGCCGATGTCGGTGGAGCTGAGCACCTCGGCGGAGAGCTGGCCGAGGGCCTGGCCCAGCTGCGAACCGAAGGCCAGTCCACCCATCTGCCCGAGCATGCCCAGCATCGGCCCGGCCATCTCGCGGGCCTCGTCGGGCAGACCCGAGACCCACATGCCGGAGATCTGCTCGGCGACCGGGTCGCACAGCCGCTTCCAGGTGTCGAGGGTGTTGTCGAGCCAGTCGGCGGCCGTCCACGCGTCGGTCCGGGTGGCCCCGGCAGGCAGCGTCGTCGACCCGTCGAGCCAGAGCTCGGCGAGGTGCGCGGCGTCGGCGACCGCGGATCCGGTGCCGGCGGGGATCGGATCGACCGTGCCCAGCTGCTGCACGGCCAGCTTCTTGGCGACGTCGTAGTTGACCGGACCGGCCGAGCCGCCGGTGCCCATCGAGCTGCCCATGCCGCTGAGCATCTGGCCGAACTGGGTCAGCATCTGGCCCAGCGCCGCCGGGTCGAATCCCTGCGCTCCGAGACCGAACGGATCGCCCTGGCCGCCCTGGCCGGGGCCCTTGTCGGGGTCGGAGTCGTCGTCGGAACCCGAGAAACCAAACGGCAGATTGCTCATGCCTCAACGGTACAAGGCCCCGCGGCGGGCGGAGACACCGGAAATGACGCCGAGGGCGAACATCACCGCGACCCACGGGCCTCCTCTACTCTCCCGCCTCCGCCCGACCTCTACGCTGGGCCCGGTGAATCGACGGATGGTCACCCTGGTCGCTGCGATGGTCCCGGTGCTGGTGCTGCTGCTGTTGGGTATGACGCTGACGGTGCCGTTCGCGGCGCTCGGTCCCGGACCCACCTTCAACACCCTCGGCGAGGTGGACGGCAAGCAGGTTGTCCAGATCGAGGGCACCGACGTGGACCCGACCTCCGGAAACCTCAACATGACCACCGTGTCGGTCCGGGACGGGCTCAACATCTTCGAGGCCTTCGGCTTCTGGCTCAGCGGACGGCACGGGCTGGTGCCGCGCGAGGAGGTGTACCCGCCGGAGAAGACCCGGGACGAGGTCAAGGAGGAGAACAACCAGGAGATGGTCCAGTCGGAGAGCTCCGCCGAGCTCGCCGCGCTGCACTACCTGGACCTGCCGGTCGCGCTCGAGGTGGCCGAGGTGTCGGAGGACGGACCGGCCGCCGGCGCGTTGCGGCAGGGCGACCAGTTGCTCACCGTCGACGGTCAGCAGGTTCGCACCGTCGGTGAGGTGCAGCGGGCCGTGGCCACGCTGGCGCCGGGCACCCAGGTGCAGATCGGGGTCCGGCGCGACGGCCAGGACCTGACCGTGCCGGTGACGCTCGGCGAGCGGCCGGGCGGCCAGGGCGCCGGCTACCTGGGCATCACCCCAACCGAGGACCCCGAGGTGCCGTTCACCGTCGACTTCAACCTCTCCGAGGTCGGCGGGCCGTCGGCGGGCCTGATGTTCACCCTGGCGGTGATCGACAAGCTCAGCCCCGGCGAACTCAGCGGCGGCGACTTCGTGGCGGGCACCGGCACCATCGACTCCGACGGTGACGTCGGCCCGATCGGCGGGATTCCGTACAAGCTGATCGCCGCGCGCGAGGCGGGCGCGACCACCTTCCTGGTGCCTGCGAGCAACTGTGACGAGGCCCGGGTGAACACCCCGGACGGACTCCGGCTGGTCCGGGTCGAGAACCTCGACGGCGCGGTCCAGGCGTTGGAATCGCTGAACAACGGCGGCGACGCGCCGTCCTGCTGATGAGGTGGATCCTGCTGCTCGGCGCGATCGTGACCGAGGTGGCCGCGACGCTGTCGCTGCGCGCGGCCGTCGACCACCCGGGCTGGTACCTGCCGGTGGTGCTCGGCTACGGCGCGGCCTTCGTCTTCCTGGCGGCGGTGCTCAAGACGCAGATGCCGGTGGGCGTCGCGTACGGGATCTGGGGCGCCAGCGGCGTGAGCCTGACCGCGGTCCTCGCCGCCTGGTTGTTCGGCGACCCGCTGACGTTGCTGATGGCGGCCGGGATTGCCCTGGTCATCGCGGGCGTGCTGACGGTGGAGGTGGGTTCGCAGCGGGCGGCGGAGGCCCGGGCCGGAATCGGTCCCGCGATCACAGCGGACACCACAGTGACCGGGGCACCACAGTGACCGGGGCACCACAGTGACCTGGGCGCTGCTGCTGGCCGCGATCGGGCTCGAGGTCACCGCGACCCTCTCGCTCAAGGCGTCCGACGGGTTCCGGCGGCGTCGGTGGATCGCCCCGGTCGTGGTGGGCTACCTGGCGTCCTTCGCGCTGATCGCGGCCGTCCTCGCGCGGGGCATGG
Source organism: Rhodococcus kronopolitis (assembly GCF_042654025.1). NCBI lineage: Bacteria > Bacillati > Actinomycetota > Actinomycetes > Mycobacteriales > Nocardiaceae > Rhodococcus > Rhodococcus kronopolitis. Next base: position 412,486 of record NZ_JBHSFO010000001.1, on the reverse strand, counting down.
CGGTCGGGGTGGTCTACGGCGTCTGGGTCGCCTGCGGCGTCGCGCTGACCGCGGTGCTCGGACGGGTGATCTTCGGCGACCCGCTGACCCGGACGATGCGGGTCGGCATCGCGCTGATCATGGGCGGCGTGCTCCTGATCGAACTGGGCGCGGCCGCGGGCTGACGCCGCGGCCGCAACCAGGCTCAGTCGTCGTCGGTCGCGTCGAAGGTCGCGTAGAGCGCGTGCACCAGGTTCGGCGCGAGGTCCTCGTGGGTCAGCAGCTCCGGCTCGGCGTCCGGGTCGTCGTCGTCCGGCTTGAGCGCGAGCACGCAGGCGGACGGCCCGTCGCGCAGGACCGCGACGATCAGCCGGGCGGTGCGCCGCTCGGGGTGGGCGTCGGCGGTGGCCCGGGCGATCTCGTCGGCGGCATGCTCGTCGGTGAGCACCGGCGCGACCGCGTGGTCCAGGTCGGACTCGGCGGTCGGCGGCAGCACCACGATCTCCTGCACCAGCACGCACCCGACGACGCCCTCGGGCCAGCTGCTGGTCGCCAGGAACTCGTCGAGCGCGGGGGACCCGCCGCCGACGTCCTCCGGGAACGACTCCTGCTCGATCGGCGTCAGCTCCGCGCCGTCCTCGAGCTGGTCGTGCAGGTCGGGTTCGGCGGCGACCAGTACCGCGGTCGGGACGAGGGCGAACATCGTCGGGGGTTGGCCCCAGCCGGCCGCGTCGACGAAGTCGGCGACCTCCCGCACACAGCGGGACAGCGCGTCGGGGGAGAAGTGGGGCTGGTCGTTGTAATAGGGCCCGTCGATATTGCTCACCGGTCCATTCTCCCATCCCGGCGGCGTTGCGCCCGCCTTGTCCGTTCCGGAACCGACGTAGAGTGGAGCGAAACCATGGCGGTGCACGTCATCGCCGCAACCGCGGCGCTCCTCGCGTCGCCTGAAATACGGAGAGTGGCACGTGGGCATGCGGCCCCCCACCGGTCTACCGGCATTGTCGCGACGGAGCCGAGTGTTGTTGGTGCTGGCGCTCGTTGCGGCGGCGCTGCTGCTGATCGGTCCCCGTCTGATCAACACGTACACCAGTTGGCTCTGGTTCGGAGAGGTCGGCTTCCGTGAGGTGTTCACCACGGTGCTGCTCACCCGCCTGGCGATGTTCCTCGTCGTCGGGCTCCTGATCGGGGCCGCGGCGTTCCTCGGGATGCTGCTGGCCTACCGGAGCCGGCCGGTGTTCGTGCCGGTGGCCGGGCCCAACGACCCGATCGCGCGGTACCGCACGACGGTGATGAGCCGGCTTCGGGCGTTCGGGCTCGGCATCCCGATCGCGATCGGTGTGCTGTCCGGTCTGATCGCCCAGTCGAACTGGGTGACCGCGCAGATGTTCGTGCACGGCGGTTCCTTCGGCATCACCGACCCGCAGTTCGGGCTGGACGTCGGCTTCTACGCCTTCGACCTGCCGTTCTACCGACTGGTGCTGAACTGGCTGTTCGTCGCGATCCTGATCGCGTTCGTCGCGAACATCCTGACCCACTACATCTTCGGCGGCCTCCGGCTCAGCGGTCGGGACGGCGCGCTGACCAAGGCCGCCCGCATCCAGCTGGCGGTGCTGGCCGGCACTTTCGTCCTGCTCAAGGCCGTCGCGTACTGGTTCGACCGGTACTCGCTGCTGACCAGCGGACGCAAGGAGCCGACCTTCTCCGGCGCCGGTTTCACGGACATCAATGCGGTGCTGCCTGCCAAGCTGATCCTGCTGGCCATCGCGGTGATCTGTGCGCTCGCCTTCTTCTCGGCGATCTTCATGCGGGACATGCGGATTCCGGCGATGGCACTGGGCCTGCTGGTGCTGTCCTCGGTGCTGGTCGGCGCGGTGTACCCGCTGGTGGTCGAGCAGTTCTCGGTCAAGCCGAACGCCGCGGACAAGGAGAGTCCGTACATCGAGCGGAACATCGCCGCGACGCGTCAGGCCTACGGGATCACCGACGACAAGGTGGCCTACGAGGACTACTCCGGCGACGCGACGGCGGCGCCGCGCGAGGTCCGTGCCGACGTCACCACCATCGCCAACGCGCGCCTGCTGGACCCGAACGTGCTCTCGCCCACCTTCACCCAGCAGCAGCAGCGGCAGAACTTCTACGGTTTCCCGCCCACCCTGGACATCGACCGGTACGACATCTCCGGCGCGATGGCCGACTACGTGGTCGCGGCGCGTGAGCTCTCGCCGAACAACCTGCAGGGCAACCAGACCGACTGGATCAACAAGCACACCGTCTTCACCCACGGCGACGGACTGGTGGCGGCGCCTGCGAACCGGGTCACCGCCCCGGTGCTGGACCCGACGCAGGACACGTCCAACAACGCGGGCTACCCGATCTACACGGTCAGCGACATCGCGTCGCTGGAGGCGGGGAACCAGGTCATCAAGGTCGACGAGCCCCGGATCTACTACGGCGAGGTGATCGCCGAGGGCACCGAGGACTACGCCATCGTCGGCGGCGCACCCGGTTCCGATCCTCGTGAGTACGACACGGAGAAGACGAAGTACACCTACGCAGGCAAGGGCGGCGTGCCGATCGGGAACTGGGCCAACCGGCTCGCCTTCGCGGCGAAGTACGCCGAACGCAACATCCTGTTCTCCGGCACCATCGGCTCCGACTCGAAGATCATCTACAACCGTGACCCCAGAGACCGGGTGGGGGAGGTGGCGCCGTGGCTGACCACGGACGGCGACGCGTACCCCGCGGCGGTCGACGGGAAGATCGTCTGGATCGTCGACGCGTACACCACCCTCGACAACTACCCGTACGCGCAGCGCAGCTCCCTCGAGGGACTGGTCGCGGACAGTGTGGACGCGAACACCGGCCGACTGCTCCCCAAGAAGGAGGTCTCCTACATCCGCAACTCGGTGAAGGCGACGGTCGACGCGTACGACGGCACCGTCACGCTGTACCAGGTGGACGAGCAGGACCCGGTCCTGAAGGCCTGGATGGGAGTGTTCCCGGGCACGGTGGAGCCGCAGAGTGAGGTCACCGACGAACTGCGCGCCCACTTCCGCTACCCGGAGGACCTGTTCAAGGTCCAGCGCGAGATGCTCGCGAAGTACCACGTGGACGATCCGCGAGAGTTCTTCACCAACAACGCCTTCTGGTCGGTGCCCAACGAGCCGACGGTGGAGGGTTCGAAGGAGAACGAGCCGCCGTACTACGTGCTGGTCGGTGACCAGCAGACCGGGGAGCCCACGTTCCGCCTGACCAGTCCGATGGTCGGGTTCCGGCGGGACTTCCTCTCCGCGTACATCGCGGTGAACTCGGACCCGAAGGACTACGGCAAGATCACCGTCCTGCAGCTGCCGATCAACAAGCAGACTCAGGGGCCGGCGCAGTCGCAGAACTCGATGATCTCCGATGCCCGGGTCGGCACGGAGAAGTCGCTGCTGGAGAAGACCAACAAGATCCAGTACGGCAACCAGCTCGCGCTGCCCATCGGGAACGGCGGCATCCTGTACGTGGAGCCGATGTACACCGAGCGCAGCGGGGCCAACGCGGCCACCTTCCCGCAGCTGACCCGGGTGCTGGCCAGCTTCCAGGAGCCCGGTCCGACCGGCCGGGTCCGGGTGGGTTACGCGGCGACCCTGGCCGAGGCCCTCGACCAGGTCTTCGACGGCGCGACGTCCGGTACCGCAACGGCGCCGGGTGGCAGCGCGACCGCGCCGCCGCCGCAGACCGGCGGCACGCCGCCTCCGACAGGGCCGGCGCCGGCTCCGGCGCCTGCGCCCAACGAGGCCGCGGTGGTCTCGGAACTCGATGCCGCGCTGGGGAACCTGCGGGCCACCCAGCAGAGCGGTGACTTCGCCGCGTACGGCGCGGCGCTGGATCGACTGCAGAAGGCGGTCGACGCCTACCAGGGCCTGCCCCGGTAGCGGCACACCGTAGAACAGCGAAGGGCCCCGTCATCCGAATCGGATGACGGGGCCCTTCTGCATTGTCCGGGTCAGCGGGTGAGGCTGGCCAGGAAGATGCTGTTCGCGTCGATCAGCTGACGGACCTGGTCGCCGTGGCCGTACTGGTGGGCGGTGGCGATGGCGGTGTCGGTGGCCCGCTGCACCTGGTCGGCGGTGGGCACCGGGAAGTTCGCGGGCAGTGCCGGGACGACCAGGACGGCCGGGATGGCCGGGACGGCCGGAGCGACCTGGACGGGCGCGGCGGGGGCCGGCGCCGGCTCGGCGATCGGCGCGGGCGCCTCCTCGGCGGCGGCCGTCGTCAGGTACTGACCGCAGTGCGGCCACGCGCCGACGCCCTGGCTCTGCAGGGTGTTCTCGGCGACGCGGATCTGCTCGGCCTTCGATGCGCCGTGCGGAGAGCCGCTGCCGCCGTTGGCGGTCCAGGTGCTCTGCGAGAACTGCAGGCCGCCGTAGTAGCCGTTGCCGGTGTTGATGCCCCAGTTGCCGCCGCTCTCGCACTGCGCGACGCCGTCCCAGTTGTGGGTGGCTGCGGAGGCGGTGCCGGTGACGAGACCGAAGGGGACCGCGACGAGGGCGCCGGTGACGGCGGCAAATCCGAGTGCGCGGGTGCTGAGCTTGGTCATGCGGGTAAATCCTCTCCGCGCTTGCCGACGGGGCCGAGCCTGGGCGGTCATGACTTGAACATCGCCCGGCGTGGAGATGGCGCCGCGTCCCTGCCCCCCGAAGGTTTTGGGGTACCGATCCGCGGGGCAGGTCGTGCAGCGGCGGGTCGGCTCAGCCCGGGTTTCTCGGGCCGTTGGCGACCGTACGCATCAATTTCGTGAGGGGCACAATGCCGATCCGGCGCTCAATCCGTGGACTTCCCGGCGCGATTCCCGCCGTTTCCCCAGTTCGCTACGGAGTGTTGCGCTCTAGATGCCGGTTTGTGACCTGTCCGTTATGTGGCTGGGATCACCGCTGATTTGTGCACTGGGTCACCCCGATGTGTGCACGGGGCGCCCCGATTCGGCCGTGCCGCGACGGGCGATCGGGCGATTTGTGTTCCGTTCGCACCCTCGTGTAACTTCGTTCATGCATCGCGGGGTGGAGCAGCTCGGTAGCTCGCTGGGCTCATAACCCAGAGGTCGCAGGTTCAAATCCTGTCCCCGCTACTAGATACGAAAGCCCGGTCCTCGGACCGGGCTTTCGTCGTTATCCGGGACTCTTTGTGCCCGCGCGGGTCGTCGCGGCGGGTGGTCGGGGGCGCTCGGATGTTCGTGTAGAGTAGTAAGTGCATCGCGGGGTGGAGCAGCTCGGTAGCTCGCTGGGCTCATAACCCAGAGGTCGCAGGTTCAAATCCTGTCCCCGCTACTAGATACGAAAGCCCGGTCTTCGGACCGGGCTTTCGTCGTTTCCGGGGTTCCGCGAGTGGGCGGCGTAGGTTTGTTCCCGGCGGACACGTTCAGCGGTCCGAAGGCGGAGGGTGGCAGTCGTGATCTTCATCGTCGTCAACTTCACTGTGCGGCCCGAGTATTCGGACGGATGGCTCGAACTCACGCGACCGTTCACCGATGCGACCCGGAGCGAACCGGGAAACCTGTGGTTCGACTGGTCCCGCTCGACCGAGAATCCCGACGTCTTCGTTCTCGTCGAGGCCTTCCGTGACGACGACGCGGCCGTCGCGCACGTGCAGAGCCGGCACTTCCGGGATGCGATGCGGGACCTGAAGCCGGCGCTGGTGAGCACGCCGAGAATCATCAACACGAAGATCGACGCCGAGGACTGGTCGCTGATGGGCGAGCTCGCCGTCGACCAGGTGCCCCCGGCGGGTGGTAATTGACGTCCGAAAAGTGGGATACAGTAGTAAATGCATCGCGGGGTGGAGCAGCTCGGTAGCTCGCTGGGCTCATAACCCAGAGGTCGCAGGTTCAAATCCTGTCCCCGCTACCAAAGTACGAAAGCCCGGTCCTCGGACCGGGCTTTCGTCGTTCCGGGGACGCTCAGGCGTACGGCGAGTCCATCTCGATCAGCGCCCGACGCAGCAGCTTGCCGGTGGCATTGCGGGGCAACTCCTCGAGGAAGACGATCTCGCGGGGCACCTTGTGCCGGGCGAGGTGCGCCTTGACGTGGGCCTTGAGGTCCTGTTCGTCGCGCGGCGCACCGGCGGCGGTCACCACGAACGCCTTGAGTCGGTGTCCGAACTCGGCGTCCTCCACTCCGATCACCGCCGCCTCCAACACCTCCGGGCGTGCGACGAGCAGGTTCTCGACCTCGAGCGGGTAGACGTTCTCGCCGCCGGAGACGATCATGTCGTCGTCGCGGCCGTCGACGAACAGCAGTCCGTGCTCGTCGAAGTGGCCGACGTCACCGGTGGCGAGCAGCCCGTTGAGGCGTTCCTTGTCGCGGCCGTCGGTGTAGCCGTTGAAGCTCAGCCCGCTCGCGACGAAGATTCGACCGATCTCGCCGGGCCGGGTGATCCGGCGTCCGGCGTCGTCGTAGAGCTCGACGTGGCAGGTGACGGGTGGGCGGCCCGCGGTGCCGGGGGCGAGTGCGAGTTCCGCAGGCGTCGCGACCGTGGCGACCGCGACTTCCGTTGAGCCGTAGAGGTTGTACAGGACGGGGCCGAAGCTGTCGGTGGTCCGGGCACAGAGGTCGGGGGACAGGGCGGAGCCGGCCGCGAAGATCACCTTGAGGTTGGAGGTGTCGTACTGCGCGAGCACGTCCGCGCCCAGGTCGAGGATTCGCTGCAGCATCGTCGGCACCACCACCAGCACGTCGGCCCGGTTGTTGGCGAGCAGCGCCAGCGCACCTACGGGGTCGAACCTGCGCTGCAGGACGACGGTCTGGCCGAGTGCCAGTGCGACGGCGAACTGGGACAGTCCGGTGCCGTGGAAGGCGGGCGCGGCCATCATCATCGTCTGGCGACTGCGCAGCGGGACGCGGTCCAGGAACTGCGCCGCGGACAGCGCCGAGGTGTGCTCGCGGGGCGCGCCCTTCGGGGTGCCGGTGGTGCCGGAGGTGAGGAGCACGAAACTGCCGGGCACGGGCGGCGGCGGCACCGTGTCGGTGGACCGGCCGAGGAGCAGTTCGTCCAGGTTGCGAGTGCTGCCGGTCGCGTCCGCACCCCAGGACAGGTAACGCAGCACGTCCGTCGGCAGCGCGTCCGCGACGTCGGCGAACTCCTCGTCGTAGACGAACGACCGAACCTGTTCGCGGGCAGCGACATCCACCAGTTGGGGCGCTGCGAACCCGGTGTTCATCAGCACCAGCTTGGTGCCGGACTTGGCGGCCGCGAGCATGGCGAGAAGCAGGCCGCGGTGGTTGCGGCACATCGCGCCCATCACCGACCCCGGCGTGACGCCGTCCGCGACCCAGGCCCGGGCCAGCGCGTTCGACTGCTCCTCGAGCTGCGCGTAGGTGAGCTGGCCGCGGTCGTCGACGACGGCGACCGCGTCGAGCCCGTTGCGGACGTGGGCGTGGATCAGGCCGGCGAAGGGGCCGTACTGCGCCACCGCGCGGAGCGAACGGATTCCTCGGTCGACCCGACGGAGCGGCACCAGGCCGGTGCGAAGGAGCACCCGCGCGGCGCCGAGGTTGTCGGTGACCTTCTCGAGTGCGCCTCGCATGTGCTTCCCCCCTGGAAAACGGCTGCATCGGTGTGCCGGGATCGATCGAGGACAGCCTAGTGGGACGGCGGCGCGGATCGTGGGCGGTTGGAGCGACCGAAGGGCACCGGGCTGCGGTCCGGCCGCGCCTCGGTGCCCTTCGGTCGAAATCGGGTGGACTACTTGAGCTCGGACGACGACTTGCCGAGCACCCGACGAGCCACGATCAGCTGCTGGATCTGCTGCGTGCCCTCGAAGATGTCGAGAATCTTCGAGTCGCGGGCCCACTTCTCCAGCAACGGACGCTGCGAGTAGCCGAGGGTGCCTGCGAGCTCGACGGCCTTGAGCGTGACGTCGGTACCGGTGCGGCCGGCCTTCGCCTTGGACATCGAGGCCTCGAGCGAGTTCGGCTTCTTGTTGTCGGCCATCCACGCGGCCCGCAGCGAGAGCAGGTACGAGGCCTCCCAGTCGGCCTCGAGCCGCAGGAACTCCGCGGCCGCGGCGTGCTGGTTGTAGACGGGGGTGTCGTAGGAGATCTCGACGCCCGCGTCGGTCAGGATGGTGCGCAGCTCCTCGAGCGCGGCGCGGCCGACGCCGACGGCCATGGCGGCGACCAGCGGCCGGGTGTTGTCGAAGGTCTGCATGACCCCGGCAAAACCCTTCTCCACGTTGACCTCCGGGCTGCCCAGGATGTTGTCCGCGGGGATGCGGCAGTCCTGCAGCAGGAGCACGGCGGTGTCGGAAGCCTTGATTCCCAGCTTGTGCTCGAGGCGGGCCACGCTCAGGCCCGGTGCGTCACGCGGGACGACGAACGACTTGATCGCCGCGCGGCCCTTGGACTTGTCCACGGACGCCCAGACCACGATGTGGGTGGAGCGCTCGCCTGCGGTGACGAAGATCTTCTCGCCGTTGAGGACCCACTCGTCGCCGTCGAGGACGGCGGTGGCGGTGACCGCGGCGGAGTCGGATCCGAAGCTGGGCTCGGTGATGGCCATCGAGGCCCAGACCTTGCCGAAGCGCTCGAGCTGCTCGTCGGTGGACACCGCGGCGATGGCGGCGTTGCCGAGTCCCTGGTAGGGGATCGACAGCATCAGGCCGACGTCACCCCAGGAGGTCTCGAGCGCGTTCAGCAGCGCGGACATGTTGCCGCCGTTGGAGTTGCCGAGCAGCTCGGTCGGCTTGGCGTCGGACCGGCCGCCTGCGGCGCCGCCGACGTCGCCACCGGAGTCGTTGAGGCCCTCGACCATGGCGGCCATGGTGTCGAGCTCGACGGGGTACTCGTGCTCGGCCAGGTCGTACTTGCGCGAGATGGGCCGGAAGATTTCCGCTGCGACCTGGTGCGCCTGGTTCGCAGAGGCTTTGAGCTTCTTGGGAAGTTCGAGGTTGATCATCAAAGTCTCCTAGTGGTGCAACAGCGTCAGATGAGGACGATGCCCTCGGCAACGCCGATGGCACGGAGGTCGCGGTACCAGCGCTCGACCGGGTGCTCCTTGGTGAAGCCGTGGCCGCCGAGCAGCTGGACGCCGTCCAGTCCGATCTGCATGCCCTTCTCGGACGCCAGCTTTCGGGCCAACGCGGACTCGCGGGCGAAGGACAGGCCCTGCTCGGCACGGGACGCGCCGCGGAGGGTGACCAGTCGCATGCCGTCGAGTTCGATGGCGATGTTCGCGACCATGAAGGCCACGGCCTGGCGGTGGCTGATCGGCTCGCCGAACGCCTCGCGCTCGTTGACGTAGGGGATCACGTAGTCCAGGACGGCCTGGCTGGTGCCGACCGCCATCGAGGCCCAGCCCAGGCGGGCCAGCCGGATCGCGTTGGCGTAGTCCTCGGCGCGCGACTTGGCGTCGCCGTCGCCGAGGATCGCGGACTCCGAGACCGCGACGTCGGTGAGGATCAGCCGTCCGAGGCCCGCGGCACGCAGGCCCATGCTCGGGTCCGCCTCCACCACAAGGCCCTTGGCGTCGGACTCGACGATGAAGAAGGCGGGCTTGCCGTCCAGCTCGGCCGCCACGATGAACAGCTCGCAGTCCGCGGCGGCGGGGACGAGCGACTTGACGCCGTTGAGCTTGTATCCGCTGGGGGAGCGGACGGCCCTGGTCTGCAGCGCGAACGGGTCGAACAGTGCGCGCGGCTCGTTGACCACCACCGCGGCGTTCGGCACCTGCTCGCCGGTGAAGGCAGGCAGGTAGGTCTTCTGCTGGCTGTCGGTGCCCCACTGGGTGAGCGCGACCGCGACGCCGCTGGGCGCGAGGATCGGCAGTGCCAGGCCCATGTCGCCATGGGCGAGGGCCTCCGCCACCAGGGAGTTGGTGACGGCGCCGCGCTCGCTGGCCGCGCCGTCGAGCTCCTCGGGGACGTTGATCAGGGTGATGCCCAGTTCAGCGGCCCGCTTGGTCAGGTCGGCGGGTGCCGCGGCGGCCTCGTCGGCGTCGTGCGCGGCCGGGCGGAGGATCTCGCCCGCGAAGTCGCGCACCGTCTCGACGATCATCTGCTGCTCGTCGTTCGGCGTGAGGTCGAAGTAGCCGGCGGTCTTGCTGGCGCCGCCGGGCAGGCGCTTGGGCTGGTTGCCGCCTGCGACCTTGGTGAAGGTGCGGGTGGCCGCGCCGAGCGTCTTGAAGCCGGTCTTGGTGCCCTCGTAGGTGGCGCGGTCGATGACCTGTCGCAGGTTGTACTTCTCGGCCAGCTCGGAACCGGTGATCCGGGTCAGCACGCGCATCGCGGCGCCCATGGCGTCCCGCTTGACGGGGTTCAGGCCGACCGCCGAGGTGTCGCGGGGCGCGCGCGGGGCACCGTTCGACTTCACAACGCTGTCTTGCTTGCTCATGATCACCAGGTTTCTCGGTGTTCGGTCTTGGACGGGCTCTATCTTACTCTGGAGTAAGAAGTGAAGTCGAGCAGATTCGGGTAAGTGACCACCGTCACGGTCCGCGCCGAGGTTGCGGGCTCGCCTACCGTGGACGGTGTGACCGCGACCCGCCCCCGCCGCGACCTGCGTCTGCTGCTGCGCGGCGTGCCGCTGGTCCTGGTGCCGGTGCTGCTGCTGGCGAGCACGTATCCGGGTCGCTACCAGGTTCCGTGGGGGTACTGGCTGTTGGCGACTGCGGCGGCCGCGGCGTTCGTCGTCGGCGAGAGGTGGCCGCTGCCGGTCTCGCTCGTCATCTCGGCGCTGGCCGCCGCCATGTTCGTGGCCCACCCCTGGGGCGTGGCCGGCCTGGTCCCGTACCTGGGCGCGCTCGCGTTGGGCGAGGTGGCGATGCGGGCCCGCGGCTCCTGGCCGGTGGTGGTGGCGACGCTCGGTTGGACGGCGGCGGTGCTGCTCGGGCTCTGGTCCGACTCCTACTCGACCTTCTGGCGGGCCGCGACATTCGTCGAGACGGCGGCCTACGTGGGCCTGCCGGTGCTCCTCGGGCTCTACCTGCGTGCCCAACGTGACCTCGCGCAGACCTACCGGGCGGCGGCCGCGGAGGCCGAAGTGCGAAGGGCCGAAGCGGATCTGCACGCGAGGGCGGCCGAGCGCAGCGCGTTGGCTCGGGAACTGCACGACCTGGTCGCCCATCACATGGCGTCGATCGTGCTGCGGATCGGCGTCGCCCGGCACGTGGTGGCCGACGCGGACCCGCGGGTGCAGGACGTGCTCGACGACGTGCACTCGACGGCCTCCGACGCGCTCGCCGACATCCGGCGGCTGCAGGTCGCGCTGCGGGACCCGTCGCTCGACAGCATCCCGCTCGTGGAGTCCGACGCTGTGCCGGTCGAGATCGCCGCGGCGATCGAACGCACCCGCGGGGCCGGATTCACCGTCGTCGCCCAGGTCGACCCCGACCTCGGTGGGTTGGACGCGATCGGGCGGCTCACCCTGCTGCGAGTGGTGCAGGAATCGCTGACCAACGTGATGAAGCACGCGGACCCGGACGGCGCGGTGGCGGTGACGGTCACGCGCGAACTCGGCGGCGTCACGGTCCGGGTCGACAGCGCAGGTCGTGGCGCAGGCGCGGCGGATTCGACCGGGCACGGTGTCGTCGGGATGGGCGAACGCGTCGAACTCGTGGGTGGCAGCCTGCACGTGGGCGCCACGGAAACGGGGTGGCACGTCGAGGCCTGGATTCCCGGGCCGACCCACCCGACAAGTGAGGACGGTGACCGATGATCCGAGTGCTCATCGTCGACGACCAGCGACTGGTTCGCGCGGGCCTGCGGATGCTGTGCGAGTCCACGGACGACCTCGAGGTGGTCGGGGAGGCGTCGAACGGGGTCGAGGCAGTCCGGCTGGCGGCGGAACTTGTCCCGGAGGTGGTCCTGATGGACCTGAGGATGCCCGGGCTGGACGGGGTGGCGGCGACCCGGCAGATCGCCGCCTCGGGTGCACGCACGAAGGTCCTGGTGCTCACCACCTTCGACGACGACGAGCACCTGTACCCGGCGCTGGCCGCGGGCGCGGCGGGGTTCCTGGTCAAGGACACCGCGCCCGGCGACCTGCTCGGCGCGATCCGCCGGACCGTGGACGGGGACACCCCGCTCTCGCCCCAGTTGCTTCGTCGCCTGGTCGACCGGGCGGTCGACGCCGCCCCGGCTGTTCCCGAGCCGCCGCCGGCGGCGCTGACCGACCGCGAACGGGAGGTGCTGGCACTGGTCGGGGACGGCCTGAGCAACCAGGAGATCGCGGACCGGTTGCACCTCGGTGTGACGACCGTCAAGACGCACGTCGCGAACCTGATGGGCAAGACCGGCTGCGACAACCGGGTGCGGCTCGCGGTCTACGCCCACCGACACGGCTGAGCCTTTTCGAACCTGCACGAAACCTTCACATTTCCCGACGGGCATCCCCACACCCGCCCCCTAGGGTCGAGATCATGACCCAGCGCAGAGTGCTCGTCGTCGACGACGAACGCACCATCTCCGAGTCGATCGCCGCGCGGCTGCGCGCCGAGGGCCACCACGTGCAGACCGCCGCCGACGGTCCCGAGGCGGTCGCGCGCTGCGCCGAGTACCGGCCGGACCTGGTGGTCCTGGACGTGATGCTGCCCGGCTTCGACGGCCTCGAGGTGTGCCGGCGGATTCAGGCGGCCCGCCCGGTCCCGGTGCTGATGCTCACCGCCCGAGCCGACGAGACCGACCTGGTGATCGGGCTGGGCGTCGGCGCCGACGACTACCTGAGCAAGCCGTTCAGCATGCGGGTGCTGGTGGCGCGGGTGGCTGCGTTGCTGCGCCGGACCGACCGCGCGCTCGAGGGCGCCACCGAGTCGCAGGTCCTGGTGTTCGGCGACGTGACCATGGACCTGACCCAGCGGCGGGTCCGCGCCGCCGACCTCGAGGTGCACCTGACCCGGACCGAGTTCGACCTGCTCGCCCACCTGGCCGCCCGGCCACGCGCGGTGATCGACCGCGAGTCGCTGCTCGAACAGGTGTGGGGCTGGGGGGACGCGGCGAACAGCCGCACCGTCGACAGTCACGTGAAGGCGTTGCGCCGCAAGCTCGGTGGGGACCTGATCCGTACCGTGCACGGGGTCGGGTACGCACTGGAGACGCCGCGATGAGGCTGCCGAGACCGCTCGACCCGCTGCGCTCGTTCAAGGTGAAGACCGGGCTGCTGGTGGTCGCCTCGTTGGTGCTGGCGTCCCTGACGTTCTGGGCCACCTCCCAGTGGCAGTTCCGGTTTGCGTTGCTCAGCGCGCTGGTCGTCGCGTTGGTGGTCACCCAGGTGCTTGCGCACGGGATGACGTCCCCACTGCGGGAGATGACCGCGGCGGCGCGGGCGATGGCGACCGGCGACTACACGCGCCGGGTGCGGGCCACCTCCCGTGACGAGATCGGCGAGTTGGCGGTCGCGTTCAACCAGATGGCGGCGGACCTCGAGGCCGAGGACCGGTACCGGCGCGAGCTGGTGGGCAATGTCTCCCACGAGCTGCGCACCCCGATCACGGCGCTGCAGGCGGTGCTGGAGAACGTGGTTGACGGGGTGGCCGAACCCGACGAGGCGACGATGCGGGCGGCCCTCGCCCAGACCGAGCGGCTGGGTCGGCTGGTGACGGACCTGCTGGACCTCTCGCGGCTCGAAGGGGGTGTGGTCCCGTTGCAGCGGAGGGTGTTCGAGGTGCGGCCCTTCCTCGACGAGGTGGTGCGCCTGGCGGCCGACCCCACCCGCCCGTCGCCCGTCCGGGTCGACGTCGAGCCGGTGGGACTGCGCGGTAGCGCCGATCCGGCGCGGCTGCACCAGGTTGTGGCCAACCTGCTCGACAACGCCGCGCGGCACGGTTCCGCCGAGTCCCCGGTGCTGGTGCGGGCCCGCCCCGGTGACGTGGCCGGCGGGCTGATCCTGGACGTGCACGACGACGGTCCCGGGATCGCGGACGTCGACCGTTCCCGGGTCTTCGAACGGTTCACCCGTGGCGGCGCGCAGGACGGCGGCACAGGCCTCGGCCTGGCGATAGCCCGCTGGGCGGTCGAGCTGCACGACGGCCGGATCGGCGTCGTCGACACCGAGACCGGCTGCTGCATCCGGGTGGTCCTCCCGCCCGGCTGACCGCCGGATCCCCTTCCTCCCCGCTCGATTCCGCCGGGACGCGTCGCCAGACGACACGTCCCGCGATGACTCCTGCCCGCAACTCCCTGCCCTGATCCGAGAGACCACGATGACAACGACGACAACCGCGACCGTAACGCCGGTGCCCACGCCGGCCCGGCCGCGTCGGCGCCCCTCCGCCTGGCGCCCGGACCGCACCTCGATGGCCCCGCGGGCAACCGTGACCGCGGCCCTGGGCGCGGGCGCCGTCGCCGCGGTGGCGCTCGACCCGTCGGTGGTGAGCATCGCGTACCTGCTGACCGGCGCGGCGGTGGCGGCGACGGCGTTCGTCACGGTGGTGCCGCGACCGACGCCCGCGCAGGTGGGGGCCCTGCTCGCCGCGCTCGCGCTGCTCGCCGTTGCGGGGGTGCGGGGTGCGGACTGGCTTGCCGTGGTGTGCGTGGTGGCGAGCTGGATGGTCGGTTCCGTCGCGCTGGTGGGGGGTCGGACCTGGACGGGGCTGGCGCTGGCCTCGGTGGCGTTGTGGTGCACGCCGGCCCGGCTGGTGGGCTGGGTGCGGCGCGGCCGGTCACGTCACGCGCGCGAGTCCACGGTGCGGCCGGGCCGGGTGCTGGCGGTGGCCGCGGTCAGCACCTGCCTGGTGCTGCTCTTCGGGGCGCTGTTCGTCAGCGCAGACCCGGAGTTCGGCCGTCTCTTCGAACGGGTGGTACCCGCTGTGGGACTGGGCAACCCCCTCCCACACCTGGTGATCGGCGTCCTGGTGGCGGGCGCGGCGCTGGCGGCCACCTACCTGCGTCGGCGATCGCCGCGGTTCGACTCGCTCGCCCCTGCTCCCGCGCGTCCATTGGCCCGATGGGAGTGGGCGGTGCCGTTGGCCCTGCTCGACCTGCTGTTCGCCGCCTTCGTCGCGGTGCAGTTGCGGGTGCTCTTCGGTGGCGACGGCCATGTCCTCGGCACCGACGGCCTCACCTACGCCGACTACGCACGCCAGGGGTTCTGGCAGCTCTCCGCGGTGACGGTGCTGACCCTGCTGGTCATCGCGGTCGTGGTGCGCCGGATCGACACCACGGCACGGCGCGACCGCAGACTCGCCAGGGTGGCGCTGGGCCCGCTGTGCGTGCTGACGCTGCTGGTGGTCGCGTCTGCGGTGCACCGGATGGCCCTGTACGAGAGCGCGTTCGGGTTCACCCGCCTGCGGCTGGGCGTGATGGCGGCGGAGCTGTGGCTCGGCGTGGTGTTCGTGGCGCTGCTGGTGGCCGGGGTGCGGATGACCGGTCACTGGCTGCCGCGGGCAGTGCTGGCGTCTGCGGTGGTCGGGACGCTGGCCTTCGCCGCGATCAACCCCGACGGGTACATAGCCGACCGGAATGTGCAGCGGTACACCGAGACCGGGAACATCGACGTGGCATACCTGCGGGGGCTGTCGGTGGACGCGGTGCCCGCCCTGGACCGGCTGCCCGAGCCGGTGCGCTCCTGTGCGCTGCGGGGGATCGGCGTCGGCGGGGACGCTTCCGGGTTCGCCTACAACGCCGCGCGCTCGCGGGCGGCGCAGATCCTGCGGGAGCGGCCGGTCGGGCCGTGCGACTTCGGTCAGTGGTGATTTCGGTCAGTGGTGACCCGCCGGCATCGGAGTCGCCCCGGCGGTGTCCATCCGCATCGGGGCCGGCAGCTGGCCGGGCTGCAGGACCAGGAACTGGCCCATCATGCCCTGGTCCTCGTGCATGGCCAGGTGGCAGTGGTACATGTACGGGAACGTCGGGTCCGTGTAGTCGGTGAACCGCAGCGCCAGCCGGATTCGGCTGCCCGGCGGCGTGTAGACGGTGTCCTTCCAGCCGGCCAGCGCCGCCGGCGGCGGGGTGCCGTCGATGTCGAGGATCTGGAACTGGGCGTCGTGCACGTGGAAGTTGTGCGGCCAGTTGTCGACGTTGCGCACCGTCCAGATCTCGGTGGTGTCGACGGTCGGGGAGAAGTCGATGCGGTTCATGTCCATCCGGGTTCCGTTGATCATGAACCACTGCATCTCGAAGTCGCGTTCGGCGACCGCGTCGGCGGGGTCGAGGCGGGCGACGGTGGCGAGTGCGGCGGGCAGCGCGGCGCCGGCCGTCAGGGCCGCGACCGGTCGCAGGTCGAGGATGTCGAAGGCGTCGTCGAAGCCGAACGACGCCGCGTCCGCGGGGGCGATCCCGGCGCGGTCGGTGATCGGGAACGACCGCAGCAGCGCGTCGACGCCGGCCCGCATCGTGATCACCAGTTCGACGCGTTCGCCGGGGCTGAGTTGGATCCGCTTGGCCGGTACCGGTTCCGGGAGGAGTCCGCCGTCGCTGGCGACCAGGTGGAACTCGCGGTCGTCGGCGAATCCGAGGTTGTAGAGCCGGCCCGAAGACCCGTTGAGCACGCGCAGCCGGACCCGGTCGTGGGCCACCGGCAGGTACGCACCCGCGATGCCGTTGGTGACGATCGTGTCGCCGAGCAGGCCCACGTCGGTGGCATCGGATTCGTCGAGCGCGCCGTCGGCGGTCAGGCGCCGGTCCTGGATGATCAGGGGGATGTCGTCCACCCCATAGGTGTTGGGCAGGCCCGCGGAGTCGGTGACGTCGTCGTCGATCAGGAACAGCCCGGCGAGGCCCCGGTAGACGTGCTTCTCGGTGGAGCCGTGCGGGTGCGGGTGGTACCAGAGCGTCGCACCGGGTTGGTTCACGGTCCACGCGGGTGCCCAGGTGCCCCCGGGCTCGATCGTCTGGTGCGGGCCGCCGTCGAAGCGGGACGGTAGGTGCATGCCGTGCCAGTGCACCGTGGTGGGTTCGGGCAGCGCGTTGTCGACGGTGAACGCGACGGCCTCGCCGCGACGGGCCCGGATGGTCGGGCCGAGGACGGAGCCGTTGTAACCCCAGGTGGCCGTGCGCTTCCCGGCGATCAGTTCGGAGCTGCCGGTGCCCGCGGAGAGGGCGAAGTGCCGGGTGCCGGCCGCATCCACGGTGGAGGGCGCCAACGGCGGGATCGGCAGCGGACGCCCGGACCGGCCCAAGAGGGAGGCGGGTGCCGCGGTGGTACCGGACTGTCCGAGAGCGCATCCGACGGACAACGCGATCGGCGCGGCTGTCAGTCCCGTCAGGAACGCCCGCCTGGAAATGTTTCGCACCGTGCTCCTCGGGTAGGTGGTGAATCGGTCCACTCGAGTCTTCGGGTTCGGGAGGGGCGTGACCTCCGTCCGGAGGCCGGGGATTCGGGCGCGGGAGTCCTGCCCCGGGACCTTGTCGGGCGAGGGGTGGTGTGCTACGCCGCGAGGTCGGCCGGGGATTGTGGGATCGTTGCCTCATGCCGGTCATCGCGCAGGTCTTCGCCGCACTCGCCGCTGCTCTGCACGTCGCGATCTTCGCGATGGAGAGCCTGCTGTGGACGCGGCCGCAGGTGTGGAAACGGTTCGGGTTGACCAGCCAGCAGGACGCCGAGGTGACCCGGCCGCTGGCCTACAACCAGGGCTACTACAACCTCTTCCTCGCGATCGGCATCGTGGTCGGTCTGGTCATCGGGGGAGTCGGCGGGCACGCGATCGTCGTGTTCTGCCTGGTGAGCATCATCGGTGCCGCCGTCGTGCTGGGTTCGACCGGTACGGCCTACCTGCGGGCGGCGGTCCTGCAGGGCATCTTTCCCGTACTCGCGCTGCTCGCGCTCGCTGTGTTCTAGTCGGCGCGGACGCCTAGAAGGGCGGGGGCGCGAGCAGGTACCGGGCGTGGACGATGCCGAGGTGCTCGGCGTGATGGGCACGGAGTCGTCGGCAGTGCGCCAGATGCTCGGGGTCGGTGACGGTCGTCAGCTCGTCCAATGTCGGGGGCAGGTCGCCGGGATGCATGTGGATTTCCCACCAGGTCGGTTCGTAGATCGCCAGGTCCGGAGGGGCGCCGGCCTCGTGGTCGGCGGGCGCCCGGTCCGGTGGTGGGGGCTCGGGCACCGCCGGTCGTGATGCCGGACGCGGCGGTGGTGCCGGGGCATAGCGGTCCGGCAGCGTGACTCCGATGGCGCCGTTGCGGCTTATCCAGACGATCACGTCGCCGGGGAGGCGGATGACGCGGAAGTGCCGGTCGGTCTTGGCCTGGTGGTGCAGCGTGCAGGCCGGTTCACCGTTGGTCTCGACGGTCCAGCCGCCGCGCGCGGGGTGCGGGTGGTCGAACTCGACGATGTGGTCGAACTGGCACCGGCGGGTCGGCACGGTGCAGCCCGGGAACGTGCAGGTGGAGTACTTCGCGAACACTGCCCGCCGGACCGCGGCGGAGGGGCGGTAGGTCAGGGCCCCGTCGGGTGGGTGCTCGTATCCGCCGTGGCCGTCGCTGAATTCACCGGCGAGCAGGTCGGGGTTCGCGGCGATCGAGTCGAGGATGTCGCCGACGGTGCGTTCGGGGGTGAGATCGGTGCGCGGCGGTGGTTCGTGCCAGGTCGGCGGTGGTTCGTCAGGGCCGGGTGGGGTCGCGCCGGCGGGTCTGCGGCGGCCGCGGGTCCGGGTGGGGGCGCCGGGTGCGTACTCGTCGGTGGCGGTGTTGTCGCCGAATGTTGTTTCCTCGCAACTGCTGTCGCTGGCGCTGCCGGACCCCTTGGCGTCGGTGGCGCCCGGCCCGCACGGGACGCAAGTCGGGTCGATGTCTGCGTCGGCGTCTGCCGTGTCACTGGGTTGCGCAGTCATGTCTACATCGACAGGCTCGGCGGTCCGGCCTGGTTCCCCGGCCTCGCACCCGCCGTCACCACCGACTATCAACGTGGTGCTTCTCATCCCGCCGCCGGAACCGTTGCTGCCCCGGCCCTTGCCTGCCTTGATGTCCCTCGCGTCGGAGATGATCGCCTGCCATGTCGCGTCCTCGGCCATCCGCCGCGCCATCTCCGGATCGATCGGGCCGTGTCCGGACAGGAAGGCCGGATCGTCCACCAACCCCAACAGTGTCTCCAGGTCGACATGGACCTGCACGTCGACGTGTCCGTGCTCACGTACGTGGACCGGCAGCAGTTTCGTCCGGCATCCGGGGTCGTCGCACCGACACGCCAGGTGCTGTTCGCCGTGGATCAACGCCACGAATCCGTCGACCAGCAGGTTCGCCCGCGTCCGCGGATCCCGTGGGCAGACTGTCGCGGCGATCTGCTCGATCAGTCCTTCCACGACCAGGCCCTCGGCGGCGGTGAGCGTCGCGTACAGGGTCGCCATGCCGTGGGCGTCGGGGGTGACCGAGATCCGGCGGCCATGCCGCTCCCTGCGTCTACGTGCCTGTTCGGCCTCGTCGGGGTTGACGCGGATCAGCAGTCGCATGATCTCCCGAGCCAGTCGGCCGGGCGCGGCCTGCAGGGCGGCGTCGACCACCAACGGTTCGACAGCGGTCAGGGTGGCGTCGCTGATCTGGTCGGTGCACTGGCAGATCATCCGCACCCGCGGGTAGTCCAGTTTCCCCGCGAGGAACGCCGCCCGAGTCAGTGGGAGGTGGTGGTCGAGCTGGTCTCCGACGGCGAGGTAGCGGCGGATGGTGGTCGCAGACATGGCCAGTGAGAGGGCGGCTTCGGTTTCAGCTCCGCGGCCGCCCCGTTCGGCGGCGGCGTACTCGCCGAGGCGGTCGATGTCGTCCTCGATGCCGCGGCGGGCAAACGCGGCGAGGGTGAGGATCTTGTGGGCGGCGGCGATGTTCTCGGCCGTCGCGAACCCGCGCAGTGCATCCAGCGCCTGGGGTCCGGTGTCGTAGTCGACGACGTACTCGGCGGTCCGGCAGCAGTCGCAGGCATCCGGGCAACTTGCCGTATCGGCGTCGCCTCCCGAATCCCCATGATCGAACATGTGTACTAGTTTACGCCCGAAGGTGACTCATGTCACCCCCCTCCGGGTGGATCTGAGTCTGTGCCCCAACCGGGTTCGGCATCAGGTGGTGAAGGGATGGGTGATGTCTCAGGACATCGAGGGCCCGTCGTGCGACCCGGACTGTCGCCAAGGCTGCGTCGAATCCCGAGGCGCTCGTTACGACGAGACCGGCGGCAGTTCCGGTGGCCATCAACGAAGAATCCCGCCAGCCGACTTCACACCTCGACGCGAGTGAACTTGAGCCGCAGCCCCTTCGGACGCAATGTCAACGTCTCCTCCACCGCGAGCTCGTACCCGGGTTCGGGCTCGACGTCGAAGCGCACGAGCAGGGTGGCCAGGGCCAGCGTCATCTCGTGCAGCGCGAACTGGCGACCGATGCACGACCGGATTCCGGTGCCGAACGGCTTGAACAGCTCCGGCGCACGGCCGCGACTGTTCTCCGGCGTGAACCGATCCGGGTTGAACTCGTCCGCGTCGGGTCCCCAGGCCGCGTCGCGTTGGACGGCGAGCAGGAGCACGAAGACCCATTCGCCGGCCGAGATCTCGTGACCGCCGAGGGTGGTGTCCCGCTTCGCCGAACGGAAGAAGCCGGGCGCGGTCGGCCACAGGCGCAGCGTCTCGGAGATCACCTGGCGGGTGTAACGCAGACGCGGGACATCGTCGTAGGTCACCTCGCCGCTCGAGACGACCGCACGGGCCTCGGCGCGCATCCGCGCCGCGATCTCGGGACTGCGCGCGATGAAGTGCAGTGCGAACGCGAGGGCGTTCACCGAGGTCTCGTGGCCGGCCACCAGGAAGGTCAGCACCTGGTTGCGGATGTTCTCGGCGTCGAGCTCGATGTCACCGTCCGGGTGCAGCATGCGGTCGAGCAGGTCGGACCGTCGCTCGCCGGTGGTCCGCCGCTCCTCGATCACCCCGTCGACCGTCCGGACCAGCAGTTCCTGGTCCAGCTCGTTCTGCCGCTCCGCCTTGCGGCGCAGCAGCTTCCCGACGAACGCCAGCGGGACGGCGGACCGCTGCGCGTGGGTCAGGGTGCGGCTCATCGCCCCGACCAACGGGTGCTCGGCGCCACCGAACGAGTCGAAGCTGTACCCGAATCCGCAGCGGCCGATGACCTCGAGGGTGAGCTTGCCCATCTGCTCGACGACGGGCACGAACTCGCCGGCGTGGGTGTCCAGGCTCGTGCACAGCTCGTCGACGACCTCGGTCATCGTGCCGTGATAGGAGATCATCGCCTCCTTGGCAAAGGCCGGCAGCAGCACCTCGTGGGCCTTCGCCCAGTTCGACTCCCAGTTGTAGGCAGTGAACAGCGCGTCGCCCACGACCGGCCGCAGCCGCTCGAGCGGGCGGCCGACGAACTTCTCCCAGCGGGCCTCGTCGTAGACCTGCGCGGCCAGCTCCGCGGACCCGACGAAGGTCAGGTCGGTGCCCAGGATCGAGCGGCGGTAGATCGGTCCGAGCTCGGTGAACCGTTTGAGCGTCGTCTGGTTCGGCGTGACCGTGTCCAGGCCCAGCACGTCGCCCACGAACGGCACCCGCCGCGGCGGGTGGGGAATGGTCGTCGTCACTGCGTACTCCCGCGGTCAGCCGCGAAGTCGTTCGAGCACCGCGTCGTGCAGCAGCCCGTTGCTGGCGACCGCGCTGCCGCCGTGCGGGCCTGCGCTGCCGTCGAGAGCGGTGAAGCGTCCACCGGCCTCGCGGACCAGCAGGTCGAGCGGCGCGAGGTCCCACAGCGACACCTCGGGCTCGGCCGCGACTTCGAGTGCGCCCTCGGCGAGCAGGCAGTAGGACAGGAAGTCGCCGTACCCGCGGACCCGCCACACCTCGTCGGTCAGGTCGATGAACTGGTCCCGGATGCCGCGGTCACGCCATCCGCTCAGGCTCGAGAAGCTCAGGCTCGCCGCGCCCAGGCGGTCGACCGCGGACACCGAGAGCCGTGCGGGCGCACCGCCGTCGAAGCTGGCGAACGCGCCGTCGCCGGCCGACGCCCACCACCGCCGGTTCAGCGCGGGGGCGCTGACGACGCCGACCACCGGGACGCCGTCCTGCAGCAGGGCGATCAGCGTGGCCCACACCGGGACGCCGCGGACGAAGTTCTTGGTGCCGTCGATCGGGTCGATCACCCACTGCCTGCCCTCGAACACCGCGTCGCCGCCGAACTCCTCGCCGAGCACCGCGTCGTCGGGGCGTTCGGCGGTCAGCCGCGCCCGCGCGGTCCGCTCGACGGCCAGGTCGGCGTCGGAAACCGGGGTCAGATCCGGCTTGTCGTCCACCTCGAGATCGAGCGCCCCGAACCGGGTGCGGGTGAGGGCGTCGGCATCGTCGGCGATGCTCAGGGCGAGTTCGAGATCGGTCACCCGATGAACGTACTCGACCTGCCGGTGGCGAATTCGAACCGCGGGCGCCGACCGTCAGTGGTCACCGGTAGCCTTGGGAACCGTGCATCCCGACGTTTCCGCAGACCTCGCCGAGCTCGACACCACCCTCACCACCGTCGAGAGGGTGCTGGACGTTGAAGAACTGAGCCGACGCATCGACGAGCTCGAGCATCAGGCGGCCGACCCCGACCTGTGGAACAACCAGGATCACGCGCAGCAGGTGACCAGCCAGCTCTCGCATGCGCAGGCCGAACTGCGCCGCGTGCAGGGCCTGCGGCAGCGACTCGACGAGATGCCGATCCTCTACGAGCTCGCGGAGGACGAGGGTGGCGACGCGGTTGCCGAGGCCGACGCCGAGCGCGCCAGCCTGCGCGAGGACATCGCGGCGATCGAGGTCAAGACCATGCTCTCCGGCGAGTACGACGAGCGCGACGCCCTGGTCAACATCCGCTCCGGCGCGGGCGGCATCGACGCCGCGGACTGGGCCGAGATGCTCATGCGCATGTACGTCCGGTGGGCGGAGAAGCACGGCTACGGCGTCGAGGTCTACGACGTCTCCTACGCCGAAGAGGCCGGCATCAAGAGCGCGACCTTCGCGGTCAAGGCGCCGTACACGTACGGCACCCTCTCCGTGGAGATGGGCACCCACCGCCTGGTGCGGATCAGCCCGTTCGACAACCAGGGCCGCAGGCAGACCTCCTTCGCCGAGGTCGAGGTGCTGCCCGTGGTCGAGACCACCGACCACATCGAGGTCAACGAGAACGACGTGCGCGTCGACGTCTACCGCTCGTCGGGCCCGGGCGGCCAGTCGGTCAACACCACCGACTCCGCGGTGCGGCTGACGCACATCCCCACCGGCATCGTGGTGACCTGTCAGAACGAGAAGTCGCAGCTGCAGAACAAGGTCTCGGCCATGCGGGTGCTGCAGGCCAAGCTGCTCGAGGTCAAGCGCCGCGAGGAGCGGGCCGAGATGGACGCCCTCAAGGGCGACGGCGGCAGCTCCTGGGGCAACCAGATGCGCTCCTACGTGCTGCACCCGTACCAGATGGTCAAGGACCTGCGCACCGAGTACGAGGTCAACAACCCGTCCGCGGTGCTCGACGGCGACATCGACGGCTTCCTCGAGTCCGGGATCCGCTGGCGGATGCGCGGGGAGCAGGGCTAGTTGTTGATCACCGCACTCGGGTGGCGGGACGAGGCCAGGCCTTTCGAGGCCTGGCTGACCACCAGTGGGCTCGAGATCGTGATGTACGTGCTCGGCGGTCTCATCGCGGGGCGCTTCCTCAGCTGGGCCGGCAATCGCATCACCGACCGGATCGACCTGAACTACAGCCAGGGCGACGCCCTGGTGCGATCCGAGGCCACCAAGCACCGGCACGCGCTGGCGCAGGTGATCACCTGGGTGCTGATCACCATCGTCTACGTGCTGGTCACGATCGAGGTGCTGCAACGCCTCGGCTTCGCGGTGTCGAGCCTGGTCGCGCCCGCCACCGTCCTCGGTGCCGCGCTCGGCTTCGGCGCGCAGCGGGTGGTGCAGGACATCCTGGCCGGGTTCTTCATCATCGCCGAACGGCAGTACGGCTTCGGTGACGTGGTCCGGATCGCGATCACCGGGGCCGGTGACGACGCCTACGGCACGGTCGAGGACGTGACCCTGCGGGTGACCCGGCTGCGCTCCTCCGACGGCGAGGTGCTCACCATCCCGAACGGCCAGATCGTCAAGGTGGTCAATCTTTCCAAGGACTGGGCACGCGCGGTGGTCGACGTGCCGATTCCCGCGGCGGTGGACATCAACCACGTCAACGACGTGCTGCACAGCGTCGGCCGAGAGGCGCACGAGGATCCGGTCCTCGCGCCGCTGCTGCTCGACGAGCCGACGGTGATGGGAGTCGAGAGCATCGAACTGGACACCGTGAACGTCCGGATGGTGGCCCGCACCCTGCCCGGCAAGCAGTTCCAGGTGGGACGCGAGCTGCGGGCCCGGGTCGCGGAGCGGCTGCGCCGCGAGGGGATCCTCGTCGGTCCCGAACTGGCCACCGACCAGACGGGCGAACCCTCGTGACCACGGAAGCGCGCGCCGAAACGCAGCCCGCAGTTGCCTGGTACCGGAGGGTGCCCGAGCGGCTGTTCTGGGGGCACATCCGGACCTCGACCGTGCTCATGATCGTCGGCTTCCTGGCCGCGGCGATGCTGCACGACCACTACAACCCGCCGCCGTCGACTGAATCGGGGCCGTCCGTGCCGGCGCAGACCAGCACCGAGCCCGCACCGGCGTCGCAGCAGCCGTCGACGAGCCGGTCGTCGGCCTCCACCACTCCCACCACCACCACCCCGTCGTCGAGCACCACCCCGCCGCCGTCACCGCCCGCGGGAGCATCGACGACGCCGTCGAAGCCGCCGCTGATCGTGCTGCCGCCGGGCGTGCCCATCCCGTCGGGCGTGGACCTGCCACCCGGCGTGATCGGTGAGGCGCCGGTGACGGAAGTGACGCCGACTTCGGCCCCGCCGACACCCTGACACCACGCTGGCCTGCACGTCGTCGTTACCCGGATCGCCGGAAGGTGATCATGGCTAAACTGGCTCCTCGTGATCAGCGTGGAGAATGTGTCCAAGTCCTACAAGACCTCGTCGCGGCCTGCCCTGGACAAGGTGAGCGTCTCCGTGGACAAGGGCGAGTTCGTCTTCGTCATCGGCCCGTCGGGCTCGGGGAAGTCGACCTTCATGCGCCTGCTGCTCAAGGAGGACACGCCCACCTCGGGCGACATCCACGTCGGTGACTTCCACGTCAACCGGCTCGCGGCCCGCAGGGTGCCCAAGCTCCGGCAGTCCATCGGCTGCGTGTTCCAGGACTTCCGGCTGCTGCAGCAGAAGACGGTCACCCAGAATGTCGCGTTCGCGCTCGAGGTGATCGGCAAGCCGCGCGCGATGATCGAGCGGACGGTGCCCGAGGTGCTGGACCTGGTGGGTCTGTCCGGCAAGGCGGACCGGCTGCCCACCGAACTCTCCGGCGGTGAGCAGCAGCGGGTCGCGATTGCCCGCGCCTTCGTCAACCGGCCGCTGGTCCTGCTCGCGGACGAGCCGACCGGAAACCTGGACCCGGACACCAGCGGCGACATCATGCTGCTGCTCGAACGGATCAACCGCACCGGAACCACGGTGCTGATGGCCACTCACGACAACCACATCGTCGACTCGATGCGGCGCCGGGTGGTCGAACTCGATCTCGGACGCGTGGTGCGCGACGAGGCCCGCGGTGTCTACGGGGTGGGGCGCTAGCCGCCCGCCGACTCCGCGCCGTCCCACCCCGACCACACGAAGGACAGTCAACTCCTATGCGTGCCAGCTTCATCTTCGGCGAGGTCCTCACCGGCCTGCGTCGCAACATCACCATGACGGTGGCGATGATCCTCACCACCGCGATCTCGCTCGCCCTCTTCGGCAGCGGCCTGCTGGTCGTCCAGATGGCAGGCAAGACCCAGCAGATCTTCCTGGACCGGGTGGAGGTGCAGATCTTCCTCACCGACGACGTGTCCGTCTCGGACCCCGGCTGCACCCAGGAGATCTGCAAGAACCTGCGCGCCGACCTGGAGAACACCGACTCGGTGGTGTCCGTGCAGTTCCTCAACCGCGACGACGCGGTCACCGACGCCAAGGAGCGGGTGTTCAAGGACCAGCCCGAGCTGGCGTCGATGGTCAGCCCCGACGCGCTGCCTGCCTCGTTCAAGGTCAAGCTGTCCGATCCCGACCGGTTCGGGGTCGTCAACGACACCTTCGCCAGCAGGCCCGGCGTGGAGAGCGTGCTGAACCAGAAGGACCTGGTCGAGCGGTTGTTCAGCGTGCTCGGCGGCATCCGCAACGCCGCGTTCGCGATCGCCGTCGTCCAGGCCCTCGCGGCTATCCTGTTGATCGCGAACATGGTTCAGATCGCCGCCTTCACCCGCCGGGCGGAGGTGGGCATCATGCGACTGGTCGGCGCGACCCGCTGGTACACCCAGCTGCCGTTCCTGCTCGAGGCCGTCGCCGCCGCCCTCGTCGGCGCCGTGCTCGCGGTGGTCGGGCTGTTCACCGCCAAGAACCTGTTCGTCGACGACATGCTCACCGACGTCTACGACGCCAACATCGTCGCCCGGATCTCCAACAGCGACGTGCTGCTGGTCTCGCCGTTCCTGGTGCTGGTGGGGGTGGGGATGGCCGCGGTCACCGCCTACGTCACCCTCCGGCTGTACGTGCGGGAATAAGCGCTTGCCAGTTCGACCTATCCTGGTGGAGACAGGCACGTTGAGAACACAGTGGACTGAAGGGGCCCAGACGTGAAGGAAAAGGGCCGCAAGGTCATCGCGAGCAACCGCAAGGCTCGGCACAACTACACGATCATCGACGTCTACGAGGCGGGTATCGCGCTGGTCGGCACCGAGGTCAAGAGCCTGCGTGAGGGCAAGGCGTCGCTGGTGGACGCGTTCGCCACCGTCGACGACGGCGAGGTGTGGCTGCGGGGACTGCACATCCCGGAGTACACCCAGGGCACCTGGACCAACCATTCGCCTCGGCGGACCCGGAAGCTGTTGCTGCACAAGCGCGAGATCGAACACCTGGTGGGCAAGACCCGCGAGGGCAACCAGACGCTGGTGCCGCTGTCGATGTACTTCAACGACGGCAAGGTGAAGGTCGAACTGGCCCTGGCCAAGGGCAAGCAGGACTACGACAAGCGTCAGGACCTGGCCCGACGCACCGCCGAGCGCGAGGTGACCCGTGAGATGGGTCGTCGGGTGAAGGGCATGAGCCGCTGACTCAGCTCTGCGAGTGGCCGGTGCCGGTGAACTGCGCCGCCACCGCCGCAGGCATCAGCTCGTAGCGCAGGTGGGCGCGGGCGAACTCGGCGGTGCCGTGGGTCAGTGAGCGCAGGTCGATCGGGTACCGGGACAGCTCGAGTTCCGGTACCTCCGCGCGCAGCAGTGCCACCCCGGGTTCGGTCGACTCGGTACCGAGGACCCGGCCGCGCCGGGTGGACAGGTCGCTCAGGACCGCGCCGAGGTAGTCGTCGGGCAGGATCACCCGGACCGCGGCGACCGGTTCGAGCAGCCGGACGTCGGTGTGGGTGGCCGCGTCCCGCAGGGCCAGGCCGGCCGCGGTCTGGAAGGCGGAGTCCGACGAGTCCACCGAGTGGGCCTTGCCGTCGACCAGGGTGACCCGCACGTCGACCATCGGGTGACCGGTGCCGACCCCGACGGCGAGCTGGGCGCGCACCCCCTTCTCGACCGACGAGACGAACTGCTTGGGCACCGCGCCGCCCACCACCCGCACCGCGAACTCGACTCCGGTGCCCGTCGGCAGCGGTTCCACCTCCAGGTCGCAGACGGCGAACTGGCCGTGCCCGCCGGACTGCTTGACCAGCCGTCCGTGCCCGGTGGCGGCGCCGGCGAAGGTCTCCCGCAGCGCCACCCGGTAGTCGACGGTGTCGACGTGCACGCCGTGCCGGTTGCGCAGCCGGTCCAGGCTCACCTCGGCGTGCGCCTCGCCGGTGCACCACAAGACCAGCTGATGGGTGTCGGGGTTGTGTTCCAGCCGCAGCGCCGGGTCCTCGACGGTGAGCCGCGCCAGCGCCTGGGACAGCTTGTCCTCGTCCGCCTTGGTGTGCGCCTCGACGGCGACCGGCAGCAGCGCGTCCGGGAGCGGCCAGGTCGGCAGCACGACGGGATGCTCCTCGTCGCAGAGGGTGTCGCCGATGCGGGCCACGGTCAGCTTCGGGACGCAGACCAGGTCGCCGGCCAGGCCCTCGGACACCGGCCGCTGCAGCTTGCCGAACTGTCCGCTCAACGTGGTGATCCGCTCCTGCGCAGGCGTCCCGCTGTCCGGCGCCCCGGCGCCTTCCACCTGCACGTGGGTGTCCTGACGCAGCGTGCCGCCGAATACCCGGACCAGGCTGATCCGGCCGACGTATGCATCGCCGGTGATGCGGAGCACCTGGGCGGACAGCGGCCCGTCGGGGTCGCACGCGGGTCCGTCGCCGCGCCGACGGGTGGGGTCGGGGAAGGCGGTGGTCACCAGGTCCAGCAGTTCGGCGGCCCCGAGTCCGTTGTCGGTGACGGCCAGCGCGGGGTGCAGCGCGCAGTCGACGAACTCGCGGCGCAGCCCGTCGGCGAGGGCATCGGCGTCGAGTTCCTCACCCGCCAGGAACCGTTCCATCAAGGAGTCGTCCTGGCCGGAGATGGCCTCCACCAGGGACTCCCGGGCGGCCGCGGAGTCGGGGTGCGGCCCGGGTTCGCCGTAGGTGCGGCCGGTGAGCAGATCGAGTGAACCGCACGGGTGTCCGTCGCGGTAGACGGGCAGGAACATCGGACGCACCGAGTCCGGGCCGAGGTCGAAGGCGTCGTGGCATGCGGTGAGCATCTCGTCGAACCCGCTGCGGGCGACGTCGAGCTTGGAGACCACGATGGCCCGTGGGATGCCCTCGTCGGCGCACTCGCGCCACATCGCCCGGGTCGGCGCGGTGACCGGGTCGGTCGCCGAGACCACGAAGACCGCGGCGTCGGCGGCGTGCAGCCCGGCCCGCACCTCCGCGTCGAAGTCGGGGTGACCGGGGGTGTCGAGCAGGTTGATCTTGACGCCGTTCCAGGCGAGCGGCAGCACCGCCAACTGAACCGAGCGGTGCTGCTGGTGTTCGACGTCCTCGTAGTCGGAGACGGTGTTCCCGTCGGCCACCCGGCCGGCCCGCCCGATCGCGCCGGACGCCAGGGCCAGCGACTCGGCGAGGGTGGTCTTGCCCGTCCCGCTGCAGCCGACGAGCACGACGTTGCGCAGTTGCTCGGGCTTGTCGACGGGCGGCAGTTGTCCCGCTCGAACCGGATTGCGGTCGGCCATGGAGGACTCCTCAGCGACGGGCTGCCCCGATTCTAGGCGCGGCGGCCCGTCGCCAAGGAGGTAATGGCCTACTTGGCGACGCGTTCCCACATCTGCAGGTACGCCTCGGCGCCGCGACTCATGTCCTCGATGAGCTGGTCGCCGTCCGCACCCGCCGCGTTGCGCATGTCCGCGATCCAGTCGGGGATCAGCCCGTACTGCGCGACGCCGTCGGTGTTGACGTCGAACACCCGCTCGCCGGTGCGCTGACGGTCCATCACGGTGCCGCCGTCGAAGGTCGTGTACGGGTACTGGAGCGGGTCGGTCTCGGCGGTCGTGCGCGGGGCGGCCTGCGGCCCGAAGCCGTTGGTGTCCGCGCCGTACCCGAAGCCGAAGTAGTACTTGTCGCTGCGGGCCTCACGGGCCTTGCGCCAGGCCTCGACGAAACCGGGCTCGCGATCGGCCTTCGGGTCCTGACCCGGCTCGGCCTTCTGGGGGTCGAGCTGGCTGGCGTACAGCGCGACGAACCCGCCGAGCGCGTAGATGCGCGGGTACATCGACGTGTCGGACCAACTGTGGCTCGACACCACACCCGAGTACTTCGCGTCCTCGAGGATCTTCATCGTCGCGTCGGCCGTCTTGACGCCCATGTGGTCGATGTCGACGATCATGCCGCGGCTCATCATGCCGCGGATCATGTGCTCGCCCAGCGGTGTCAGGCTGCGGGTGTTGCACACCGGGCCTTCGGGGTAGACCGGCGTGGTGACGCCCGGGGGCAGTGCGGCGACGGCCGCCGCGGGGCCCTCGCCGAGGCTGAGCAGTGGGTTGTCCTTCGCCGCCCCGGTGCACTTCTCGGCCTGCCAGAACTTGCCGGTGCTCAGGAAGTTGCCGACGTTGACGGCGACGCCCTGCACGGCCGGGTCGAACCGCACCCCGCCGAATGCGTTGTCGAACTTGTGGGTGACGACCATCTGCCGCACCCCCATCGCGTACACCTCGTCGAGGCCGCGGTCGATGTCCTCGGCGGTGCACTGCGGGACGTCGTTGACGATCTTGCAGCCGAACGGTTCGGAGGTCTCGATGCCGAGGGTGACGGCCAGCTTGCCCTGCGCCGCGATCTGACGGACCTGCTCGGGGGAGCTGGCGATCCGGAACCAGCCCCGGCCGGGGCCGCCGTACTGGGCGTCGATGTAGTCCTGCATCTCGTGCACCTGCGTGGCCTGCAGGCGAATGGTGTCCATGTCGTTGCACGACTTGGACTTGAGCGGGTACAGGTCGCACAGCACCCGGTTGTTCACCAACAGGTTGGTGAAGATCCGCAGGCCGCCGCGCCAGGCCCGCTCGACCCACTTGTAGTAGGTCTGTTCGTGGGTCAGCGAGTCCTGGGCGGGCCAGTCCGCGAAGGTCGGCCAGCCGGTGGTGTCGTGCTGCTCGAACGGGCTGCCCTGCGAGATGATGTTCTCGAGCAGTGCGGGCGTCCCGTCCGTCCCGTGGTCCGCGCAGTCCTTCAGCGCGGCGGTGATGCCCTGCGGGTCGAAGGGCTTGCCGCAGTGCACGTCGCCACCCATGAACAGGTTCGCGGTCATGTGGACGTGCGCGTCGATGAAGCCCTGCACCTCGCCGTTGGGGCCGGTGCCGGCCAGGGGCGTGCCGGTGGCGTTGACCTCGGAGTCGGGGAACTCGCCACAGCCTTCGGTGGGCACCAGGGAGAAGCGCCCGCCGGCCGGGTTCACGCCGGGGTCGGCGAGGAGCAGGTTGGGCCCGTCCGCGACCAGCTGGCTGCCGTTGGACGTGGCCGTGACGGTGTAGCCGCCGTCGGTGTGGGTCAGCGTCCAGTCGGTGGTCGGCAGCGCGTCGCGGGTCGCGACCACCTTCTTGCCGCCGTCGTGGGCGAGCATGTCGCCGCCGGGGCCGTAGAACATGAAGCGTCCGAGCTGAGCGGCGTGCGCACGGAACGGCGCCGCGGCACCGAGCTCGCCTGCGTCGGCGCGGTAGCCGTCCGCGGTGCGCTGGACGAACTGGCCGGTCGGCTCGGACTGCAGCGCGTAGCAACCGTTGGCCAGGCCGAAGACGGGGTTGTCGTCGGGGCCGACCGGTGCGGGAGCCGGTGCGGCACCGGCCATGGTGGCGCCCGCGACGGCCAGCGCGAGCGCGGCAGTCAGGGCCTGGACCAACCGGCGGGGATGGCCCGCGGCAAGACGTGTCATGGGTGTGCGTGTCCTCGGTGCTCGGGGCGACGAATTCCCTGAAGAGTAGTGCACTTTGGACGCTCGTCCAGGTGGTTTGGCGACCCCGAAAGACCCGGCCCGGTAAATGAGGATGATTTTCCCGGCGAGGGGCGTTACAGTGTGTAGTCCCGGCACAGTGCCGGGGACGTACGGGGCTGAACGGTTTCGACTTTGTACGTTGAGTTAGGGGAAGCGTGTCGGTGCAGGCAAGAGACCACCGTAAGCGTCGCTGCAAACCTATAAGCGCCGATTCCAATCAGCGCGACTACGCCCTCGCTGCCTAAGTAGCGACTGCGTGTCTGTCAGCCCGGGGTTGCCCTCGACCCGGATCCTGGCATCAGCTAGAGGGCTTTACTGCTCGGCTCGGTCGCGGAGTCGAATGGGACATCAAACAGCGACTGGGATCGTCATCACGGCTTGTTCGCGAGACCGAGAGATCCAAGTAGAGACTTAGCGAACTGCACACGGAGAAGCCCTAGCGATCCGACAGAGGACCCGGGTTCAATTCCCGGCAGCTCCACTTCACGGCGAAGGCCCCGGACCACACGGTCCGGGGCCTTCGCCGTTTCGCGTCACGATAGGCTCGGCGTCGCAGAAGGAGGTGGTCACTGGTGGAGCCCGACGATGTCGACTTTGCGCACACCGACCTGGCGGACCGGATGCGGCGGGACAAGGCCGTCGGCCTGGCGCGCTACGTGTGGGACCGCGCCGTCACCGGCGCCGAACTGCTCGACCTGCCCGACGACCGGCTGCGCAAGCTGGCGCGAGCGGCCGGGGTGAACCCGCCGAGCACGGGGGAGACCTGGAAGGTGGTCGCCGCGCTGCTGGACGAGAAGTCGCGGTGGGCGAGCGCGCACCCGGACCATCCGCAGGCGACGCCCGGCCACGCCGACGAGAAGATCATGTGGGTCAAGCCGCCGCTGCCGCCCTGGCCCACCAACTGACCCGGCGCAGAGGCTGATCCGGTCCTGCTGCCGAGTCGGCCGGTCAGCAGTTGGTCGGTGCCGGCACCCCGGCGAACCGGCCGTCCAGCCAGGCCAGGGTGCCCGGCACCCCCTCGATCGAGGCGGGGCCGTGGTCGCCGGGCAGCACGACCAGGTCCACCCGGGTGCCGGCGTCGCACCACTTGCGCGCGGTCGCCGCCACCGACTCGGCCGGGGCGAGCACGTCGGCGCCGCCCTGCCACAGGTGCACCGGGGCGCTCGGGGCGCCGGGGTAGAACTCGACGCTGTTCTCGTTGAACACCGACCGGGCCGCTGCCGACTCGACCTGCGCCGGATTCTTCGCGACCTGCAGGGCGCTGCGGTTGGCGCCCGCGTCGATGATCTCCTGTGAGCAGTCGTTCGCGATCTGGTCCCGGAGCGCGATGCCCTCGGGGCTCAGGTCGGCACTGACCGGAATCCTGTTCGGGTACTCCCGCTCCAGGCCGAGGGTGGCGGCGAAGGCGAGGCCGAACAGCGGGTGCGGCGCCGTCCCCAGGCCGTTGGCGAGCTCGTTGAGGTTCGCCGGGACCCCACCCGCGGCGACGCCGACGATCGGCAGTTCCGGCGCGTAGGTCGGGGCGAGTGCGCCT
Source organism: Rhodococcus kronopolitis (assembly GCF_042654025.1). NCBI lineage: Bacteria > Bacillati > Actinomycetota > Actinomycetes > Mycobacteriales > Nocardiaceae > Rhodococcus > Rhodococcus kronopolitis. The sequence goes on along the minus strand of NZ_JBHSFO010000001.1, from coordinate 379,595 downwards.
GCCCATGCCGACGCCATCCCGCCGCCGGAGTAGCCGACCAGCCCGACGGGGCTGCGGCCGAGACCGGCCTGTGGCAACCGCGTCGCCGCGCGAATCCCGTCGAGCGTCACCTGGCCGCCGAGCCGCGCGGCGCCGTACGCGCTGTTGGGCCCGAGATGGTCGGGCAGCGCGACGGCCCAGCCGCGGGTCAGCAGCAGCGGCAGCACCGGGGCCTCCTGGAGCCCGCCGGTGAACAGCGTGTGCGACGGCCCGCAGTCGGTGCCGAGGGCATTGATGATCGCCTGGTAGGACACCAGCGGCCGGTCCACGCCCCCGCGCGGCACCAGCACGGTGGTGACGGCCGCGATGGGTCCGCCGGTCGAGTTGGTGGAGCGGTAGAGGATCTGCCAGCCGTCGGCGTTGCCGTACCGGGAGACGTCCACCGGACGGAACCGCAGCACGTCGCCGTTGGCTCGGGCGCCCAGGTCCGCCGGCGCCGCGTAGAACGGGTCGGGGTCCGGCCGCGGCACCGTCGGCTGCGCCTGCGCGACCGGCAGGAAGGTGAGCGTCACTGCCAGGACGGCGAATACGGCTGCGGCGAGTCGGGAGACTGCGCGGGCGGGGCCGTCTGCGCGGCGGGTGTGTCGGACGATCATCGTGAACCCTCCCAGTTGGCTGGGTGATCAACCTCACAAGTGAACCACAGTCGGCGGGGCGGGGCCGGGGCTCCGGGCAGGTCGGTCGCGTGGGGCATGCTGTCCGGCGTGGATGCCTTCCCGATGTTTCCGCTGGGTGCGGTGCTGCTGCCCGGTGAACCGTTGTCCCTGCAGGTTTTCGAGCCGCGTTACCTGACGATGGTCGACGAGTGCACCTCGTCGCCGGACCGGATGCGGTTCGGCGTCGTGCTGATCTCGCGCGGCCACGAGGTCGGCGGCGGTGACGAGCGGACCGACGTCGGGACCGTCGCCCGCATCGTCAGCGCACGCCCGGTCGCCGGCGGTCGGGTGCTGCTGGAATGCCGGGGCGCCGGGCGGATCCGGATCCTGGACTGGCTCGCCGACGACCCGTACCCGCGTGCGCGAGTGCGGGACTGGCCGGACGAGCCGGGCGCGGTCGGCGACGGCGTGCTCGACGCGGTCACCGACCGGGTCACCTCGCTCGGCGAGGTGCTCGGTGCACTCGCCGGGCGGGTGGGCCGCCCCGCGCCGGTGCTCCCGATGCTCGCGGACCTGCCCGGTGACGCGGGGGAGCAGACCTACGCGTTGGCCGCGCGGTTGCCGCTCGGTGCCGCCGACCGGCGCAGGGTGCTGTCCGCGCCGGGTCCGGGCGAGCGACTCGAGGCGCTGGCGGAGGCGTTGGACGACGTGCTCGCGGCGGCCCGGTTCCGGTTGGCGCAGTAGCGCATCCGGCAGGTGGGCGTGGTCGAATGGACGCCATGGCACACGATCGAGCAGGTCAGCCCGCGCAGCCGGGGGACCTCGAGGACCTCGCCCAGCTGGTGACGGCCTACTACAGCCGCACCCCCGACCCCGAGAATCCCGACGAGCGGGTGGCTTTCGGGACGTCGGGGCACCGTGGGTCCAGCCTGGACGGCGCGTTCAACGAGGCGCACATCCTGGCCACCACGCAGGCCATCGTCGAGTACCGCGCGGCCAACGGCATCGACGGGCCGCTGTTCCTGGGCCGGGACACCCACGCGCTGTCCGAGCCGGCCTGGACGTCGGCGTTGGAGGTACTGGCCGCGAACGACGTCACGGTGCTGGTCGACTCGGCCGGTCGCTACACCCCGACCCCGGCGGTCAGCCACGCGATCCTGCGGCACAACGCGTCCGGTGCGGCGGCCCGGGCCGACGGCATCGTGGTGACGCCGTCGCACAACCCGCCTCGCGACGGCGGCTTCAAGTACAACCCGCCGCACGGCGGGCCCGCCGACTCCGACGCGACCGGCGCCATCGAGGCGCGCGCCAACGAACTCCTGGCGGCCGGACAGGCCGGGGTCCGCCGGATCTCGGCGGCGCGGGCGCTGTCCGGCGCGGCGCGGCAGTACGACTACCTCGGCACCTACGTCGACGACCTGCCCGCGGTGGTGGACCTCGACGCCGTCCGCGCCGCGGGCATCCGGATCGGCGCTGACCCGATGGGCGGGGCGAGTGTCGACTACTGGGGCGAGATCGCGGAGCGGCACCGCCTCGACCTGACCGTGGTGAACCCGTTGGTCGACGCGACCTGGCGGTTCATGACGCTGGACACCGACGGCAAGATCCGGATGGACTGCTCGTCCCCGGACGCGATGGCCTCGCTGATCGGCGCCCGCGACCGGTTCGACATCGCCACCGGCAACGACGCGGACTCGGACCGGCACGGCATCGTCACCCCCGACGGCGGGCTGATGAACCCCAACCACTACCTGGCCGTGGCCATCGACTACCTCTACGCGCACCGGCCCGGCTGGGCGCCGGGCGCGAAGGTCGGCAAGACGCTGGTCAGCTCGTCGATGATCGACCGGGTCGTCGCCGGGCTGGGCCGCGACCTGGTGGAGGTGCCGGTCGGGTTCAAGTGGTTCGTGCCCGGCCTGCTCGGCGGCGAGTTGGGGTTCGGCGGGGAGGAGAGCGCCGGCGCGTCGTTCCTGCGCACCGACGGCCGGGTCTGGACCACCGACAAGGACGGCATCGTGCTCGCGCTGCTGGCCTCGGAGATCCTCGCCGTGACCGGGGCGTCCCCGTCGGCGCGGTACCGGGACCTCACCGAGCGGCACGGCGCTCCGGTCTACGCGCGGGTCGACGCGCCCGCGGACCGGGCACAGAAGGCGGCGCTGGCGGGGCTGACCCCGGACCGGGTGACGGCCACCGAGCTGGCGGGTGACCCGATCACCGCGACGCTGACCCGGGCGTCGGGCAACGGCGCCGCGCTCGGCGGACTGAAGGTGTGCACCGCCGACGCCTGGTTCGCCGCGCGGCCGTCCGGCACCGAGGACAAGTACAAGATCTACGCTGAGTCGTTCCGCGGCGCCGAGCACCTCGCGCAGGTCCAGCGCGAGGCGCGCGAGCTGGTTTCGCGGGTGCTGGGCGCGTCGGGGTGACCGGCCCGTCTTGGCTACGATGACCGGTAATCATGCGCATCTTCCCGAAGTCGACAGCCACCGGCCCGGGAAGGGCGCAACCGCCCGGCCCGGCCCAGTCCACCCCGCCGCGCCCGGCTGACTCGGCGCTGCCGAGCGAGATCTGGGTTCTCGTCTCGGCGAGCTTCGTCATCGCCCTCGGGTTCGGCATCGTCGCGCCGGCCCTGCCCCAGTTCGCGCGGAGCTTCGACGTCGGATACATCGCGGCGAGCGCGGTGATCAGCGTGTTCGCGCTGATGCGGCTGCTGTTCGCGCCGATGAGCGGGGCGCTGGTGCAGCGGCTGGGGGAGCGGCCCACGTACCTGACCGGGCTGCTGATCGTTGCGGTGTCGTCCGGCGCGGTCGCCTTCGCCGGCGACTACTGGCAGCTGCTGCTGTTCCGGGCGGTCGGCGGCATCGGCTCGACGATGTTCACCGTGTCCGCGCTGGGGCTGCTGATCCGGATCACCCCGCCCGGCATCCGCGGTCGGGTGTCCGGGCTGTACGCGACGTCGTTCCTGTTCGGCACCATCGGTGGCCCGCTGGTCGGCGGCGCGCTGGCGGGCTTCGGCCTGCGTGCGCCCTTCCTCATCTACGCGGTGGCGCTGCTCGTCGCGGCGGCGGTGGTGTACGTGAGCCTGAAGGGATCGGCGCTCGCCTCGCCCGACGCCGCGGGCTCGCCGGTCACCATGACGCTGCGTCAGGCGTTGGCGTCGGCGACCTACCGGGCGGCGCTGGTCTCGAACTTCGCCAACGGCTGGGTGTCGTTCGGTGTCCGGGTCGCGATGGTGCCGCTGTTCGTGGTCGAGGCGCTGGACGAGGGCACGGCGCTGGCCGGTGTCGCGCTCACCGTGTACGCCGTCGGCAACGCGCTGGTGCAGATCCCGGCGGGCCGGGCGTCGGACCTGCGCGGACGGCGTCCCTTCGTGCTGGCCGGGCTGGTGGTCAGCGGGAGCGCGACCGCGGTGCTCGGGTTCAGTGACAACCTGCTGGTGTTCCTGGCCCTGTCGCTGGTCGCCGGGATGGGTTCCGGGCTGATGAACCCGGCCCAGCAGGCGGCCGTCGCAGACGTGATCGGCTCCAAGGCCAGGGGCGGTCCGGTCCTGGCGACCTTCCAGATGGCCTCGGACGTCGGGGTGGTGGCCGGACCGCTGATCGCCGGGGTGCTGGCCCAGTACCTCTCGTACGGGGTGGCGTTCGCGGTGACGGGTTCGCTGATGCTGCTGCCGGTCGCGTTCTGGCTGGTGGCACCCAGCAGCATCCCGCAGCCGTCAGCCGGGGACGCCGCCGATCAGGGTGCCGACGGCGTAGGTGGCCCCGACCGCGGTCATCCCGAAGACAAGTAGTCGCAGGGCGCCCCGGACGCGGGGCTGCGAGGTGAACCCGGCGGCCAGCACGCCGACCACCAGCAGTCCGGCGGCGCCGGCGGCCAGGCCCGCGGTCAGCGAGGCGAAGCCCAGCAGGTAGGGGATCAGCGGGATGACGCCGCCGATCGAGAACATCAGGAACGACGAGACCGCGGCCACCGCGGCCGACGGCTGCTCCGTCGGGTCGACGCCGAGTTCGTGGGTGAGGTGGATGGTCACGGCGCGCTCGGAGTCGTTGTGCACCTCGGCCGCGGCGGCCGTCGCGGTCGGGGTGCTCATGCCCATGTCGACGAACATCTCGACGAGCTCGGCCTGCTCGGCCTCCGGGTGCCGGGCCTGGGCACGTGCCTCCACCCGCACCTGCGCGTCGATCTGCTCGTTGGCGGTCGAGACGGAGGTGTACTCGCCGAGCGCCATCGAGAAGGCACCCGCGACCAGGCCCGCGACGCCACTCAGGACGATGGTGCGCGGTTCCAGCCCCGCGCCGCCGACGCCCGCGATCAGCGAGGTGTTGGTGACCAGTCCGTCCATCGCGCCGAAGGTCGCGGCGCGGAGCCAGCCCCCCGCGACGTCGGGGTGGGTGTGGTCGAACTCGTGAGGCAGCGCACCGGAGCCCGCCGGCGTCGAGTCGCTCATGCCCGTGAATCTACGCGGCCTCCGCGACGGCAGTCGGTAGCGTGAGTGCGGTGTGGATTCGTATCGTCAGCCTCGTCGCCCGGATAGGGCTCGCCGCCGTCTGGCTTGTCTCGGGCGCCATCAAGTTCGTCGACCCGACGCAGACCGAGGTCGCGGTGCGGGCCTACCAGTTGCTGCCCGAGTCGCTGATCCAGCCGGTGGCCAGCACCCTGCCGATGCTGGAGATCGCGCTGGGCCTGCTGCTGCTGATCGGCCTCGGGGTGCGGGTCGCGGCGGTGGTGTCCGCCGCGGTGCTGGTGGTGCTGATCGGCGTCATCGTCTCGGTGTGGGCGCGCGGGCTGTCCATCGACTGCGGCTGCTTCGGCGGTGGCGGCGCGGCGGACGTCGACGGCTGGGACTACGCCCGCGAGATCGCCCGCGACGTCGGCTTTCTCTCGCTCGCGGCCTGGCTGACGGTGTTCCCGCGCAGCCCGTTCGCGCTCGGCCCACGCTCGCGGGCGCCGTTCTCAGGGGTGACTCAGCCTCGGGTGACAGAGTCTGCAGTGACAGAGTAAAAGACACTTTTGCAATCCTGACGTGAAGGACAGATCAGTGAGCTCGAACAAGCCCAAGTCCGGCAAGTACTCACCCCAACCGTCCTCGAGTCGGACGACGTACATCCTCGGTGCGCTCGCGATCGTGGTGATTGCGGCCGTCGTGATCGGTGGCGTGCTGTGGACGAACAGCCGCAGCAAGCCCCGAAACGAGGGCTACGGCGGCGTCTCGAACTCAGCGGTCCAGGTGTCGGTCGGCGAGGACGGCGCGATCCTGGTCGGCCTTCCGGACGCGAAGACCAGCATCGACGTCTTCGAGGACCCGATGTGCCCGTACTGCGCGCAGCTCGAGAACACCAACGGGCAGGAGGTCGCGCAGAAGATCGACGAGGGTGCGCTCGCGGTTCGCTACCACACGCTGGACTTCCTCAACCGGCTCTCGGCCAGCGGCGACTACTCCACCCGGGCGGCGTCCGCGTTGATGTGCGTCGCGCAGTCCGGGGACGCGGTCGCCTTCTCGGCGTTCCACGGTTCGCTCTTCGACCCGGCCAACCAGCCGCCGGAGAACGGTCAGTCCGACCACTCCAACGCGGACCTGGCGGACCTGGCCAAGGAGGCCGGCGCGAACGACGCCGCGGTCGCCTGCGTCGCCGACGGAGCCAACGTCGAGGCCGCGGCCGCCGCGGCGCAGAAGGGCAGCGAGGCCCTGGCGGCCGCCGGTGCGCGCGGCACGCCGACCGTGGTCCACAACGGCACCCTGGTCGACGCGCTCGGCAACCGGGACTGGGTTTCCGAGCTCAACTGACGGTTGCACGGATGGGCGCCCGTTTGGCGCCCATCCGGCTTCCAGGCCTGTGACCAGCCAATTTGTTGGCTGAGTCAGCCATGGTGTAACTTCGTCCAGGCAAGCAGAGAGCACGAGCTGCTCGCGGAGAACAACTGAACACGGGGCTATGGCGCAGCTGGTAGCGCACCACACTGGCAGTGTGGGGGTCAGGGGTTCGAGTCCCCTTAGCTCCACCGAGAAGAGCGGTTCAGACAGAAATGTCTGAACCGCTCTTTTTCTGTTTCCCTTGCCCAACTCGGGGCGGCTCGTCATCCGTTCGGTGTACCCCACGGAGTGTCTGTGACATATGACACAGAAGGGGCGCGAATCTCGGTACTGTCCCGCGCGAGAGTCGCAGTTCTCCGGGCACAGGACAGTAGGGACGCAATCTGATGAGGTGGCTCAGTGTCGTGGCCGTGTCGGCGATCGTGGCGGTCGGTGGCCCTTCGGTGGGCACCTCGGTGAGTTCGGCGGCCCCGCCGCCCACGGTGACCGGCGAGAACGGCGTCGTCTACCCGACCGATCCGCAGGGCCGCGCGTTGCTGTTGCGGGGATGGGAATTCGCCGACGAGTCGTGCGGCCCCGAGGCCTTCGCCGAGACACCGGAGAAGTTCCGGCAGATGGCGGACCTCGGCTACAACGCGATCCGGGTGCCGTTCAACTGGGAGTGCGCGGAGCCCACCGAGGGCAACTACGACGAGGCGTACCTCACCGCCTACACGACGGTCTTCCGGGCGGCCGAGGCCGCCGAGTTGGTGGTGACGCCGGTCCTCAACGACCACTTCCCTGGCTGGGTGCTCGAGCGCGCGGGAGACCGGCCCGCAACGAGTTCCGCGGAGCTGGGCTCCGCGACGCTCGGCTCCACGGACGTGGGCGCCTCCGTCCTCGGCAAGCACGGCGACCTCGAGTTCCTCGCCGCCTGGGGGCTGGTCTACGACGACGCCGAGGTTCGCGGCCGCGTCCTCGATCTCTGGGAGCTGCTCGCGGGTCGGTTCCACGACGAGCCGTCGCTGTTCGGATACGACCTCTTCAACGAACCGTGGTTCGACCCGCTGGCCACGGGCTCGAGCCTGCTCGATCCCTTTGCCGGCGAGGCCGACCGGCTCACCTCGCTCTACCAGGACATCGCCGACCGGATCCGCACCGTCGACGCCACGCACTGGCTGCTCGTCGAGCCCTTCTGGGCCGGCGTGGGGAGCCTCGCGCTGCCCACCCGCCTCGGCGAAATCCGCGACAGTGCACAGAAGGTCGCCTACGCGCCGCACATCTACAGCCTGGCGATGGAGGCCGGGGGCGACTACGACCCGGCCGGTGGGTTCGTCGCCGACTACTGGGATGCGGTGGTCGGCTACGCCCAGCGGTACCGGTTGCCCCTGTTGATCTGGGAGTGGGGCCCGCAGAACCCGAAGACCCCGAACGCCGACCGCTACGTGCGCGAGGTGATGGCGGGCATCGATGCGCACGCGGCGGGCTCGATGTCCTTCGCGTGGTGCACGGGGCTCTCGGGGTGGTGCAACCTCGGCGAGGACGGCGTGCCCGGTGCCGCGATGGCGCAGACGGTTGGCGCGTATCCGCAACGGATCGCGGGGGAGCCGATCTCGCTGGCGACCGACCCGGCGGCCGGTGCGACCCTGAGCTTCCGACCCCGCGGCGAGGCGCCCACCGTGATGGTCGTGCCGAAGGCGGCCTACCCGAACGGTTACGACGTGGACCTCGACGGCGGGGCCTACACCGTCACCCCGAACGGGACCTTCGACGTCCTCGACATCACCGCCGATCCGACGGCCGACAGAGTCGACGTCACCGTTGGGCGGCGGTGACGTCGGACCGGGCGGGACGACGGAGTTCGCCGGGGTTCGGGAGCCCGTCGGGCAAGGTCACGGAAACCCAACGGTTCGGGCGCGAACTGGGATCTTGTCCGCGAAGCGGGTGAGTCCTCTGTTTCACTCGGTGCACATGTGACCGGTGTTACTGATGTTGTGAGGACTACCAGCCGATGAAGAAGTCGACCCTGACCGCCGCGCTGGCCGCGACCGCACTCACCGCGATGCTGGTGCCCGCCGTGGCCGTGGCCGCACCCGAGGCGGAGCAGCCCACCCCACTGACCGGGAAGACGGTCTTCCTCGACCCCGGCCACCAGGGCGCCGGCCACAGCGAGAACCTGGCCAGGCAGGTCGACGACGGCCGCGGTGGCACCAAGGACTGCCAGACCACCGGCATGACGAGCCTCGGGGGCGTGCCCGAGCACACCATCACCTGGAACGTCTCCGAGCTGGTGAAGTCGAGCCTCGAGACGCTCGGCGCCAAGGTGGTCCTGAGCCGGGCCGACGACACCGGCTGGGGCGGCTGCGTCGACGAGCGGGCCAAGGCGGCGAACGCGTCCGGCGCGGACCTCGCGGTCAGCGTGCACGCCGACTCGACCGCGGCCGGTGCCGACGCCGCCGACCATGGCTTCCACATGATCGTGCCGACGCTTCCGGTGCCGGACTCCACGGTCGACGCCGTCCAGTCGACGTCGGGCCTCGAGGCGTCGAAGCTGATGCGCGACGCCTACGTCAAGAACGGCTTCACCCCGGCGAACTACGCCGGCGTCGTCGACGGACTGCAGAGCCGCGCCGACATCGCCGGGCCCGCGCTGACCACCGTGCCGCTGGTGTTCGTGGAGATGGGCAACGGCTCCAATCCCGACGACGCCGCGGTGCTCGACACCCAGGACGGTCAGCTCAAGCACGCCATCGCGATCATCACCGGCGCGGTGAACTACCTGATGGACACCCCGGTGGCCGCCACGGAGCCGTCGACGGCCGAGCCCGCGACCCCGCCGACCGCGAAGTCTGTGACTCCGTCGACCACGAAGCCGACGACCCCGCCGACCACCAAGCCTGCGACCCCCGAGTCCGGCGACCTGGTCGGCGGACTGGCCACCCTCGGCAAGCTGCTGGACGTGGTGGGTCTGGGCGGGCTCCAGGACTTCGTCACCGCCGAGAACGTGGGCGTGTTGTCCGGGCTGATCGGCAAGCTGCTGGGGATCCTCAACGCCGGGGCCGGCCAGGGCTGACGCCCGAACGGACCGTCAGCTGCCTTCGGTGAGCAGGTCGGCGAGGTTGTCCAGGCTCGACCGCATCGTGCGGGTGGCGGCCTTGGCGACGAACGGGTCGGCGAGCTTGCCGAAGACGCCACCGAGGCCGGTCTCGGTGTCGATCCGATACGTGAACCGGGTGCCGCCGTCGACCTCCTCGAGCCTCGTCGCGGTGGTGAAACCGACATCGCTGTCGACGGACTTGGCCGCGGTCGAGTTCGGGGGGTCGTAGTCGGTGAACTCCGCCGTCCAGTTCACCCGCCTGCCGAGGGTTCGGTTCACCCCGCGCCACCTGCTGCCCACCCCGAGTTGGCCGTCGGTGACCTGTGCGCAATCGGTGGTTGCGGAGTCCCACGACGGCCAGTTCTCCGCGACGGTGAGGTAGTCCCACACCTCGGCCGCCGGGCGGTTGATGACGACGGACTGTTCGATGACGGGCATGGCGATCATCCCTTCGAAGGTGGTTGGATCGAACAAGGCCTTCCCCTCCAGGCTTCTCCGTTCGGCGTGCGGGCAGAAGGCCGACGTGTCGCTCAGTGACACGTCGGGACCATTCGGTCTTCTTGCCTATACGTTGGGGCCACGGTCATGGACGACCACACACTCGCGGGACGCCTGCTCACCATCATCGACGCGGTCGCCGACCTCGAGGGTCCGGCGTCCCTGGCCGCGCTGACCGAGTCCACCGGAATTCCCAAGCCCACGGTCATGCGTGTCGCCAACGACCTGGCCGCCAGGGGCGTGCTGCGCCGGGACCCGGGCGGATACCGACTGGGCGAGAGACTGATCGACCTCGGTTCCGTCGCGACCCGGCACCACGGCATGCGCGACGCCGCGATGCCGCACCTGCAGGAACTGCTCGCCAGGACCGGTGAGGTGGTCTCCCTGGCGATGCTGTGCGGCGACGAGCTCGCCGAGCTCGAGCGTGTGTACGGCCACAACCGGGCGGACGTCGCTGGCCGGCCACTGGTCCGCAGGCCCGCCGCGGACGTGGTCACCACCGCGATGGGCCGCTGCCTGCTGGCCCACCGGTCCGACCTCGCCGAGGCCGCGCTCCGCGTGCCGGTCCCGCGACGCACCCGGTACACCGTCACCAGTCCGGAGCGGATCCGCGACGACCTGGCCGCAGTCCGCGATCGCGGCTTCTCGCTGGAGTACGAGCAGACGATGGAGGGATGGTGTTGCGTGGGCGCACCGATCCTGGGCGGGAACGGGGAGGTCGTCGCCAGCGTCGGAATTCTCGGGCGTCCGGGCGCCCGCTTCACCCCACACCGGCTCACGCGTGCGCTGCTGTCGGCCGCAGAGGGTATCGCCATCGACTGGGGGACGTGTCCGCCGCCCCCGAACCGCCCCGCCTAGGATTGGTGCGGCAATCGAACGGAGGGACGGCGAGTGGCGAAGCGGCGGCTGATACCGGTCATCCTCGTCGCAGGCTTCCTCGGCTCAGGCAAGACCACCCTGCTCAACCACCTGCTCCGCAACAACCGCGGCGTGCGGATCGGCGTGGTGGTCAACGACTTCGGCTCGGTGAACATCGACTCGATGATGGTGGCAGGCCAGGTCGACTCCATGGTCTCGCTGAGCAACGGGTGCCTGTGCTGCGCCGTCGACGTCAGCGAGATGGACGAGATGCTCGACCGGCTTGCGCACCCGCGCTCGAACATCGACGTGATCGTCGTGGAGGCCAGCGGGCTCGCCGAGCCGCGGAACATGGTCCGGATGATCCTGGGCAGCGAGAACCCGCACATCGGCTACGGCGGACTGGTCGTGACCGTCGACGCCGCCGAGTTCGAGGACAGCCGCGCCCGGCACCCGGAGCTCGACCTGCACGTGCGGATGGCGGACCTGGTGGTGCTGAACAAGATCGACCGGGTCTCCGACGCCGAACGCGACCGCGTGGTCGCGGTGGTGGCGGGGCTGAACGACCGGGCGCCCGTGCTGTGCACCGAGCACGGCCGGATCGACCCGCGGCTGCTCTTCGACGAGGCGGTCCGCGCCGACGACGGCCCGCGGCAGCTGAGCCTCGACGAGTTGCTCACGGAGACAACGGACGGCGACTGCCACGACCACGACCACGACTGCGCCGACCACGCGCACCTGCACGACGGCTACGACAGCGTCAGCTACGTCGGTGAGCGGCCGATGGACCCGCGGGCGCTGATCGCGTTCCTGGAGAACCGCCCGCCGGGCCTGTACCGGGTCAAGGGTTTCGTCCACTTCGCGGCGGCGGGGCACCGGCAGAAGTACCTGCTGCAGGCCGTCGGCCCGCACATCCGGTTCGAACGGGTCGGCTGGGCGCGCGGGGAGCCGCGGACGACGACGCTGGTGCTGATCGGGTGGGGCATCGACACCGACGCCGTCGAGCGGCGGCTGGAGGCGTGCACCGCGGTGCAGGGACACGAAAGCGGTGCAGAGGCCATGACTGGCGTGCACCGCTACGTGGTGTCGAACTAAGGGGTCGAACTAGGGGCGAGTGGCGCGACGGCGCTGGCCGTTGCCGGTGCCGCTGCCCTGCGAGCCACCGGACCGCGGGGACTCGCTGCTGTACATCACGGTGGGCTGGGCCGAGCCCTGGCCCCGTCCGCGTCCGCCGGAGCTCCGGCCGCCACCTGCAGTGGCGCCCTGGCCGCCGCGTCCGCCGCCCTGCGCGCCGCCACGTCCACCGCCCTGGCCGCCGCCCTGACCGCCGCGTCCGCCGCCGGCCTGGCCGCCGCCGCGGCGCTGACCGCCACCGCCGCCACCACGACGGGCACCGCCGCCGTTGCCCGCCGGCTGGGGTGCAGCCACGGGGACCGGCACCACGTGCGGGGCGATCTCGCCGACCAGCGCGGTGACCGGATCGGAATCGGCCGTCACCTGCTGCGAGGTCACCTTGATGGCGGCCTTGCGCATCAGGATGGCGAGGTCCTTGCGCTGCTCGGGCAGCACGACGGTGACCACGTCACCGGCGCTGCCTGCGCGGGCCGTACGGCCCGAGCGGTGCAGGTACGCCTTGTGCTCGGCGGGCGGGTCCACGTGCACGACCAGCTCCACGTCGTCGACGTGCACGCCGCGGGCGGCGACGTCGGTGGCCACCAGCACGCGGGCCGTGCCCGCCGAGAACGCGGCCAGGTTGCGGTCGCGGGCGGCCTGCGAGAGGTTGCCGTGCAGGTCCACCGACGGGATGCCCGCCTCGGTGAGCTGCCGGGCCAGCTTGCGGGCCTGGTGCTTGGTGCGCATGAACAGGATTCGGCGGCCGGTGCCGGACGCGAGCTTGTGCACGAGCACCTTCTTGGCGTCGACGCCGGCGACGTCGAACACGTGATGCGTCATCGCGGCGACCGGCGAGTTCGCCTCGTCGACCGAGTGCAGCACCTCGTTGTGCAGGAAGCGCTTGACGAGCTTGTCGACGCCGTTGTCCAGGGTCGCCGAGAACAGCAGTCGCTGGCCGTTCTGCGGGGTCGCGGACAGGATCCGGGTGACGACCGGCAGGAAGCCGAGGTCGGCCATGTGGTCGGCCTCGTCGAGGACGGTGATCTCGACGGCGTCGAGGGAGACGAACTTCTGCTTCATCAGGTCCTCGAGGCGCCCCGGGCAGGCGACGACGATGTCGACGCCGGCCTTGAGGGCCTGGACCTGGCGGTGCTGCGAGACGCCGCCGAAGATCGTGGTGACCTTCAGGTTGTAGGCGCCTGCCAGCGGCTCGAGGGCCGCGGAGATCTGGGTGGCCAGCTCGCGGGTCGGGGCCAGGATCAGGCCGGTCGGGTGGCCCGGACGGCGCTTGCCTGCCAGGTCGCCGGCGAGGCGGGCGACCATCGGGATGGAGAAGGCCAGCGTCTTGCCGCTGCCCGTCTTGCCGCGGCCGAGCACGTCGCGCCCGGACAGGGTGTCGGGGAGGGTGTCGACCTGGATCGGGAACGGCGCGGTGATTCCGTTGGCGGCAAGCGCCTTCACGAGGGGCTCGCGCACGCCGAGTTCGGAGAATGATTTCGTCATGTGTGGGTCGAGGCCTTTCAGGCATCGGGTTGCGCTGGTGACCGCACGGGGGAACTGCTCGTTCCGCGCATCTGTCAGCACAAGTTTGGCGAGATTGCCGGTGGGCAAAATCGATCGCCGCAAGAAGAGCTCGTGCTGGATGGCACCAATCAACGGATCGAGTGGGTCAAACCCACGGTCATGCGTTGAGGAAGCGTTCCACGACGTATGGCGGCCAAAGGATCGGCGCCAAGTGAGACCCAGCATAGCCGACGGGCCCGGATGGTCCGGGGTCGGTTGCGTCACACCCGACCCCGGGCGTCGTGGTCACCTGTTCGTGGCGAGTGCTACTTGAGGGTGTACCCGGCGTCGACCGGCAGGGTGACGCCGGTGACGTAGCGGCCGCCGCGGCCGCAGAGGTAGACCATCGCCTCGCTGATGTCGGCGGGCTCGAGAAGCTTGACCGGCAGCGGGTTCTGCAGTGCGGCAAGGCTTCCCGGGTGATCCTCAAGGTACTGCCCGAACTCTCGGTTGAGGATCATCGGGGTGGCGACGCCGGTCGGGTGGACGGTGTTGACCCGGATGTTCTTCTCCGCCAGGGTCATTGCGTAGTACCGCATCAGGCCGATCACTCCGTGCTTTGCGGCGTGGTAGCCGGCCGTTCCGTGGCTGCGGACGCTGAAGGCCTGATTCACGGATTTGAGGCCGGCCGTCGAACTGGTGATCACGACGGCGCCGCCGTCACCGTGCTCCAGCAGGGCGGGTAGGGCCGCCTCGATCGTGTAGTAGACCCCGTTGAGCATGACCTCGACGGTGTCGACGAAGGCGGACATGTCGTGACTCCGACTGCCCATGACCGGCATGATCCCGGCGTTGGCGAGAACGAAGTCCACGCGGCCGAGCTCGGCCACGCCCACCTCGACCACCGACTCGAGCCGCTGGAAGTCACGGACGTCTGCCTGTTCGGCGACGATGCGGCGACCGGTCTTCTCGACGAGGTTGACGGTTTCGTCGAGGTCCTCGCGGGTGGCCAGCGGGTAGGCCACGCTGTCGATCTGATCGCAGAGGTCCACGGCGATGATGTCGGCGCCCTCTTCGGCGAACCGCACCGCGTGCGAACGGCCCTGCCCCCGCGCGGCGCCGGTGACAAACGCGACCTTGCCCTCGAACTGCAGTGACATGACTGCCCCTCTCGGCAGAGCTGACGTGCCCAGGGTGGGCGGAATCAGCACGCGAGACTCCGGTCGGCGGGCAGGACTCGACTGGTGAGCGAGCTCGACAGGCGGGCAGGACACCGGCGACTGCGTCGCGAACCACGGCCCCGCAAAATTGGACGAATTCGGCGAGCCCGATTGCAACAGATGCATCACCCCGGCGTCGGTGCTGGTGAGAGCGTGGCGGGAGCCGTGCGCGGCCGCCACGGCTTGCCGCACTTCGAGTGTGATTCTATCGGGTCTCGCGCGAAATTTCGCCTGCCGCGAGAGTGCGAGCGGGCCTGCTCGCGCGTCGAACTACTACAGGCCTACCCACTCCGTGACCCCGTCGGCGAAGTGCTGACGCTTCCAGATCGGCACCTCGGTCTTGATCCGCTCCACCAGCAGTGCGCACGCGGCGAAGGCCTCGGCCCGGTGCGGGGCGGCGGCCGCGGCGACCAGCGCCAGGTCCCCGATCTCCAGTGGTCCGACGCGGTGCACGGCCGCGACCGGCAGGCCCGTCTCGGCCGAGACCCGCTCGCAGCAGGCCCGCAGGAACCGCCGGGCGTCCGGGTGGGCCTGGTACTCGAGCGCGGAAACCTGCTGCCCACCATCGTGATTGCGGACCACGCCACTGAACAGCACCACCGCGCCGTGCTCGGGACCGGCCACCGCCGCGTCCACCGCGGCCGGGTCGATCGGCTCCGCGGAGACGGCGGCGAGCAACTCAGGCATCGTGCGCACCGCCGCCGGCGACCTGCGCGAGCAGGTGGTCGAGGATCGGTTCGAGCACCGAGATGCCGTCGCGCACACCACCGGGGGAGCCCGGCAGGTTCACCACCACGGTGCGGCCGACCAGCCCGGCCAGGCCGCGGCTCAGGCTGGCGTGCGCGGTCTTCTCGGTTCCCTTGCGGCGCATGGCCTCCGCGAGGCCCGGGAGCTCCCGGTCGAGCAGGGCGGCGGTGGCCTCCGGCGTCCGGTCGGTGGGGGAGGCGCCGGTACCGCCGGTGCTGAGCACCAACGCCGGACCGCCGGTGAGGGCGTCGGCCAGTCCCGACGCGATGTCCGCGTCCGGGTAGACCAGCGGACCGCGCACCGAGAAGCCCTGCTCGGCAAGCCAACTCACCAACTCCGGTCCCGTGGTGTCGGTTCGGGTGCCGTCCGCACCGCCGGTCGACGCGACCAGCACCACCGCCGACCGCGGCGCGAGGGCCTGCTCCTCGGCCGGCGCGGCGTCGCGCACCCAGTGCCCGCGCTTGCCGCCGTCCTTGGTGAGCAGCCGCACCGCGTTCAGGCTCGCGGCCGGGTCCACGGCCTTGACCATGTCGTGCAGCGTCAGGCCGGCGACCGCGACCGCGGTCAACGCCTCCATCTCCACCCCGGTCTGCCCGGCGGTCTTCGCGGTGGCCTCGATGACGATGGTGGTGTCGGTGAAGGCGAACTCCACCTTCACCGACGACAGCGCGATCTGATGGCACAGCGGGATCAGCTCGGAGGTCCGCTTGGCGCCGGCGATGCCGGCGATCCGCGCGGTGGCCAGCACGTCCGCCTTGGGCATGCCGTCCGCCCGGACCATGGTGATCACCTCGGCCGTGGTCTGCAGCTCGCCGCCCGCGACCGCGATGCGCGCGGTGCTGGCCTTGGCACTCACGTCGACCATCCGGGCCCGGCCCTCGCCGTCGAGATGGGTCAGTTCACTCATAGCGGCCACACCTGCACGTTCTCTCCCGCTTCCATTGTCGTGACGTCCTCGGGGACGTCGATCAGGACATCCGCCCTGGCCAGTGCCGCAATCAGGTGCGAGCCCGGACCCGACTCCAGTCTCACACCGCCGTCGACGAGTCGGCCGCGCAGGAACTGACGCCTACCGGCGGGCGAGGTCAGCGGGCCGAGCAGGGTGACGGAGTCCGCCGCCACCGGCGCCAACCCGGCCGCCCGTCGCAGCAGCGGCCGCGCGAACACCTCGAACGAGACCAGGGTGCTCACCGGGTTCCCGGGAAAGCTGAGCACCGGGACGCCGTCGACCACGGTCAGGCCCTGCGGACCGCCGGGCTGCATCCCCACGTGCCCGAACCAGCCGCCGAGCGGGGTCAGTACCTCGCGGACCACCTCGAAGTCGCCCATCGACACCCCGCCCGAGGTGAGCACCACGTCGGCCGCGGCGGTGGCCCGCCGCAGCAGCTCTCGGAACCGGTCCGAGTCGTCGGGGCTGCGGTCGAGCAGGACCACCTCGGCGGAGTTGGACTCGCAGCTGGCGGCCAGCGCGATGCCGTTGGACTCGTAGATCTGCCCGGGCCGCAACGGGTTTCCGGCGGCGACCAGTTCGGTGCCGGTGGTGAGCACCGCGACCCGGGGTCGACGGCGCACCGGTAGCTCGCTCATGCCGACCGCCGCGAACATCGACAGGTGCCGGGCGGTGAGCCGGGCGCCGGCCGCGAGCAGCAGGTCCCCGGCGTGGACGTCGTCACCGCGGTCCCGGACGAACTCCCCGGACACTCGACCCCGGTGCACGGTCACGGCGTCGGCGCCGTCGCCGGGCGAGGTGTCCTCGACCGGCACCACGGCGTCCGCCCCGTCGGGCAGCGGGGCGCCGGTCATGATCCGCACCGCGGTGCCGGGTTCGAGCCGGTCCGGGCCCGCGGAGCCGGCCGCGACGGTGGTGCTGACGGGCAGGGTGACGGGCACCGTGCGCACCGTCTCCGCGGCGACCGCGAAGCCGTCCATCTGCGAGTTGCGGAACGGCGGAAGGTCGAGGGGGGACCACACGTCGGCCGCGAGGACCCGCCCGAGCGCGGCGGTCACCGCGACCGCCTCGGTCCGCGGCGTCAGTGCCGGCTCGAGCAGGGCCGCCACCTCGCGGGCATGGTCCTCGACAGATCTACGGGTCATCGACGATCCCTCCGGCATGGCTTCACATCCTAGGCAGGGCGCCGGGCGCCGCACCCTGGCGGCATACTGGGGCCCAGACGAGGGGGTGACCCGATGACAGCGACGCAGCGACCGGTGCGGATGGGGTTGCCGCGCGTCCGCACGAGCCCGACCGCAGGCGAGCGCCCCGAGGTGCCGGACCTGGTGGACCGGTTCGGTCGGGTCGCCCGCGACCTGCGGGTGTCGATCACCGAGAAGTGTTCGCTGCGCTGCACCTACTGCATGCCGGCCGAGGGCCTGCCGCAGATCCCGACCGAGCGGCTGCTCAGCCCCGCGGAGATCGTCCGGCTCGTCCGCATCGCGGTCACCGACCTCGGCGTGCAGGAGGTCCGCTTCACCGGCGGCGAACCGCTGATGCGCCGTGACCTCGAGGAGATCGTCGCCGGCTGCGCGGCCGCGGTGCCCGGGGTGCCGCTGACCATGACCACCAACGCCGTCGGGCTCGAGCACCGCGCCCAGGCGCTGGCCGCGGCCGGGCTGAGCCGGGTCAACGTCTCGCTCGACTCGGTCGACCGCGCGCACTTCGCCGAACTCACCCGGCGGGACCGGCTGCCGTCGGTGCTGGCGGGCATCCGGGCGGCCGCCCGGGCCGGGCTGACCCCGTTGAAGGTGAACGCGGTGCTGATGCCGGAAACCCTTGCGGGCGCGGCGGATCTGCTGCGCTGGTGTCTCGACGAGGGCTGCCGGCTGCGCTTCATCGAGGAGATGGCGCTGGACGCGGACCACGCCTGGGACCGGCGGACGATGGTCGACGCGGCCGGGCTGCTCGAGGTGCTCGGCGAGCGGTTCACGCTGACCGAGGTCGGTCGGGAGGATCCGGCGTCGCCGGCCGAGGAGTGGGTGGTCGACGAGGGCCCGGGCACCGTCGGCATCATCGCCTCGGTGACGCGGAACTTCTGCGACGCCTGCGACCGGACCCGGCTGACCGCGGAGGGCACGGTGCGCTCGTGCCTGTTCAGCGACGAGGAGGTGGACCTGCGTGCCCGGCTGCGCGCCGGTGCCGACGACGCGGAACTGGCCGCCCTCTGGCGCGGCGCGATGTGGGAGAAGTGGGCCGGGCACGGCATGGACTCGGCGGGCTTCGAGCCGCCGCGACGAAGCATGGGGGCCATCGGTGGCTGACGGTTCGGTGACGGTGCGGTACTTCGCGGCGGCCGCGGACGCCGCGGGGTGCACGCAGGAGACGGTGCCGCTGGGCGAGCGCGCCAGCCTGGGCGAGCTGCGCGCGGTGTTGGCGGACCGCCACGGTCCACAAATGGAGCGGGTGCTGTCGGTGGCGGCGTTCCTGCAGGACGACGAGCTGACGCGGGACCTCAGCCGTCCGGCGGCGTCGCGGGTGGACGTGCTGCCGCCCTTCGCCGGCGGCTGATCAGCCCCTGTCCGCCAGGAACTGCGCGAAAGTGATACTGCCGTAACGGTTCCCGGGGGTGAGGTTGAGGCCCCGTCGAAGGAATCGGCCGGGCGGTCCTGGTACCGGCAGGCCGAGCACCACCGCCCGGCTGCCGGTGGCCCGCTTCCAGGCCTCCGCCAGCTCACGCATGGTGGCGATCTCGGGGCCGCCGACCTCGAATCGGGCTCCGGCGCCGTCGTTCAGCGCCGCGTCGGCCAGTGCCCGTGCCAGGTCGGTCGGGTCGATCGGCTGGAACCGGGCGCCGCGGACCGCGGGAACCAGCCCGACCCGCGCGGACGCGGCGAAGATCGACCGCAGCAGCTGGTGGAACTGCGTCGAGCGCACCACGGTGGTCTCCAGCGCAGACGACGTGTAGATCTTCTCCTGCTCGGTCAGCGCCCGGTAGTAGGAGAACCGGACCCGGTCGACACCGACGATGGACAGCAGCACGGCCCGCCGGACGCCCGCGGACTCCGCCGCGCGCAGCAGGTTTCGGGCGCCGTCGGTGAACACCGGGCGGCTCGTGCGGTCGACGCCGTTGACCGCACTGACCAGCACCTCGACGCCCGCGAGCGCGGATGCCAGACCGCTGCCGGTGAGCAGGTCGCCGGGCACGTGCTCGACCCCGTCGCGTGCGGTGGCCGGTGCGTGGCGGCTGAGCACCCGCACCCGGTGTCCCCGCGCGTGGAGCTCGTCGACCACCGCCGATCCGGCGGTGCCGGTCCCGCCCGCGACCAGGACGGTGGTCACGTCGTCACTTCCACCAGTCGTCGAGCGGTGTGACCGGGATCGTCCTCTTGTGTCGGGTGGCCAGGTACATGGACTCGAGCTTCGCGGCGACCGCGTCGGTGACGTCGCGGCCCTCCAGGTAGTCGTCGATCTCGCTGTACCGCACGCCCAGGGCCTCCTCGTCGGGCAGGGCCGGGCGGTCGTCCTCGAGGTCGGCGGTGGGGACCTTGCGCCAGGTGCTCTCGGGGGCGCCGAGGTGGGCGAGCAGTGCCGCGCCCTGCCGCTTGGTCAGCCCGGTCAGCGGGGTCAGGTCCACGCCGCCGTCACCGAACTTGGTGTAGAAGCCGGTGACCGCCTCGGCGGCGTGGTCGGTGCCGATCACCAGGTAGCCGAGCTGGCCGGCGATCGCGTACTGCACCACCATCCGCTCGCGCGCCTTGATGTTGCCCCGCACGAAGTCCCGCAGCTCGCCGCCGTCGCCGATGATCTCGGCGATGCCGGCGGCGCTCTCGGCGGCGACCGCGTCGACACTCGGCTTGACGTTCACCGTCACCGACCGGTCCGGCCCGATGAAGCCGAGCGCGACCTGGGCGTCGTGCTCGTCGGCCTGGACGCCGTAGGGCAGCCGGACCGCGACGAACTCGGCCGCGTGGCCCTGCTCCCGGAGTTCGGTGACGGCCAGCTGGGCGAGCCGACCGGACAGGGTGCTGTCCTGCCCGCCGCTGATGCCCAGTACGAATCCCTTTGCGGGCGTGGACAGCAGGTAGTTCTTGAGGAAGTCGACCCGGGCCCGGACCTCGCCGGCCGGACTGATCGTCGGCTGCACGCCGAGTTCCTTGAGGATCTGCGCACGGAGGTTGTCCATGCGTGCAACTCTAGCGGCGGCGCTGTCGAATAGAGTGCCGTCGTGACCACGCAACCGATCCTCGTCGTCTCCGCCACCGCGGCCGAGGCCGCCCACGTCCCGAGCGGATTCGAGGTGCTGGTCACCGGGATCGGCAAGGTGAACTCCGCGGTCGCGGTCGCCCACGCGCTGGCCGGTCGCGGTCCCGGCCCACTCCCGCTGGTGGTCAACATCGGCACCGCCGGTGCGCTGCACGACCGGCACGCCGGGCTGTACCTGCCCTCGACGGTGCTCAACCACGACATCAGCGCCGAGGTGCTGCGGTCGCTCGGACACCCGGTGCAGGACCGGATCTCCCTCGACGGCGGCGACGGCTGCGTGCTGGCGACCGGCGACGCGTTCGTCTCCGACCCGCTGGTCCGGGACGCCCTCGCGGCCCGCGCGGACCTGGTCGACATGGAGGGCTTCGCGGTGGCGGCGGCGTGCGCGCGGGTGGGCGCGCAGTGCCGGCTGGTCAAGCACGTCAGCGACCGGGCGGACGACAGCGCAATGGACTGGCCCGCCCAGGTGGATGCCAGCGCGCGCGTCCTCGCGCACTGGCTCAGCCAGAACTACTGACGCACCGGAACTGCCGTCGCCCGCGCGACCGCTACTGCGCGCGCAGGCCCAGTCCGTGGCCCTCGGCGTTCATGATCCGCAGGCGGTCGGCGTCGACGGTCGCGGTGGTCTCGCCGGAGAGCGCGGCCAGAACGGCCTGCTCGATCTCGGCGGTCTCCTCGGTGCACGCCATCCGGGTGACACCGAGCGGGCCGAAGGTCACCGTCTCGCCTGCGACCTCGGCGGTTCCGGTCATCCGGTTGCAGCCGGTGAACCCGGTGACGGCGCCGTCGGCGCCGATCTGCAGTGACGGCTGCGAGGTCTCGAGCGCCCGGGAGGTGGTGACGGCGCTGGGGGTGATCAGGGTGTCGACCACCCAGACGGTGTCGGTCAGCGGCCGGTCCGGCTGCGCGACCTTTTTGTCGAGCATGCTCACGGTGGCCTCGCCGTTGCGCAGTTCCAGGGCGTCGCCGTCGAGGGTCCACTGCGGGCTCGCGGCGAAGAAGCCGGTCATCCACTGGTCGGACATCCCGGCGTCGCCGACGCAGGCCATCATCGTCGTCGCCAGCGGGCCGGTGGTGATGACGCCGCCGGACAGGTCGGCGGTGCCCGACGCCCGGTTGCACCCGGCGTGCAGCGCGATCCGGTCGGCCTCGGGGAACGTCACGGTCAGCGGGCCGCCGCCGGGGATCGCGGTGCCCTCGACGCTGGTGGAGACGAAGGTGCGGCCGACCAGGTCGGAGTTCGCGGACTCGTCGCTGGCCTCGGCCGACGTCGAGCAGGCCGTCAGGGTGGCGGCGGCGAGCAGGGCGAGTCCGATGAGGCGGCTGGGTTGCATGAGCGGAGCTTAACCAGCGCTCGGGGTTGCGCCCCCGAAGCGAACCCGTGTGTCTCGGGGCCGGTGTGGGCTATCCCACAGCCGGTGTGTCGCCGGAACATCGGCGGCTTTGCGTGGCGTTGTCAGGCGTGAACCCGTACCGAGGGTGACCCCCGAACTCCCGAAGGAATCGATACATGACTGACACCCGCGTCCTCGTCCTCGTCGGCAGCCTGCGTGCCGGATCCGTCAACCGGCAGGTCGCCGAGACCGCCGTCGCCAACGCCCCGGCCGGCGTCGAGCTGACGGTGTTCGACGGGCTGGGCGCGGTGCCCTTCTACAACGAGGACCTGGACCTGCCGGGCGCAGCCGTCGGCGGCGCCGACGAGCTGCGGGCCGCTGCCGCCGCCGCGGACGCGCTGCTGCTGGTGACCCCCGAGTACAACGGCACCATGCCGGCCGTGCTCAAGAACGCCATCGACTGGATCTCGCGGCCCTACGGTGCGGGTGCGGTCGCCGGCAAGCCGGTCGCCGTGATCAGCGTCTCGCCCAGCGCGAACGGTGCGAAGTGGGCGCACGCCGAGGCCAGCAAGGCCGTGGGCATCGCGGGCGGCAAGGTCGTCGAGGACGTCGCCCTCTCCATCGGGGCCTCGCACGAGAAGTTCGGTGACAAGCACCCGAGCGAGAACGCGGAGGTCACCGCCGAGGTCGTCAAGGCCGTCGCGCACCTCGTCGCGGCCACCAAGGATCTCGTCGACGCCTGACGTATACCCGTCCACAGGGCCCGGGTCGGTGCAGTACGCACCGACCCGGGCCCTCGTGCATTCGCGCCCCCGCGGGGGTCGTCGGCGGAGGCCCCTCCGGGCGCGCGGGCCGTTGCTGATTTGATGGTCGCGCACCTCGACCCGAAGGGACACCCGCGTGGCATCGGATCCGATCACCGACCTCGAGGTCGAACTGGTGGACATGTGGCGGCGGGGCAGCATCCGTACCCGCGAGCGTGCGCAAAGGGTCCATCCCAGGCTGGACCCGTCCTGCTACCCGTTGCTGATGCTGTTGATCCGGCGGGAGGACGCGGTGCCGGTCTCGGAACTGATCGCGAATCTCGGGGTGGAGAAGTCGACGCTCAGCCGGCAGGTCGACGCGGTGACCCGGCTCGGTCTCGCGCAGCGCATACCGGACCCCGACGACGCGCGGGCGAAGCTGGTCGCGCTCACCGACGAGGGCCGCGCGCGGCTGGGAGCAGAGCGCGCGGAGGGCGTCGCGCAGTGGCGCCGGCAGCTCTCGCAGTGGGATCCGGACGACGTCCGCACCCTGACGGCGCTGCTGCGTCGCCTCGGTTCGTCCGACTGACGTCACACCCCAGATAGTTGCAGTACGCAACCAACTGCTGTTAAGGTTGCAACTATCAACTAAAGGGAGTGGGCATGGTCAGCCAGGACACGGCGTCGGACTTGATCGACACACTGCGCGGACTTGTCGTGCGCGCCCGTGCCGAGTCGGTCCGACAACAATTCGCAGGCGCCCTGCCGTCCGCCCTCGCCATGCTGCTCGGCCACATCGCCCGCACCGAGGGGCATCGGCCCAGCATGGTCGCCGAGGAGCTCCGGGTCACCCAGTCGGCGCTGAGCCGGCAGGTCGCGCAGGCCGAGTCGCTCGGCTACGTCCAGCGGCACCCGGACCCCCTCGACGGCCGGGCGGCGTTGCTGTCACTGACCGCGGCGGGGAACGAGGCGCTGCAGCGGCATCGCGACGCGCAGGCGCGCTGGGTCCACGACGCCCTCGCGGACTGGTCGGAGGACGAGGCACGCGAGCTGGCCGACCGGCTCGACCGGTTCAGCTCCGCGATCGACGCCCACAGGTCAGCGGCGCCCGCCCGCCGCTGACCCAGCTCATCCATTCACCCACCCCGATCCGAGGAGTCGCATCGTGAGTAGCCCCGCGTCCCAGGACGCTCCGCCCGTAACTGCAGGGTCGTCCGGTGACGGCCGGATGACCCACCGTCAGCGCATCGAGGCCCTGATCGGCCTCATGATGGGCATGTTCGTCGCGCTGCTGTCGTCGACGATCGTCTCGAATGCCCTGCCGACCATCATCACCGACCTGCACGGCACCCAGGACCAGTACACCTGGGTGGTCACCGCCACCCTGCTGGCCTCCACCGCGACCACCCCGATCTGGGGCAAGTTCGCCGACCTGGTCAGCAAGAAGATGCTGGTGCAGTTGTCGTTGCTGGTGTTCACCCTCGGTTCGGTGCTCTCCGGCCTGTCCACCTCGGTGCCGATGCTGATCGGGTTCCGCGCGATCCAGGGCCTGGGCCTCGGCGGCCTGCAGGCGCTGGTGATGATCGTCATCGCCGCGATGTTCAGCCCCCGCGAGCGCGGCCGCTACCAGGGCCCGCTGGCGGCGGTCATGTCCCTCGCCACGGTCGCGGGCCCGCTGATCGGCGGCGTCATCGTCGACACCAGCTGGCTCGGCTGGCGCTGGACCTTCTACGTCGGCGTCCCGCTGGCCGTCGTCGCGCTGGTGGTCATCCAGCGAACCCTGAACCTGCCCGTCGTCCGCCGCGAGGTGAAGGTGGACTACCTCGGCGCCACGCTGATCGCAGGCGGCGTCAGCGTCCTGCTGATCTGGGTCACCCTGGCGGGCAAGAACTTCGACTGGGCGTCCGGGATGTCGTTCGGGCTGGTCGCGCTCGGCGTCGTCCTGCTCGCGCTGGCGATCTTCACCGAGACCAAGGCCAGCGACCCGGTCGTGCCGCTGCGCCTGTTCCGGGACCGCACCATGACGCTGGCCACGCTCGCCAGCGTGGCGGTCGGCGTCGCCATGTTCGGCGGCGCGGTGTTCCTGGGGCAGTACTTCCAGATCGCCCGCGGCTACTCGCCGACCGTCGCCGGCCTGCTCACCCTGCCGATGGTGTTCGGGTCGATGCTGTCCTCGACCGTCTCCGGCCAGCTGATCACCAAGTACGGCAAGTGGAAGCGCTTCCTGCTGATCGGCGCCACCGCCATGGCCGCCGGGTTCCTGCTGCTCGCGACGACCGACCACACCACCGACATGGCGTTGATCGGGGTCTACCTGTTCGTCCTCGGCGCAGGCATGGGCATGGCCATGCAGAACCTGGTGCTGCCGGTGCAGAACAACGCCGCCCCGTCGGACCTGGGCGCGGCCACCGCGGCGATCACGTTCTTCCGCTCGCTCGGCGGCGCGGCCGGCGTGTCGGTGCTCGGCGCGGTGCTCTCCTCGCACGTGGCGACGCTGACCGCCCAGGGCCTCGTCGGCGCGGGCATCGATCCCGGTCCGGCGGGCGGGTCGGGCGCAGGCCTGTCGAACCTGAAGGAACTGCCTGCCGCCGTCGGCGACATCGTCCGGGCGGCCTACGGGGACGCCACCGCCCGGGTGTTCCTCGTCTCCGGCATCCTCGCGCTGCTGGGTCTGGTCGCGATCGCGTTCATGAAGGAGGTGGCGCTCAAGACCACCACCGGACTCGAACAGCTCGACCAGGAGCGGGCGGCGAACGCGGCCGGGGCGGACGGCCGGGGGACCGACGGCCAGGTGGTCGACGGCCCCGTGGTCGACGCCGAACTGGTCGCGGAGATCGACGAGGTCGAGCCCGCACTCGCAGGCGGCCCGGACGGTGCCGGCCGCGGCAGGCACGCCGGCAACGGCTGAGCAACGAAGTGGGCCGAACGCCCGCCGGAGCGGTGATCCCACCGCCCCCGGCGGGCGTTTCGCTACATTCGACTCCCATGAGCACCATTGCCCCGAGCGCCACCGCGCCCACCCGTCGCCGCCGCACGGCGCTGTGGATCGCCGCCGCGGTCGCCGTGCTCGCCGTCGTCGCCGCGGGACTCGCGTTCCTGGTGCCCAGTCGGTACCTGCCGTGGGACACCGCCGCATTCCCCGACGTCGACACCTCCCTGCTCTCGGCCGACCAGGCGCGGATCGTCGAGCTGCTCGAGGCCGAACACCGGGACCAGCGGCCGGGCACCTTCTACGCCGAGGGCGTCGAGGAGCCGTGGTGCGCGGACTTCGTGAGCTGGGTGATGCGCGAGGCCGGCCTGCCGCTGGCCAACCCGAACTCCGGGCACTGGCGCATCCCGGGCGTCTACACGCTGCAGGAGTACTACCAGTCGCAGGGCCGCTTCGAGGCGGCCGGTGGCGGCTACGTCCCGGCCGTCGGCGACGTGGTGCTCTACGACAACAGCAGCTGGGTCGGCCAGCACACCAACTTCGTGGTCGCGGTCGACGGTGACACCGTGACCACGGTCGGCGGCAACGAGCTCGGCCGCATCCGGGTGCACACCGTGGACTGGGCGAGCGACTCGGCGGTGGTCGGGTTCGGGCGGCTGGCGCCGCGGACGTAGTACGGAGTCAGAGCCCGGCCTCGGCGAGGGCGGCGTCGACGGCGTCGCGCACCTCGTCCAGGCTCCGACCCGACGAGAGCTCCCGCACGGTCAGCTCCTCGATCCGGGACTCGACCTCCGCGTAGCGGGCCAGCCACCGTTCCTTGTCGGCCTGCCAGTAGCCCATGACGTGGAACCGTTCCGCCGACCAGCCCAGCCAGTGGCGCACGTGCGCCCGGATGGACCGGGAGGCGCTCGTCTCGCAGGCCGACCAGAGGTAGCCGGGTCCGCTCGGCAGCTCCCGCGCGGTCAGCGCGTCCGGCAGCGCGCTGGGGGACGCCCCGTTGCCGGTGCCGTGCAGCCAGTCGACCGTCAGCTCCGCCGGGGTGTCCCAGGTCTGCTCGTCCGCGGCCGTGGGCACCTCGGCGATCAGGTGGGCGCGGGTGCCCGCGGGCAGCGTCTCGACGATCCGTCCCGCCGCGGGCAGCGCGCTCAGGTCGGCCAGCAGCAGTTGCCAGCGAGCGTCGGCGGGCGGGCGGTACCAACCCCTGGGCCGGGACAGGCGCACCGGCAGGCCCGGCGCCGCGGCGCGGGCCCAGGCCGCGGCCGCGCCGCCGCCGTGCACCGCGAAGTCGAT
The DNA here is from genome assembly GCF_042654025.1 of Rhodococcus kronopolitis. Taxonomy (NCBI): domain Bacteria; kingdom Bacillati; phylum Actinomycetota; class Actinomycetes; order Mycobacteriales; family Nocardiaceae; genus Rhodococcus; species Rhodococcus kronopolitis. The sequence continues at coordinate 352,643 of NZ_JBHSFO010000001.1, read as the reverse complement.
GTCGAGGGCGCGGGCGAGCGGGTCCCAGCGCCGGACGGTGTAGCTGCGCCGGTGCCCGTCGAACTCGACGAGCAGGCGTTCGTCGGGGTCGCCGCTGGAGGCGAAGCCGGCGAGCCCGGGCCCGGTGAAGCGGACCCGGCGCAGGCCGGGGGAGAGCTGCTCCGCCGACGCCACCTGGGCGTCGAACCGGGGATCGTCGTCGGTGTGCACGTCACCGACCCTAGGGGCGGGAAAGGAGTCCATGCACACCAATCGAATGTGACCGGCGACACCGCCCATAATGTGACGCGCAACACCAGGCGACACGCCGTGTGGGGCCGCTCTCCGGGGCGTGCGACCAGGGAATTTCATCTTTGTTGTTCACAACATCTCGGGTTCTATGGTTTGTCAGACACAAGGTGTAGTGTCAGGAGCGCCAAGAGAGCAGGCCGGACGCATCCGAAGTCCGAGGGCTCGACCATCACTTGTCAAGGCCGGACCACTGTTCCAGTAGGTGAGATCCACACCGATCTTCGCGTCACTGACCATCAGTTCCGTAAGCCACAGAAAGAGGGACTTACATGAGCATCACCGTCTACACCAAGCCGGCGTGCGTTCAGTGCAATGCGACCTACCGGGCGCTCGACAAGGCCGGTATCGAGTACTCGATCATCGACATCAGCGAGGACGCCGAGGCCCGCGACTACGTGATGGCGCTGGGCTACCTGCAGGCGCCCGTGGTGGTGGCCGGCGACGACCACTGGTCGGGCTTCCGTCCGGACCGGATCAAGTCGCTCACGGTCAACGCCGCCTGAAGAAACCTACGGAGATGAGTGGCCATGACATCGCTGGTCTACTTCTCCAGCGTGTCGGAGAACACCCACCGCTTCGTGCAGAAGCTGGGTGTGCCGGCCACGCGAATTCCCCTGCACGACCGCGACGGCACCTTCGAGGTCGATGAACCGTACGTCCTGATCCTGCCCACCTACGGTGGCGGGGTCACCGCGACCGGACGGGACACGAGCTACGTGCCCAAGCAGGTCATCCGATTCCTGAACAACGAACACAACAGGTCGCTGATCCGTGGGGTCATCGCGGCGGGCAACACCAACTTCGGCGATTCGTTCTGCTTCGCCGGAGACGTCATTTCAAGGAAGTGTCAGGTCCCGTACCTGTACCGCTTCGAACTCATGGGCACCGCCGAGGACGTCATTCGCGTCCGCGAGGGTCTTGGACAATTCATGGAGAGTGAACAGTGGCACCGACAATCACAGACGCAGCCCCGGCTGGGAGTGTAGAGCGCGCTGCGGCACGACCCGACTCCTCGGCGGACCAGCTCGACTACCACGCGCTGAACGCGATGCTGAACCTGTACGGACCCGACGGCGAGATCCAGTTCGACAAGGACCGCGAGGCCGCCAACCAGTACTTCCTCCAGCACGTCAACCAGAACACCGTCTTCTTCCACAACCTGGACGAGAAGCTGGACTACCTGGTCAAGGAGAACTACTACGAGCCCGAGGTGCTCGACCAGTACTCCCGTGAGTTCGTGAAGTCGCTGATCGACCGGGCGTACGCCAAGAAGTTCCGCTTCCCGACCTTCCTCGGCGCGTTCAAGTACTACACCTCGTACACGCTCAAGACGTTCGACGGCAAGCGTTACCTGGAGCGGTTCGAGGACCGGGTCTGCATGGTCGCGCTGACGCTGGCGGCAGGCAACGAGACCCTCGCCGAGGAGCTCGTCGACGAGATCATCGCCGGCCGCTTCCAGCCGGCCACCCCGACGTTCCTCAACTCCGGCAAGAAGCAGCGCGGCGAGCCCGTGTCCTGCTTCCTGCTGCGCATCGAGGACAACATGGAGTCCATCGGTCGCTCCATCAACTCGGCCCTGCAGCTGTCCAAGCGCGGCGGCGGAGTTGCGTTGCTGCTCAGCAACGTTCGTGAGCACGGCGCCCCGATCAAGCGGATCGAGAACCAGTCGTCGGGCGTCATCCCGATCATGAAGCTGCTCGAGGACTCCTTCTCCTACGCGAACCAGCTCGGTGCGCGTCAGGGTGCGGGCGCGGTGTACCTGCACGCGCACCACCCGGACATCTACCGCTTCCTCGACACCAAGCGGGAGAACGCCGACGAGAAGATCCGGATCAAGACGCTCTCGCTCGGCGTGGTGATCCCGGACATCACCTTCGAGCTGGCGAAGAAGAACGAGGACATGTACCTCTTCTCGCCGTACGACGTGGAGCGCATCTACGGCGTGCCGTTCGCGGACATCGACGTCACCGAGAAGTACTACGAGATGGTCGACGACAAGCGGATCCGCAAGACGAAGATCAAGGCCCGCGAGTTCTTCCAGACGGTCGCCGAGCTGCAGTTCGAGTCCGGCTACCCGTACATCATGTACGAGGACACGGTGAACCGGGCGAACCCGATCGCAGGCAAGATCACCCACTCGAACCTGTGCTCGGAGATCCTGCAGGTCTCGACGCCGTCGACGTTCAACGAGGACCTGTCCTACAGCCACGTCGGCAAGGACATCTCCTGCAACCTCGGCTCGCTCAACATCGCCAAGACGATGGACTCGCCGGACTTCGCCCGCACCATCGAGACCTCGATCCGCGCGCTGACCGCGGTCTCGGACCAGACGCACATCTACTCGGTGCCGTCGATCGAGCAGGGCAACAACGACTCCCACGCCATCGGCCTCGGGCAGATGAACCTGCACGGCTACCTGGCGCGCGAGCGGATCCACTACGGCTCCGACGAGGGCCTGGACTTCACGAACATCTACTTCTACACGGTGGTGTTCCACGCGGTCCGGGCGTCGAACGAGATCGCGAAGGAGCGGGGCACCTACTTCAAGGGCTTCCCCGAGTCCAAGTACGCCTCGGGCGAGTACTTCGACAAGTACACCGACCGGGCGTGGGAGCCGAAGACCGAGAAGGTCCGGCAGCTGTTCGCGGACTCCGGCGTGCACATCCCGACGCAGGACGACTGGCGTGAGCTCAAGGCGTCCGTGCAGGCACACGGCATCTACAACCAGAACCTGCAGGCCGTGCCGCCGACCGGGTCGATCTCCTACATCAACAACTCCACCAGCTCCATCCACCCGGTGGCGTCGAGGATCGAGATCCGCAAGGAGGGCAAGATCGGGCGCGTCTACTACCCGGCGCCCTACCTGACCAACGACAACCTGGAGTACTACCAGGACGCGTACGAGATCGGCTTCGAGAAGATCATCGACACGTACGCCGAGGCCACCCAGCACGTCGACCAGGGCCTGTCGCTGACGCTGTTCTTCAAGGACACCGCCACCACCCGCGACATCAACAAGGCGCAGATCTACGCCTGGCGCAAGGGCATCAAGACGCTGTACTACATCCGGTTGCGACAGATGGCGCTCGAGGGCACCGAGGTCGAGGGCTGCGTTTCCTGCATGCTGTAGGCCGGCGCGACCGAATAGACTCGACTGAGCATCCAAGACCAGGCAAGGGACCACCATGACATCCGCACACACCCCCGCTGGGGGCACGCATCTCAAGCTGATCGATCGCGTTTCGGCGATCAACTGGAACCGCGTCCCCGACGAGAAGGATGCGGAGGTGTGGGAGCGTCTGACCGGCAACTTCTGGCTGCCGGAGAAGGTGCCGGTGTCCAACGACATCCCGTCGTGGAACACACTGACCGCGAACGAGAAGCAGCTGACCATGCGGGTCTTCACCGGCCTGACGCTGCTCGACACCATCCAGGGCACCGTCGGCGCGGTCTCGCTGATCCCGGACGCGATCACCCCCCACGAGGAGGCGGTGTACACCAACATCGCGTTCATGGAGTCGGTGCACGCCAAGAGCTACAGCTCGATCTTCTCGACGCTGTGCAGCACCCGGGACATCGACGACGCGTTCCGCTGGTCGGAGGAGAACCCGAACCTGCAGCGCAAGGCGCGGATCATCCTCGACTACTACAACGGAGAGTCGGCGCTCAAGCGCAAGGTCGCCTCGACGCTGCTCGAGTCGTTCCTGTTCTACTCGGGCTTCTACCTGCCGATGTACTGGTCCTCGCGGGCCAAGCTCACCAACACCGCGGACCTGATCCGGCTGATCATCCGTGACGAGGCCGTGCACGGGTACTACATCGGCTACAAGTACCAGAAGGGCCTCGAGCAGCTCAGCCAGGCCGAGCGCGACGAGCTCAAGAACTACACCTTCGAGCTGCTCTTCGAGCTCTACGACAACGAGGTCGAGTACACCCAGGACCTCTACGACGAGGTCGGGCTCACCGAGGACGTCAAGAAGTTCCTGCGCTACAACGCCAACAAGGCGCTGATGAACCTCGGCTACGAGGGTCTGTTCCCCAAGGACGAGACCGACGTCAACCCGGCGATCCTGTCGGCGCTGTCCCCGAACGCGGACGAGAACCACGACTTCTTCTCCGGGTCGGGCTCGAGCTACGTGATCGGCAAGGCCGTCAACACCGAGGACGAGGACTGGGACTTCTAGTCTCCCGGTCTGCACAACTCCGATGAAGGGCCCCCGCACACGTGCGGGGGCCCTTCACGTGTCCGGGGGATCGGGCTAGCGTCGGCACCGTCGGATGTTCACTTGAAGGTGAGGAGAGACGATGAGCGGCAAGGTTGTGCACTTCGAGGTCCCGTTCGACGACGGGGACCGCGCGAGGACGTTCTACCAGCAGGTTTTCGGCTGGAACACCGTCGAGATGCCCGAGATGAGCTACACGATCGTGTCGACTGGGCCCGTCGCGGAGTCGGGGATGCCCGCAGAGCCCGGGTACATCGGCGGCGGCATGTTCGAGCGCGTCCCGGAGTATCCGACGGGGCCGGTGATCACCGTCGAGGTGCCCAGCATCGACGACGCCCTGGTCCGGATCGGCGAGCTGGGCGGCGCCACGGTCGGGGAGAAGCAGCCGGTCGGCGAGATGGGGTTCGCGGCCTACTTCAGGGACCCCGAGGGGAACGTCATGGGCCTGTGGGAGAACGCCGGCTGAACCAGGCCTCGGGCTCGCCGCGCAGGGCCCTGACGATGCGCGGGCCGGAGCTCTCGGTGAGCTCGGCGGGCAACGCGTCCGGCGCGAACCAGGCGACCTCGAGGTTCTCCTCGTCGGCGACGCGGGCCTCGCCGGAGAGCGCCCGGGCCAGGAAGCACACGTCGAGGTAGCTGGCGACGTCGCCGTTCGGGTAGGTGATCGGGCCGGCGGTGTCGACGCTGGTGATCCGCACCAGCTCCGCCTCGACGCCGGTCTCCTCGCGGATCTCCCGCAGCGCCGCCGGTCCGGGTTCCTCGCCCGGCTCGAGGATCCCCGAGACCACCGCCCAGAGGCCGTTGTCGGCCCGGCGGGTCAACAGGATTCGGCCGTCGTCGTCCACGACGACCGCGCTCACCCCGGACAGCCACAACGGGGCGTGTCCGACGTGAGCGCGGAGGTCGGCGACGAATTCGGGTACCGGCAACGGCTTTTCGCCCGTCAGTACCGGAAGGTGACCGGCGCGGCCTGCTGGCCGGAGTACGGCAGCAGGATGCTCGGCGCCAGCGGCACGGCGAACCTGGCCGGCACGTCGGTGAGCTCGGCGCCGCCGGGCCGCGGCGCGGTTTCCAACTGCGCGAACCGGATTCGGTTCATCGCATCGGTACCGACCATGTTGCCGTCCGAGGTCTCGGCCGTCAGGAAGGTGCCCTCGGGGGTGAACTCGACCCACGGGTTCGCCAGTGCGATCTCCGCCAGGTGGAAGCGGGTGAAGGAGACCACCGTGCCGTGGTACCGGACGGTGCCCAGCCCGGTCGCCGGGTCGAGGTCCGCGGAGTCCAGTTCGAAGGTCAGCCGACCGTCGCCACGGACGGTGGCGCCGTCGCTGCCCACCACCGAGCCCTGCGTGGCGTTCTTCACCAGGTCGGTGTAGCCGGGCGCGAGTCCCCACAGCAGGTCCTGCGCAGGCGGCACCGGGGCGTTGGGTCCGGGCGCGGGGTCGAAGTTGACCGGGACGGCCAGTTCCTCGCGTGCGTTGACGGCGTCCGCCGCGGCGTAGGTGTACACCCCGTAGGCGGCGTCGGCGGCGGACTTCGTGGGCTTGGTCACGGTCAGCTCGGCCGTGAAGGATCCGTCGCCTGCCAGCGGCACCCACTGCTGACGGATGGTGCGCCGGAAGTCGAAGGGCGCGTCCGGAACCCGGTTGAGTGCGTCCTCGGACATCACCCACGCGGTGGCCGAGCGCTGCTGGCCGACGCGGGCCTGCGCCGCCGCGTCCTGCGACGGCCGCCACTGCGGGGCGAATGCGCCGAAGGTGACGAAGGTGCCGTGCGGGACCCCCGGCGGCACCGGGACGGGCAGGCCGTCGGTGTTGGCGTTCGGGTCGAATCCGGTGCCGCGCACCACGATTCGGTCGCCCTCGTGGACGGCGGTGTCGCCAAGGGGAGTGCTGCCGTCGGCCGCGAACAGCTCGATCCGCGGCGCCGTCGCGGCCGGTGCGGCCGCGGCTGTGGGTGCCACGGCGAGCGCGCCGAGCAGTGCCCCGACGAGGGCGACGGCTCTAGTTCGTGTACCCATTGAGCGATCCCTTCAGGTCGTCGAGGATGCCGCCCGCCGCGATGACGCCGATCCCGGTCATCCAGATCTCGTCGTCCACCGCAAACACGCGGTGGTCCTTGACGGCGCCGAGGGCCGCCCACAGACCGCCCTCCATGACGTCGGTGCCTTGTTCCCGGGCCTCGTCGCCGTAGAAGCTGACGTAGATGATGTCGCCGTCGGCCTTGGACAGTTCCTCGGTGCTGAGCTCCGCGAACCGCCGGTCCTTGGCGCCCTCGAGGCGCTGGAACGGCGGGCGCTGCACGCCGGCATCGGCGAGCACCTGGCCGGAGAAGCTGTCCGGGCCGTAGATCCGGACCGACCCGGGCATGAACCGGACCACCGACGCCTGGGTCTGCGCGGAGTCCAGGCCCTTGCCGGTCTCGGTTGCCCGGGACTCGTAGGCGTCGAGCGCCGCCCGGGCGCTGGCCCCGCGGCCGAGCGCGGTGCCGTCGAGCACCAGGTTCTCCTTCCACGTGGTGCCGACCTTCTCGGTGAACGTGGTGGGGGCGACGGCGTTGAGCTGGGCGTACAGCTCCGGGGTGCGGAACTTCGAGCCCAGGATCAGGTCGGGCTTGAGCGCCGCGATCTTCTCGATGCTCGGCTCCGCGAGGGTGCCGACCGGCTCCACGCCTGCGATGGTGGTGCCGAGGTACGTCGGCTGCTCGCCGACCGCGCCGGCCACCGCGGCGCCGACGAGGCGGTCCTGCAGGCCGAGGGCGCAGACGGTGTCGAGCTTGTCGGTGTCGAGGACGACGATGCGCTGCGGGTCGGCGGGCACGGCCGACTCGCCGGCCGCATGGGCGACCCTGCGGGTGGCGCCCTCGACGCCGGCCGGGTCGACGGGAGCGGTCGGCCCGCAGACGTTCTCGGTGCTGCGACCGTTGCCGAGCACGCCCGCCCCGGCCACGCTGGTGGTGCTGCGGACGATGGTGCTGGCGGCGTCGTCGGTTGCGTCGCCGCCGCCGCACGCGGTGAGCACGACGGCGGTCGCGGCGAGCAGGGCCGCGGGCACGGCGCGGCGGATGAGTGCGGGCTTGCGCATGGTGAGGTCTTCCTCCTGAAGCTCGGGCGAGTCGAGACTAGTCGCGGCGTCCGTCGACGCCGAAGTGCGTGGCCAGGTCGTCGAGGATGCCGCCTGCGCCCTGGACGCTGACCGCGGACATCCACAGTGCGTCGTCGACGTCGACCTTCTGGCCCCGCAGGCCGGCCCACAGCGGGTTGGTCACGAACGGCTGGGCGGCGGCCTCGCTCTTCCCGTCGCCGGAGTGGTACGTGCTCACCACGATCAGGTCGGCCTCGGCCTCGGTGATCAGTTCGGGGCTGATGTCGTTGGAGATGCTCGCCGGCTTGGCCGGGTCCGGTCCGGCGCTGGCCGGGCGGTTGATGCCGGCGTCGGCGAGGACGATCCCGCTGAAGGACGTGGTGCGGTAGAGCCGGGCCGTCGGCTCGCCCGCGAAGCGGACCACCGTGACCGTCGGGTTGTCCGCCTTCGCGTTGATGTCCGCGCCCACCTCGGCCGCGCGGGTCTCGTAGGCGCCGATCTTCTGCTCCGCCAGGTCCTCCTTGCCCAGGGCCTGCCCGAGCAGCCGGATGTTGTCCTTCCAGGTCGGGCCGGTGGTCTCGGACATCACCGTCGGGGCGATCTTCGACAGCTGGTCGTAGATGTCGCCGTGCCGGACCTTCGCGGAGACGATCAGGTCGGGCTGCAGCTCGGCGATCTTCTCGAGGCTCGGGGTGGTCAGCTCGCCGACCGCGACGGCATTCGGTGCGAACTCGCCGCGGGACTCGCCGAGGTAGTCGGGCAGTCCGGCGCTGCGGTAGGTGACGTAGCCGACGAGCTCGGTCTCCAGCAGCAGGGTCGCGTCGGAGTAGCTGGTGTCGAGCGCGACGACCCGCTTGGGCGCGGCGGGGATCTCGGCGGCGCCGAGTGCGTGGGTGACGGTGCGGGGGAAGGATCCCGTGGACCCGCCGTCCGCGGCAGGCGCCGCGGGGGCGTCGGTGGCGCTGGAGCAGCCGGCGGTGGCGCCGATCAGGGCGACCGCGGCGCAGCTCACGAGCGCGACCAGGGCATTGGACTTGAACTTCACAAGGACTCCCATCGAACTTAGGTGAGGGAAACCTTATCAATATCGTTAGCCGGTATCGCGTGGGCCGGGTCGAGGCCGTCCCGGCGACAGCTCCGGCGCCCGGGCCGGCGCGGCGGGGGACGGTCGTCGCGTCGCGTCGCCGGGGCGCGCGCCGGGATTGTCCACGAATTGCCGGTTCCGTCGAGTTCGGTGACGGGCGCCGGTTCGGGTCGGTGGAACCCCGACCCGCCCCGGGGGCGGAAACGCCCTGTTCACGGCACTTCTGGACGCTGTACGCGACACGAAGTACGACAGTGAGTAGGACCGGCTCCGCGGATCGCGGGGGGACGGTCTACGATTCACAGAGCGCAAGCCAGAGGACGTTCGCCTCGCAGCGGGGTAGGACGCGCATTCAGGAGGATTAGTGACTGCCGTAGCGCCCCAGCCAGTCCCCGAGATAACGGCCGCCCGGCCATACCCGGCGCGACTGGGACCCAAGGGCTCGTTCATTTACAAAATGGTGACCACCACTGACCCGAAGACCCTCGGGATCATGTACATGGTCACCTCGTTCGCCTTCTTCCTCATCGGCGGCCTGATGGCCCTGCTGATGCGGACCGAGCTCGCGGTTCCCGGGATGCAGTTCCTGTCGAACGAGCAGTTCAACCAGCTGTTCACCATGCACGGCACGATCATGCTGCTGCTGTACGCGACGCCGATCGTGTTCGGATTCGCGAACTACATCCTGCCGCTGCAGATCGGCGCGCCCGACGTGGCGTTCCCGCGACTGAACGCGTTCAGCTACTGGCTGTACCTGTTCGGCGCGATCATCGCGACCGCGGGTTTCGTGACCCCCGGCGGCGCGGCCGACTTCGGCTGGACCGCATACAGCCCGCTGACCGACGCGACGCACTCGCCCGGTGTCGGCGCGGACCTGTGGATCATGGGCCTGGCCATCGGTGGCCTCGGCACCATCCTCGGTGGCGTCAACATGATCACCACGGTGATCTGCCTGCGTGCCCCCGGCATGACCATGTTCCGGATGCCGATCTTCACCTGGAACATCCTGGTGACCAGCATCCTGATCCTGCTCGCCTTCCCGCTGCTCACCGCGGCGCTGCTGGGCGTGTTCGTGGACAGACACTTCGGTGCACACATCTTCGACCCGGCCAACGGCGGCGTCCTGCTCTGGCAGCACCTGTTCTGGTTCTTCGGTCACCCCGAGGTCTACATCATCGCGCTGCCGTTCTTCGGCATCGTCTCGGAGATCTTCCCGGTCTTCAGCCGTAAGCCGCTCTTCGGCTACAGCGGCCTGGTGTACGCCACGCTGGGTATCGCCGCCCTGTCGATCGCCGTGTGGGCGCACCACATGTACGCCACCGGCGCCGTGCTGCTGCCGTTCTTCTCCTTCATGACGTTCCTCATCGCGGTCCCGACCGGTGTGAAGTTCTTCAACTGGATCGGCACCATGTGGAAGGGCCAGGTGACCTTCGAGACGCCGATGCTCTTCTCGGTCGGCTTCCTCGTCACCTTCCTCTTCGGTGGCCTGTCCGGCGTGCTGCTCGCCAGCCCGCCGATCGACTTCCACGTCACCGACAGCTACTTCGTGGTCGCGCACTTCCACTACGTGCTCTTCGGCACCATCGTGTTCGCCACCTACGCCGGCATCTACTTCTGGTTCCCGAAGATGACGGGCCGGATGATGGACGAGCGCCTGGGCAAGTGGCACTTCTGGACCACCTTCATCGGTTTCCACACCACGTTCCTGGTCCAGCACTGGCTCGGCAACGAGGGCATGCCGCGTCGCTACGCGGACTACCTGCCCAGCGACGGCTTCACCACGCTGAACACCATCTCCACGATCGGCTCGTTCATCCTCGGTGCCTCCACGCTGCCGTTCATCTGGAACGTCTTCAAGAGCTACCGGTACGGCGAGGTCGTCACGGTCGACGACCCGTGGGGCTACGGCAACTCGCTGGAGTGGGCGACCACCTGCCCGCCGCCGCGGCACAACTTCACCGAGCTGCCCCGGATCCGCAGCGAGCGCCCGGCCTTCGAGCTGCACTACCCGCACATGGTCGAGCGGATGCGCGCCGAGGCGCACATCGGCGGCGGCCACGGTGGCAAGCACGCTTCCGAGCTCGAGAACGCGCACTAGGTAACACCGAACGACCACAAGGCCCCGCCCGAGCATCGGGCGGGGCCCTTGTGTTTTGCACCCTTGTGGTTGGCACAATGGTTTCGCAACCCCGCGTCCGTGAACGCGGGATGGAGGGAGATTTCTCGGTGGCTTCTGACACCACGGTCCTGGTCACGGTGACGGGGCCCGACCGTCCCGGCGTCACCTCGGTGCTGCTCGCGGCGCTCTCGCGTCACGACGTGAGCCTGCTCGACGTCGAGCAGGTGGTCATCAGGGGCCGGCTGACGCTCGGCGTGCTGGTGTCCTGCCCGCGGGACCCCGAGGCGCTGCAGGAGTCGGTCGAGGACGCAATGGCGACCGTCGGCATGCACGCCGACGTCGCCGTCGGCGGCGACCGGGCCGCGCGGCCTGCGCCGTCCACCCACGCGGTGGTGGTGCTCGGCAGCCCGGTCACCGCCCGCTCGTTCAGCAAGCTGGCCCGCGAACTCGCCCGCCAGGGCGCGAACATCGACTCGATCCGGGGCGTCGCGGACTACCCGGTCACCGGGCTGGAGCTGATGGTCACCGCACCGGCGACCACCGCGGAGGCGGACGCCGCCCTGCGTACCGGGCTCGCGGAGACCGCCGCGGAACTGGACCTCGACGTCGCGGTCGAGCGGGCCGGGCTGGCCCGCCGCGCCAAGCGGCTCATCGTCTTCGACGTGGACTCCACGCTGGTGCAGGGCGAGGTCATCGAGATGCTGGCCGCCCGTGCAGGCAAGGAGGACGAGGTCCGGGCCGTCACCGAGGCGGCGATGCGCGGCGAGATCGACTTCACCGAGTCGCTGCACCAGCGGGTCGCGGTGCTCGCCGGTCTGGACGAGTCGGTCATCGACGAGGTCGGTGCGTCCATCGCGCTGACGCCGGGCGCCCGCACCACCATTCGGACCCTGCGTCGGCTCGGCTTCCACTGCGGCGTCGTCTCCGGCGGTTTCCGGCAGGTCATCGCGGGCCTCGCGGAGGAGCTCGAGCTCGACTTCGTCGAGGCCAACACCCTCGAGGTGGTGGACGGCAAGCTCACCGGCCGGGTCATCGGCGACGTGGTGGACCGCGCCGCGAAGGCCGTCGCGCTGCGCAAGTTCGCCGCGCAGGCCGGGGTGCCGATGGAGCAGACGGTCGCGGTCGGCGACGGCGCCAACGACATCGACATGCTCAACGCCGCCGGGCTGGGCGTCGCGTTCAACGCGAAGCCTGCGCTGCGTGAGGTCGCCGACGCGGCCCTCTCGCATCCCTTCCTGGACGCGGTGCTGTTCATCCTCGGCGTCACCCGCGAAGAGGTCGAGGCGGCCGACGCCGCGGACGGTCTGGTGCGTCGGGTTCGGCTGTGACGGAGCCGGGGCCACTCGGGGTGCTCGACGAGGGTTTCGCGGCCCGGCACGCGGTGCTCGCCGCCGGGTACGGTCACCGGCCGGACCCGGCGGACCCGGCCCAGGTGCTGGCGATGCCGCTGGTGCTGCACCTGCCGAAGGCGGATCCGCCTGCCCGCAGCGCGGTGCTCGCGGCTGCGGCCGCCGCGACGGCCGCGCTGTGCCTGGACCCGCGCGTCGGGACCGATCCCGAGGGCGAGCCCGGTCCGTGGCAACGGGACTACCTGGCGTGGACCGGCGCCCGGATCCGCAAGGTGGCCCGGCGGGCCCGGGGCGCCCAGTGGTTCGCGGCCCAGGACGTCGACGGCGTCACCGTCGAGGTCGACGGCGCCGCGGCCCGGGCCTTCGTGCCGGGGCCCGTGGGCGAGCTCGACCCGCGGATCCGGAAGCTGCAGATCGGTGGGACCGACCTCGAGCACGACGCGCCGGGGGACCCGGAACCCGGCCTTCCGGTGCTGTGGCTGAACCGGTCCCTCGACATGACGGTCGGCAAGACCGCCGCGCAGGTGGGGCACGCGGCCATGCTGCTTGCCGGTGCGATGACGCTCACGCAGGCGGCGCAGTGGGCGGGCAGCGGGTTCCGCTGCTCCGTGCGCGACGCCGACCCGGACCGCTGGGCCGTGCTGACCGCCCGGGTGGCCGCGGGGCAGGCGGTCGCCGTCCGCGACGCCGGGTTCACCGAGGTGGCGCCGGGTTCGATGACGGTGATCGCGCAGCCCGCACCGCTCGCGTGAGCGCCGGGGCGCGCTAGTCGAACCGCGCGTCCACAGCGCCGGCGAAGTCGACCGTGCCCGGTATGTCCCCGGACGCGGTGAAGGCGTCCGCGATCTGCTGCTCGGAGGCGATCACCTTCTCGCTCAACGCGATCGGCTGCTTGATCGACCGGGTCCAGGTGGTGCGCGAGGCGGCGGGACTGATCGAGGTGAGTTCGGCGTACCTGGTGGACCACTCGTCGAGGTTGTCCCGCGACCAGGCGGTCGCGGCCGCGTAGCGGCCGAGGAAGTCCTCGATCGCCGCGGTCTTGCCCGGGTCGGCGAGGGCGGCGGACCCCGCGGCCCAGAAGTTGTACCCGTTGGCCGCCTGGTCGGCGGTCGCGATCGCCCGCGCACCGGACTCGTTCTCGGCGATCGCGCTGTACGGGTCCCAGGTCGCCCAGGCGTCCACGTCGCCCTTGGTCAGGGAGGTGTACCCGTCGGCGGGCGAGACGAACACCGTCTCCACGTCGCTGCGCGACAGGTCGGCCTTCTTCAGTTGCAGCAACAGGTTTGCGTGCGCGGAGCTGCCCTTGAAGGTGGCGATCCGCTTGCCCTTCAGGTCCGCGACCGACTGGATCGTCGAATCCTTGCCGACGAGGATGGCGTCGCCCTTGCCGGTGGCCTCGAGGGCGCCGACAACCTTGATGTCCGCCTTCGAGGCGGCCCCGAAGATCACCGGGGTGTTGCCGGTCTGCGCGAGGTCGATGCCGCCTGCGCTGGCCGCCTCGATCAGCGGCAGCCCCGCGGTGAATGTGGAGAACTCCAGCTTGTAGGGCAGGTTCTCGAGCTGACCGGCGGCGCGCAGCAGGACCTCGATGGAGATCGCCTTCTGGTCGCCGACCTTCAGCGTCACGGCCGACAGGTCCACCGGACCGGTCGGCGCGGCGGCCTCCGCGGCGGTGTCGCCGCCGCTGCAGGCGGTCAGGACGAGGGATGCGGCGGCGACGGTGGCCAGGACCGCGATTCGTAGCCGTGCGGCGCGACGGGATGTGTGGAGTTTCACTGTGGTGCTTCCTGTTTCGGTGTGCGGACGGACGATGTCTGGGAGGGGTGGCGGGTGCCGACCGGTCAGGTGTGCACCCCGAGCAGGTCGAGCAGTCGGGCGGCGTGCTCGGCGGCAGCGGCGGTCGCGTGCCTGCGGGGGCGGGGCAGGTCGATCGACACCTCGTGCGCGATGCGGCCGCCGTCGAGTACCAGCGCCCGGTCGGCGAGCGCGACCGCCTCGGTCACGTCGTGGGTGACCAGCAGGACCCCGAAGCCGTGCTCGCCGAACAGGCGCAGCAGCAGCTGGTGCATGGACAGCCGGGTCAGCGCGTCCAGCGCCCCGAACGGTTCGTCGAGCAGCAGCAGCGTCGGCTCGGCGACCAGCGCCCGGGCGATTGCCGCGCGCTGGGCCTCGCCACCGGACAGGGTGAGCGGCCAGGCGTCCCGGCGGTGACCGAGCCCCACCTCGTCGAGTGCCCGGACGGCCTTGGCGTGTCGGCCGGCCCCGCGCCTGCGGTCGGGCACACCGAGTTCGACGTTGGTCGCCACGTCCAGCCAGGGCACCAGTCGTGGTTCCTGGAAGGCGACGGTGGGTCGGCCGTCGGTGACCACCTGCCCGGTGTGCTCACCCGACAGTCCGGCGAGCACCCGCAGCAGGGTCGACTTGCCCGAGCCGCTGCGGCCGAGCAGCGCCACGATCTCGCCGCGCGGGATCTCGAGGTCGACCCCGTCGAGGACGGCACGACCGTCGAAACTCTTGCGCAGACCGGTGATTCGAGCGGCAGGGGTGGTGGGGGAGGCGGGGAGAGTGAGGGTGGAAGTCATGACGGGTGCTCCTTGTCAGCGGGAGGCGGCCGGTTGCCAGCGCAGTGCCCGCAACTCGAACCAGCGCACGATCGAGTCGGTGACCAGCCCGAGCAGTCCGTAGACGAGCAGGCCGAAGATGACGATGTCGGTCCGAAGGAACTCGCGGGCGTTGTTCACGAGGTAGCCCAGGCCCTGACCGGCGTTGATCTGCTCGGCCACGATCAGCGAGAGCCACGCGATGCCCAGGCTCTGCCGCAATCCGACCAGGATGTTCGGCAGCGCGCCGGGGAGAACCAGTCGTCGCAGGCGTTCGAGGCGGGTCAGCCGCAGCACCCGGCCGAGTTCGAGCAGCTTCGGGTCGAGTTGGCGGATTCCCGAATAGGTGTTGAGGTACAGCGGGAATGCGACCCCGAGCGCGATGAGGTAGACCTTCGGTTCCTCGCCGATGCCGAACCAGATGATGAACAGCGGGATCAGTCCGAACAGCGGCACGGTGCGGAGCATCTGCAGCGGCGGGTCCAGCAGGTACTCGCCGAACGAGCCCAGACCGGCGACGGTGCCGCACACCACGCCCAACAACGCGCCCAGCGCGAAGCCGAGGAGCACCCGCTGGCCCGAGACCGCGAGGGCGTCGGCGAGCGCCCCGGACCGGTACACCTCGAGACCCGCGGCGGCGATCACCGAGGGCGCGGGCAGGACCTTCCCCGAGAGCAGGCCGGAACCGCTGCCGATCTGCCAGGCCAGCAGCAGGGTCAGCGGCGCCAGTGCCCGCAGGAAGCCGCGACGCCGGTACAGCGGCACGGACGCGGCGGGCGGCCGGTCGCGTGCCGTCGCGGACGCGGTGGTCACGGACATCGGGTTCCTCCGTTTCGGGCCGGTCCGACCCGACCGGCGGGACCGTTGCGTCATCCTGCGCGGGCGCCTTCCCACTGGGAAGGGTTGAAATCAGCGCGAGCTGATGTGCCGGACTGCGGACCTGGGTTCGGCTTGGACCACCGGGCCCGTTCGGCCTATGGTTGGCCCGTCCAGCACGGGAGCCCAGGCAACGTAGGGCTGAGAGGGAGCACGGCTGCTCCGACCGTTTCACCTGATCCGGGTCATTCCGGCGTAGGGAGCAGCGCGATGTCCGTCGTACCGTCACGTCCGTCCGAGGTGGCAGGCCCAGCCCAGCCGTCGGAACCGTCCTTCACCCTCGACGAGGCCCCCGTCCGGACGCTGGGCCTGGCGTCCCAGATCGGTCTGTGGGGCAACCTCGGGATTTCGCTGCTGCTGCCGGTGGCCGCGACCTTCGCCGTGCTGCAGGGACAGTCGCTGCTGGCGACCCTGCTGGCCGTGGTGGTCGGCGCGGTGATCGGTTCGACGCTGCTCGGCCTGTGCGCCGCCGCAGGCGCCACCGTCGGCGCTCCCGCGATGGTGATGATGCGCGGGCTGCTGGGCGCCCGGCTCTCGGCCCTGCCGACGATCGTCAACCTGGTGCAGTGCGTCGGTTGGGCCACCTTCGAGGTGTTCGTGATCGCGGAGGCCGCCGCCCGGCTCACCGGCTGGCAGCGCTGGCCGTTCGTCCTGCTCGGTGGCGTGGTGGCCACCGCGATGGCGCTGTGGCCGCTGAAGGTGGTGCACATCCTGGCGCGGTACGCGGTGTGGGCGGCGCTGGCGTCCACGGTCTACCTGTTGGTGAACGTGCTGATGAAGGACCTGCCGTCACTCACGGACGGCAGCTTCGCCGGGTTCTGGTCCAGCGTGGACCTGGTGATCGCGATGCCGATCTCCTGGGTGCCGCTGGCCGCGGACTACGCCCGGCACTCCAAGTCGCCGCGGGCGGCGTTCCTCGGCGCCGCCGTCGGGTACGGCGGTGCGACCGTCGCGTTCTTCACCCTCGGCGTGCTGGCCTTCGTCGCGTTCGGGCTCGAGCCCGGCTTCGACGTCATCGGCAGCCTGCTGGTGCTGCCGCTGGCCGGGGTGGCGCTGCTGATCCTGCTGATCGACGAGGTCGACGAGGCCTTCGCGAACATCTACTCGACGGCCATCAGTGCGCAGAACCTGCGGCCCAGCCTGGACCGCCGCTACCTGGTGGTCGGGGTCGGCGTGGTCGCGACCCTGCTGGCGCTGACCGTCGACGCATACAGCTACGAGCCGTTCCTGTTCCTGATCGGAGCGGTGTTCGTGCCGCTGACCGGTACCTTCCTGGTGTCGTTCTACCTGCTGCGCCGGCGCTCCGGCGCGGGCTGGGACGTGTCGGCGTCGTCGCCGGCCCGGTGGGAGATGCTGGTGCCCTGGGTGATCGGGTTCGTGGTGTACCAGCTCGTCACCCCCACCTATTTCACCGGCTTCGGCGCCGGCTGGACCCAGTGGTGGACGGATCTGCAGGCGGGGCTGGGCATTCCGGCGGCCGGCTGGTCCGCGTCGCTGGTCTCGCTGGCGGTCGCGGCGGGCGTGACCGCCCTGATCGGCCTGGCGCGGCCCCGAAAGGCGGTGTCGGCATGAGCCTCTCGCAGCGGCTGCAGGAACTCGGACGGCCCCTGGTGGCCGAACAGTTGGCGCATCCGACGGTGGCCGGCATCGGCCGCGGTGACCTCGACCCGGCCGAGTTCGCCAAGTGGCTCGAGCAGGACTACCTGTACCTGCTGGACTACACGCGGATGTTCACGCGGCTGGCCTGGCAGGCGCCCGACGGTCATCTGGGCACCCTGGTCGACCTGGCCCACGCGACCTACCGCGAGGAGCTGGACCTGCACCGCGGACTGTCGGAACCCTTTGGTGCGCAGTTCGACTCGGCCGTCAAGAGTCCGCAGTGCATCGCCTACACCGACTTCCTGATCGACGCCGCCGCCGACTATGGTCGCGGGCTGGCCGCGCTGCTGCCGTGCACGTGGGGGTACGCGCAGCTGGGTCAGGCGCTCGCGGTGAACCCGCCCGCCGACCCGCGGTACCGGCGCTGGGTGGACACCTACGCCGACCCGGGCTTCGCCGCGCTCGCGCAGCGCTGCGCCGACATGCTCGACGAGGCCGCCCCCGACGAGGCCGTCGCCGAGGAGGCGTTCATGACCGCGATGCGTCACGAGCTGGCCTTCTGGGACGCCCGGTGAGTCGGGCCGATGCGCTGCTCGCCGAGCAGGCGCGGGTGTGGCCGACTCTGGCGGAGCACCCGTTCGTGCTGGCCACCGCCGACGGGACGTTGCCCGAGGCGGCCTTCGAACGCTGGCTGCTCGAGGACCACGCCTTCGTCGTCGAGTTCCGGCGGTTCCTGGCCGGGGTGCTGACCCTGGCGCCCGACGAGGCGGCCCGGGACGTGCTGGCGGGCGGGATCGCCGCGCTGACACCGGAGTTGACGCTGTTCCGGGCGGAGCTGGCCCGGCGCGGCCTGGACCCGGCCGCCTACACCCCGAGCCTGGGTTGCGCGTCGTACACGGGCTTCATGCTGGCGAGCCTGCACGACGGC
Organism: Rhodococcus kronopolitis; assembly: GCF_042654025.1. Taxonomy (NCBI): domain Bacteria; kingdom Bacillati; phylum Actinomycetota; class Actinomycetes; order Mycobacteriales; family Nocardiaceae; genus Rhodococcus; species Rhodococcus kronopolitis. The sequence continues at coordinate 334,491 of NZ_JBHSFO010000001.1, read as the reverse complement.
TACGAGGTGGCCTCGGCGGTGCTCTACGGGGTGGAGAAGGCGTACCTCGACGCGTGGACCACGGTGCGCGAGCGGGCGGCGGCGGCGGACTCGCGCTACCGCGAGTTCATCGACAACTGGGCGGCGGCTCCGTTCGCGGAGTACGTGGCCGATCTCGGCGAACTGCTCGGGGACGGTGCGCCGACCGCGCCGCAGCGCGTCGCGTTCGGCCGGGTCGCAGGCTTCGAGGTGCAGTTCTGGGACGCGCTGGTCTGACCGACCGGTCCGGGCGCCCCGGATCGCGTCGTCCGCCGTCGAGCGACGCCCGCCGGCCGTCCGGTCCGCCCTGCCGCCGCCGAGTGAACGCTTCCGTTCATTCGATGCGGGGCGACACGCGCCGGGGACCTGTCGCACGCGCCGCGCGCAGGTGCGCAAGGATGGGCGTCGTGTCCGAACCTGATCCCGACCTGTTGATCCAATTCGAGGACGTGCTCATCCGGCGCGGCGGCAACACCCTGGTGGGGCCCGTCAGCTGGAACGTCGAGCTCGACGAGCGCTGGGTTGTGCTGGGCCCCAACGGGGCCGGCAAGACCTCGCTGATGCGGATCGCCTCCGCCGAGGTGTACCCGACGTCCGGGACGGCGCACCTGCTGGGCGAGACGCTCGGCCGGGTGGACATCAGCGAACTCAAGCCGCGGATCGGCATGTCCTCCTCGGCCGTCGCCAGCCGGGTGCCGGGGGACGAGATCGTCAGCGACCTGGTGGTCTCGGCCGGCTACGCGGTGCTCGGGCGCTGGCGCGAGCAGTACGACGCGATGGACACCGACCGGGCCGTCGAGATGCTCGAGAGCCTCGGCGCCGAGCACCTCGTGGACCGCACCTACGGCACCCTGTCCGAGGGGGAGCGCAAGCGGGTGCTGATCGCCCGAGCGCTGATGACCGACCCGGAACTGCTGCTGCTCGACGAGCCGGCCGCCGGGCTGGACCTCGGTGGCCGGGAGGACCTGGTGGCCCGGCTGACCGACCTGGCCCTGGATCCGGACGCCCCGGCGATCGTGCTCATCACCCACCACGTCGAGGAGATCCCGCCGGGCTTCACGCACGCGATGCTGCTCAAGGAGGGCGGCGTCGTCGCGCAGGGACTGATCGAGGACGTGATCACCTCGGCGAACCTCTCCGAGGCGTTCTGCCAGGAGATCGCCCTCGACCACGTCGACGGCCGCTACTTCGCGCGCCGGGCCCGGGTACCGGGACGCCACCGCCGGGGTGGCTCGTCCGGCGCGTAGGTTGCCTGGCATGACCGATTTCACACTTGCCGCCGAGGTGCCGGCCAAGGACGCGTCCACCGTCATCCTGCTCCGTGACTCCGACGCCGGGCCGGAGGTGTTCCTGCAGCGCCGGGTCGCCGGGATGGCCTTCGCCGGCGGCATGACGGTGTTCCCGGGCGGCGGCGTCGACCCGCAGGACGCCGTGGCCGAGGTGGCCTGGGCGGGACAGCCGGTCTCCTGGTGGGCCGAGCGGTTCGGTGTCGACGAGGGCAAGGCGAAGGCGCTGGTGTGCGCCGCGGTCCGGGAGACCTTCGAAGAGTGCGGGGTGCTGCTGGCCGGCCCGACCGCGGACACCGTCGTCGCCGACACCTCCGGCTACGCGCAGGCCCGCAAGCAGCTGGAGGCGCGGGAGTTCTCGTTCAGCGAGTTCCTGGCCCGCGAGAACCTGGTGCTGCGCGCGGACCTGTTGCGGCCCTGGGCCAACTGGGTCACCCCCGTCGGCGAGCACCGCCGCTACGACACCCGGTTCTTCGTCGCCGCCGCGCCCGCCGGGCAGATCGCCGACGGCGCCACCTCCGAGGCCGCCGAGGCGGACTGGCAGACGCCGGCCGCGGCGGTCGCGGACTGGACGCGGGGGCACACGATGCTGCTGCCGCCGACCTGGTCGCAGCTGACCGCGATCGGCGAGTTCGCCGCCGTGGCCGACGTGCTGGCGGCCGAGCCGGAGATCCCGGTGATCCTGCCGACGCTGTACCAGGAGGACGGCCAGCTGCGGGTCCGGTTCCCCAACCAGGAGCCGTACTACGCCGCCGGAGCCCACCCCTGGGGCAAGCGGTAGCCTTCGCGACATGGCTGAGTTTGTGACTCTCGAGGTTTCTGACGGCATCGGCACCATCCGGCTGGCCCGTCCCCCGATGAACGCGTTGAACCGTCAGTTGCAGGAGGAGCTCCGGGCCGCGGCCCGCGAGGCCACCGTCAACTCGGAGGTCAAGGCGGTCATCGTCTACGGCGGCGAGAAGGTCTTCGCGGCAGGCGCGGACATCAAGGAGATGGCGGAGATGTCCTTCGCCGAGATGGCGCCGATCGCGGGCGAGCTGCAGTCCGCGCTGGGCTGCATCGCCGAGATCCCGAAGCCGACGGTCGCCGCGATCACCGGCTACGCGCTCGGCGGCGGACTCGAGATCGTGCTCGGTGCGGACCGTCGCATCGCAGGCGACAACGCCAAGCTCGGCGTCCCCGAGGTGCTGCTCGGCGTGATCCCCGGTGGCGGCGGCACCCAGCGCCTCGCGCGGCTGATCGGCCCGAGCAAGGCCAAGGACATGGTGTTCACCGGCCGCTTCGTCGGCGCGGAGGAGGCCCTCGCGATCGGCCTGATCGACGAGATGGTCGCCCCTGACGAGGTGTACAACGCCGCCCGCGCCTGGGCGTCGAAGTTCGTCGGCGGCGCGAGCCGGGCGCTGGCCGCCGCGAAGGCGTCCATCGACCAGGGCCTGGACACCGACCTGAACACCGGCCTGAAGATCGAGGCGCAGCAGTTCGCGGCCCTGTTCGCGACCGCGGACCGGACCATCGGCATGGCCTCCTTCGTCGAGAACGGGCCGGGCAAGGCCCAGTTCACGGGCGCCTAATACCGCATCTTCACGTGTAAAACTAGAACTTGTTCATCACGTACCAGCGAGTAGGATCGACGCATGACTGCAAGCCCCACTGACGACACGTCCGTCGCCCCGTCCGCCTCCGGTGACGTGGTGGACCCTGCGCCGCGCCCGCACGCCACCGCCGAAGAGGTCGAGGCGGCGCGCAAGGACACGAAGCTCGCCCAGGTGCTCTACCACGACTGGGAAGCGGAGACCTACGACGACAAGTGGTCGATCTCGTACGACGAGCGCTGCATCGACTACGCCAAGGGCCGGTTCGACGCCGTCGCCGGGGACCTGCCGCTGCCGTACGAGCGGGCGCTCGAGCTCGGTTGCGGCACCGGCTTCTTCCTGCTCAACCTGATGCAGGGTGGGGTCGCCAAGACCGGCTCGGTCACCGACCTCTCGCCGGGCATGGTCAAGGTCGCGCTCCGCAACGCCGAGAACCTCGGCCTGGAGGTCGACGGTCGCGTCGCCGACGCCGAGCGGATCCCGTACGACGACAACACCTTCGACCTCGTCGTCGGCCACGCGGTGCTGCACCACATCCCGGACGTCGAGCAGTCGCTGCGCGAGGTCCTGCGGGTGCTCAAGCCGGGCGGCCGTTTCGTCTTCGCAGGCGAGCCCTCCACGGTCGGCAACTTCTACGCCCGCTGGCTCGGCCGCGCCACCTGGGAGGCCACCACCACGGTCACCAAGCTGCCGTTCCTGGCCGACTGGCGTCGTCCGCAGGAGGAGCTCGACGAGTCCTCCCGCGCCGCCGCGCTCGAGGCCGTCGTCGACATCCACACCTTCGACCCCACCGACCTCGAGAACATGGCGGTCTCGGCAGGCGGCACCGAGGTTCGGGCCATCACCGAGGAGTTCGCCGCGGCGCTGCTCGGCTGGCCGGTCCGCACCTTCGAGGCGGCGGTTCCCCCGGAGAAGCTCGGCTGGGCCTGGGCCAAGTTCGCGTTCGGCGGGTTCAAGACGCTGAGCTGGGTCGACGAGAAGCTGCTCAAGCACATCGTCCCGCGCAACTTCTTCTACAACGTGATGATCACCGGCGTGAAGCCGGAACCTAAGAAGTAGGAGCGAAGATTCTCTGTGGGCTATGACTTCACCACCGAGGACGTCGCGTACCTGAGGTCATCCGACGGTGCCGCCGCCCTCGCGGAGGTCGATCAGCTCGAACTGTCCACGCGCACGCACCTGGCCGACATCGGCCGGGTGCGTGCGCGTTTCGGCGACCGCTCCGGCTCGCTGGTGGAGACGGCGCTGCTGCGCCGCCGGGCGGTGGGCAAGCTCGACGAACCCGCGCGCTGGCTGCTCACCGACGACGCCCTGCAGCAGGCCACCCCGACGGTGGTCGCCCGCCGTCGGGCCGGCCGGGTCGCGGGCCGGGCGGTGCACGACGTGACCTGTTCGGTCGGCGCCGAGCTGTCCGCGCTGGTCGGCGTCGCGAGCGAGGTCCTCGGCAGCGACCTCGACCCGGTGCGCCTGGCCATGGCCGCGCGCAACGTGCCCGCCGCGACGGTGCTGCGGGCCGACGCCCTCGTCCCCGTCAGCCGCGACACCGTCGTGCTGGCGGACCCGGCGCGGCGGGCGGGCGGCAAGCGGCGGCACGACCCGTCCGCGCTGCAGCCGCCGCTGCCGGACCTGCTCGACGCGTACCGCGGCCGCGACCTGTCGGTCAAGTGCGCGCCGGGCCTGGACTACGACGCACTGGACTGGGACGGCGAGGTGGAGGTCGTCTCGCTCGCGGGCGGGGTGCGCGAGGCCTGCCTGTGGTCGCCGGGCCTGGCCGGGCCCGGGGTCCGGCGGCGCGCGACCGTGCTGGCCGCGGACGGCACCGGCTGGGAGCTCACCGACGCCGAACCCGACGACATCCCCGAACGCGAGCCCGGCGACTGGATCGTCGACCCGGACGGCGCGGTGGTCCGGGCCGGCCTGGTCCGGCACTACGCGGCCCGGCACGGCCTGTGGCAGCTGGACCCGCGGATCGCCTACCTGACCGGGGACACGGTGCCCGCCGGGATGCGCGGGTTCCGGATCCTCGGTCAGTTCAAGTACACCGAGAAGGCGCTGCGGCAGGAGCTGGCGCGGCTCGACTGCGGCGTGGTGGAGATCCTGGTCCGCGGTCTCGACGTGGACCCCGCGCTGCTGCGGCCGCGGCTCAAGCTCCGTGGCTCGGTGTCGCTGTCGGTGGTGCTGACCCGGATCGGTCGCGGCCCGGTCGCGTTCGTCTGTGCGGCCGGCGCCCGCGACTGAGCCGGGGCGTCAGCGCAGGACGAACAGCTCGCCGAGCGCGGTGGCGGTGAGCACCTCGCCGTCGGGCCCGATCGCGGTGCCCGTCGTGGGACCGCCGCCGCCGGGCAGGGTGTCCTGGTCGAGCGTCTCGCCGGTACCGGTGTCGAAGGTCAGCAGCGAGGTGGGGGCCGACGCGTCGGGACCCTCCCGGACCTCGGTGTAGCCGACGGCGCCGCCGGCCTGCGCGGGGCCGCCGACCGGGGCGAGGTCCCTGCGTTCCCACGCCACCTCGGCGTGGTCGCCCCGGTCGCGCAGCGCCAGCAGGTGCCCGCCCTGGCCGGGGGCCGGGATGATCAGCCCGTCCGACGACACCGACGGCGTGCCCGCGGCGGGGTAGCCGAGCGGCCGGCTCCACCGGAGCTGACCGGTGGCGGCGTCGAGCGCCCAGAGCGTGCCCTTGTTGTCCCCGGCGTAGACCGTCGTACCGTCGGCGGAGAGGCTGGGGCTCGCCGAGGTGCCGCCGTCGAGGACGTCCGCGGACCACAGGCCGGTGAGGGCGCCGTCGGCGTACCGCATCGCGACCACGGACGCCCGGTCGCGGTCGGGCAGGCGCAGCGTGAGGTAGAAGTTACCGCTGGCGAGGTCGATCGCGGGTCCGGCAGGCACCGGGCACTCGGGGCCACCGAAGGCGCACTGGTCCAGGCCGAGGTCGGCAGGCGGCAGCGGCAGGTTCTGCCCCTCGGCCGCGGTCGGTGCCGGGATCAACTGGTGCGAGGGGACCACTTCGCGGCCGTTCTGCGGGTTCAGCACGGACACCACGCCGAACTGGGTGACGAACAGGAGGTTGCCGTCGCCGGTGAACTGGGCCGACAGCGGCGTGCCGCTCACGATCGTGCGCCAGCGCAGCTGCCCGAGCTCGGTGAACGAGTTCATCGCGCCGTCCTCGCCGACGTAGATGTTGGTGGCGCGGTCGACGACCGGGGTGGCGGCGGCGACTGCAGGCGCGAGGCGGTTGCACCACCGCTTGCGGCCGCTGTCGAGCTCGAAGGAGTACAGGTTGCAGCCGTGCTCGGCCCGGGTGGTGACGAAGACCTGCCCGCCCGCGGAGACGGACGGGCCGCTGGTGGTCGGTGCGAGGAGCGGCCGCGACCAGGCGAACGACGGGGTGCGGGGGCCGTCGGCCGGCGAGGTGTTGCTGCTGCGGGCGTCGGCGTGGGCGCCGGGCCAACCGCCCGCCGAGAAGACGTCCTGCACCGGTGCGCCACCGCCGCAGGCTGCGAGGGCCAGCGCGGCAACCGCCGTCAGGGAGACCGCCGTCGACCGTAGGACACGCCGCATTCGTCACTCCTCGTGTGGATTTCGCTCGAGGGAAGACTATCGGTCCCGGTGACCGACGGCCGACACCCGCCCTTGGGCGCCCGGAGAGTGTTCGTCGGTGTCGTCGGATCTGTAGTCATTGTGATGGGCGCGTGATTAAATCGGACAGGAAGGTCTGATCGTAATCAGCAATTCGAATCCTGATTATGGACGAAACCCGAATCGGGACGGATCGCAGTGTCCGGATCGAGAGCCTGAGCTGATCCGAGACCAGACGGAAACGGTGTGCCGGCTGAAGGGATCGGGTCGGATGAGTGTCACGGACAGTTCGGCAGTGTCGGGGGAGCCGCTCGCGACGGAGGTCGATCACCTGCTCGGGTGTCGCGGTGCCGGGGTGGTGGTCGTGGTCGCCCTCATCGTCGGGGGAGCCGTTCTGGTCGGCGCGACGACGGGGTCGGTGTCCGTCGGGCTGGTCGCCGGGCTCTGCGCCGCGGCCGCGGCGATGATGCTGTGCCGGGCCTGCCGGGTGGGTGAGACCGAGGTCCGGTGACGGTCCGGACCGGTGACGCCGGGTAGTGGCGGAGCTCACCGCGACGGGCCGTAGGCTGCAAGCCATGACCAGCATGTGGGGCGCACCGTTGCGCACGAGGTGGCGAGGATCCCGGCGGACCGACAGTGACCAGGCGCGGTTCCTGACCCGTGATTCGTTGAACTGGGTTCTCGCGAACAAGGCCTACACGCCGTGGTACCTCGTTCGCTACTACCGGCTGGCGAAGTTCAAGCTGGCCAACCCGCACGTGGTGCTGCGCGGCATGGTCTTCCTCGGCAAGAACGTGGAGATCCACTCGACTCCCGGGCTCTCCCGGCTCGAGATCGGCAAGTGGGTGCACATCGGCGACGGCAACGCGATCCGCTGCCACGAGGGTTCGCTGCGGATCGGCGACAAGGTCGTCTTCGGCAAGGACAACGTCGTCAACACCTACCTCGACATCGAGATCGGCGCCTCCACCCTGGTGGCCGACTGGTGCTACATCTGCGACTTCGACCACCGGATGGACGACGTCAACGTCCCGATCAAGGACCAGGGCATCGTCAAGGGCCCGGTGCGGATCGGTCCGGACACCTGGATCGCTGCCAAGGTCACCGTGCTGCGCAACACCGCGATCGGCCGCGGCTGCGTGCTCGGCGCGCACGCGGTGGTCAAGGGCGAGGTGCCGGACTACAGCATCGCCGTCGGCGCGCCGTCGAAGGTCGTGAAGAACCGCAAGGAGGCGTGGGAGGCGGGCGCCGCCGACCGCGCCAAGTACGTCGCCGCGCTCGAGGACATCGCCCGCAAGAAGGCGGCCGCCGAGACCGCCAACGCGTAGTCGCTCCCGCGCCCGTGCGTCCCTCCGGTCCCGTGGGGGACCGGAAGGACGCACGGGCGGCGCAGCCGGCTACCGGCCCGGGAGCGGCCGCAGCGGGATGTCCGGGCGGGCGAGCGGGTGCCGGACCCGGCGCTTGGCGCTGAGGTACACCTGCGCGGTGTCCTGCGCCACCTGGTGCCAGTCGAAGTCGGCGGTGAGCCGGTCCCGGGCGGCCTTCGCACGGGTCTGGGCCGCCGCCGGGTCGTCGAGCACCTCGCGGACCGCGGACGTCAGGCCCTCGACGTCGGCCGGCTGGAACGACATTCCGGTGACGCCGTCGACCACGGCCTCGCCGAGACCGCCTGCCCGCGAGGCGACCAGCGGGGTGCCCGACGCGGCCGCCTCGAGCGCGATGATGCCGAACGGCTCGTAGCGGCTCGGCAGCACGATCGCGTCGGCGCCGTGCAGCCAGCCGAGCAGCTCGGCGTGGTCGAGGCTGCCCAGGAAGGTCACCGACCGGAGCACCCGGTGCGTGCGGGCCTGCTCCTGCAGCCACTCGTACTGGGTGCCCTCGCCTGCGACGGCGAGTGTGGTGCCGGGATGGCTGCGCCGGATCCGGGGCAGCGCGGCGATGATGTCCTGCACGCCCTTCTCGTACTCGAGCCGGCCGACGTAGAGCAGCCGCGCCGGGCCCGACCGCGGCGCGCGGTCGCGGTAGTTCCAGGTGGTCACGTCGATCCCGTTGCGGATCACCGTGATCGGCGCCAGTTGTGGACCGTAGAGCTCGGTGACCTCGTCCTCCATCGACGCCGAGCAGGTGATGATCGAGTCGGACTCGTTGGCGAGCCACCACTCCACCGAGTGCACCTGCCGGTTGATGGTGCCGGAGATCCAGCCGCTGTGCCTGCCGGCCTCGGTGGCGTGCAGCGTCGAGACCAGCGGCACGTCGAAGAACTCCGCGAGCGCGATGGCCGGGTGCGCGACCAGCCAGTCGTGCGCGTGCACGACGTCGGGGTACCAGCCCTCGCCCAGACCCGGCTTGGCCAGGCCGACGCCTGCCCGCACCATCGCGTGCCCCATCGCCAGCGTCCAGGCGAGCATGTCCTCGCCGAACACGAAGTGCGGCGGGTCCTCGGCCACCGCGACCACCAGCACGCCCTCCGAGACGTGGGTGATGGTCGGGTGGGTGGCGGAGTCGGTCCCGGTGGGCCTACGGGAGAGGACGACCACCTCGTGACCGGCCTGGACCAGCTCGGTGGCCAGGTGGTGCACGTGCCGCCCGAGCCCGCCGACGACCACCGGCGGGTACTCCCAGGACACCATCAGAACCTTCATGCCGGACCTCCGGTCCAGTTCTCGCGCAGTCGGCGCGCGTCGAGGTCGGGGAAGAGCCCGTCGGCGTGGTTCCAGCCGGCGGCCAGGCGCTCGGCCCGCTCCCGGTGCCCGGACGCCTGCGCCTCGGCGATCTCGCGGGTGGCGTGCGCGTGGAGGTGGGCGCGGTCGCGGGCGTAGCCGGCCGCGGAGTCCTTGCTCACCATGAACGCCCAGTCGCTCTGCACCGCCATGATGGCCTCGCGCAGGATCTGGTCGTTGACGCGGTCGCGCAGCTCCGGACCGCCGGGCCTGCGCGCGGCGGCGCGGGCCTTGTCGACGGCGTCGAGCGCGGTCTGGACCACCTCGTCGTTGAGCGTGACCAGGTCCTGGACCTGGTCGCCTGCCCACACCCGCCAGTCCTTGCCGCTGCCCCAGGAGGAGTCGGCCAGCTCGACCGGCTCGCCCACGTAGCCCTTCTCCCGGGCCTGACGCAGGGTGCCGACCTCGACGCCTGCCTCCGGCAGCGCCCGCAGCACCTTCTCGAGCCACTGCGGGCCCTCGAACCACCAGTGCCCGAACAGCTCGGTGTCGAACGCGGCGACCACCAGCGAGCGGTGCCCGGTGCGGGCGTTCTCGTCGCGGATCCGCTCCTTGACCGCCTGCACAAAGTCCTCGACGTGCCGGTCGATCGCGGCGGCCGCGAGCTCCGGGTCGTACGGGGCCTTGTCCTTGGAGTCGACGGTGCGACCGGTGACGCGGGACGGCTTGAGCCCGGTCTCGTGGTCGTAGGTGTGGAAGTCGCGGTACGCGGCGTGCCCGGGGTACCCGGACTTCGGCGACCACACCCGGTAGCTGACCTGCAGGTCCCGGCCGAACGCGACGACGTCGGAGTCGCGGACCGGGCGGCCGAGCGAGGTGTCGCCGCGCAGCGCGGGGCCGTCGACCATGAAGTGTCGGACACCGGCGTCGGCGTACTCGAGCTCCATGCCGGGGGTGTACCCGCACTCCGGCGCCCAGATTCCGGACGGCCTTGTGCCCCAACGTGACTGGGCGTCGGCCAGGCCCTCGTTCAGCTCGAACTGACGCAGTCGCGGGTTGAGCAGCGGCTGGAACGGGTGGGCCAGCGGCCCGCCGAGCAGCTCGATGGTGTCGGCGTCGACCAGCTCGCGCAGCACCGGCGAACCGCCGTGCGCCCAGCGCTCCTCGAACTCGGTCAGTGCCGCCGCGGCGAGGCGGTGCTCGCGGGCGCCGAGGTCGCGGCGCGGCTGGTCGTCCATGCCGGCTGCCTCGTGGGCGCGCAGCTGCCAGTTGCCGAGCCAGTGGTGCATCCCGGCCAGGCAGTGCGGGTCGTCGAGCTGGGCCGCCAGGACCGGGGTGATGCCGAGCGTGAGCAGGTCGGTGCGGCCCTCGGCGGCGAGGGTGCGCAGCACCCGGGTCACGGGCAGGTAGGTCGCCGCCCACGACTGGTAGAGCCACTCCTCGCCAACCGGCCACCGGCCGTGGTTCGCGAGCCAGGGCAGGTGGGAGTGCAGGACCAGGCAGAACATGCCCTGGTCCGGTCCGCCGGAGACGTCGGTCACCGGGCCACCGCGGGCTTGCGGGCGAGCGCGACGAGGTCGAGGCTGGCGTCGATGTCGGCCTCGACCATGGCGAAGTCGTCGACGGTGATCGCCTCGACGTCGCGGACCAGGTCGGCCGGCCACGGCTCGCCTGCCAGCGCGCGTTCGATCTGGGCGTCGATGAACGAGCCGCCGTGCTTGGCGTCGAGCGCCTTCAGCGTCGGTCCGTGGTGCACGCCGGTCATCAGCTCGACGTCGAAGCCGGCCTCGACGAGCAGCTCGGTGAGCTCGGCGGCGTTGAGCTCACGGGTGTGGTACGGGTTGAGCGGGGTGTCCCGGCCGGGGGAGAAGGTGATCCGGTTCGGGGTGCTGATCATCAGTTCGCCGCCCGGCTCGAGCACCCGGAAGCACTCGGCCAGGAACTGCGCCTGGTCCCAGAGGTGCTCGATCACCTGGAAGTTGACGACGGTGCCGACGGACGCGTCGGGCAGCGGCAGGTCCGCGAGGTTGCCCTGACGCATGTCGATCCGGGGGTACCGGCCGCGCACGTGCTCGACCGCGGAGGTGTCGTAGTCGAGGCCGATGACCTTCGCGGCGACATCCGCAATCATGTTGGCGCCGTAGCCTTCCCCGGATCCGGCCTCGAGCACGACGCGGCCGGAGCAGCGCGTCAGCAGCTGCCGGTAGACCACCTCGTGCCGACGGAACCAGTAGTTCTCCTCCGGAATGCCCGGGACGGTTCGCTCGCCGGTGAGGGGCAGGGTCGCTTCGCCGACCTGGGGGTCGGTTGCCGGGGCGCCGCTCGCAGCGGGGGCCGTCACAGATGAGTCGCTCACTGCTGCGAGGTTAGTGCCACCGGCCCCCCGAGTTGCCAGGTGGGCCACATCACAGCTGCCGGTGATCGCCCTGCCGTTATGGTGAGTGGACATTTTCCCGCAAGTTACCCACGGGTAACTTGCGGTGGGGTAATCTCTCGCACGGACCATCGCGCGAGAGATGGTGAGTAACCGAGAGCTCAGCCGGCGCGGCATCCGCCCGCGCCCGGCAGACACGCACAGGAGGTCGACGTAGACCCATGACGAACATCGTCGTTTTGATCAAGCAGGTCCCCGATACCTGGTCCGAGCGCAAGCTCACCGATGGCGACTTCACGCTCGACCGCGAGGCAGCGGACGCCGTGCTCGACGAGATCAACGAGCGCGCCGTCGAAGAGGCACTGCTCATCAAGGAGGCGCAGGGCGGCGAGGTGACCCTGCTGTCGGCAGGTCCCGATCGCGCGACCGACGCCATCCGCAAGGCGCTGTCCATGGGTGCCGACAAGGCCGTCCACATCAACGACCCGGCGCTGCACGGTTCCGACGCCATCCAGACCGGCTGGACCCTGGCCGCCGCGCTGGGCCAGATCGGCTTCGAGAACGAGGAGCCGGCGGACCTGATCATCGCAGGCAACGAGGCCACCGACGGTCGCGTCGGCGCGGTTCCGGCCATCATCGCCGAGTACCTGGGCATCCCGCAGCTGACCCAGCTGCGCAAGATGGTCGTCGCCGACGGCACCGTCACCGGCGAGCGCGAGACCGACGAGGGCATCTTCGGCCTCGAGGCCAGCCTCCCGGCCATCGTCTCGGTCACCGAGAAGATCAACGAGCCGCGCTTCCCCTCCTTCAAGGGCATCATGGCCGCGAAGAAGAAGGAAGTTCTCGTCTACACCCTCGCCGACCTGGGTGTCGACCCGGAGACCGTGGGCGTCGCGAACGCGGGCACCACCGTCACCGCCTCCACCCCGAAGCCCGCGCGTTCCGCTGGCGAGCGTGTCGCAGACGAGGGCGACGGTGGCACCAAGATCGCCGCCTACCTCGTCGGCCAGAAGATCATCTGACCCGCGCCCCTCAGACCAGCAGTCACACACGTAGGAGAGAAGTAAGCCATGGCAGAAGTACTCGTGCTCGTCGAGCACGCCGAGGGTGCGCTCAAGAAGGTCAGCCTCGAGCTCATCACCGCCGCCCGCACGCTGGGTGAGCCGGCCGCCGTCGTCGCCGGCCCCGCCGGCACCGCGGCCAAGCTCGCCGACGCGCTCGCCGCGGCCGGTGCGGCCAAGATCTACGTCGCCGAGTCCGACGACGTCGACGGCTACCTGATCACGCCCAAGGTGGACGTGCTCGCGGCCCTCGTCGAGTCGGTCGGCCCCGCCGCCGTCATCACCGCCGCCACCACGGAGGGCAAGGAGGTGTCCGGTCGCCTGGCCGCGCGCATCGGCTCCGGTCTGCTCGTCGACGTCATCGACGTCAAGGCCGACGGCAGCGCCGTGCACTCGATCTTCGGTGGCGCGTTCACCGTCGACGCGAAGGCCAACGGCGAGGTCCCGGTCATCTCGGTCCGCCCGGGTGCCATCGAGGCCCAGCCGCAGGCCGCCGCAGGCGAGCAGGTCGCCGTCGAGGTGCCCGCGCAGGACGAGAGCGCCGTCAAGGTCACCTCGCGCAACCCGATCGTCGGTGGCGACCGCCCCGAGCTCACCGAGGCGTCGGTCGTCGTCTCCGGTGGCCGTGGCGTCGGCAGCGCCGACAAGTTCTCGGTCGTCGAGGAGCTCGCCGACTCGCTCGGTGCCGCCGTCGGCGCCTCGCGTGCCGCGGTGGACTCGGGCTACTACCCGGGCCAGTTCCAGGTCGGCCAGACCGGCAAGACGGTCTCGCCGCAGCTGTACATCGCGCTCGGCATCTCCGGTGCCATCCAGCACCGGGCCGGCATGCAGACCTCGAAGACCATCGTCGCGGTCAACAAGGACGAAGAGGCCCCGATCTTCGAGATCGCGGACTACGGCGTCGTGGGCGACCTGTTCAACGTCGCACCGCAGCTGACCGAGGCGGTCAAGGCTCACAAGGGCTGATCACCTCGCACCGCACGGCGGCCCCGTTCCCTTCGAAGGGAGCGGGGCCGCCGTCGTTGTGCGGGCGGACAGTTCACCCGGTCGCCGCAGGCCGGACCCGGTAGCGTCGACCCATGGCGAGCGCGGCGGCGGGGCCCGACGACACGGTGATCGACGTGCGGAACGGACGGCGCCTCGGCTACGCCACGTTCGGCGATCCCGACGGCAGGCCGGTGGTCAACTGCCACGGCGGGCTGATGAGCCGCAACGACATCGCCCTCGCCGCCGCCGCCGCCCGCGAGCTCGGCCTGCGCATCATCTCCCCGGACCGCCCGGGGATCGGCCTGACCGATCGGCTGCCCGGCCACGACATCGTCGGCTGGGTCCGCACCGACCTCACCGATCTGATGGACGCGCTCGAGCTCGACCGGGTCTGCGCCATGGGGTGGTCGGCCGGGGGCCAGCGCGCCCTCGCGGCCGCGCACGTGCTCGGCGACCGCGTCGAACGCGTGGCGGTGGTCGCGGGCTGCCTGCCCGTCGACGACCCCCGCCGCCGGGCCGAGCTCAGCGCGCTCGACCAACGCCTGCTCCGGTGGTCGGAGGACTCGGTGGGCCTGGCCAAGGCGTTCTTCCGGTTCACCCGGCTGCTGGCCTCGCGCGCACCGAGGTACCTCGTGAAGACGAGCGCGGCGGAGCTCGAGGGAGACGAGACGGGTGCCCTCGCCGAGCACACGGCGTGGTTCGGCAAGGCCATGGCCGAGGGTTCCCACGACCCCGCCGGCCAGGTCGACGACTACCGCGCCTTCGGTGCGCCCTGGGGCTTCGAGCCCGAGGACGTCGCGGTCCCGGTCGTGATCCACCACGGCACCGAGGACCGGCTGGCCCCGGTGGCGTGGGCCGACGCGCTCGGCCGCCGCATCCCGGACGCGACCGTCACGATCTACCCCGGCGTCGGCCACCTGATCGGCGTGACCCGCGCCCGCGAGATCCTCGAGTCGCTGACGACACCCTGACCGGGCCGCAGCGGGCAGACATTTCACCGGGTCGCCGCCGACCCGACACCGCACCGTCGCCGGGTCGCCGTCGCGGCTCGTTAGACCTGGCGGCATGACGACTACGCAGGTCCTCACCCATCCCGACGCCACCGACCCGAGCGCCCCCCGGTACCGCCTGCTGTTGTCCTCGGACGCCGAGCACCGGGTGGCGGCGCAGCGCCTCCGGTACGACGTGTTCGCCGCCGAGCCCGGCTTCGAGTCGGCCGTCCACGGCCTGTCCGGCGGACTCGACGCCGACCGGTTCGACGAGCACTGCGACCACCTGCTGGTGCTGGACGCGGCCGCCGACGAGGTGGTCGGCTGCTACCGGATGCTGACGCCGGACGGGGCCGTCGCCGCGGGCGGGCTGTACACCGAGACCGAGTTCGACCTCGCCGCGCTCGCGCCGCTGCGCCCCGGGCTGGTCGAGATGGGACGGGCCTGCGTGCGCCCGGACCACCGTTCCGGCTCGGTGGTCGGCCTGATGTGGGCCGGCATCCTCAACTACCTCGAGCTCACCGGCTACCGCTGGGGGATGGGCTGCGTGTCGGTGCCGATGCGGCCGCGGCCCGACGCCGTCCCTGGCGCGGACGTCCGCGGGGTGCGGGACCGGGTGCTGGCCGACCACGCCAGCGCGCTCGACCGGCGGGTTCGGCCGCTGCGGCCGGTGCCCGGACTCGACGCGCTCACCCCGCCGGCCCGGGTGGTGCTGCCGCCGTTGCTGCGCGGGTACCTGCGCCTGGGCGCGTCGATCTGCGGGGAACCCGCGCACGACCCGGACTTCGGCGTCGCTGACTTCGTCGCGCTGCTCGGCATGGCCGAGGCCGACGAGCGGTACCTGGGCCGGCTGCGCGGCGTTGCCGCGGCCGTCGGGATGGGCACCCCGTGAGTCACGCCTGGCTGCCGGTCAGCCCGTGCGGCGACGGTTGCCTGCCGGGGCGCACCGAGCGGGCCGGGTGGGTGTGGACAGGCGCCCGATGCGCCGTGCTGGCGTTGCTGCTGCTCGCGCTGCCGCCGGTCCTGGTGGCCGCCGCCGCGGCGCCGGAGCGGCCCCGGCAGCGGCTGCAGCGCGGCTACGCGCGGGCGGTGACGCGCGGGCTCGGCATCCGGATGCGGGTGCGCGACGACCGCGTCGGTCCGGTCGTCGGACCGGGTCGGGGCGTGCTGGTGGTCGCCGCGCACGTCTCGTGGACCGACGTGCTGGTGCTCACCGCGCTGGGGCCTGCCGACTTCGTGGCCCGGGCCGACCTGCTGGCGTGGCCGCTGCTGGGCCGGGTGGCGGCGCGGCTGCGGGTCATCCCGATCGAGCGGGACCGGCTGCGCGAGCTCGTCGGCGCGGTCGACGAGGCCGCCGAACGGCTGCGCGGCGGAGCCCGGGTGGTGGCCTTCCCGGAGGCGACCACCTGGTGCGGACGGGCCTCCGGCTCGCTGCGTCCGGCGATGTTCCAGTCCGCGGTCGACGCCGGTGCGCTGGTGCAGCCGGTGGGGCTGCGGTACCGCGACCGCGCCGGCGAGGTGGACACCACGGTCTGCTTCGTCGGCGAGCAGACGCTGCTCGGGTCGCTGCGGCGGATCCTCGGCGCGCGCAGGCTCACCGTCGAGGTCCGCCTGGCGCCGCTGCAGGAACCGGGCACCGACCGCCGGGAGCTGGCGGCACGCTGCGATCGCGAGGTCCGCGGCGAGCTGTCCACCGGCGGGTGTGGCCCAGCGCACGGGCTATCCTGGTCGAACCATGATTTCGCCAGCGCCCAGCCAGTCCGCCGAGGTTTCTCCGGCGACCCCGGTCTACCTCGATCACGCCGCGACCACCCCGATGTTGCCGGAGTCCGTGGCCGCGATGACGGCGGTGCTCGCGACCGTCGGCAACGCGTCCTCGCTGCACGGTTCCGGCCGGGCGGCGCGCCGTCGGGTCGAGGAGTCCCGCGAGTCGATCGCCGCCGACCTCGGCGCCCGGCCCTCGGAGGTGCTGTTCACCTCGGGTGGCACCGAGAGTGACAACCTGGCGGTCAAGGGCATCTACTGGGCCCGACGCGACGGCGACCCGCGTCGTCGACGGATCGTCGCCAGCACCGTCGAGCACCACGCCGTGCTCGACGCGGTGCAGTGGCTTGTCGAGCACGAGGGCGCCGAGGTGAGCTGGCTGCCGGTTGACTCGCAGTGCCGGGTCGACCCGCAGTGGCTGCGCGACGAGCTCGCCGCGCACGGCGACGAGACCGCGCTGGTCACCGTGATGTGGGCCAACAACGAGGTCGGGTCGATCCTGCCGATCGTCGAACTCGCTTCCATCGCAGCCGAATTCGGTGTACCGATGCACAGCGACGCGGTGCAGTTCGCGGCCCAGGCGCCGGTGGACTTCGCGGCCAGCGGCCTGTCGGCGTTGAGCGTCGCGGCGCACAAGTTCGGCGGACCGCAGGGCGCGGGGGCGCTGCTGCTCGGCCGCCAGGTGCCCTGCGTGCCGCTGCTGCACGGTGGTGGGCACGAGCGCGACCTGCGCGCAGGCACCCTCGACACCGCGGGCACGGTGGCGATGGCGGCGGCGCTGCGGTCGACGGTCACCGACATGGCGACCCGGCGCGCCGAGCTCACCCGGCTGCGGGACCGGCTGATCGACGGGGTGCGCGCGGCGGTGCCCGACGCGGTGCTCAACGGCGCGGACCCGGCCGACCGCCTACCCGGGAACGCGCACTTCACCTTCCCCGGCTGCGAGGGCGACTCGCTGCTGATGCTGCTCGACGCGGCCGGCATCGAGTGCTCGACCGGATCGGCGTGCACCGCCGGGGTGGCCAGCGCCAGCCACGTGCTGCTCGCCATGGGGGTCGATTCCCGGGTGGCCCGTGGGTCGCTGCGGTTCTCGCTCGGCCACACCTCGACCGACAACGATGTCGACGCGCTGGTCGCGGCGCTGCCCGCGGTGGTGCAGCGCGCCCGGGCCGCAGGCCTGGCCAGCGTCGGAGCCAGGGGAGGAGCACGCTGATGCGGGTTCTCGCAGCAATGAGTGGCGGAGTCGACTCCGCGGTGGCGGCGGCGCGCGCGGTGGCGGCCGGGCACGACGTGGTCGGCGTGCACCTGGCGCTGTCCACCGCGCCCGGCGCGCTGCGCACCGGGTCCCGGGGCTGCTGCTCCAAGGAGGACGCAGGCGACGCGCGGCGGGCCGCGGACGTGCTCGGCATCCCGTTCTACGTCTGGGACTTCGCGGACCGCTTCAAGGAAGACGTGATCGAGGACTTCGTCGAGTCCTACGCGGCGGGCGAGACCCCGAACCCGTGCCTGCGCTGCAACGAGAAGATCAAGTTCACGGCGCTGGCCGACCGGGCCTTCGCGCTCGGTTTCGACGCCGTCGCCACCGGGCACTACGCGCGGCTCGAGGACGGCGTGCTGCGCCGCGCCGTCGACGCGGACAAGGACCAGTCCTACGTGCTCGGGGTGCTCACCGCGGAGCAGTTGTCGCGGGCGATGTTCCCGGTCGGGGACACCCCGAAGCCACAGATCCGTGACGAGGCCGCCGCCCGCGGGCTCGCGGTCGCGGACAAGCCGGACAGCCACGACATCTGCTTCATCCCGTCGGGGGACACCCGGGCGTTCCTGGGCGCGAAGATCGGCATCCGGCCCGGCAAGGTCGTCGACGCCGACTCCGGCGAGGAACTCGCCGACCACGACGGCGTGCACGGGTTCACCATCGGCCAGCGCAAGGGTCTCGGCGTGGACGGTCCCGCCGCCGACGGCAGGCCCCGGTACGTCACCGCCATCGAGCCCGAGTCCGGGACGGTGCGCGTCGGATCCGCCGAACGGCTGCAGGTGTTCTCGATCGCCGCGGACCGCGCGATCTGGACCTCCGGGGTCGCCCCGACCGAACCCGTGGAGTGCGTGGTGCAGGTCCGGGCGCACGGCGGGCTGGCGCAGGCCGTGGTCACCGCGGTCGACGGCGGGCTGGACGTGCAGCTGCGGGAGCCGCTGACCGGCGTCGCCCGCGGACAGGCCGTGGTGCTCTACCGTCCCGACCCCGCAGGCGACATCGTGCTCGGCAGCGCCACCATCGCCGGCACCGGCTCGGACCAGAGGTGACACCGCCCTCGATCCCGGTCGGTGTGGCGACCGGCGTCGGCTCCTGGCCTGGCGAGGATCCGCGCGAGGCCGCGGCCGTGGCCGTCGGCGAGCTGTCCGCGCTGCCGCACCTGGTGGAGCTGCCCGCCCGCGGGCTCGGCGCCGACCTGATCGGCCGGGCCGCCGCGGTGCTGGTGGACCTGCCGTTGGACACCTCCACCACCGGGTACCGGGTCGCGCAGCGACCCGGAAAGGTGACCCGGCGCGCCCGCGACCTGCTCTCCCGTGACCTCGACGCGATGGAGGAGGCCTGGGAGGTCGCCGGCCTGCGCGGCACCGACCAGCCGGTGAAGGTGCAGGTGGTCGGCCCGTTGACCTTGGCGTCACAGCTCGAGCTGTTCGGCGGCCATCGCGCGCTCACCGACGCCGGCGCGGTCCGCGACCTCGCCGAGTCGCTGGCGGAGGGCATCGCGGCGCACGTCGGCGACGTCACCCGTCGGCTGGGTTCGCCGGTGGTGGTCCAGCTCGACGAGCCCGGGCTGCCTGCGGTGCTGGACGGGACGCTGCCCGGGGTCTCGATCCTGCAGACCCCGCGTGCGATGCCCGAGCCAGAGGCGCTCGACGTCCTGCAGACGCTGATCGCCCGGCTCGACCGGCCGGTGCTGGTGCACTGCTGCGCCGCAGGCGCCCCGCTGGCACTGCTGCGCCGCAGCGGGGCCGCGATGATCGGCCTCGACGTCGCGCTGCTGCGGTCCGCGGACCTCGACGGCGTCGGCGAGATCCTCCAGGACGGGCTGCCGTTGGCGCTCGGTCTGGTGCCGACCGTCAAGCCCGACCGGGCGCCGACCTGGCGTGAGCTGGCCGAGCCCGCGGTGCGGCTTGTGGACCGGCTCGGCTTCCCGCGCACGGTGCTCGCGACCCAGGTGCTGGTCACCCCCGCGTGCGGGCTGGCAGGCGCGGGCGAGGACTGGGCGCGGTCCGCGCTGCGCGGCGCCGCCGAGGTGGCCCGGGCGTTCGCCGACGGCGCCGAGTTCGACCGGTAGGGACGGGGACATGGCGGGCGGGGACACGGCGGGCGGGGACACGACACCGGTGGAGCTCGACCCCGCGGTCCGCGCCTTCCTGGACCGGGTCGGTCATCGGGTGCGCCGGCGGGACGCCGACACCCTGCTCGCGCTGATGGAGACCGCGACCGGTGAGCGCGCCGCGATGTGGGGCCCGTCGATCGTCGGCTTCGGCAGCTACCACTACCGGTACGCGAGCGGCCGGGAGGGCGACGCGCCCGCGGCAGGCTTCGCGCCCCGCAAGGCGGCCTCGGTGATCTACCTGTCGGACGGCGTCGGGGCGCATCCCGACCTGGTCGAGCGTCTCGGCCCGCACACCGCCGGCGTCGGCTGCCTCTACCTCAAGGACCTAGCGGACATCGACCTCCGCGTGCTCACCGAACTCGTCGCGCGTTCGTACGCCGCGCTCACCGCGGGCACCTACGGCCCGCGCGCCCGAGAGGACGGCGCGGGCACCTGAGAGGTCCGGAGCTGTCGGTGGGCTGCGATAGCCTTTCTCGCGTGACCGAGAACGTGGCAGCGACCGCCGAGGAACGTGACGAGTGGCAGCGCCTCGCGGAGGAGGTGCGCGAGCACCAGTTCCGTTACTACGTCAAGGACTCGCCCGTCGTCAGCGACGGGGAGTTCGACGCACTGCTGGGCCGGTTGCAGGCGCTCGAGGAGCGCCGGCCGGACCTGCGCACGCCGGACTCGCCGACCCAGTCGGTCGGCGGCGGATTCTCCACCGACTTCACCTCGGTCGACCACCTGGAGCGAATGCTCAGCCTGGACAACGTCTTCGACGAGGACGAGCTGCGCGCCTGGGTCGCCCGGGTCGAGGCCGAGACCGGACCGGACCTGCACTACCTCTGCGAGGTCAAGATCGACGGCGTCGCGCTGAACCTGGTGTACGAGAACGGCAGGCTGGTGCGCGGCGCCACCCGCGGCGACGGACGCACCGGCGAGGACGTGACCCTCAACGCCCGGACCATCGACGAGATCCCGCACACGCTCACCCCGTCCGCTCAGTTCCCGATCCCGACGCTGCTCGAGGTCCGCGGCGAGGTGTTCTTCCGGCTCGAGGACTTCGCGGCGCTGAACGCGTCGCTGGTGGCCGAGGGCAAGGCGCCGTTCGCCAACCCGCGCAACTCCTCGGCGGGCTCGCTGCGGCAGAAGAACCCGGCGGTCACCGCCAGGCGCAAGCTCGGGATGATCTGCCACGGGCTGGGCCGGGTGGAGGGCTGGGAGCCGGCCAGCCAGCACGACGCCTACACCGCGCTGGCGGCCTGGGGACTGCCCGTCTCCACCCACACCGCCCGGGTGCGCGGTGTGGACGCGGTGGTCGAGAAGGTCCGGTACTGGGACGAGCACCGTCACGACGTGGAACACGAGATCGACGGCCTGGTGGTCAAGGTCGACGAGATGTCGCTGCACCGCCGGCTCGGGTCCACCTCCCGGGCCCCGCGCTGGGCGATCGCCTACAAGTACCCGCCGGAGGAGGCCACCACCCGGCTGCTCGACATCCGGGTGAGCGTCGGCCGCACCGGCCGCGTCACCCCGTTCGCGTACATGGAGCCGGTGACCGTCGCCGGGTCGACGGTCTCGCTCGCCACCCTGCACAACGGCTCCGAGGTCAAGCGCAAGGGCGTGCTGATCGGCGACATGGTGGTCATCCGCAAGGCAGGCGAGGTGATCCCGGAGGTGCTCGGCCCGGTCGTGGACCTGCGCACCGGCGACGAGCGCGAGTTCGAGATGCCCACGCACTGCCCCGAGTGCGGGACCGCGCTCGCGCCGGCCAAGGAGGGTGACGCCGACATCCGCTGCCCCAACCAGCGGTCCTGCCCGGCGCAGCTGCGCGAGCGGGTCTTCCACGTCTCCGGCCGCGGGGCGTTCGACATCGAGGTGCTCGGCTACGAGGCAGCCACGGAACTGCTCAGGGCGGGCGTGATCACCGACGAGGGTGACCTGTTCTCGCTCACCGCCGACGACCTGATGAAGACGGCGCTGTTCACCACCAAGGCGGGCGCGCTGTCCGCGAACGGGAAGCGACTGCTCGCCAACCTGGACTCCGCGAAGGTGCAGCCGCTGTGGCGGGTGCTGGTGGCGCTGTCGATCCGGCACGTCGGACCCACCGCGGCCCGCGCGCTGGCCTCGGAGTTCGCCAGCCTGGAGCGGATCGAGAACGCCTCCGTGGAGGAACTCGCGGCGGTGGACGGGGTCGGCGGCACCATCGCCGCGGCCGTCGTCGAGTGGTTCGCGGTGGACTGGCACCGCGAGATCGTGGCGAAGTGGCGCGCGGCCGGGGTCTCCATGGAGGACACCCGCGACGAGTCGATCGAGCGGAACCTCGAGGGCCTGTCGATCGTGGTGACCGGCTCGCTGGTCGGCTTCACCCGCGACGGCGCGAAGGAGGCGATCCTGGTTCGCGGCGGCAAGGCCGCCGCGTCGGTGTCGAAGAAGACGGCGTTCGTGGTGGTGGGGGAGGCCCCGGGGTCCAAGGCCGACAAGGCCGAGCAGCTGGGCGTGCCGATCCTCGACGAGGACGGCTTCCGGGCGCTGCTCGACGGCGGACCGGACGCGGTGGCGCCGGTCGGCGGGGCCGTCGCGGGCGACTGACCGCGAGGCCGGTGCCCGTGGCGAAACGCCAGGTGAGGGCCGCGGCGCGGGTAGCGGTGGCGAAGGTCACCCGAGGCGTTCCGGGCGGCTCAGGTCACAATGCGGGGGCCGGGCGCCGGCCAGGGTCGCCCGGATTCCGGCGGCCGAGGTGGCCGTGTCGCGGTGTGCCACACGGGTTCCAGCGGTACGCGCCGCTCCCGAGGGCCGGTGGTGGCCGCGGTGGCCGCGCCGCGGAGGGACCGGACCCGGCCGCGCTCGCCCCGTGCGCGCCGGTCCGATCGCGTGCCCGAACGGCTCGGAGTGCGAAAGCGGTTCGCGTGCAGCATGTCCGGCGATTCCCGGGAGGCCCGTCGGTGCGGCGGGCACTTGTCGACCGTCGATGCCGGGGTGGTCCCGTTCGGTGGATCCCGACCGCTGCGCCGCGCCCTCGGCGGTCGGCGTCGATGCCGGGTCGGCGGGTGGGCGCCCGGCCGACCCGGCGCGACGAACCGGCCGGGCCCGGCGACGGCCCGCGGTGGTGCCCGACCGGACCACAGCCGCCCAAATCGGTCATTCGGGACGTTCGGATTGAGTTGGGGCGGCGGATTCTTGCTGCGATAGTGAGCCCATGATCGAGATTCGACCCGCAGCACCCGCAGACTTCGAGGCCGTCGCGGCCCTCACCGTGGACGCCTACGTGGCCGGCGGATTCGTCGCCCCGGGCAGTGACTACGTGGTGAAGCTGCAGGACACGCCCGCGCGCGCCGAGCACGCCGAGGTGGTCGTCGCGGTCGCGAACGGCGAGGTCGTCGGCTCGGTGACGGTCGCCGAACCGGAGTCCCCGTTCGCGGACGTCGCCGGTCCGGGCGAGCTCGAGTTCCGGATGCTGGCCGTCGCGCCCACCGCCCGGGGCAAGGGCGTCGGCTCGGCGCTGGTGCGGTACGCGCTCGACGCCGCCTACGACCGGGGCAAGCACGCCGTGGTCATCTCCACCGAGCCGGGCATGGTCGACGCCCGACGGATCTACGACCGCAACCAGTTCGTGCCCGCCCCCGAGCGCAACTGGGAGCCGGTGGCGGGCACGGAGCTGACCGTGCTGGTGCGCGAGTTCGCCTGACCCCGCGAGCCGTCAGGTGAGCACGGTCGCGACGATGCCGGCGAGGTAACCCATCCGCGCGATCTCCGACGGCCGGAACTCCGGGCCGCCGGCGCGGCCGAGCAGCAACGCGCGCCCGGAGTGGCCGAGCGGCGCGGCCGCGAGCGTGGTGTCCATGTCCTTCCAGATCGCCGGGACCCAGTCGG
Source organism: Rhodococcus kronopolitis (assembly GCF_042654025.1). Taxonomy (NCBI): domain Bacteria; kingdom Bacillati; phylum Actinomycetota; class Actinomycetes; order Mycobacteriales; family Nocardiaceae; genus Rhodococcus; species Rhodococcus kronopolitis. The sequence goes on along the minus strand of NZ_JBHSFO010000001.1, from coordinate 310,967 downwards.
CGTCGGGGTCGAGGACGGTCGGCTTCTCCAGCGGCATCCACGGCAACTCGCCTGCCTGGGTCTCCGGGGCGCCCATGCTGCCGACCACCCGGAACGTCCCGTGCGGACCGGTGCCGACCACGGTCGCCCAGCTCACCCGCAGGACCCGCGCGGCGCCCTCGACCAGTACCTGCAGCCGGTCGTCGCGGGCGGTGGCGACCTGGTCGATCAGTTCCAGCTCGCGATGGGTGTCGAGGATCCCGCTGTAGGGGCGGATCGAGTCCACCCGGACCCCGTCGATCCGCTCGGCCGCGGTGATCAGGGTGTCCGGCAGCGCGCCCTGCGGTACGTCGACGACGAGGTCGTCCACGGCGAAGTCCGTTCCGCGCTCGACGACGTCCAGCGAGAGGATGTCGGCGCCAACCGATCCCAGCGCCACGGCCAGCGCGCCCAGGCTGCCGGGTCGATCGGGCAACTGGACGCGCAGAAGATAGGACACGGTATTCCTTCGGATGGGCAGCGCCGGGATCGTCGATGCCCCCGCGCCGCTCATCCTTCCCCATTTGCGATCGTCGATGTTGGGCAACGTCGGCCGGAATCGACGGCGGTGTCGAGAAGTCCCAGTTGGCCGCCGACCGGTCACCGGGGCGACACCAACATGTTCCAGGGGGGAAACACTGCCGCCGCCCGCGACCGGATCCGGCGCACGCTCTAGGCTTGGGGACGATCGTTGTCTCCGACCTGAAAGGGGCCCACGCGGTGCCTGCCATCTCCCGTGACGAGGTCGCCCACCTCGCCCGGCTGTCCCGGCTCGCGCTGTCCGACGCCGAACTCGACGAGTTCGCCGGCCAGCTCGACTCGATTCTCAGCCACGTCAAGGCCGTCGCGGAGGTCGCCGCGGACGATGTGCCCCCCACCGCGAGCCCGAACCCGATCACCAACGTGACGCGACCGGACGTCATCGTGCCCGGCCTGACCCCGGAGCAGGCGCTCTCGGGCGCCCCGGCCGTCGAGCTGGACCGTTTCGCAGTGCCGCAGATCCTGGGAGAAGAGCAGTGACCGCCGACCTCACCGCGTTGGACGCCTCCGTCCTCGCGTCGAAGATCCACGCCCGCGAGGTGTCCTCGGTCGAGGTGACCCAGGCGCACCTGGACCGGATCGCCGCCGTCGACGGCGAACTCAACGCCTTCCTGCACGTCGCAGGCGAGCAGGCGCTCACCGCGGCCCAGGCCGTCGACGACTCGCTGGCGGCCGGGAACGCGCCCGCGTCCGCACTGGCCGGTGTGCCGCTGGCGCTCAAGGACGTGTTCACCACCACCGACATGCCGACCACCTGCGGGTCGAAGATCCTCGAGGGCTGGGTCTCGCCGTACGACGCGACGCTGACCACGCGGCTGCGCGAGGCAGGCATCCCGGTCCTGGGCAAGACCAACATGGACGAGTTCGCGATGGGTTCGTCCACCGAGAACTCCGCCTACGGCCCGACGCTCAACCCGTGGGACACCACCCGGATCCCCGGCGGCTCGGGCGGCGGCTCCGCGGCCGCGCTGGCCTCGTACCAGGCCCCGCTCGCCATCGGCACCGACACCGGCGGCTCGATCCGCCAGCCCGCCGCGGTCACCGCGACCGTCGGCACCAAGCCGACCTACGGCACGGTCTCGCGGTTCGGCCTCGTCGCCTGCGCGTCCTCGCTGGACCAGGGCGGCCCCTGCGGCCGTACCGTCCTCGACACGGCGCTGCTGCACGAGGTCATCGCCGGGTACGACCCCCGTGACTCCACCTCGGTCAACGCGCCGGTCCGGCCGGTCGTCGAGGCGGCCCGCCAGGGCGCCACCGGCGACCTCACGGGCGTGCGGGTCGGCATCGTCAAGGAACTGCACTCCGAGAGCTACCAGCCCGGCGTCATCGCGTCCTTCGACGCCGCGGTCGCGCAGCTGCAGGAGCTCGGCGCCGAGGTGGTGGAGGTGTCCTGCCCGAATTTCCTGCACGCGCTCGCCGCCTACTACCTGATCCTGCCCAGCGAGGTGTCCTCGAACCTGGCCCGCTTCGACGCGATGCGTTACGGCATGCGGGTCGACGACGGCAACATGAGCGCGGACCAGGTGATGGCCGCGACCCGGGCCGCCGGATTCGGCAAGGAGGTCAAGCGCCGCATCATGATCGGCACCTACGCGCTGTCCTCCGGCTACTACGACGCCTACTACGGCTCGGCGCTGAAGGTCCGCACGCTCATCGCCCGCGACTTCGACAGGGCCTACGAGTCCGTCGACGTGCTGGTCTCGCCGACCAGCCCGTTCACCCCGTGGAAGATCGGCGAGAAGGTCGACGACCCGCTGGCGATGTACCTCTCCGACCTGTGCACGCTGCCGACCAACCTGGCCGGGCACTGCGCGATGTCGGTGCCGTCCGGACTGTCGGCCGACGACGGGCTGCCGGTGGGCCTGCAGATCATGGCGCCGGCGATGGCCGACGAGCGGCTCTACCGCGTGGGCGCGGCCTACGAGGCGGCCCGCGGGCCGATCGTCCGGGCCTGACGCTCGGTACCCGAGCAGGTTCGACCCCGGCGCGTCGGTGACGCACCGGGGTCGAACTCGTTTGAGGGCCGGTCGGCTCAGACCGTCTCGACCTCCCGCTGCGCGGCCGGTGCGGTCGCGGCGACCGCGGTCTCGGTGACGCCGCGCTTCGGCTGGGTGCGCACGTGCGTGGTGTAGATCGCCAGCCCGACGAAGACCACGCCGCCGACCAGATTGCCGAGGACCGTCGGGATCTCGTTCCAGATCAGGTAGTCGGCGAGGGAGAAGTCGGCGCCGAGCAGCAGGCCCGACGGGAACAGGAACATGTTGACCACGGAGTGCTCGAAGCCCATGTAGAAGAACAGCATGACGGGCATCCACATCACCAGCACCTTGCCCGGCACGCTCTTCGACATCATCGCCGCCACGACACCGGTCGAGACCATCCAGTTGCACAGGACGCCCCGCAGGAACAGGGTCGTCATGCCCGCGGCGCCGTGCTCGGCGTAGCCGACGGTGCGGGCCTCGCCGATGTGCATGATCTTCTCCGCCACCTCGTTCGGTGGGATGGAGTACCCGTAGGTCAGGATGAACGTGATCAGCACCGCCACGGTGAACGCACCGGCGAAGTTGCCGACGAAGACCAGCGCCCAGTTGCGCAGGATCGCCCTGACGGTGACGCCGGGCCGCTTGTCGAGGTAGGCCATCGGCGTCAGCGTGAAGACCCCGGTGAGCAGGTCGAACCCGAGCAGGTAGAGCAGGCAGAAGCCGACCGGGAACAGGACCGCCCCGAGCAGTGCGTTGCCCGTCTGGACGGTGACCGTGACGGCGAAGGCGGCGGCGAGGGTGAGCAGTGCGCCACCCATGAAGCCCCGGATGAGGGTGTCGCGGGTGGACAACAGGACCTTGCTCTGGCCGGCATCGACCATCGAGCGTGCCAGTTCGGCGGGTGGAACGTAGGACACGGCAAACCTCCAGGTACGGGAACGGTCACAGTCTGGAGAGCCGGTGTGTCGTCGGCATTGCAGCAGGCGTCGGGTCGCGTTGCGCTCTGCTCAACCTCGCGATGCGGGCGCGGTGAGGGTCCCACCGGTCGGGGGAGCCGCGCAGTCGGGCAGTGCGGTGCCCTGGTCGGCGCCGTACCGGTGCCCGTGTCCGGGGGCGGCGTCGAGGGCGGTGAGCAGGTCGACGGTGGTCGCGACGAAGCCTGCCACCGGCAGCCACGGCGGCACCGGGGCGTCCGCCCGCACCCGTGGCAGGTCGGGCGGGCGCACCAGCAGGGCTGGCGACCACGACACCACGGGGTCCGACGCGTTGGCCAGCACCACCGCGCCGTCGGTGTTCACGGCCCCGGCGGGCGGGCCGGCGTAGAGGGCGCCGCAGGACCGGGCCCGCAGGTCGTCGCCGTCGCGGAAGATCGCGCTCGCGCCCACCGCCCCGAGGCTCTGGCCGTACACGTAGAGCTTCGGGCGGTCGCCGACCGGCAGCTGCCCGATCCGCGCGGACACCGCGTCGAACAGTGCCCGCGCCGACAGTTCGGCGTCCCGCCTGCCGAACAGGAACGTCAGCGCGCTCGGGGCCTTCGAGTACTGCACGCCGACCGTCGCGACGTCGCCGCCGAAGCGCCGCTCGAAACCGGCGACGGCGCCGCCGTCGATCCAGCCGGACCCCGTCGGCACCGCGACCACCACGGCGGCTCGGCGCAGGCCCCCGGCGCGTTCGAGCTCCCGCACCGCCAGGGCCACCCGGGCGTCGAGTCCGGCGGCCGCGTCGAGACCGACGTAGGCGCGTACCGCGCCCGGTGCGGCCCGGCCGGCCACGAACTTTCGGCCGTTGGCGCCGAGCGTTTGCCACCCGCTGAGCGAGTCCGCGCTGCCCGACAGAGCGGTCGAGACCGGTTGCAGCAGAGCGTCGTCCACGGCCGCGTTGGCCGCCGTGAACGAGCGGTCCAGCGCGCCCGCGGCCGCCGGGACCAGCCACGTCACCGTCGCCAGCGTGAGGGTCAGCGCCACCGCGGCGACGCGCAGCCGACCGAGCCGCCGGCACACCGCCGCCGCGGCGGCCGCCGTCAGGGCCGTGGCCAGGGTCAGCGCGCCCGCCCCGGAGCACACCTCGAGCCAGTAGCCCGGACCGATCGCAGGCCGGTCCATCGCCGCGCGCAGCGCGCCCTGCCAGCGGTCGGCGCCGATCAGTGCGGCGGCCGACGCCGCCGTGCCGACCGCCGCCGCGGGCAGCCGCCCACGGCCGTCGTCGCCGGCGCCCCGCCACGGTCGGTGGCGCCAGGCCGCGGCCACCGCCCACCCCAGCGCGGCCAGCAGCCCGGTCGCCACCGCCTGCACGGTCGCCGACCGCGGCAGCAACGACGGCGCCAGGGACAGCACCACCGCGGCACCGACGCACAGGCTGGTCGCCACGGACGGCAGCGCCGGCGCCCGGACGAGATCCCAACCGCGGGAACGGTGGTCGAGGACGGCGCGCACGGCGTCACCGCCGCCGCGCCGAGTCGCCGGGTCCGCCGGCCCGCCGCCACCACGCCGCCGAGCACCGCGAGCCCGCCACCCGCGGCCAGCAGGTAGCCGGTGACCGGCTCCGGACGCGGCGCCACGTAGCCCTGGCGCCACGAGTTCGACGTCACCGCGGTGGTCGCGACGTTGGCCATCACCAGGCACGACCTCCGAGCGGTCTCGTCGGTCCGCGTCGCGCAGGACTCGTGCATCCGCCGGTCCAGCTGGGCGTCAAGGCTTCTGCGTGCCCACGGTCCGAGCTGGGCGCCCGCGCCGTCCGCGTAGCGCAGCAGGTCGTAGCCCAGGTCGTGGGCCTGGCAGGCGGCGTCGAACTCGACGGGCAACGGGACCGGGGAGGAGCAGTTCCCGTTGGGGTTCACCAGCATCGAGCCGACCGCCACCGGTCGGTAGCCTGCCGCCGCCGCGAAGCCGGCCGGGATCGCGGCCACGGCCGCGTCGGGTGCCTGCGTCGTCACCGCGAGCACGGCCCGCGCGGCCGCAGAGTCCTCGCGGGTGGAGTCCGCGTTGGCGGTGAGGGGGACGCCGGAGATCAGGGTCGAGACGGCCGCCGCCGCCAGCACTGTCCAGGTGGTTTTCCGCATGCCGAGAACGCTAGAAATCGGCCGTACGCTGCCACATCACCCCGTGGCGCGGTTCTCAGGCTCCCGCCCCGGGACGATCGGCGGCCCCGTCTCGTACCGCGGAGCCAGGCCGATCTCACTCCGTGGGGTGAGGACTTCCGGGGCCGGGCTTCCTAGGGTTCTGGGCGTGGGCAAGAAAAAGGACAGGAAGGGCGGCGACGCCGAGGCGTCGCGGCAGCTGGCGGGCCGGGCTCGGCTGGGCGGGCTCGACCCGAGCCAGTGGCTGGACGCACTCGTCGCGGCAGTCGGCCTCGTGCTGTTCGCGATCGCCTGGCCGACGCTGCAGGTGACCCATCACGTGCCGGCGGGCGTGCAGCCGGTGATCGGTGGTCTGGCCGCGCTGCCGTTCCTGCTGATCCGGGCGAATCCGGCTCTCGGGTGGGCAATCTCGGCGGGTTCCGCGCTGGTGATCCCGATCGTGTTCGAACCGGTCCCGGACTACGGCTTCCCGTGGCAGGTGGTGCACGTGATGGTGCTGACGGCCCTGCTGGTGGCGGTGAGCATGCGGTCGCCGGTGCCGGTGGTGGCCGTGGCGTGGGTGTCCACGGTGCTGTTGTTCCTGGCGCACGCCCCCGGCCAGGACGGCCGGGGCTGGGCGGTCGGGCTCACCGGGTTGGTGGTGTTCGGGCTGCTGATCCGCTGGCTGGTGCTCTCGCGGCGCGAACTGGCGCGGCAGGAGGAGGCCAACGAGGTCGAACGGGCCCGCCGGGCCGTCCTGGAGGAGAAGGCCCGGATCGCCAGGGACCTGCACGACGTGGTCGCGCACCACATGTCGCTGGTGGTGGTGCAGGCGCAGAGCGCGCCGTACCGGATCGAGGGGGTCTCGCCGGAGGCGCGCGCGGAGTTCGAGTCGATCGGCGCCACCGCGCGCGAGGCGCTCAACGAGATCCGCGGCATGCTCGGGGTGCTGCGCAGCGACGGCCAACTCGCCGAGCACGCGCCGGTGCCCGGCGTCCACCGCATCGGCGAGCTGGTCGAGGGCAGCAGGCGGGCGGGCATCGTCGTCACCGTCGACGACGGCGGCCTGCCCGCGAGGATGCCGGACTCCGTCTCCCTGGCGCTCTACCGGATCCTGCAGGAGTCGCTGTCGAACGCGGCCCGGCACGCGCCTGGCGCCGAGGTCCGCGTCACCCTGGGGTGCGACGGCGACCTGGCCGTGCTCGACGTGCGCAACGACCGGGCCGCGAGTTCCGATGGTGCCTCGGCGCATTCGACCGGGGGGCACGGAATCGCCGGGATGCGGGAGCGGGCCCTCTCCGTCGGCGGCATCGTCAGCGCGGGAGTCGACGCGGACGGCGGGTTCGCGGTCCGGGCGAGGATCCCGACCGCCCCCGTGGTGGCTCCGTCGGGCGGACCCGTCCTGCCGACATAGGCTGGCCGGGTGGCAATCACGGTGTTCATTGCGGACGACCAGGCGATGGTGCGGCAGGGTTTCGGCGCCCTGCTCGCCGCGCAACCCGACCTCACCGTCGTCGGTGACGCACCGGACGGGAAGGTCGCCGTCGAGGAGGTGCTGCGGCTGCGGCCCGACGTGGTGCTGATGGACGTGCGGATGCCGGAGATGAACGGGCTCGAGGCCGCGGAGCGGATCCTGTCGGCGCGGCTCGACCCGCCGGTCCGGGTGCTGATGCTCACCACCTTCGACATCGACGACTACGTCTACCAGGCGCTGCGGGCGGGGGCGAGCGGCTTCATGCTCAAGGACGCGCCCGCCGAGGAGCTGGTGCGGGCGGTCCGGGTGGTGGCCGCGGGCGAGGCGCTGCTCGCGCCGACCGTCACCCGGCGGCTGATCGCCGACGTCACCAGCAGGCGCGCCGCCCCGCGCCCCGAGCCGGCGAAGCTGGCCGCGCTGACCCCGCGCGAGCGCGAGGTCCTCGAGCTGATCGCGCGCGGGCTGTCCAACGGCGAGATCGCCGAGTCGCTGTTCGTGGCCGAGCAGACCGTCAAGACCCACGTCGGCAAGGTGCTCGGCAAGCTGCACCTGCGGGATCGGGCCCAGGCGGTGGTGCTGGCGTACGAGAGCGGACTGGTCACGCCCGGTTGACGACGCGTCCCGGGATGCCCGAGCGCCGCGGCGCGGGCAGTATGGCGGTGGAGGGACATCCACGCGCACCCGGGGAACGGGGACCGAAGATGACGACGATCGGCATTCTCACCAGCGGCGGCGACTGCCCGGGCCTCAACGCGGTGATCCGCGGGGCCGTCCTCAAGGGCGCCACCGTGCACGGGCAGGAGTTCGTCGGGTTCCTCGACGGCTGGCGCGGGCTGGTCGAGGGCGACGCGATCCCGCTGGACCGTCCGCGGGTCCGCGGTCTCTCGCACGAGGGCGGCACCATCCTCGGGACCAGCCGGTTCGGTCCGTTCCAGGGGCCGGACGGGGGAGCGGCGAACATCGCCCGGACCCTCGACCGACTCGGTGTCGACGCGGTGATCGCGATCGGCGGCGAGGGCACCGCGGCCGCGTCCCAGCTCCTGTTCGAGGAGGGCATCCGCATCGTCGGGGTGCCGAAGACCATCGACAACGACCTCGACCAGACCGACTACACCTTCGGCTTCGACACCGCCGTCGAGATCGCCACCGAGGCGATCGACCGGCTGCGCACCACCGGGAACTCGCACAAGCGCTGCATGGTCCTCGAGGTGATGGGCCGCAACGCCGGGTGGATCGCGCTGCACTCGGGAACGGCCGGCGGCGCGCACGCCATCCTGATCCCCGAGCATCCCGAGTCCATCGAGCAGATCTGCGAGTGGGTGACCAGCGTCCGGGACCGCGGCCGGTCCCCGATGGTCGTGGTCGCGGAGGGCTTCACCCTGCCCGGCATGGCCCGCGCCCACTCGACCAAGGGGCTCGACGGGTTCGACCGGCCGCGGCTCGGGGGGATCGCCGAGCTGCTCGCCCCGATGATCCAGGAGCGCACCGGCATCGAGACGCGGGCGACGGTGCTCGGTCACATCCAGCGCGGCGGCGTGCCGACTGCCTTCGACCGGGTGCTGGCCACCCGGCTCGGGATGGCCTCGACCGACCTGGTGGCCGAGGAACGGTGGGGGCACATGGTGGCGCTGCACGGCACCGAGATCGTCCAGGTCGGGTTCGACGAGGCACTGGTCGACCACAAGACCGTCCCCGAGCATCGCTACCAGGAGATGCGCATCATCTTCGGCTGAGGGCCGATCCGCGCACATCGCCGGTGCGGCCGCTGGGGCCATCGGCACGCAATTTGGGAAACGGGTGTAAAGCGACAACCGTAGCCCTAAAGGCTGTCCAGCCGCAACCCGGGCCGGAGGCGGCGATGGATATGGTGGCGGTGTGACCTCGACGAGGAAGACCCGGCGTACCCCCTCGCGCCGCGGGGCCGGCGATTCGTTGCGAACCGACATCCTGGCCGCGGCCGCGGAGATGCTCGGCGAGACCGGCGACGTCGACGCGGTCTCGCTGCGCGGTGTCGCGCGGCGGGTGGGCGTCACACCGACCTCGATCTATCTGCACTTCGCGGACCGCGACGAGCTGCGCCGGGCCGTCAAGCAGCTGCACTTCGAGGAGTTCGCCGGGGCGCTGGCCTGCGCCGCGGAGGCCGCCGACACCGACCCCGCCGCCCGGTTGCGGGCGATGGGCCACGCCTACGTCACCTACGCGCTCGACCACGGCGGTCACTACCGGGTGCTGTTCGACGCCAACCTCGCCGGGGCCGACGGGGAGCGGCTGGCGGACGAGAATGCGCGGCGGTCGTTGCGGCTGTTCACCGCCGAGGTGGGCGGCTACCTCGGCCTGCCTGCGACCGCGCCGGAGACGATGATGCTCGGGATGCAGCTGTGGAGCGCGACCCACGGCATGGTGGTGCTGCGCCTGGGGCGGACCCGTCGACCGCCGGCCGGAACGTCCCCGGACCGGTGGCCGGACGCGCACGATCAGATCGACAACCTGGCCGACCTCCTGCTGCCGAGACGCGACGCATAAACTTGTCGCCATGACTGCTGCCGGCCAGTTGGCGACCACGACAGAACTTCTCGACTACGACGAGGTGCTCGCTCGATTCGAGCCGGTCATGGGCATGGAGGTGCACGTCGAACTGCACACCGCGACCAAGATGTTCTGCGGCTGCCCGACCACCTTCGGTGCCGAGCCGAACACCCAGGTGTGCCCGGTGTGCCTGGGCCTGCCCGGCTCGATGCCGGTCGTCAACGAGGCCGCGGTCGAGTCCGCGATCCGGATCGGCCTGGCGCTGAACTGCTCGATCACCCCGTGGGGCCGCTTCGCGCGGAAGAACTACTTCTACCCGGACCAGCCGAAGAACTACCAGATCTCGCAGTACGACGAGCCGATCGCCACCGAGGGCTACCTCGACGTCGTCCTCGACGACGGCACCACCTGGCGGGTCGAGATCGAGCGCGCGCACATGGAGGAGGACACCGGGAAGTCGCTGCACGTCGGCGGCGCCACCGGCCGGATCCACGGCGCCAGCCACTCGCTGCTCGACTACAACCGCGCCGGCGTGCCGCTGGTCGAGATCGTCACCAAGACCATCTCCGGCGCCGGGGCCCGCGCACCCGAGGTGGCCCGCGCCTACGTGACCGCGCTGCGTGACCTGCTCAAGGCGCTCGACGTCTCCGACGTCCGGATGGACCAGGGCTCGATGCGCTGCGACGCCAACATCTCGCTGATGCCGATCGGCGCCACCGAGCTCGGCACCCGCACCGAGACCAAGAACGTGAACTCGCTCAAGTCCGTCGAGGTGGCGGTGCACTACGAGATGCGTCGCCAGGGCGCGGTGCTCAGCGCGGGCGGCGAGGTCATCCAGGAGACCCGGCACTTCCAGGAGGCCGACGGCACCACCTCCGCCGGCCGTCGCAAGGAGACCGCCGAGGACTACCGCTACTTCCCGGAGCCCGACCTCGAGCCGGTCGCCCCGAGCGCGGAGTGGGTCGAGGAGCTGCGCGGCACGCTGCCCGAGCTGCCGTGGATCCGTCGGGCCCGCATCCAGGCGGACTGGGGTCTGTCGGACGAGGAGATGCGCGACCTGGTGAACTCCGGCGCGCTGGAACTGGTCATCGCCACCACCGAGGCAGGCGCCCCCGCGGACGCGGCCCGGTCCTGGTGGGTCGCCTACCTCTCGCAGCAGGCGAACACCCGAGGCGTCGAGCTGGCCGAGCTGCCGATCACCCCGGCCCAGTTGGCCCGGGTCATCGCGCTGGTCGCCGACGGCACCCTGGCGAACAAGCAGGCCCGGCAGGCCGTCGACGGCGTGCTCGCCGGCGAGGGTGAGCCGGACGAGGTCGTCGCCACGCGCGAGCTCGCCGTGATGCGTGACGACTCGGCGCTGCAGGCCGCGGTCGACGCCGCGCTCGCCGCGAACCCGGACATCGCCGAGAAGATCCGCGCAGGCAAGGTCGCCGCGGCAGGCAAGATCGTCGGCGACGTGATGAAGGCCACCCGCGGCCAGGCCGACCCGGCTCAGGTCAAGGACATGGTGATCGCGGCCTGCTCCTAGGCCCAGCCCGCAGGGGATCTGACCGAAGGCCCGCGCCGACACGGCGCGGGCCTTCGCGCGCAACGGGCGATCCGCACCGCAGAATCAGCGGATGCCCTCGGTCAGCGCCTCACTGTTCTGGATAACCCTGTGCGCGGTCCTCGCGCCGCTGCTGGCGGGGCTGGTACCGCGCAAGCTGGTGCCCGAGGTGGTGCTGCTGCTGATCGCGGGCGTCGTCGTCGGTCCCCACGTCCTCGACCTCGCCGTCGTGGGCAGCGAGATCGACCTGCTCCGCGAGCTCGGTCTCGGCATGCTGTTCCTGCTCGCCGGCTACGAGATCAACACCAGCGAGCTGACCGGTCGTGGCGGGCGGCGGGCGCTCGTCACCTGGCTGTCCTGCCTGGTGCTGGCCTTCGTGGTGGTCGGGCTGCTCGGCCTGACCGGTGCGATCGACGCCGAGATCGCGGTGGCCATCGCCCTGACCTCCACCGCACTCGGCACCCTGCTGCCGATCCTCAAGGACAGCGGCATGCTCGGCACCCGCCTGGGCCGAACCGTGCTCAACCACGGCGCCTTCGGCGAGCTCGGCCCGGTGGTCGCGATGGCGATCCTGCTGAGCTCACGGGGCGCGGGCGCATCGCTGGTCGTGCTGGCGGCGTTCGCGGCGGCTGCGGTCGCAGTCGCGTTCATCCCGGCGGGCCTGCGCCGCGAGGGCTCGAAACTGGCCTCGATCATCCGGCTCGGCTCCGAGACCACGGCGCAGACGACCGTGCGGCTGACGATGCTGCTGCTGGTCACCCTGATCGCGGTCGCGACCATCTTCGACCTCGACATCATCCTCGGCGCCTTCGCCGCAGGCTTCATCCTGCGCCGCGCGCGGCCTGCGGGGGACGAGAAGCTGGAGGCGAAGCTGGACGGACTGGCCTTCGGCCTGCTCATCCCGATCTTCTTCGTCACCTCGGGCATGGCGATCGACGTCAAGGCCGTGGCGGCGGCGCCGGGCATCCTGCTCGCGTTCCTGGTGCTGATCCTGCTGGTGCGCGGGCTGCCGGTGTTCTTCGCCGAACGCTTCGACCGGGGACCGGACCAGAAGGACCCGCCGCCGACCGTGCGCGAGCGGGGTCAGGTGGCGTTGTACGCAGCGACCGGGCTGCCGCTGATCGTCGCGGTGACAGAGGTCGCCGTCAACGCCGGTCAGATGACCGAGTCCAACGCCTCGATCCTGGTCGCGGCGGGCGCGATCACCGTGCTGGTGCTGCCGTTGACGGCGTCCCTGCTCGCCCCGAAACCGATGTCGACGACCCCGCCGGTCGAGCGGGTGGTCTAGCCGAGCGTGCAGTTCTCGGCACGCGCCCTCGGGCGGTGCACCCGGAAGTCACACTCGACCCGCGCTAGTCGAAGCCGCCGCCGCCCGCCGGGACGTCGATCCGGACGACCCGGTCGTCGGTGGGTCCGGACGGGCCGTCGGTCTTGTTCTCGGTGGACACCCAGATCTGGTTGTTGGCGCCTTGGGCGGCGCCGCGCAGTCGGCCGTACCGGTCCTGGGAGAGCATTGCCGGGGCCGCGGTCACCGCGCCGGTGTCGGCGTCGAGGGTCAGCACCGCGAGCGCCTTGCCCCCGCTCAGCGACACCGCGACTGCGGACCCGGCGGCCGTGCAGCCCGCGACCGCGGGACGGTCCGGCCAGGTCCACACCGGTACGCCGGCGGCGGCCCCGGCGGTGGGGACCCGCTGCAGCCGGTCCTCGAGGGTGGTCCGGTCGGTGACCCACACGGTGTCGCCGTGCGGGCTGGTGCAGACGTCGCCGGCGGTGCCGATGCCGGCGAGCGCCACCGTCGGGAACGGCTGTCCGCCTGCCGGGTTCGGGGTGAGTGCGGTGACCCGGAGCAGCTTGCCTGCGAGCGATCCGGGATCGGTTGCCGCCGCGGGGTTTCCGGCGTCACCGGTGAGCACCAGCAACTCGCCCGGGGACGAGAACTCGAGGGCGCCGGAGTTGCCCGACTGGCCGCGGGGGATGCCGGTCAGCACGTCCTTGGGTGTGTCGCCGGGTGCGATCCGCACCACTCGGTTGTCGGAGGCCGTGGTGACGTAGGCGTAGAGCAGGTTGTCCTCGCCGTAGGTGGGGGACAGGGCCACGTCGAGCAGGCCGCCGTCGGTGGAGCCGTCGACGTCGACCTGCGCCACCTGGACCGGGGGCTGGCCGGGGGCGACGCGCAGGATCCGGCCGGTGCGGCGTTCGGTGACCAGCGCGGACTCCCCGCCGGGCAGCATGGTCAGCGAACCGGTGGTGTCGAGGCAGGTCGCCAGCACGGCGGGATCGGCGTCCTGGCACGGCGCGAGGGGCTCGGGGGAGGTGCTCGGGGCGGGGCTGGGGGCGGGTGGTCCCGGCCGGGCGGGGGCGCCGTTGTCGCCGGGCGCGAAGGTCGGCACCGGGGTGAACGGGCTGGACGCGGTGTCGTCGAACCGGGCGCAGCCGGCGACGGCCAGTCCGACCAGCGCCAGCGTCGCCGTCCGGCGCAGTGAGACTCCCATGCCCCGAAGGTACGTCAATCCCGGGCCGGTTCGGCGCGCCGACCCTCAGCGGCGCCGCAGCCGAGTCCGCGCGTTCTACCCTGTCACCGTGACACCTGATCCCCGCGACGTCTCCAGTCCGTTCGACCATCCGACGGAGTGGATCCCGACGACGGACGACGATCTGGGTCTGCTTCCCACGGAACAGATCCCCACCTACGGTGGCCCCGCGCTGCCGGCCCGCGATTTCTCCTCGCCGACCCGCGTCACCGAGGTGCTGCCGACCCTGGACTCCTTCGACGGCGCGGATTCCTACGACGGCGCAGCCTCTTTCGCCAACACGGGCGAGTTCGACACGGATTCGTTCGACGGGGTGGGCAACTTCGAACTCGGGGATCCGATCGAGGTGCAGCCCCAGGTCGTCGCCCCGTCGCCCGCGCGTCTGGTCACGACGGCGGACACCGCGACGCCTGCCGTGGTCAGTGCGCCGCGCGGGACCCTCGACCTGGGACTGCTGGTGCTGCGGGTGGCCGTCGGTGCGCTCGCGCTCGGGCACGGCCTGCAGAAGTTGTTCGGCTGGTGGGGCGGGCCCGGCCTGGACGGCTTCGAGACCGTCCTTGTCGACGCCGGCTTCGACTACGCCAGGCCGCTCGCCATCCTCGGCGCCGTCGCGGAGGTGGCCGGCGGCGCCTTCCTGATCGTCGGGCTGCTGACCCCGCTGGCCGCCGCCTCGGTGCTGGTGGTGCTGATCAACGCCTGGTGCGTGCGTCAGGTCGCCGAGCCCGGCCTGCAGTTCTTCGCGCCCGCGGGTGTCGAGTACGAGACGCTGCTGGCGGCCGCGCTGGTCGCGGTGATCCTCTGCGGCCCCGGCCGCATCTCGCTCGACAGCACCCGGCGCTGGGCCACCCGCCCGCGCACCGGTTCCGCGCTGGCGCTGGTCCTCGGCATCGGCGTCGGGGTGGCGGTGTGGGTCTACCTCGACGGTGCCAACCCGCTGATCTGACCGGGGCCGGGGCCGGGGCCGGGGAGCGGGGTCAGACGGGCAGGCTTTCCCGCTCGGACTACAGTGCCGGCTCGACCGGGGCGCCCAGGCGTCGGCCGAGGACCGACTTGCGGTACCCGTAGGCGAAGTAGACGGCGACGCCGAGCGCCATCCAGACGACGAACCGGATCCAGGTCTCCACCGACAGGTTGAGCATCAGCCACAGGCACGCCAGCACCGCGACGATCGGGACCACCGGCATCAGCGGGACCCGGAAGCCGCGCGGGAGGTCCGGTCGGGTGCGGCGCAGCACCATCACCCCGACGCAGACCAGGACGAAGGCGAACAGGGTGCCGATGTTCACCATCTCCTCGAGGGTGCCCATCGGGAAGAAACCGGCCAGCAGGGCGACGACGCCGCCGACGACGAGGGTGATCCGCACCGGCGTGCCCTTCTTGCCCGTCCTCGCCAGGCCCCGGGGCATCAGGCCGTCCCGCGACATCGCGAACAGCACCCGGGTCTGGCCGAGCATCATCACCATCACGACCGTGGTCAGGCCGGCCAGTCCGCCGAAGTTGATCACCCACTGCGCCCAGGTGATGCCGTGCGCCTCGAAGGCGGTGGCGAGGGTCGCGCTGCTGTCGCCGACGAGCGGGCTGCCGGTGCGCAGGTCGGTGTACTTGACCATCCCGGTCAGTACCAGGGTGACGCCGACGTAGAGCACGGTGACGATGGCGAGGGAACCGAGAATGCCTCGTGGCAGGGCCTTCTGCGGGTTCTTGGTCTCCTCCGCGGTGGTGGCCACGACGTCGATTCCGATGAACGCGAAGAACACCATGCTGGCGGCCGCGAGTAGGCCGTACCAGCCGTAGGTGCTGCCGTCGGCGCCGGTGAAGAACGAGAACAGTGTCTGGTGCACGCCGCTGGCGGTGTCGGCGGTGTCCTCGGCAGGCGGGACGTACGGCGAGTAGTTCTCCTTCTTGACGTAGAACGCGCCGACCACGATGACGAGCAGGACCACGACGATCTTGACGGCGGTGATGACTGCCGACACCCGTGAGGACACCTTGGTGCCCACGGCGAGGACGAGCGTGATCACCCCGATGATCACCAGGGCGCCCCAGTCGAAGGCGATCGGTCCGAGGTGCGCGGTCGTGGACCCGGCGGCGCCGAGGACGTTGCCGAGGTACAGGGACCAGCCCTTCGCGACCACCGCCGAGGCCAGAGCGAACTCGAGGATCAGGTCCCAGCCGATGATCCAGGCGACGAACTCGCCGAAGGTTGCGTAGGAGAAGGTGTAGGCGCTGCCGGCCACCGGCACGGCGGACGCGAACTCGGCGTAGCACAGCGCGGCCAGCCCGCACGCCGCGGCGGCCAGCACGAAGGCCAGCGAGATCGACGGTCCGGCCAGGTTGCCCGCGGTGCGCGCGGTCAGCGTGAAGATCCCCGCCCCGACGACCACGGCGACGCCGAAGACCGTCAGGTCCCAGGCGGTGAGGTCGCGCCGAAGGCGGGTGCCGGGCTCGTCCGTGTCCGCTATCGACTGTTCGACTGACTTCGTGCGCCAGATGCCTGCTCCGGGCATGGGTGGACTCCTTGCTGTGCAGCCTGCGGCCTCGTGGGCCGGGATATGGGCGGTGTCACCGAAGGCGCTCGTAGTGGACTGTGATCCAGGTCTCAGTGGCGAGGTGAAGGGAATCATCCGGGGGTCCGCGGCGGCAATACCCGGCGGCCAAGTTGAGCAGCGTGCTCATCTCCGCGAGTCTTCCCGTGGCCGAGCTGCGCTCCGTGCGCAGCCGGATCGGGGCTTGTGCGGCGTGGGGCACGGCGGGGTTGACAACCGTGTGACGTGGCTTACAGTTTCTTCCCGGCGGGGTCCCGCCGGAACGTGCCACAAGTGCCGTAAATCATTGCCCCACAACGAGCCAACCCCACGAGGGTGGACTTGTCGTGGGCGGAGCATCACAGGAGAGCGTCATGAGCGTCGTGAATTCGCTGGCCGATCAGGACTTCGAGCAGCTGTCGATCCGGCGGACGGAGGGCGGATTCGCGAGCATCGTCGCGGTGCACGACACCACGCTGGGTCCGGCGCTCGGCGGGGTTCGGATCCGCAAGTACGCCAACGACGAACTGGCGGCCGCCGACGCCATGCGGCTGGCGCGCGCGATGACCTTCAAGGCCGCCCTCGCCGGCCTCCCGCTCGGTGGCGGCAAGAGTGTCGTCAACGCGGACCCGTTCGGCGACAAGACCCGGGAGCTGCTCGAGGCACACGGCCGGCACATCGGCATGTTCGGCGGCCGGTACATCCCCGGGGCCGACATGGGCACGGGCAGTGCCGATCTCGAGGTGATCGGCCGGTACGTGCCGCGGGTCTCGAGCGCGGGGCGTGACCCGTCGCCGTACACCGCCCGCGGTGTCGTGGCCTCGATCGCGGCGGTGGCCTCGCACCTGGGCCGCGACGTCGAGGGGCTGCGGGTGGCGGTGCAGGGCGCGGGCAACGTGGGACTGGGTATCGTCGAGCAACTGACCGCCCGCGGGGCCAGCGTCCTGGTCGCCGACCCGGATCCGAGACGGGTGGAGTTGGCGGTGGAAAGCTTTGGCGCGCAGCCGAGTCCGCTTTCCGGCATCCTGCACGCGGAGGTGGACGTGATCTGCCCGGCGGGACCCGGGCAGGTGGTCGACCACGCCGTCGCGGCCCGGCTCTCCGCGGTCGCGGTGGTGGGCGCGGCGAACAACATGTTGTCCGAACCGGAGGTCAGCGCGGCGCTCGCCGCTCGTGGCGTGGTGTACGTGCCCGACTTCGTGTCCAACTCCGGCGGGCTGATCTCGTGC
The DNA here is from genome assembly GCF_042654025.1 of Rhodococcus kronopolitis. Classification (NCBI taxonomy): domain Bacteria; kingdom Bacillati; phylum Actinomycetota; class Actinomycetes; order Mycobacteriales; family Nocardiaceae; genus Rhodococcus; species Rhodococcus kronopolitis. Next base: position 293,541 of record NZ_JBHSFO010000001.1, on the reverse strand, counting down.
GAGGCGGAGGTGAACGGGGTGAGCGACTTCGTCGACCGGGTCGACCGGATCGGAGAGGTGGTGCTCGAGATCCTCGACTACGCCCGCGCGGCCGGGGTGGACAGCGACACGGCCGCGGTCACGCTCGCGCGCACGCGAATCGCGGAGTTCGCCGCGGCCTGAGCGGCGGGCCCGCGCCCCGGGCGCACGACTCGGCCCCGCCACCCACCGCGTCCGAACGGGACGGGTGGGTGACGGGGCCGAGGGGCTGTCGGTGCGGCGGGGTGATCAGGGCACGTAGCGGACCGCGCCCTTGTCCGCCGAGGTGGCCAGCGCGGCGTAGGCGCGCAGCGCGGTGGTGACGGTGCGCTGGCGGTCCACCGGCTGCCACGGCCGCTCGGAGGCCTCCATCTTCGCCCGGCGCTCCGCGAGCACCGCGTCGTCGACGAGGATCTCGAGGGTGCGGGTGGCGACGTCGATGCGCACCTGGTCGCCGTTCTCGACCAGGCCGATGACGCCGCCCGCCGCGGCCTCGGGGGAGATGTGCCCGATCGACAGGCCCGAGGTGCCGCCGGAGAAGCGGCCGTCGGTGATCAGCGCGCACTCCTTGCCGAGGCCGGAGCCCTTGAGGAAGGCGGTCGGGTGCAGCATCTCCTGCATGCCGGGCCCGCCCTTGGGGCCCTCGTAGCGGACCACGATGACGTCGCCGGCCTTGATCTTCTTCTGCAGGATCACCGAGACGGCCTCCTCCTGCGACTCGACCACCACGGCCGGGCCCTGGAAGGAGAACAGGTCCTCGTCGATGCCCGCGGTCTTGAGGATCGCGCCGTCGACGGCGATGTTGCCGCGCAGCACCACCAGGCCGCCCTCGACGGTGTACGCGTGCTCGAGGTCGCGGATGCAGCCGCCCGCGGCGTCGGTGTCGAGCGAGCTCCAACGGTTGGCCGTGGAGAACGGCTCGGTGGTGCGCACCCCGCCCGGCGCCGCGTGGAAGAGCTCGAGCGCCTCCTCGGATGCCTTGCCGGAGCGGACGTCCCAGGTGTCGAGCCACTCGTCGAAGCTCTTGGTGTGCACCGTCGAGACGTCGGTCTCGAGCAGTCCGCCGCGACGCAGCTCGCCGAGCAGCGCGGGGATTCCGCCGGCCCGGTGCACGTCCTCCATGTGGTAGTCGGAGTTGGGGGAGACCTTCGCCAGGCACGGCACCTTGCGGCTGATCGCGTCGATGGTGTCGAGGTCGAAGTCGACCTCGCCCTCCTGCGCGGCGGCCAGGGTGTGCAGGATGGTGTTGGTGGACCCGCCCATCGCGACGTCCAGTGCCATCGCGTTGCGGAACGCCGCCGGGGTGGCGATGCTGCGCGGCAGCACCGAGTCGTCCTCGTCGCGGTAGTAGCGCAGCGCGGCCTCGACGACGACGGTGCCTGCGCGGGTGAACAGGGCGCGCCGGGCCTCGTGGGTGGCCAGGGTGGAACCGTTGCCGGGCAGTGCCAGGCCGAGCGCCTCGGTCAGGCAGTTCATCGAGTTGGCGGTGAACATGCCGGAGCAGGAGCCGCAGGTGGGGCAGGCGGACCGCTCGACCTCGTCGAGGCCCTCGTCGGAGACCGCCGCGTTCGCGGAGGCGGAGATCGCGGTGATCAGGTCGGTGGGGGCCTGCGCGACGCCGCCGACGACCACCGCCTTGCCTGCCTCCATCGGGCCGCCCGAGACGAACACGGTCGGGATGTTCAGTCGCATCGCGGCATTGAGCATTCCGGGGGTGATCTTGTCGCAGTTGGAGATGCACACCAGCGCGTCGGCGGTGTGCGCGTTGGCCATGTACTCGACCGAGTCGGCGATGATCTCGCGGCTCGGCAGCGAGTACAGCATGCCGCCGTGACCCATCGCGATGCCGTCGTCGACGGCGATGGTGTGGAACTCGCGGGGCACGCCGCCCGCGGCCCACACGGCCTCGGCGACGATGTCACCGACGTCCTTGAGGTGCACGTGGCCGGGGACGAACTGGGTGTAGGAGTTCGCGATCGCGACGATCGGCTTGCCGAAGTCGGAGTCCGTCATTCCCGTGGCGCGCCACAGGGATCGGGCTCCGGCAGCATTGCGGCCGATGGTGGTGGTGCGTGACCTCAACGGGGGCATGGGATGTCCTTCACAATCTGGGCGCTGTCTTGGGCCGTCACTGTCTTCGGTGGAGCCTCCGCGACCAACGTACTCGCGGGTCAGGCCGGGCCGTTCTCCGGCTCGGGGCGGTCGGACTGCTCGGCCTGCTCGGCGTCCCGGGCGTCGCGCTCGGCCTGCGCGGCCTCCCGGGCGGCGCGGTCGGCCGCGGCGTACGGATCGGTGACCCGGCCGCCGCTGGCGGCGGCCAGCTGCGGCAGGCGGCCGAAGGTGACGACGGGCAGCGAGACCTCGCTGCCGTCGGTCAGTTCGGCCCGGGCCCAGCCGTGCTTGGGGAAGCGGAAGCCCTTGAGCTGGCTCCACTCGAGGCTCCGGCTGGAGAACATCCGACGCAGCTGCAGGCCGTCGGCGGTGACCAGGGTGCGCACCCGCAGCGTCCAGACCGCGACGGCGATCGGGATCAGCCACAGGACGGAGACCCAGAGTGGGCTGGCGAAGATGACGAAGGTGAAGCCGAACGCGAGCATCAGGAGCGGCAGGATCGCCAGTCTCGAGATGTGGATGGACTGCTCCACGGTTTCGTCGGTGTGGGAGGATGGACGCGGTGGCACGGGCTGCGATGAGGATGACACAGCTACATCCTCGCATCGCCGCCAGGGCTCTCACATTCTGGGACAGAAAACTCACCAGGTTGACTGTTTATCCTTGATGCGCCTACCTTCGAGCGCGTGAAGCAGAATGAGTTGCTCGTAGTAATCGGCCGGCGCGTCAACGCCTGAGTCGATACGTCAACTCGTCAGCACGACGCGCCACCCTCGTACAGCATTCAATGCTGACGGGGGTTTTTTATTGCCCGGAGCTAGCTGGAAACGTCAAGACCAGAGGATTACGAGTGAGCGCACCAACAGCACGGCCGCAGCCCTCGCCGCGCAAGTCGGGGACGACGGGTCAGCCCGTCCCCGCGGCATCCGCAGCACACCCCGTCGCCCGCCGCCAGGTCGCCCCCGAGCGGGTCACCGGCGCGCAGTCGGTGGTCCGAGCGCTCGAGGAGCTCGAGGTCGACACGGTGTTCGGCATTCCCGGTGGTGCCGTGCTGCCTGTCTACGACCCGCTCTTCGACTCGAAGAAGGTCCGCCACGTCCTGGTCCGGCACGAGCAGGGCGGCGGCCACGCCGCGACCGGCTACGCGCAGGCCACCGGGAAGGTCGGCGTCTGCATGGCCACCTCCGGGCCCGGTGCGACGAACCTGGTGACCCCGCTCGCGGACGCGCAGATGGACTCCGTCCCGGTCGTCGCGATCACCGGCCAGGTCGCGCGCAGCCTGATCGGCACCGACGGCTTCCAGGAAGCGGACATCTCCGGCATCACCATGCCGATCACCAAGCACAACTTCCTGATCACCGACGCCCTCGACATCCCGCGGATCATGGCGGAGGCCTTCTACCTGGCGGCCAGCGGGCGCCCGGGTGCGGTCCTGGTCGACATCCCGAAGGACATCCTGCAGGCGCAGACCACCTTCTCGTGGCCGCCGGAGATGCGGCTGCCCGGCTACCGTCCGGTGTCCAAGCCGCACGGCAAGCAGGTCCGCGAGGCGGCCCGGCTGATCGCCGACTCCAAGTCGCCGGTGTTCTACGTCGGCGGCGGCGTGCTCAAGGCGAACGCGGCCGAGGAGCTGCTCGAGCTCGCGGAGCTGACCGGGATCCCCGTCGTCACCACGCTGATGGCCCGCGGCGTCTTCCCCGACAGCCACCCCCTGCACTGCGGCATGCCCGGCATGCACGGCAAGGTCTCGGCGGTCGCGGCGCTGCAGAAGAGCGACCTGCTGATCACCCTCGGTGCCCGCTTCGACGACCGGGTCACCGGCAAGCTGGACTCGTTCGCGCCCGACGCCAAGGTGATCCACGCCGACATCGACCCGGCCGAGATCGGCAAGAACCGGTACGCGGACGTGCCGATCGTCGGTGACTGCAAGGAGGTCATCGTCGAGCTCATCGAGGCGATCCGGGCCGACAAGGCCACCGGCACCACGATGGACCTGACGAAGTGGTGGGCGTACCTCGACGACCTGCGGCAGACCTACCCGCTGGCCTACGACCGCCCGTCGGACGGCAGGCTCTCGCCCGAGTTCGTGATCGAGGCGGTCGGCCGGCTGGCCGGCCCGGACGCGATCTACTGCGCAGGCGTCGGTCAGCACCAGATGTGGGCCGCGCAGTTCGTGAACTACGAGAAGCCGCGCACCTGGCTGAACTCCGGCGGCCTGGGCACCATGGGCTATGCCGTGCCCGCCGCGATGGGCGCCAAGATGGGCCGGCCCGACGCCGAGGTGTGGGCGATCGACGGCGACGGCTGCTTCCAGATGACCAACCAGGAGCTGGCCACCTGCGCGATCGAGGGCGTGCCGATCAAGGTCGCCCTGGTCAACAACGGCAACCTCGGCATGGTCCGGCAGTGGCAGACGCTCTTCTACGAGGAGCGCTACTCCAACACCAACCTCGGCACGCACGGTGCGGTCCGCATCCCGGACTTCGTCAAGCTGGCGGAGGCCCTGGGCTGCCACGGCATCCGTGTCGAGCGTGAAGAGGACGTCGAGGCCGCGATCCGCGAGGCGCAGTCGATCAACGACAAGCCGGTGGTCATCGACTTCATCGTCAGCGACGACGCCCAGGTGTGGCCGATGGTCGCCGCGGGCACCAGCAACGACGAGATCATGGCGGCCCGGGGCATCCGGCCGCTCTTCGACGACGACGAGTTGACCGCCGAGCCGACCGTCATCAACGAGGCCATGGAACGCGAGCAGCAGGCCGGCGCGTCGGCCGCCGCCACGGACAGCGAGGACACCAAGTGAGCACGAGCCACACCCTCAGCGTTCTCGTCGAGGACAAGCCGGGAGTGCTGGCCCGCGTGGCCGCACTGTTCTCGCGGCGGGGCTTCAACATCGAGTCCCTCGCCGTCGGGGCGACCGAGCTCCCCGAGGTCTCGCGGATGACCATCGTCGTCACCGTCGACGAGTTCCCGCTCGAGCAGGTCACCAAGCAGCTCAACAAGCTCGTCAACGTGCTCAAGATCGTCGAGCAGGAGGGCGACGCCTCCGTCGCCCGCGAGCTGGTGCTGATCAAGGTCCGTGCCGATGCGAACGTCCGTACTCAGGTTCTCGAGACCGTGAACCTGTTCCGCGCCAAGGTGATCGACGTCTCGACCGAGTCGCTGACCATCGAGGCGACCGGCACCCGCTCCAAGCTCGACGCGTTGCTGCGGATGCTGGACCCGTACGGGATCCGTGAGATCGTGCAGTCCGGCGTTGTCGCGGTCGGACGCGGGCCGAAGTCGATCACGGCGGCCCGCTAGTACCTTCAGTACCCGAACCGTCCAAATTTTTTCAGAGCTTTTCAAAGATCACCGAGGAGAGGTAATACCAGTGGCAGTCGAGATGTTCTACGACGATGACGCCGACCTGTCGATCATCCAGGGCCGCAAGGTCGCTGTGATCGGTTACGGCAGCCAGGGCCACGCGCACTCGCTGAGCCTGCGCGATTCGGGCGTCGATGTGCGCATCGGCCTCAAGGACGGCTCCAAGTCCCGCGCCAAGGCGGAAGAGGCCGGCCTGACCGTCGGTACCCCGGCCGAGGTGTCCGAGTGGGCCGACGTCATCATGGTGCTCGCCCCCGACACGGCGCAGGCGTCGATCTTCACCAACGACATCGAGCCCAACCTGAAGGACGGCGACGCGCTGTTCTTCGGTCACGGCCTGAACATCCACTTCGACCTGATCAAGGCACCGGAGTTCGTCACCGTCGGCATGGTCGCCCCCAAGGGCCCCGGCCACCTGGTCCGCCGCCAGTTCGTCGACGGCAAGGGCGTCCCCGCCCTGATCGCCATCGACCAGGACCCCAAGGGTGAGGGCCAGGCGCTCGCGCTGTCCTACGCCAAGGGCATCGGCGGCACCCGCGCGGGCGTCATCAAGACCACGTTCAAGGAAGAGACCGAGACGGACCTCTTCGGCGAGCAGGCCGTGCTCTGCGGCGGCACCGAGGAGCTCGTCAAGACGGGCTTCGAGGTCATGGTCGAGGCCGGCTACGCGCCCGAGATGGCGTACTTCGAGGTGCTGCACGAGCTCAAGCTCATCGTGGACCTCATGTACGAGGGTGGCATCGCCCGGATGAACTACTCGGTGTCCGACACCGCGGAGTTCGGTGGCTACCTCTCCGGCCCGCGCGTCATCGACGCCGGCACCAAGGACCGCATGAAGGCGATCCTGGCCGACATCCAGTCCGGCGAGTTCACCCGTCGCCTGGTCGCCAACGTCGAGAACGGCAACACCGAGCTCGAGGGCCTGCGCAAGGCCAACGCCGAGCACCCGATCGAGGTCACCGGCAAGAAGCTGCGCGACCTGATGAGCTGGGTCGATCGCCCGATCACCGAAACTGCCTAGTCAGTAGTCGGTAGCAGCGCTCCGGCCGTCGCGCCGCAGCACGCACCTGAACCCGGCGCCGCCTCGACGACAGTCCCGACTGTCCCGAAGTGGCGCCGGGTTTTTGGCGTTCCGGGTGCCCACCATGTGGTATCAGGACCCACGAGGTGGATTGTCGGGGAACGGAGACTAGGCTGTTCGGGTCACGGCTGACGTGGGCGCCCGGTGCGGCGACCGGCCGTGGTCGATCCGACCGACATCTACCGCAGGGAGTTCACTCGTGAGCCAGAATGGCCGGCCCGTAGTCCTGATCGCCGACAAGCTTGCACAATCGACCGTCGATGCGCTCGGAGACGGTGTCGAGGTTCGCTGGGTCGACGGCCCGGACCGCCCGGCGCTGCTCGCCGCGGTCCCGGAGGCGGACGCCCTGCTGGTCCGCTCCGCGACCACCGTCGACGCCGAGGTGCTCGCCGTGGCGCCGAAGCTCAAGATCGTCGGCCGCGCAGGCGTCGGGCTCGACAACGTCGACATCCCGGCCGCCACCGAGCGCGGCGTGATGGTCGTCAACGCGCCGACCTCCAACATCCACTCCGCCGCCGAGCACGCCGTCTCGCTGCTGCTCTCGACCGCGCGCCAGATCCCGGCCGCCGACCGCACCCTGCGCGAGAAGACCTGGAAGCGCTCGAGCTTCAACGGCACCGAGATCCTCGGCAAGACCGTCGGCGTCGTCGGCCTCGGCCGCATCGGCCAGCTGTTCGCGCAGCGCCTCGCGGCGTTCGAGACCGAGATCATCGCGTACGACCCCTACCTGCCTGCCGCCCGCGCCGCGCAGCTGGGCATCGAGCTCGTCGACATCGACCAGCTGGTCGAGCGCGCCGACTTCATCTCCGTGCACCTGCCCAAGACCAAGGAGACCGCCGGCCTGCTCAACGCCGAGCGTCTGGCCAAGGCCAAGGACGGCGTCATCATCGTCAACGCCGCCCGCGGCGGTCTGATCGACGAGGACGCGCTCTACGACGCGCTCGTCAACGGCAAGGTCCGCGCCGCCGGTCTCGACGTGTTCAACACCGAGCCGTGCACCGACTCGAAGCTGTTCGACCTCGACAACGTCGTCGTCACCCCGCACCTCGGCGCCTCCACCTCGGAGGCCCAGGACCGCGCGGGCACCGACGTCGCCAAGAGCGTCCTGCTGGCCCTGGCAGGCGAGTTCGTGCCGGACGCCGTCAACGTCTCCGGTGGCCCGGTCGGCGAAGAGGTCGCGCCGTGGCTCGAGCTGGTCCGCAAGCTGGGTCTGCTCGCAGGCACCCTCTCGCCCGAGGCCGTGCAGAACGTGCAGGTCGTCGTCAGCGGTGAGCTGTCCGCCGAGAACGTCCAGATCCTCGGCCTCGCGGCCCTGCGCGGCCTGTTCTCCGCCAGCAGCGACGAGGCCGTCACGTTCGTCAACGCCCCGCAGCTCGCCGAGCAGCGCGGCGTGAGCGTCGAGGTCGAGACGCACAGCGAGGCGCAGAGCCACCGCAGTGCCGTCGAGGTGCGCGCGGTCGCCGCCGACGGCACCGTCACCGCCGTCGCGGGCGCACTGACCGGCCTGCAGCAGGTCGAGAAGATCGTCAACGTCAACGGCCGCAGCTTCGACCTGCGCGCCGAGGGCCACAACATCGTCGTGCACTACGCGGACCGCCCGGGCGTCCTCGGTGTGCTCGGCACCGTGCTCGGCACCGCAGGCATCGACATCCAGGCCGCGGCCCTGAGCCAGGACGTCGAGGGCGAGGGCGCGACCGTCATCCTGCGCGTCGACCGCGTGGTCGGCGACGCCGAGGTCGCGCAGATCGTCGAGCAGCTCGACGCCCGCGTTGCGCAGGTCGACCTGTCCTGATCGGACCCCAAGCACCAACCGCGATGGCCGCGATCGTCTCGTACGGTCGCGGCCGTCGCTGCACAGTCCCGTTTTGTTGCGGCGTCGCCGCGAAGGAAGTGAGTAGTTCATGAAGCTTGCAGTCATTCCCGGTGACGGCATCGGTGTCGAGGTCACGGCCGAGGCGCTCAAGGTGCTGCGGAAGCTGGTCCCGGACGTGGAGACCACCGAGTTCGACCTCGGCGCCAAGCGCTACAACGAGACCGGCGACCTGCTGCCGGACGCGGAGCTCGACGCCATCCGTCAGCACGACGCGATCCTGCTCGGCGCGATCGGCGACCCGCGGTTCGTCGCCCCGGGCATCCTCGAGCGCGGCCTGCTGCTGAACATGCGGTTCCTGCTCGACCACCACGTGAACCTGCGCCCGGCGCGCACCTACCCGGGATCGTCGTCGCCGCTGGCCGCGAACCCGGACATCGACTTCGTCGTGGTTCGCGAGGGCACCGAGGGCCCGTACACCGGCAACGGCGGCTCGATCCGGATCGGCACCCCGCACGAGGTCGCCACCGAGGTCTCGGTCAACACCTGGTTCGGCGCCGAGCGCGTCGTCCGCGCCGCCTACGAGCTGGCGCAGACCCGCCGGGGGCACCTGACCCTGATCCACAAGACCAACGTGCTCTCCAACGCGGGCCGCATCTGGACCCGCGCGATGGAGACCGTGGGTGCGGAGTACCCGGACGTGGAGACGGCGTACTGCCACATCGACGCCGCGACCATCTACATGGTCACCGACCCGGCGCGCTTCGACGTCATCGTCACCGACAACCTGTTCGGCGACATCATCACCGACCTCGCGGGTGCCGTGACCGGTGGCATCGGCCTGGCGGCGTCGGCCAACATCGACGCCTCAGGCACCAACCCGTCGATGTTCGAGCCCGTGCACGGCTCCGCGCCGGACATCGCCGGCCAGGGCATCGCCGACCCGACCGCCGCCATCCTGTCCGCGGCGATGCTGCTGCGCCACCTCGGACGCCCGGAGGACGCCGCCCGCATCGAGGCCGCCGTCGAGGCCGACCTGGCCGCGCGTGGCGACGCCAAGATCGTCACCGCCGAGGTCGGCGACCGGATCGCCGCCGCCCTCTAGGCGCCGCCCTCAGAGCGGCAGCGCGCTCTCGGTCAGGCCCGGCTCGGCCCCGTGCCTTCGGAACCACTCGGTTCCGAACGCGGCGGCGAGCTGGGCCTGATCCATTCCCAGCATCGGGCCGAAGTCGCCGATCTGGGTCTCGTGGATCAGCATCGCGGCCCGCTTGGCGGCCATCGCGGCGGTCACGTCCACGGTCGTGGTGAACGCGTCGGCAGGCAGGCCGATGCTGTCGAGGTCCGGCAGCTCCATGTCCGCGAGATCGGGATTGTGCTGCGCGGCCATCTCCATGATGGCGCGCATGTGGTCGCGGTTGATCGAGGACTCGTACACCGAGTCCATGCCCACCTGCTGCGCCGCCCGCACGCCGACGTTGTGGACCATGATGTGGTCCGGGTGGCCGTAGCCGCCGTTGGGGTCGTAGACGGTGAGCACGTCGGGGCGCTCCTCCTCGAGGACCGCCGCCAGCCTGCTCGAGGCCTCGCCCAGGGCCGCGAGCCGGAACGGGTTGGTCGCGGCAGGCGTCGGCTCGCCCGCCATCCCCGAGTCGCCGTACCCCAGGTGCACGACCCGATCGGCGCCGAGCGTGGCGGCCGACCGCTCGACCTCGTCGCGGCGGCGTCGGGCCAGCGACTCGCCGGGCCGCAGCAGACCGTCGGGCACCTGGCCGGCGGCGCCGTCGGTGGCCACCACCAGCACCACCCGGTGCCCGGCGTCGGCGGCCAGTCGCATCACCCCTCCGGTGCCGAACACCTCGTCGTCGGGATGGGCATGGAAGCAGACCAGAACACTCACCGGTGCATGGTGTCACGGGTGGGCACCAGCGGCACCGCGGCCGCCGGAAACAGTGCCGCGATCGCGAACGCCGCCGGGAAGCCTGCGGCCCCGATCAACCCGCCGAACACCGGGCCGACGGCGGCGGCCGCGAGGAACTGGCCGGTGTTCTGCAGGCCGAGGGCCCGTCCGCCCCAGTACGGGCCTGCGATCTCGGCGACCGCGGTGAAGGCCAGCCCGTTGGGGGAGACGGTGGCGACCGAGGCCACCACCAGCAGCACGATCGCGACGGGGGAGTCGCCGAGCGCGGTCAGCGCCAGCGCCGCCATCGATGCGGTCACCGCGACCGCGACCGTCCGCATCGGGCGCAGCCTGCTGCCGACCCGGTCGGACCAGACCCCGGCCAGCACCCGGCCGGCCGCCCCGCCGAACTGGGCGACGGTGACGGCAAGTCCGGCGGCGGACTCGGACCACCCGCGGTCGGTGACCAGCCAGACCAGCGCGAACGTCCACACCACGTACTGCGGCACCACCAGCAGGACGGAGGCGGCGTGGATGCGCTGGAGCATTCGGCCGCTGCGGTACGGGTTGTCGAGCAGGCCCTGTTCCGCGGCCTGCCGTCGGTCCGGACGCGGCGGGTCGACGATGCCCAGCAGGCAGGCCAGGGCCGCCGCCGCGCACACCACGGCGGCGAAGCCGAGGGCGGCGCCGACGCCGTGTTCGCGCGCCAGGGTCGGAATGGTCATGGCGCCCACCGCCACCCCGAGCGGCAGCGACATCTGACGGATGCCCATCGCCAGGCCGCGTTGCCGCATCGGGAACCAGCCGACCACGACGCGGCCGCTGGCGGCGTTCGCGGCGGCCGCGGCGGCCCCGCCGACGATCAGCAGCGCGGCGAGCGCGGGCAGCGAGTCGGTGGTCGCGGCGGCACCCGCGGCGAGTGCGGCGAGCGCCATGCCGCCGGCGAGGACCATCCGCTCGCCGTACCGGTCGGCCAGCGCACCCCAGAGCACGAGGGTCAGCAGCACGCCGAACACCGGCGCCGCGGCCAGCGTGCCTGCCTGGGCCAGGCTCAGGCCGCGGGTCTCGTGCAGGGTCGGGATCAGGAACGCGGTGCCGTTGACCAGCACGGCCTGGGCGGCCTGGGCGAACACGCCCACGGCCAGGATCAGCCAGCGTCGGCGGCCGATCGCGGGTGCGGTGACGTTCACGAGTGTCTCACTATCTGGATTGTCTATCCCGAGATATGAACTGCTTCGCCAGGCTACCTCCCGCCGCGGCGCTCGGCCGAGGCCGGGTCCCGGGCGGCGGATAGACTCGTCGTCATGCGTCTAGGTCGAGTTGCCAGCCCCGACGGGGTCGCCTTTGTGTCCATCGAGGGAGAGGGTGATGCGCAGACGGCGAAGGAGATTGCCGAGCATCCCTTCGGGAATCCCACCTTCACCGGACGGAGCTGGCCGCTGGCCGACGTCCGCCTGCTGGCCCCGATCCTGGCCAGCAAGGTGATCTGCGTCGGCAAGAACTACGCGGCGCACGCGGCCGAGATGGGCGGCGAGGCCCCGGCGGATCCGGTGATCTTCCTCAAGCCCAACACGTCCATCGTCGGCCCGGGCGCGCCGATCATGCTGCCGCCCAGCTCCAACGAGGTGCACTACGAGGGTGAGCTGGCGATCGTCATCGGCCGTCCCTGCAAGGACGTCCCCGCCGCCAAGGCGCTCGACGTGGTGCTCGGCTACACCGTCGCCAACGACGTCTCGGCGCGTGACCACCAGCGCCACGACGGTCAGTGGACCCGGGCGAAGGGGTACGACACCTTCTGCCCGCTCGGCCCCTGGATCGAGACCTCGCTCGACGCCTCCGACGTGGAGATCAAGACCGAGGTCGGCGGCGAGGTCAAGCAGCGCAGCCGCACTTCGCTGCTGCTGCACGACATTCCGAAGATCATCGAGTGGGTCACCGCGGTGATGACCCTGCTGCCCGGCGACGTCATCCTCACCGGCACCCCCGAGGGTGTCGGGCCGATCGTGGCCGGCGACACCGTCAGTGTGACGATCGAGGGGATCGGCACCCTGACCAACCCCGTGGCGGCCAAGGGCTGAGCGCGGTGGGCGGAGAAGACTAGCCTGTAGGGGACCGACATCCCTTCTCCGACCCAAGTGAGCCATGACCTCCAGCGAAGTGCGCGTCCGATTCTGCCCGTCTCCCACCGGAACCCCGCATGTCGGGTTGATCCGCACGGCCCTGTTCAACTGGGCGTTCGCGCGGCATCACGGCGGCAAGTTCGTCTTCCGGATCGAGGACACCGATGCGGCCCGCGACTCGGAGGAGTCGTACCAGGCGATCCTCGACGCGCTCCGCTGGCTGGGGCTGACCTGGGACGAGGGCCCGGAGGTCGGCGGGCCGCACGAGCCCTACCGCCAGTCGCTGCGTCGTGACCTGCACCTCGAGGTGGTCGCGAAGCTGCTCGCCGCGGGCGAGGCCTACGAGTCCTTCTCGACGCCCGAGGAGGTCGAGGCCCGGCACAAGGCCGCCGGCCGCGACCCGAAGCTCGGCTACGACAACTACGACCGCGAGCTCACCGCCGAGCAGCGTCAGGCGTTCCTCGACGAGGGTCGCAAGCCCGTCGTGCGGCTGCGGATGCCCGACCACGACCTGACCTGGCACGACCTGGTCCGCGGCGAGACCACCTTCAAGGCGGGCACGGTGCCGGACTTCGCCCTCACCCGTGGCAACGGCGTCCCGCTGTACACCCTGGTCAACCCGGTCGACGACGCGCTGATGAACATCACGCACGTGCTGCGCGGCGAGGACCTGCTCTCCTCCACGCCCCGTCAGCTGGCCCTCTACGAGGCGATGCAGCGCATCGGCGTGGCCTCGTTCACGCCCGAGTTCGGTCACCTGCCGTTCGTGATGGGACAGGGCAACAAGAAGCTCTCCAAGCGCGACCCCGAGTCGAACCTGTTCATCCACCGCGACCGCGGCTTCATCCCCGAGGGGCTGCTGAACTACCTGGCGCTGCTGGGCTGGAGCATCGCCGACGACCACGACGTGTTCAGCATCGCCGAGATGGTCGAGGCGTTCGACATCTCGAAGGTGAACTCCAACCCGGCCCGCTTCGACCAGAAGAAGGCCGACGCCATCAACGCGGAGCAGATCCGGTTGCTGACCCCGGAGGACTTCGCCGGGCGCCTGCGGGCGTTCCTGGCCGCCCAGGGCCACCCGGTGGACGCCGTGGACCCACAGGCGTTCGACGTCGCAGCGGACCTCGTGCAGACCCGCATCGTGGTGCTCTCGGACGCGTGGGACCTGCTCAAGTTCCTGTTCGTCGACGAGGCCGACTTCGCGATCGACCCGGCCGCCGCCGCGAAGAACCTGGGCGCCGATTCCGCGCCCGTGCTGGACGCCACCATCGATGCGCTCGACGCGTTGGAGACGTGGGCGACCGCGGACCTGGAGGAGTCCCTCAAGGCCGCGCTGATCGAGCGCCTGGAACTCAAGCCGCGTAAGGCATTCGCCCCCGTGCGCGTCGCGGTGTCGGGTTCGCACATCAGCCCGCCCCTGTACGAGTCGATGGAACTGCTCGGCCGGGAGAAGACCCTCGGCCGGCTGCGGGCGGCCCGCGCGCAGCTCGACGGATAGCCCCACTTCGGCGGTCAGGGGGCAAATTTAGCCCCCTGACCAGCCGATTTGGAGAAACGTAGGGGGGCTTTGATAGTGTTCTCCTCGTTCGAAGGGAGCGGCCAAGCCGAGAGGCGCGGACGAGCCCGGGAACGCTTTGGGGTATGGTGTAATTGGCAACACAGCGGTTTCTGGTACCGCCATTCTAGGTTCGAGTCCTGGTACCCCAGCGGAGAGTTCGAGTGATTTTGACTCTGAACTCCGGCCAGCTAAGCTAGCCGAGCTTCCAATGAATTCGGAAGCGTTCCAACGTGTCGCGAGCAGGTGGTGGCACAGCATGAAGTGTGCATCTTGAAATGTTCTGGCCCCGTCGTCTAGCGGCCTAGGACGCCGCCCTCTCAAGGCGGTAGCGCGGGTTCGAATCCCGTCGGGGCTACCAAGAGAATCACCCTCCGGTCATCGATCGGGGGGTTTTCTTTTGACAAGAATGATTGAGCGCACACAGCAGAAGTTCCTGGCCCCGTCGTCTAGCGGCCTAGGACGCCGCCCTCTCAAGGCGGTAGCGCGGGTTCGAATCCCGTCGGGGCTACAGAAGTGAGAAAGACCCTCCGGCTCGTGGCCGGAGGGTCTTTCTCGTTCTCGGGTCCTGGTGCTTCCTATCCGCTCTTGCGGCGGAACTCGCGCTTGTGGTCGGCGGATCCGTGCGTGTGGTGGATCTTCGAGTCGCCGGCAGTGGCGGACCCGGGGCCCGCGTTCTTCTCGTTCTTGCGGTCCAGTGCCTCGCGGAACTGCTGCTTGATCTTGTCGTTCTCGGATTCGGTCACGGTGCGTTCCTCCTGTTGTCGGGTCGCACCGTGACCGTACCGCGGTGCGCGCGCCACGTCGCGCGGATTTCCATGGGTGCCGAGGTGCTAGAGGTACTGCGCGGTGGAGCCGCCGACGGGCAGCTCGGGCAGACCGAGCTTGCGATGGTCCCAGGACCGCACCCGCTCGGGCTTGACCCGCACCGCCACCCGCTTGTGCAGCATCATCTGGATGGCCGGGTCGACGTCCGCGGTGTACGGGCCGGTGTAGCGCTCCCAGATGCCCACGCCCACCTGCCAGAGGGCATCCGCGTCCTCGATGATCTCGGCGGTGCCCTCGAAGGAGACGCCGCGCAGGGTGTCGTAGGTGTTGCCGTCCTCGATCATCACGGTGATCCGGTTGTCCCGGCGGAGGTTGACGGCCTTCTGCGACTTGAGCTTCGTCTCGAACCACAGCTCGCCGTCGATCACCGCGTACCACATGGCAATCAGGTGCGGGGCGCCCTTGGCGCCGACGGTGGCCATGGTGGCAACCCGGCTTCGCTCGACGAACTGCGTGATCTCGGACTCGGTCATCGTGATCTGAGATCGTTGGTTGGTGCCCACTGCGAAATCCTCCAAGGGATTGGAATCTGTTGGTCGCAAGCACTGTCCCACGGGCCGCCCGGCCTCCGCTGTCGATCCGGACGGCCCCGGCGCGTCAGAGCCGCTTGTGCAGTGCCTCGGCCGCGGCCAGGAGGTCGGCGGCCCAGCGGGCGCCCGGCCGGCGACCCATCCGGTCGATGGGGCCGGAGACGGAGATCGCGGCGATCACGACGCCCGCACGGTCACGCACCGGCGCGGCCACGCTCGCGACCCCGGACTCGCGTTCGGCGGCGCTCTGCGCCCAGCCGCGCTTGCGGACCTCGGCGAGGACCCGCTCGCTGAACAGGGCGTCGGCGAGGACCGTCCGCTGCACCTGCGGCTCGGCCCACGCGAGCAGCACCTTGGCTCCGGAGCCGGCCGTCATCGGCAGCCGGGCGCCGACCAGCACCGTGTCGCGGAGTCCGGTCGGCGGCTCCATCGAGGCGATGCAGACCCGCTGCAGTCCCTCGCGGCGGTACAGCTGGACGCTCTCGCCGGTGATCTCGCGCAGTCGGGGCAGCACCATCGCCGCGGCCTCGAGCAGGCTGTCGTGGGCGGTCGGGGCCAGTTCGGCCAGGCCGGGGCCCGGTCGCCAGAGTCCGTCGCCGTCCCGTGCCAGCAGTCGGTGCACCTCGAGTCCGACCGCGAGCCGGTGGGCCGTGGCGCGGGGCAGTCCGGTGCGGGCGCACAGCTCGCCGAGATTGCACGGCTGTTCCGCGACCGCATACAAGACCGCCATCGCCTTGTCGAGGACCCCGATCCCGCTGGAGGCGGGAGAACCGCTATGCTTTCTCATAGGCCGATACTATCGTCTCGTATGCTGAGATGGAAATCTGGAACGGTTCGGACCCGCGGATCGAGAGAATGAGGTGGAGAGCATGGCGAGCAGAGGGCGCACGCTGGCAGAGAAGGTGTGGGACGACCACGTCGTCGTCCAGGGCGAGGGCGAGGGCGCCTCGCGTAACCCTGACCTGATCTACATCGACCTGCATCTGGTGCACGAGGTGACCAGTCCGCAGGCATTCGACGGGCTCCGACTGGCCGGCCGTCCGCTTCGCCGTCCCGACCTCACCATCGCGACCGAGGACCACAACGTCCCGACCGTCGACATCGACAAGCCGATCGCCGATCCGGTGTCCAAGACGCAGGTCGACACGCTTCGTCGCAACTGCGCGGAGTTCGGCGTCCGCCTGCACTCTATGGGCGACCTCGACCAGGGCATCGTGCACGTGGTCGGACCCCAGCTCGGTCTGACCCAGCCCGGCATGACGGTGGTGTGCGGCGACAGCCACACCTCCACCCACGGGGCCTTCGGCGCGCTCGCCATGGGCATCGGCACCAGCGAGGTCGAGCACGTGATGGCGACCCAGACGCTGTCGCTGCGCCCCTTCCGGACGATGGCCGTCACCGTCGACGGCGAACTGCAGCCGGGAGTCACGAGCAAGGACCTGATCCTCGCGGTGATTGCGAAGATCGGCACCGGCGGCGGCCAGGGCTACGTGCTCGAGTACCGCGGCGAGGCGATCCGGAAGTTGTCGATGGAATCGCGAATGACCATCTGCAACATGTCCATCGAGGCGGGCGCACGGGCAGGCATGATCGCGCCCGACGAGACGACCTACGAGTTCATCAAGGGCCGCCCGCACGCCCCGCAGGGTGCGGACTGGGATGCGGCCGTGGCGGCCTGGTCGCAGTTGAAGACCGACGACGACGCGGTGTTCGACAACGAGGTGCGCATCGACGCGAGCACGTTGACCCCGTTCGTCACCTGGGGCACCAACCCGGGACAGGGTGCCCCGCTGGGCGAGAAGGTGCCGAACCCGGCCGACATCGTCGACGAGAGCGAGCGGGCGGCGGCCGAGAAGGCGCTGACGTACATGGGTCTGGAGGCGGGCACGCCGCTGCGTGAGGTCGCCGTGGACACCGTGTTCGTCGGATCCTGCACCAATGGTCGGATCGAGGACCTGCGTGAGGTGGCGGGCGTGCTGGAGGGTCGCAAGGTGGCTGCCGGTGTGCGGATGCTCATCGTCCCGGGCTCGATGCGGGTCCGTGTCGAGGCCGAGAAGGAGGGTCTGGGTGAGATTTTCACCGCCGCGGGCGCCGAGTGGCGCCAGGCCGGTTGCTCGATGTGCCTGGGCATGAACCCCGACCAGTTGGCCTCGGGGGAGCGTTCGGCGTCGACCTCCAACCGCAATTTCGAGGGTCGCCAGGGCAAGGGCGGACGCACTCACCTGGTCTCACCGCTGGTGGCGGCCGCGACGGCGGTGCGCGGCACGCTGTCCGCGCCGGCCGACCTGGACTGACGACCACTTCGTACGAGTAGGAGATATTTCGATGGAAGCCTTCACGACTCACACCGGCATCGGCGTCCCCCTGCGACGGTCCAATGTCGACACCGACCAGATCATCCCGGCCGTTTTCCTAAAGCGCGTCACCCGTACCGGTTTCGAGGACGGCCTGTTCGCGGGCTGGCGCACCGACCCCGAGTTCATTCTCAACGTCCCGCCGTACGATCGCGGCTCGGTCCTGGTGGCCGGACCCGACTTCGGCACCGGTTCCTCCCGCGAGCACGCGGTGTGGGCGCTCTCGGACTTCGGTTTTCGGGTGGTCATCGCCTCCCGGTTCGCGGACATCTTCCGCGGCAACGCAGGCAAGGCCGGTCTGCTGGCCGCCCAGGTGGACCAGTCCGACGTCGAACTGCTCTGGAAGGCGCTCGAGGAGCAGCCGGGTCTGGAACTTGTCGTAGATCTCACTGAGCGCAACGTCACAGCTGGAACCTTGGTGGTGCCCTTTACGATTGACGACTACACGCGGTGGCGTCTGCTCGAGGGCCTCGACGACATCGGTTTGACGTTGCGCCAGGTAGAGGCGATTTCAAGCTTCGAAAAGGCAAGGCCTTCATGGAAACCGGTCACTCTCCCGGCGCTCGTCGACGAGGCGAACTGACCCGGGAAACCAACCGGAACCCGGTACCGTGAAGGGGCGCCACGCCGCTGAGAGCAGCATGAGAATTGGCGTGGCACATAGACTCCTGCACTTTTCGGGTTTACCGTGATTGATAGTCGGTCCGACAATGGGCCATTTGGTCTGCGGAGGAAAACCCATGAACAAGGCAGAGCTCATTGATCAGCTGACCGAGCGACTCAACTCGGACAGGCGCAGCGCGACAGAGGCAGTCGAGCACATCGTGGACATCATCGTCCGCGCCGTGCACTCCGGTGAGAACGTCACCATCACCGGATTCGGTGTCTTCGAGCAGCGTCGTCGCGCGGCCCGCGTGGCCCGCAACCCGCGCACCGGCGAGACCGTCAAGGTCAAGCCGACCTCGGTTCCGGCGTTCCGTCCGGGTGCTCAGTTCAAGGCAGTGATCGCGGGCAAGCAGAAGCTGCCGGCCAGCGGTCCTGCGGTCAAGCGTGGCTCCGCGGTGGCGGCGCCGGCCAAGAAGGCGGCGGCGAAGAAGGCGGCGGCGGCCAAGAAGACGGTCGCGAAGAAGGCGGCACCGGCCAAGAAGACGGTCGCCAAGAAGACCGCGCCCGCGAAGGCGGCACCGGCGAAGAAGACGGTCGCCAAGAAGACCGCGCCCGCGAAGGCGGCACCGGCCAAGAAGGCGGCACCGGCCAAGAAGACCGTCGCCAAGAAGGCGGCACCGGCCAAGAAGACGGTCGCCAAGAAGACCACGCCCGCGAAGGCGGCACCGGCCAAGAAGACCGTCGCGAAGAAGGCGGCACCGGCCAAGAAGACGGTCGCGAAGAAGGCGGCACCGGCCAAGAAGGCGCCCGCGAAGAAGGCACCGGCCAAGAAGGCCGCGCGCAGGTAGACCGACTGCGCACGCAGCTGCGTGCGGCAATGCATCGAGCAGCACAGGGCGGTGACGGGAATTCCCGTCACCGCCCTGCTTGCGTTCGGCGCTGGGCCGCGTTCAGCGCAGTGCCGCGTTCAGAGGTCGGGCAGCGCGCTGTCGATGTGGTTGGCGGCCACGAGTTTTCCACCGGACAGCGAGAGCACCCAGGTGCTGCCCTTGCGGTTGCGGGCGGGCGGCAGGGTCAGACCGTCCCGCTCGGCCCACCAGGTGACCAGGTCCGGAATGACACCGCCCTGGCTGCAGATCACCTGGACGCCGCCGCGGGCCGCGATCTTCCGGGCCAGCGAGCGGGCGGCGGCCGGATCCTCGGTGTAGGACTCCTCGGACAGCGCCGGCTCGACGTCGATGCCGACGCCGAGCGCGGCTGCCAGCGGTTCCATGGTCTGGATGCACCGGGCCCGGTCGGCGGCGTGAATCTCGGTGGCCCCGAACGCCTGGAGCAGCTTCGACAGTGCGAGGGCCTGGGTGCGGCCGTGTTTGTCCAGGGGCCGGTCGGTGTCCTCGCCGGTGAAGCGGGCCCGGCGTCCGGCCTTCGCGTGCCGGACCAGCAACACGGTGGTGGTGTCGGCGGGCACCGACATGAACCGTCGCATCACCTTGAGGTCGACGGAGTAGGACAGCGCTCCCGGTACCTCGTCGGGGGGGAGCCAGCGCAGCTCGTCCACCTCGTTGTTCGGGACGAACTCGCCGTCGCGGGCCTCGGCGGCCCAGTAGTCGACCCGTTTGCGCCGACGGTGGCCGGGGATCTCGTAGGCGATGCGGGTGACGTGCCTGCCGAGCTGGACCCGGTGGCCGGTCTCCTCCTCCACCTCGCGCAGCGCAGCGACCACCGGTGTCTCGCCGGGGTCGAGCTTGCCCTTGGGGAACGACCAGTCGTCGTAGCGGGGTCGGTGGATCAGCCCGATCTCGATCTCGTAAGGGTTGGACGGTGCCTTGCGCCAGAGCACTGCGCCCGCGGCGAAGATGTTGGCCTTGATCGGTCGGTCCGAGCTCACGATCGTCCTTTCCTCACGGTGGGAGAAGGCTAGGCGCCGCGGCCGCGGCGGGAGCGCATCAGCTCCTGCTGGTGTTCGCGGACCTTCTCGCCGCGTGCGGGGGAGGCCGCCCAGTGACCGTCGGACTCGAGGACCCAGCACCGCGTCGTCGGATCGAGGGCGGAGTCGAAGATCTCGCTGAGCTGGGTGGCCAGCTTCGGCTCCTTCACCTGCGCCATCACCTCGACGCGGCGGTCGAGGTTGCGGTGCATCATGTCGGCGCTGCCGATCCAGTACTCGTCGGCACCGACGAAGTGCATGATCCGTGAGTGTTCGAGGAATCGGCCGAGAATCGACCGCACCTCGATGTTCTCACTCATGCCGGGCACTCCCGGCCGGAGCGCGCAGATTCCGCGCACCACCACCTCGACGGGCACCCCGGCCTGCGAGGCGCGGTAGAGCGCGTCGATGACCTGCTCGTCGACGAGGGCGTTGGCCTTCAGTCGCACGCCGGCGGGGCGGCCGGCCAGCTTGTGGGCGACCTCCGCGTTGATCCGCTCGACGATGCCGGAGCGGACCCCGTACGGCGCGACGAGGAGGTTGCGATAGTTGGCCTTTCGCGAGTAGCCGGTCAGCGAGTTGAACAGGTCCGTCAGGTCCGCGCCGATCTCCGGCGCGGCACTGAACAGGCCCACGTCCTCGTACATCCGGGCGGTCTTCGGGTTGTAGTTGCCGGTGCCGATGTGGCAGTAGCGGCGGATCGTCGAGCCCTCGCGGCGGACCACCAGGCAGGTCTTGCAGTGGGTCTTGAGCCCGACCAGCCCGTACACCACGTGCACGCCGGCCTGTTCGAGCTTGCGGGCCCACTTGATGTTCGCCTGCTCGTCGAAGCGGGCCTTGATCTCCACCAGCGCGACCACCTGCTTGCCTGCCTCCGCCGCGTCGATCAACGCGTTGACGATCGGCGAGTCACCGGAGGTGCGGTAGAGGGTCTGCTTGATCGCCAGCACGTGCGGGTCGGCGGCGGCCTGTTCGATGAACCGCTGCACGCTGGTCGAGAACGAGTCGTAGGGATGGTGCACCAGCACGTCGCCGTCCCGCAGCGTCGAGAAGACGCTCTTGGGCGTCTCGCGCTCGCCGAACGCGGGATGGGTGGCAGGCACGAACGGTGCGTCCTTCAGCCGCGGGATGTCCACCCCGTAGACCTGCCACAGGCACGACAGGTCGAGCAGCCCCGGCAGCTGGATGACGTCGCCCGGGTCGACGTCGAGTTCGCGCAGCAGCAGTTCGAGCATGTGCTCGGTCATGTCGTCGGCGACCTCGAGTCGCACCGGCGAGCCGAACCGGCGCCGGGCGAGTTCGCGCTCGAGCGCCTGCAGCAGGTCCTCGTCGCGGTCCTCCTCGACCTCGAAGTCCGCGTTGCGGGTGACCCGGAAGGCGTGGTGCTCGACGATGTCCATGCCGGGGAACAGGACGTTCAGGTGTGCCGCGATGAGCGCCTCGGTGGGCAGGAACGCCGGGATGGCGGACGGCGAGTCCGGGCGGTTGACGCGCACGAAGCGGTCGACGTTGTCCGGCACCTTCACCCTGGCGAAGTGCTCGCCGCCGGTGGAGCGGTCCCTGACGGTCACGGCGAGGTTCAGGCTCAGCCCGCTGATGTAGGGGAACGGGTGCGCCGGGTCCACCGCCAGCGGCGTCAGCACCGGGAACACCTGCTCCTGGAAGTAGTCCGAGAGCCGGCGTTCCTCGTCCGGGGTCAGGTCCGCCCAGCCGATGATCGAGATGCCCTCGTCGGCGAGGGCGGGCAGCAGGCAGTCGAGGAAGGTCCGGGCGTGCTTCTCGGCGATCTCCTGGGAGCGACGGTTGATCAGCGCGAGCTGCTCGCGGGGGGTCAGGCCGTCGGCCGAGCGGACCGACAGTCCGGTCTCGTCACGCCGCTTGAGCCCCGCGACCCGCACCATGTAGAACTCGTCGAGGTTGGAGGCGAAGATCGCCAGGAACTTGGCCCGCTCGAGCAGCGGCAGCGACGGGTCCTGGGCCAGGGTGAGCACCCGGGTGTTGAAGTCCAGCCAGCTCAGTTCGCGGTTGAGGTACCGGTCCTCCGGCAGCGGGTCGTGCCCGCCGTCGACGGGAAGCGGGGTGGTGGCGGGCGGCGAGGTGGGAATGACCGGCAGCTGGTTCGTGACCGTGCCCAGCCGCTCGCGCTCGGCGGCTACGGAGGTGCGAGTGGTTCCGGTCTCGTGTCGTACGTTCTCGGCGTTGGTCACCGCTCGATCATCCCCCAGGTCGAGGGTGCGCGACAATCGGCAACGCCGATCTCAGGTGAACTTCAGGGTGGCCGCGGAGGTACGGTTCCAGTCGATTCGGCGGAGCTGACGTGCGGTGGCGGAACCGGGGCCGAGCGCGGCCGCCGCGTCGAGGTCCTCCGCGGTGTCCACGTCGAGTCGCAGTCCGGGCCAGTGGCCGGTCAATGCGGTTGCGCCGGAACCGAGGTGGCGCGCCGCGGAGTCCGGCCCGAATCGCGGGTCGAGGCCGGCGGCGAGGTCTGCGACGATCAGTGCGGCGGTCCCGGTGCCGTGGTGGTCGACCACGATCGACCGCGGGTGCGACGCCGCCGCGGTCAGCGCCGAGTCCAGCTCGTCGCCGCGCAGGCACGGCAGGTCGCCCTGCAACGCCACCAGCGCGGTGTGGTCGACCGCGGAGTCCGGGTGCTCCGCGGCGGCGCGCAGCACGGTGTTCAGCGGGTCGTCCACGGGCGTCCGGGGGTCCGGCAGCCAGTCGGCGCCGTACTCCCGCCCGAGCGCGACCACCCGGGGATCCGGGGTGATCACGGTGATCCGGCCGACGGACGAGGCGGCGCGCGCGGCGGCGAGGGTGTCGGCCAGCATCGCCAGCACCAGGTCGGTTCGCTCGTCGGGCGCCAACCGTCCGGCCAACCGGGTCTTGGCCCGGCGCAGCTCCTTGACCGCAATCAGCACGTGCGCGCGTGGCGGCGGCGTGCGGTGTGCGGTGTTCATGCCGTCGATCCTGCCAGCACCGGCCGGCGGCGCGCAGAGGGTGGCACCCCGCCGGTCGGTTACTGACAGAATGCGTGTGAGTGGGCGGCATCGGCGGGAGGAACATCCATGGGCAGGGCAGCGGTACTGGGTGCGGGTTCGTGGGGGACGGCGTTTGCGAAGGTGCTGGCCGACGCGGGGACCGACGTCACGATGTGGGCGCGCCGGGCGGAGGTGGCCGAGGGGATCTCGACGGACCACGTCAACCGCTTCTACCTCGACGGGATCGAGCTGCCGGCCGCGATCCGGGCGACCAGCGACTACCGCGAGGCGCTGGACGGGGCCTCGATGGTGGTGCTGGCGGTCCCGTCGCAGTCGCTGCGCGAGAACCTCGAGGTCTGGGCGCCCTCGATCGGCGCAGGCGCGACGTTGTTGTCGTTGGCCAAGGGCATCGAGAGCGGCACCCTGATGCGGATGAGCGAGGTCGTCCGCGACGTCACCGGCGCGAGCGAGTCCCGGGTGGCGGTGCTCTCGGGGCCGAACCTGGCCAGGGAGATCGCGCTCGGTCAGCCGTCCGCGACGGTCATCGCGTGTGCCGACGCGGACCGTGCGGTGGAACTGCAACGCGCCTGTGCGACAGGGTATTTCCGTCCCTACACCAACTCGGACGTGATCGGCTGCGAGATCGGCGGGGCCTGCAAGAACGTCATCGCGCTGGCCTGCGGGATGGCCTCGGGACTCGGCATGGGGGAGAACACCAATGCCTCCATCATCACCCGCGGGCTGGCCGAGATGATCCGGCTCGGGGTGGCGCTCGGCGCCAATCCCGCGACGATGGCCGGGCTGGCCGGTGTCGGCGACCTGGTCGCGACCTGTTCCTCGCCCCTCTCGCGCAACCGCACGTTCGGTGAGCACCTCGGCACCGGCGGAGACATGGTCAGCGCGCAGGCCGCGACCAACGGGCAGGTCGCCGAGGGGGTCAAGTCCTGCACCTCGGTCCGGGCGCTGGCGCTTCGGCACGGGGTGGAGATGCCGCTGACCGACGCCGTGCACCGGGTCTGTCACGAGGGCATGTCGGTGCCGGATGCTGTCGGATTGCTGCTGGGGCGTCGTATCAAGCCGGAATGAGCGGGCCGGTACTGTCTCTGGGTGAGCAATCCGCGTACGAGGGTGGCTGTGGTCTTCGGTGGCCGCAGCAGTGAGCACTCTGTTTCCTGTGTTTCCGCTGGTAGCGTTCTTCGCAACCTCGACCCCGAGCGCTACGAGGCGGTCCCGGTCGGCATCACCGAGTCCGGCGCGTGGGTGCTCGGACCGGCCGACGCCGCGACGTTGGCGATCGACGGCCGCACCATGCCGACCGTCGACGACTCGGGTACCCCGTTGGTCCTGACGGCCGACCCGACCCGGGACGGGGCGGTGCTCTCGCTCGCCGGGTCCGATGCAGGCGCGATCCTGGCCTCCGTGGACGTGGTCTTCCCGGTCCTGCACGGCGCCTACGGCGAGGACGGCACGATCCAGGGCCTGCTCGAACTGGCCGGGTTGCCGTACGTCGGACCGGGCGTGCTGGCCAGTGCGGCCGGCATGGACAAGGAGTTCACCAAGAAGTTGCTCGCCGCGGAGGGGCTGCCCGTCGGGCGCCAGGTGGTGCTGCGCCCGGGCACCGCCACCCTGTCCGAGGCGGACCGCGCGGACCTCGGACTGCCGGTGTTCGTCAAGCCCGCCCGCGGCGGATCCTCGATCGGGATCTCCAGGGTGTCCAGCTGGGAGAGGCTGGACGCGGCCATCGCGGAGGCGCGCAGCCACGATCCCAAGGTGATCGTCGAGGCCGCCATCGTAGGTCGTGAGGTCGAGTGCGGCGTCCTCGAATTCCCGGACGGCACAGTGCGTTCCAGCGTCGTCGCGGAGATCCGGATGCCGGAGGCCGGCGCCGGGGAGGACGCCTTCTACGACTTCGACACCAAGTACCTCGACGACATCTGCGAGTTCGACGTGCCGGCCCGGATCGACGAGGCGGTGAGCGAGGAGATCCGCGCCCTCGCCGTGCGCGCGTTCGCCGCGCTGGACTGCCAGGGAATCTCGCGAGTCGACTTCTTCGTCACCGCGGACGGACCGGTGATCAACGAGATCAACACGATGCCCGGATTCACCTCGATCTCGATGTACCCGCGGATGTGGGACGCCGCCGGCATCGACAACCGGGCGCTGGTGACCGCGCTCGTGGAGACCGCGCTGGCCAGGGGCACCGGGCTGCGCTAGGCGGACCCTAGGGTGCCGGTGCCGGTGCCGGTGCCGGTGCCGGGGGCGCCGGCACCGCCGCGGGGTCGATCGGCTGGGACTCGAGCGCGGCGGCGACGGCGGTGGACGCGTCCTGCAGCGGCGTCGGCCCCAGGCCGTGCGGGACGGTCAGCGCCACGTAGACCGCTCGGTCGACGGCGAACCAGGTGCTGGCGTCGATGCCCTCGTCGCCGGGGATCTCGAACCACTGCACCCCGTCGATCACCTGCAGCGCGCTCGCGGCGTTGAACTCGGCCGGCCGGTCCACCCCGCAGCGCAGCACGATCTCCTGGGCGTCGACCGACTGCCAGGCCGCCGCGCCCTCGGGTGCGGGGTCGACCAGTTCCGCGCGGGTGAAGTCGCCGATCTGCTCGGGCAGCGAACCGGTCAATGCGGCGCACTCGGGGGACCCCGCCGCGGCGGCCGGGACGGTGCCCAGCGCGACCGGTTCCAGCACGGGGTTCCGGCCTGCGACCACCGCGGCGACCACGATGCCGACGACCAGCATGACCGGCAGCGCCACCGCGGCGGCGATCAGTGCGGGGCTGCGGCGGGGCGTGAGGTCCTCGTCCTCGGGTCGGCTGGTCTCGGGCTGGGTGGGCTCGGTCATCGTCCTGCGCTCTCAGTCGTCCGGCGGGTCGCAGCGCCTCGGTGACCTCGGTAGAGTCGCCTTGGCTCGTCGCCCGCGTAGTCCGCGGCCGGTGCAGTCCCGGCCGCCTTTCCAAGGTACCGCAGCGCGATTTCACGGAGGTGCACCATCAACTCGACGGATCCGGACACCGGACGCACGGTCGCCGAAGTCGGTGAGTTCGCGGTGATCGACCGTGCGGTGGCCGGTCGCGTGCAGCCCAGCTCGACCCTGCTCGGTCCCGGCGACGACGCCGCCGTGGTCCGCGTCCCCGACGGCAGGGTGGTGGCGTCGACCGACATGTTGGTGCAGGGCAGACATTTTCGGCTCGACTGGTCCAGTCCGGAGCAGATCGGCCGGAAGGCGGTGGCGCAGAACGGCGCCGACATCGTGTCCATGGGCGCCTGGCCCACCTCCTTCCTGGTGGCGCTCGGCTGTCCCGCCGACACCCCGGTCGCGGTCACCGACGCACTCACCGACGGGATCTGGTCCGAGGTAAGCGAACTCGGGGCCGGTGTGATCGGCGGTGACATGGTGCAGTCCGAGCAGTTGGTGATATCGATCACCGTCCTCGGCGACCTCGGTGGCCACGAACCGGTGCTCCGGTCCGGTGCGCAGGTCGGTGACCAGGTGGCCGTCGCCGGCCGCCTCGGCTTCTCCGCAGCGGGCCTGGCCGCGCTGCGTGCCGAGTCGGCGGAGTTTCCGGAACTGGTTGCTGCGCATCAGGTTCCGACGCCACCGTACCGGTGCGGTCCGGCCGCCGCGCGGGCAGGCGCGACCGCGATGACCGACGTCTCCGACGGGCTGGTCGCCGACCTCGGGCATCTGGGTGTCGCCTCGGGTGTCGCCGTCGAGCTGCACGCGGACCTGCTCGATCCGGACCCGCGGCTGCGGGCCGCCGCCGCCGTGCTGGGGGCCGACGCCCTCGACTGGGTGCTCACCGGGGGAGAGGACCACGCGCTGGCCGCGACCTTCCCGGCGGACGCCGCGCTGCCGGCGGGCTGGGCGCGGATCGGTGAGGTGCGGGCGGGTTCCGGGGTGCGCGTCGACGGCTGCAGCTGGGCCGGCGACGGCGGCTGGCAGAGCTTCTCCTGACTACCATGCAGCCATGACCGTCTACGCCCTCGGCGACCGCGTGCCCGACATCCACCCCGACGCCTACGTCCACCCCGACGCGGTGGTCATCGGCGCGGTGACCCTCGCCGCAGGCGCCTCGGTCTGGCCGCAGGCCGTCCTGCGGGGTGACTACGGCACCATCAGCGTCGGCGCGGGCACCAACATCCAGGACGGCACCGTCATCCACTGCACCATGGTCGACCCGACGGTGATCGGCGCCGGCTGTGTGGTCGGCCACAACGCGCACATCGAGGGCGCGGTGATCGGAGACGACTGCCTGATCGCGTCGGGCTCGGTGGTGCTCAACGGCGCCCGGATCGGTGCAGGGTCGATCGTCGGCGCCGGTGCGGTGGTGCCGTTCGGGTTCGAGCTGCCGGAGCGACGGATGGCGCTCGGTGTGCCCGCGAAGATCCGCGAGGGCCACGAGGTGCCGATCGGGCACGTGGAGCTGAACGTGAAGATGTACGCGGCGAACTCCGCGTACTACCGCGAGTCGCTGCGCAGGCTGGACTGATGGCCGCGGCGTCGCTGGACGAACTCGTCGAACCGGGTTGGGCGCGGGCGCTGGCGCCGGTGGCCGACCGGGTGGCCGCGATGCGGGAGTTCCTCCGCGCCGAGACCGAGCAGGGCCGCGGCTACCTGCCCGCGCAGGAGCAGGTGCTGCGTGCCTTCGGCCAGCCCTTCGACGACGTGCGCGTCCTGATCGTCGGGCAGGATCCGTACCCCACCCCCGGCCATGCGGTGGGACTGAGCTTCTCGGTCGCGCCCGACGTGCGACCGGTGCCACGCAGCCTCGTCAACATCTTCGCCGAGTACACCGAGGACCTGGGCTTCCCGACGCCGGCGTCGGGCGACCTCACCCCGTGGGCCGATCGCGGCGTGCTGCTGCTGAACCGGGTGCTCACGGTGGCGCCGGGGGAGGCCGCCTCGCACCGGCGCAAGGGCTGGGAGCAGGTCACCGAACAGGCGATCCGGGCGCTGGTCGAGCGCCGCGGCCCGGACGGCACGCCGCGCCCGGTGGTGGCGGTCCTCTGGGGCCGTGACGCGGGGACGCTCAGGCCGATGCTCGGCGACGCCCCGGTGATCGAGTCCGCGCACCCGTCGCCGCTCTCGGCCCGCCGCGGGTTCTTCGGGTCGCGACCGTTCAGCCGGGTCAACCGGCTCCTCGACGAACTCGGGGAGAAGCCGGTCGACTGGCGACTGGACTAGAGGCCGGCGAAGTCCGCGCGGCGCTTCTCGACGAAGGCGTCGACGCCCTCGCGGCCCGCGGGGGTCTCGGCGGCGGCGGAAATCGAGTCGGTCTCCGCGTCGAGCTGCTCCGAGAGCGTGGCCTGACCGGACTGGGCGAGCAGCCTCTTGATGCCGGCGTAGGAGCTGGTCGGCCCCGCGGCCAGGGTGCGCGCGACCCGCAGCGCCTCGTCCTGGATCTCGTCGTCGCCCACCAGCCGGCTGAGGACGCCGAGCCGGACCGCCTCGTCGCCGCCGATCACGGCGTCGGTGAGCAGCAGTTCGCGGGCCTTGGCGATGCCGACGATCCGCGGCAGCGACCAGGACATGCCGCCGTCGGGGGTGTAGCCGATCGACGGGTACGCCGGGCGGAGCTTGGTCGACGGCCCGCCGATGGAGATGTCCGAGGCGCACACCAGGCTCATCCCGGCGCCGGCGGCCCAGCCGTGCACGGCGGCGACGACGGGCACCTCGGTGGCGGCGAGGACACGGACGAACTCGTGCAGGGAGACGGCGATCTCGCGGAGGTACTCGCCGCGGTTCTCGGCCTGGGCGAAGGCGCGGACGTTGCCGCCTGCGCAGAAGTTGGGGCCCTCGCCGACCAGCAGCACGCTGCGAGCCGGGACGGTGCCGGCGATCAGGCCGCGCAGCGCCGCGGTTCCCTGGGCGACGCCGTCGAAGTCGAGTGAGGTGCCGTTGTTCGCGGTCGAGATCGCGATCCGGAGCACCTCGCCCTCGAGACGGACATGGCTGAGGTCATCGCATGAAGTCACCGGCCTACCCTATCCGGCGCCAAATTTCTCGCAAAAGCAGCCAACTGTCCCGTGAAAACAACTGTGCCCCGACACCACTGAAGTGGTGCCGGGGCACAGTTTAGGTGCTGAGAGCGTCAGCCGCGGACAACCTTGCCGGCCTTGAGGCAGGAGGTGCACACGTTGAGCCTCTGACGGTTACCGGTTCCAACCTGGGCCCGGACAGTCTGAATGTTCGGGTTCCAACGACGGTTGGTACGCCGGTGCGAGTGCGAGACCGACTTACCGAAGCCGGGCCCCTTGGCGCATACGTCGCAGACGGCAGCCATAGTCGCGAACTCCTTGAATTAAGTGAATGGAAACTGAAATTGTCGTGCAGGTGAAGCTGGTGGTGCTTGGTTGAGCCTGCCTACGAACACAGGACACCGAAGTGGCCCTTGCGAGGCAACCACGAAAGACTAGCCGGAACCGACTGGATTGACCAAACCGGCTTCGATCGTGAGTTGCTCCGAGGCCGACTGTCCGACCCGACCGCTAGTCTTGCCAGGTCGAGAATACCCACTCGGGCGGAGGAAACGAAGCGACGTGCGCATGGCCCTGGAGAGCGTGGACGGCGCGGCCCTGGGCCGCTGGGCGCACGCCTGTGTCGACGGCCTCGGCCGTCGTTGCGAGGAGATCAACCGGCTCAACGTCTTCCCCGTCCCGGATGCCGACACCGGGACGAACCTGCTGCACACCATGCGGGCCGCGGCCGCGGAGGCACTGGGGACCGCGGACGCCTCGGTCCGGGAGGTCTCGGCGGCACTGGCCCGCGGCGCGGTGGCAGGCGCCCGGGGAAATTCCGGCGTGATCCTGTCCCAGGTGCTGCGCGGCATCGCCGAGGCCGCCGATACCGACCTGCTCGACGCAGGCACCCTCCGCGCGGCCCTCAACGAGGCCGCGGTGCTCGCCGCCGAGGCGGTCAGCGTGCCGGTCGAGGGGACGATCGTCACCGTGCTGCGGCACAGCGCGGCCGCGGCCAGCTCATGCCCGCCGGAGGCCACGCTGTC
Organism: Rhodococcus kronopolitis; assembly: GCF_042654025.1. Lineage (NCBI taxonomy): Bacteria > Bacillati > Actinomycetota > Actinomycetes > Mycobacteriales > Nocardiaceae > Rhodococcus > Rhodococcus kronopolitis. The sequence goes on along the minus strand of NZ_JBHSFO010000001.1, from coordinate 263,355 downwards.
CGGGGTGGTGCGCGCCGCCGCGGAGGCCGCGGTAGAGGCCCTCGCCCGGACCCCCTCCCAGCTCTCCGCGCTCGGCCTCGCCGGGGTGGTCGACGCCGGCGGCCTCGGACTGGTGGTGATCCTCGACGCCCTGGTGGGGGTGGTCACCGGCGAGACCCCCGAGCGCGCCGACCTGACCGCGGTGGTGCCCGCGGCGGCCGCCCCGGTGCCCGGCGCCTCGGGTCCGGTGGTCCCGGCGCCCGGGTGTGCGGAGGACACAGGCGCCCAGGACTACGAGGTGATGTACCTGCTCGCCGACAGCGACGACCGGCGGGTCGGCGAGCTGCGGACCCGACTCGACGAGCTGGGGGACTCGGTGGCCATGGTCGGCGACGGCGCGGGGGCGTACTCGGTGCACGTGCACTGCAGCGATCCCGGCGCGGCCGTCGAGGCCGGCCTCGCCGCCGGCCGGCCGCACCGGATCCGGGTCTCGTGCTTCGTCCTCGACGCGCAGCGCCGGGACCGGTCGGCGCCGCCGGCGACGGCCCGCGGCATCCTCGCGTTGGTCGCGGGCGACGGGGCGGCGGAGTTGTTCGAGGGGGAGGGTGCCGCGGTGCTGCGGTACCGGGGGGCCGTCACTCCGGCGCAGTTGCTCGCCGCGATCCGGGCGGTCGCGGCCGGCGAGGTGATGGTGCTGCCGAACGGTGCGATGTCCGCGCAGGAACTGGTGGCCGTGAGCGTGGCGGCCCGCGACGAGGACCACTCGGTGATGGTGCTGCCGAGTTCGTCGATGGTGCAGGGGCTCTCGGCGCTGGCCGTGCACGACCCGGCGCGGGCCCTGGTCGACGACGCCTTCACGATGTCGGAGGCGGCGGCCAACACCCGGTGGGGTTCGCTGCGGATCGCCCCGGAGCGCGCGCTGACGTTGGTCGGGACCTGCGAGCGGGGCGACGGACTGGGCCTGATCGGTCGTGAGGTGGTGGTGATCGCCCCGGACGAGGCGGAGGCCGGCCGTCGGCTGCTGGACCAGATGCTGGCGGTGGGTGGCGAACTGGTCACCCTGCTGCGCGGAGCCCCGGTCTCGGACGACCTCGTACTGATGCTCACCGACCATGTCGCCCGGAACCATCCGGGTGTGGAGGTCCTGGTCTACCCCGGTGGACAGGACAGCGATCTGCTGCAGCTCGGCGTCGAGTAGGGACGAGAAGGAACATTGGCAACACTGACGGATCGGCTCGACCACCTGCTCGGCAAGAAGACGGCGGACGTGCTGGCCGAGGTCTTCGACATCCACACCGCGCAGGACCTGCTGCGGCACTACCCGCACCGGTACGCCACCAAGGGCGCGGGGCTCGGGGCGCAGCGCCCGCCGGAGGGCTCGCACCTGACGGTTGTCGCGAGGGTGAGCAAGACGGACCTGCGCGCGATGCGGTCCGGGCGCGGGTTCCTGCTCAAGGTGACGCTGATGTCGGACGAGAAGGACGCCGCGTCCACCGAGACCATCGACGCCACCTTCTTCAACGGGCAGAAGGTCAAGCACCTGATCACCAAGGGGACCCGGGCGATGTTCTCGGGGAAGGTGAAGTACTTCAACGACAAGCCGGAGCTGACCCATCCGAGCTACCTGCTGCTGCCGGAGGTGGGGGACGACGGACTGATCGCAGGCAGCATCCGCGGCGCAGGCGAGCTGGCAGGCATGGCCCGCGGCGCCCTTGACGGCGGCGACGTGGACATGACGGTGTTCGAGCGTGACCTCATTCCGCTCTACCCGGCCACCCGCGAGGTGGAGAGCTGGACGTTGATGAAGTGCGTGCGACAGGTGCTCGACCAGCTCGACGACGTGGAAGACCCGCTGCCGGAGGCGGTTCGGCGCGAACACGGCCTGATCGGGCTGGACGAGGCGTTGCGGATCGTCCACCTGCCGGACACGAAGGAGGAGGTGACGCGGGCCCGGGACCGGCTGCGGTTCGACGAGGCCGCGGCGCTCCAACTGGTGCTGGCGCAGCGCCGCCACACCGCCGTCGCGCGGTCGGCGCCGGCCTGCCCGCCGCACCCGGACGGCATCGCCGCGGCATTCGAGGAGATGCTGCCCTTCACCCTCACCGACGGCCAGCAGACGGTGGCGGACGAGATCTCCGCGGACCTGTCGCGGCCGCACCCGATGAACCGGCTGCTGCAGGGCGAGGTGGGCTCGGGCAAGACCGTGGTCGCCCTGCGGGCGATGCTGCAGGTGATCGACGGCGGGTACCAGTGCGCGCTGCTGGCACCGACCGAGGTGCTCGCCGCGCAGCACGCGCGGTCACTGCGTCAGATGCTCGGAAACCTCGGCTCGGCGGGCGAACTCGGAGCGGCCGAGGGCGCCACCCGGGTGACGCTGCTGACCGGGTCGATGTCCGTCCCGGCGCGGCGGGCCGCGATGCTCGAGGCGGTCAGCGGCGACGCCGGCATCGTGATCGGCACCCACGCCCTGATTCAGGACAAGGTCGAGTTCTTCAACCTCGGCATGGTGGTGGTCGACGAGCAGCACCGCTTCGGCGTCGAGCAGCGTGACGCGCTGCGCAGCCGCGGCCGCGACGGCGTCAGCCCGCACCTGCTGGTGATGACGGCGACGCCGATCCCGCGGACCATCGCGATGACCGTGCTCGGCGACCTCGAGACGTCGACCCTGCGGGAGCTGCCGCGGGGCCGCTCGCCGATCGTCAGCAAGGTGGTCCCGGCCCGCGAGCGGCCGGCCTGGGTGGACCGCGCCTGGGAGCGGATCCGCGAGGAGGTGGCGCAGGGTCGGCAGGCGTACGTGGTGTGCTCCCGGATCGGGGAGGGTGACGAGGACGGCCCCGACGCGAAGGAGCAGAACACCGTCGCGGCGCTGGCGCTGTTCGACGAGCTGCGGTTCGGTGCGCTCTCGGAGCTGCGGGTGGGGCTGCTGCACGGCCGGCTGCCTGCGGACGAGAAGGACGCCGTGATGAAGGACTTCACGGCAGGCCGGATCGACGTGCTGGTGTGCACCACGGTGGTGGAGGTCGGCGTCGACGTGCCGAACGCGACGGTGATGGTGCTCAAGGACGCGGACCGGTTCGGGGTGAGCCAGCTGCACCAGCTGCGCGGACGGGTCGGACGTGGCGCGCACCCGGGACTGTGCATCCTGATCACGGACATGAAGCCGAATTCGCCTGCCTTCCAGAGGCTCAGCGCGGTGGCAGGCACCAACGACGGCTTCGAGCTGGCCCAGTTGGACCTCGCCCAGCGCCGGGAGGGCGACGTGCTCGGCGCCGCGCAGTCCGGCACGCTCTCGACGTTGCGACTGCTCTCGCTGCTCGACCACGAGGACGTGATCGAGTCGGCTCGGGTGTTCGCCCAGGCAGTGGTGACCGTGGATCCGGAGCTGACCGCGCACCCGGGGCTGGCGTCGATGGTCACCGCCGCGCTGGCCTCGGACCGGATCGAGTTCCTGGACAAGTCCTAGGGGCGGCGCGCCTCGCGCATCAGGACCTCCTGCGCCACCGAGGCGACGAGGAGCCCGTCCTCGGTGTAGAGCTGGCCCCGGGCGAAGCCGCGCCCGCCCGACGCGGTCGGGCTCTCCTGGGTGAACAGCAACCACCGGTCGGCGCGGAACGGACGATGGAACCACAGCGCGTGGTCGAGCGAGGCGATCTGGCGTCGCATCGGGCCGTTGCCCCGGTCCAGGCTCGCCGTGCGGGCCAGGTTGATGTCGGAGATGTAGGTCAGCGCACCCATGTGAAGCAGGGTGTCGTCGGGGAGCTCGTCGCGGACCCGTACCCAGAACTGTTGCCGCGGGCCGTGTCCCAGGTCGGGCAGCGGGACGGTGCTGTCGTCGACGAATCGGAGGTCGAGCACCGACGTCTGGACCGGGGGTCCGGAGCCGAACCAGTTGGTCCACCGGTGCTTGGCGGCCGTGAGCCCCTCCGGTCGGGGCGCCTCGGGCATCGACGGCTGGTCGTCGGCGCCGTCCTCCTGGCGTTGGAACGAGACGGAGAGGCTGAAGATCGTCTCGCCGTCCTGCTCGGCGCTGACCCGACGGGTGGTGAAGGAGCCGCCGTCCCGGGTGCGGTCGACGCGGTACTCGATCGGTCGGTCGGCGCGTCCGCCGCGGATGAAGTAGCCGTGCAGTGAGTGGGCGACCCGGTCGGCGGCGACCGTGCGGCCGGCGGCGATCAGGGCCTGCGCGGCGACCTGCCCGCCGAACGCCCGCATGGGGGCCGCGGCATGGCAGCGGCCGAGGTAGGTGTCGTCGTCAGCGGTTTCCAGCCGGAGCAGATCGACGAATGCCGGGGAAGCGTCCATGACGACACAGTATTGCCAGGTCTGCCGGTGCCGCGTCGTGCACCGTCGGTCCGGGCATACTGGCCGCATGTGGCGGCCCAGCTTCCGGACGGTGGTCGCGACGACGGTGGTGCTCGGCGTCGCGGTGACGGTGTTCGTCGGGTTGTCGCGCTCCCCGGACCCGAACCCGGGCCCGGACCGCGCGCCGACGCCCGAGGTGGCCGCGGGCGACGACCCGCTTGCCGGAATCGTGCTGCTGGACAGGCGGACCCGGACGCCGAACTACCACCGCGAGGCGTTCGGCGCGGCGTGGACCGACGACACCGACGCGCCGCTCGGTCACAACGGCTGCGACACCCGCAACGACGTCCTGGCCCGCGACCTGGTGGACACGGTGACCTTCGAGATCACCCGGTGCCCGTGGGCGGTGCGCAGCGGCGTGCTGCACGACCCGTACACCGGCGCCACGATCGAGTTCCGGCACGGCAACGACACCAGCGCCGAGGTGCAGGTGGACCACATCGTCGCGCTGTCGTTGGCCTGGGACCTGGGGGCGGACGCCTGGACCCCGGAGCGCCGGGCGAGGTTCGCCAACGACCCGGCAAACCTGCTCGCCGTCGGTGGTGAGGTCAACTTCGCGAAGGCCTCGCGCGCGCCGACCGGCTGGATGCCGCCGAACGAGGACTTCCGCTGCGACTACGCACGCCGTTTCGCCGCGGTGCTGCGGGAGTACGAGCTACCCGTCGACCGGGCGTCCGCCGCCGTGCTGCGCGCGGCGTCGGGTCGGTGCTGAGCGCGGCGCCCTCGCCCGGAGGTGGGTAGCGGCAGGCCCGGTCAGGCCGGCGCCGCCCCGTCGCGCTCGGTGACCTCGCGGGCGGCCCGTTCGCCCGAGCGCACGGCGCCGTCGACCCAGCCGCACATCACCGAGGAGCTCTCGGTGCCGGCCCAGTGGATGCGGCCGCACGGCTCGCGCAGCGCGTGCCCGAACTCGGTCAGCACGCCCGTCGGCGCGTGGCTGAGCATGCCGCCGCCGGAGTACCGCTCGACACTCCAGTTCTGCTCGATGTAGTCGACGGGCGCGGCGGCCTGGTTGCCGAACCGTTCGGCGAGGGCGTCGAGGACGGCCTTGCGTCGGCCGTCGGCGCTGAGGTGGCCGATCCGGCGTGCGATGGGACCCTCGACGATCACGCAGAGCACCCCCGGACGCGCGGTGTCGGTGCAGGCGTCGATGGTCACCGTCGCGGGGGAGGTCGGGTCCATCGACTGGCCGGTCAGCCCGTCGGCGCGCCAGAACGGCTCGTCGTAGAGGACGGCGATCTTGAAGATCGCCCCGCTCGGCATCCGCTGGTGCAGCAACGAGCGGTCGACGGGCAGCATCGGCTCGTACCGGATGTGACCGGCGATCGCGAGCGGGACCGCGACGACCGCACGCCGGGCCCGGACCGTCAGGTCCTCGGCCCGCACGCTCACCCCGTCGCCGTCCTGGGCGATGGTGCGCACCGGCTGTGAGAGGTGGAGGCTTTCGCCCAGTTCGGCGACCATCGGCCGGTATATCGCGCCCATGCCGCCGACGGGCCGGGAGTCCTGGGATCCGCCCTCGGCGCCGAAGACGAAGGTGGGTCCGCCGCCGGAGGCCATCTGGTACAGCGCGAACAGGAACGAGACCTCGGAGGCGGCGGAGGTGTAGGCGCCGGCGATGGCGGCCTCCAGGAGTTGGTGGGCCGGCTTCGAGAGCACGTTGTCGTCGAGCCACTTCGCCAGGCTGATCCGGTCCCACTCGGCGGCCTTCTTCGCCTTCCACGGGGCGTCGAGCGGGATGGTCTTGCACATCTCGCCGAGCCCGAGGAAGGCGGCGCCGAGGTTTGCCGTCGCCCACGGGCTCATCGACAGCGGGACGGTGCCCCGGTAGCGGTACTGCCTGCCGTCGACGACCATCAGGGACTCGCCGTCGGTGTACTGCTTGTAGCTGGGCACCCCGAACTCGCCCATCAGCGCGTGGATGCGGTCCTGGCCGGGACCGACCCAGGCGCCGCCCCGGTCGATCCAGGTTCCGTCCTCGCGCACCTCGGTGAAGGTCCGACCACCGACACGTCCGCGTGCCTCGAGCAGTGCCACCGAGTGTCCGGCCTGTGTCAGTCGCAGCGCCGCGGTCAGGCCCGCGAACCCCGCGCCCACGACGCAGTAGTCGACGTCGAGATCGTTCATGAGCTCTACCTCGCGATCGGAGGATGAGTTGCGCCTCGTCTTCATGCGTACTCGCCGCCCGGAGGGGGGTCAAGGAGTGGTGGCGCTCGGCCCGGCACCCTCCGAAGTGGCGCATGTCACTGCCCGTTGTCGCCGATCAACGATCCGCGCGTCCGGCGGCCCGTCGGGCCGGCCGTCGGCGCGACGAGCGACCGGCCTCCGATTGCGGCGACGCGGGGCCGGACCGGGACCGCGACCTTGGCCTTCGCGGACGGATCCGACGTTCGTCGAAGTCGGTGAACGGCCCGCGGCGGGGACCGGCAACTGTTCCGTTTCCGCAGTTCACAGCCGCTAAATGGAGGTGTGAGGGAGTGGCCGGTAGCGTACGTGACCGATACAGGTGGCCCGATGCTCGGGACGTTCCCGAATACTGGGACTTCGTCCGGTCAACCCCGCGAACGCAAGGGTAATTTTCAGCGATGTTCTCAAAAGTCTTGGTTGCCAATCGCGGCGAGATCGCGATCCGCGCCTTCCGTGCGAGCTACGAACTCGGCGCGGGCACTGTGGCGGTATTTCCCTACGAGGACCGCAACTCGGTCCATCGTCTGAAGGCGGACGAGAGCTACCAGATCGGGGAGCCTGGTCACCCGGTCCGCGCGTACCTCTCCATCGACGAGATCGTCGCCGCCGCGAAGCGCGCCGGTGCCGACGCCATCTACCCCGGCTACGGCTTCCTGTCCGAGAACCCGGACCTCGCCGCCGCCTGCGCCGCGGAGGGCATCACCTTCGTCGGTCCGTCCGCCGAGGTGCTCGAGCTGACCGGCAACAAGGCGCGTGCCATCGCCGCGGCCAAGGCCGCGGGGCTGCCGGTGCTCGCGTCCTCGGAGCCGTCCGCCGACGTGGACGAGTTGATGGCCGCGGCGGAGACCATGCAGTTCCCGCTGTTCGTCAAGGCCGTCGCAGGCGGCGGCGGTCGCGGCATGCGCCGGGTCGCCGAGTTCGCCCAGCTGCGTGAGTCGATCGAGGCGGCCGCCCGCGAGGCGGAGTCCGCCTTCGGTGACGCCACCGTGTTCCTCGAGCAGGCCGTGATCGACCCGCGGCACATCGAGGTGCAGATCCTCGCCGACGGCCAGGGCAACGTGATCCACCTGTTCGAGCGCGACTGCTCGGTGCAGCGCCGCCACCAGAAGGTCATCGAGCTCGCACCGGCGCCCAACCTGTCGCCGGAGCTGCGGGAGAAGATGTGCGCCGACGCGGTCGCGTTCGCGAAGCAGATCAACTACTCCTGTGCGGGCACCGTCGAGTTCCTCCTCGACACCCGCGGCAACCACGTCTTCATCGAGATGAACCCGCGAATCCAGGTCGAGCACACCGTCACCGAGGAGGTGACGGATGTGGACCTGGTGCAGGCCCAGCTGCGGATCGCCGCCGGCGAGTCCCTGGAGGATCTCGGGCTGCGTCAGGAGTCGATCACCCTGCGCGGTGCGGCGCTGCAGCTGCGGATCACCACCGAGGACCCGGCCAACGGGTTCCGTCCCGACACCGGCCGGATCACCGCGTACCGGACGCCGGGCGGCGCGGGCGTCCGCCTGGACGGCGGCGCGAACCTGGGCGCCGAGGTCGGGGCCTACTTCGACTCGATGCTGGTCAAGCTCACCTGCCGCGGGCGGGACCTGCCGTCGGCCGTGGCGCGGGCGCGCCGGGCGGTCACGGAGTTCCGGATCCGCGGCGTCTCCACCAACATCCCGTTCCTGCAGGCCGTACTCGACGACCCGGACTTCCGGGCCGGCCGGGTCACCACCTCGTTCATCGAGGAGCGCCCGCAGCTGCTGACCTCGCGGGTGTCCGCGGACCGCGGCACCAAGATCCTCCGGTACCTCGCCGACGTGACGGTGAACAAGCCGCACGGCGAGCGGCCCACCACGGTGTACGCGCGGGACAAGCTGCCCGCGATCGACCTGTCCACCCCGCCGCCCGCCGGCTCCAAGCAGCGCCTGACGGCGCTCGGACCCGAGGGCTTCGCGGCCGCGCTGCGGGCCCAGGACGCCCTGGCCGTCACCGACACCACGTTCCGCGACGCGCACCAGTCGCTGCTGGCCACCCGGGTCCGCACCGGCGGCCTGCTCGACGTCGCCGGACACGTCGCGCGGATGACCCCGGAACTGCTCTCGGTGGAGGCCTGGGGCGGCGCGACCTACGACGTGGCGCTGCGGTTCCTGCACGAGGACCCGTGGGCGCGCCTCGCCGCGCTGCGCGAGGCGATGCCGAACATCTGCCTGCAGATGCTGCTGCGTGGACGCAACACCGTCGGCTACACCCCGTACCCGGAGACCGTCACCCGCGCCTTCGTCCGGGAGGCCACCGCCACCGGCGTCGACATCTTCCGGATCTTCGACGCGCTCAACAACGTCGACCAGATGCGGCCCGCGATCGACGCCGTCCGGGAGACGGGTACCGCGGTCGCGGAGGTGGCGCTGAGCTACACCGGGGACCTGTCGAACCCGAACGAGGACCTCTACACCCTCGACTACTACCTCAAGCTGGCCGAGCAGATCGTCGAGGCGGGCGCGCACGTGCTGGCCATCAAGGACATGGCCGGACTGCTGCGCGCGCCCGCGGCGGCGACGCTGGTCACGGCGCTGCGCAGCAACTTCGACCTGCCCGTGCACGTGCACACGCACGACACCCCGGGCGGCCAGCTGGCCACCTACCTGGCGGCCTGGCAGGCGGGCGCCGACGCCGTGGACGGGGCCAGCGCGGCGATGGCGGGCACCACCAGCCAGCCGTCGCTGTCGGCGATCGTCGCGGCCGCGGCCCACACGCCGCGGGACACCGGACTGGACCTGCAGGCCGTGTGCGACCTCGAGCCGTACTGGGAGGCGCTGCGAAAGGTGTACGCGCCGTTCGAGTCCGGGCTGCCGTCCCCCACGGGGCGGGTCTACACCCACGAGATCCCGGGCGGTCAGCTCTCGAACCTGCGCCAGCAGGCGATCGCGCTCGGCCTCGGCGACCAGTTCGAGGAGGTCGAGTCCAAGTACGCGGCCGCAGACCGGATGCTGGGCCGGCTGGTCAAGGTCACCCCGTCCTCGAAGGTCGTCGGCGACCTGGCGCTGCACCTGGTCGGCTCCGGCGTCTCGACCGAGGAGTTCGCGCAGGACCCGGCGAAGTTCGACATCCCCGACTCGGTGATCGGCTTCCTGCGCGGCGAGCTCGGCCAGCCGGCAGGCGGGTGGCCGGAGCCGTTCCGCACCAAGGCGCTCGACGGCCGCGGCAGCGCGAAGCCGGAGACCGAGCTGACCGCCGCCGACCGGGCCGGTCTCGACGGCACCTCGGAGGAGCGCCGCGGCACCCTGAACCGGCTGCTGTTCCCCGGACCGACGAAGGAGTTCCTCGAGCACCGGGAGAAGTTCGGCGACACCATGCGGCTGTCGGCGAACCAGTTCTTCTACGGCCTGCGCCGTGGCGAGGAGCACCGGGTCGAGCTGGCCCCGGGCGTGGAGCTGCTGATCGGCCTGGAGGCGATCTCCGAGCCCGACGAGCGCGGCATGCGCACCGTGATGTGCATCCTCAACGGGCAGCTGCGTCCGGTGCTGGTGCGCGACCGGTCGATCGCCAGCGAGGTGCCGGCCGCGGAGAAGGCGGACCGCACCAACCCCGCACACGTGGCCGCGCCGTTCGCGGGAGCGGTGACGCTCGTCGTCACCGAGGGCCAGCACGTGTCGGCGGGTGACACGATCGCGACGATCGAGGCGATGAAGATGGAGGCCGCCATCACCGCGCCCCGCGGCGGATCGGTCACCCGGTTGGCCGTCGCGCCGGTGGCGCAGGTCGAGGGTGGCGACCTTCTCGCAGTGGTCACCATCGGTGGGGAGGACGATTCCCAGTGACCCGGATCGTCGCCGGTGTCGCGGGCGGGCGCCGTCTCAAGGTGCCCGCCCAGGGCACCCGGCCGACGTCGGAGCGGGTACGCGAGGCGTTGTTCAGCTCGCTGTCCGCGCGGATCGACCTCGACGGCGCCAGCGTCCTCGACCTGTACGCCGGGTCGGGGGCGCTGGGCCTCGAGGCGCTCTCGCGCGGCGCCGAGCACGTGATGATGGTGGACGCGAGCGCGAAGGCCGCCGCCGTGGTGCGGGAGAACGTGGCGGTGCTGGGGCTGGCCGGGGCCGTGGTGCGCACCGCGCCTGCGGCCGCGGTGGTCGCAGGCGCCGCCGACCGTGAGTACGACGTGGTGTTCCTCGACCCGCCGTACGCGGTCTCGGAGGACGAGGTCGCCGCGGTGCTCGGCGCCCTCGTGCCCGGCGGGTGGGTCGGGGAGGGCTCGCTGGTGGTGTTCGAGCGCGCCGTCCGGGCCCCGGAGACGGTGTGGCCGACCGGATTCGAGACCGGCAAGGTGCGCAAGTACGGCGACACCCGCGTCGAGATCGCCTGTTACGGTCTGCAGTCATGAGCAGTGCGGTCTGCCCCGGTTCCTTCGATCCCGTCACCAACGGTCACCTGGATGTGATCGGCCGTGTCGCGGTGCAATTCGACGAGGTCATCGTCACGGTGATGATCAACAAGAACAAGCAGGGCATGTTCAGCGTCGAGGAGCGGCTCGAGATGATGCGGGAGGCCACCGCGCACCTGCCGAACGTTCGCGTGGACTCCTGGCACGGGCTGTTGGTGGACTACGCGAAGGCCAACGGCGCCGGCGCGATCGTCAAGGGTCTGCGTGGCGCCAACGACTTCGACTACGAGCTGCAGATGGCGCAGATGAACCACAAGCTGACGGGCGTCGACACGCTCTTCATCGCGACCAACCCCGTCTACAGCTACCTGTCCAGTTCGCTGGTCAAGGAGGTCGCGGCGTTCGGCGGCGACGTTGCCGACATGCTGCCGGCGAAGGTGCACCAGCGCCTGATGGCGCGACTGGAAGAGCGCGCCGCACAGCAGTAGGTTGGGCGACACTCGGGCGTGGCGTCGCGCCTGCGGGCGTGGCTGCGGCACACTGGGAGTCGACACACTGAGTCGACACACGTGGGTAACGACGCTGTCGCCGTCGAGAATTGGGGTTTGGCGTGTACCGGGTATTCGAGGCGCTCGACGAACTCGTCGCGATCGTGGAAGAGGCGCGCGGCGTACCGATGACGGCCGGCTGTGTGGTCCCGCGCGGTGACATGCTCGAACTCCTCGACGACGTGCGTGACGCGATCCCCGGGGAACTCGACGACGCCCAGGACGTGCTCGACCACCGCGACAAGCTGGTGGGCGACGCCCGCACCCACGCCGAGCAGGCCGTCTCGTCGGCCGACGCGGAGGCCGCCGCCACCCTGTCCGACGCCCGCTCCGAGGCGGACCGCATCCTCGCCGACGCCAAGGACAAGGCCGACCGGATGGTCGCCGAGGCGCAGGCGCATGCCGAGCAACTCGTCGGCGACGCCCGCGAGGACGCGGACCGGGCCGTCGCGGACGGGCAGCACGAGTACGACAGCCTGACCTCACGGGCCGCCGCGGAGGCGGAGCGGATGGTCGAGTCCGGCCGCGCCTCGCAGGAGCGCTCCGTCGCGGACGGCCTGGCCGAGCAGGAGCGCCTGGTCGCGCAGACCGAGGTGGTCCAGGCCGCGCACGCCGAGTCCGCCCGGCTCGTCGACGCCGCGCACGCCGAGTCCGACCGGCTCCGGGGCGACTGCGACCTGTACGTGGACACCAAGCTGGCCGAGTTCGAGGAGTTCCTCACCGGGACCGTCCGCTCGGTGGGCCGCGGCCGTCAGCAGCTGCGCACCGGCAACGGCGTGCCGACCTACGACGAACCCGAAGAGCGCAGGTCCGACCGCCGCCGGTAGCCTCGGACCGCCCGAAGCGCCCGATTTCCCCTGCGGGCGCCCCGTCGCGTACCGTGGAGTGGTTGCCCGTCCCGATTGGTTAGACGACGAAAGAGTATTTGCGTGTCCTCCCACAAGTCCGGCCTGCCCCGTCTGCACGACGGCGGCTTCGTGTTGGATGTCCGCTCCCTCGGCCGTCGGCCGGGGTCGATGCTGCCGCTGACCCGCTCGGTGACCACCGAGTCCCGGATCGGACTCGACCTCGTCGCGGTTCCGGTCGGCGCGGTGGTGGAGATGGACCTGCGGCTCGAGGCCGTCTCCGAGGGTGTACTGGTCACCGGAACCGTCCAGGCGGCAACCGAGGGCGAGTGCTCGCGGTGCCTGGAGCCCTTCACGGGCACTCTCGACGTCTACCTGACCGAACTGTTCGCCTACCCGGACAGTGACACGGAGGAGACGACGGACGAGGAAGAGGTCTACCGGGTCGTCGACGACCTGGTGGACGTGGAGCCGGCGATCATCAACGCCGCCGGAATCGAACTTCCGCTGCAGCCATTGTGCAGCGAAGACTGCCAGGGCCTGTGCTCCGAGTGTGGGGTACGCCTGGCGATTGCAGAATCAGGGCATGGGCATGAGATACTGGATCCTCGCTGGGCTGCCCTCGCGGGAAAAGTCGAAGCTGATGCAGCATCCCAGTCCAGCAAGAGTCGAGTGAACACCGAAGCCGAGGAGAAGTAGAAGTGGCTGTCCCCAAGCGCAGAATGTCGCGGTCCAACACCCGGTCGCGTCGCAGCCAGTGGAAGGCCACCGTGCCTGCCCTCATCACGTGCGCCAACCGCGGCTGCGGTGAGAAGACGCTGCCGCACATCGCGTGCCCGGCCTGCGGCACTTACAAGGGTCGCCAGGTCACCGCTGCGGTCTAGTCGCGCAGTGACGAGTAGTACGAGCAAAATTGCTCCCGCCGGCGGCGGGGAGGGAAACCATGCTTCCCTCCTCGCCGCTCTTGGCGTTGTCCTCGAGGAACCGCTGCTGACGCTGTCGCTGACGCACCGCTCGTACGCGTACGAGAACGGTGGGTTGCCGACCAACGAGCGGCTCGAGTTCCTCGGCGACTCGGTGTTGGGTCTGACCATCACCGAGAAGCTCTATGTCTCCCACCCGGAGAAGTCCGAGGGAGAGCTGGCCAAGATCCGCGCCAGCATCGTGAACATGCATGCCCTCGCGGAGGTCGCGCGGGAGCTGGGCTCCGGTGGCCTCGGCGCGCACCTGCTGCTCGGCAAGGGCGAGGAGATGACCGGCGGGCGCGACAAGCCGAGCATCCTCGCGGACGGCATGGAGTCCCTCCTCGGTGCCGTGCACCTGCAGGAGGGCATCGACGTCGCGCGCACCGTCGTGCTGTCGCTGTTCGCGGGTCTGCTCGAGCGGGCCCCGAAGCTCGGCGCCGGGCTTGACTGGAAGACCAGCCTCCAGGAGATCACCGCCGAGCGCGGCCACGGTGTCCCGGTCTACGAGATCAGCGCAACCGGACCCGACCACGACAAGGAATTCACCGCCACCGTGATGATCGCGGGTACGGCGATGGGTGTCGGGGTGGGCCGGTCGAAGAAGGAAGCCGAGCAGAAGGCTGCCGCACTCGCCTGGCAGGCGCTCTCCGACGTCGTGCCCGAGGTCGGCGGCACGGCCACCGCCGAGTAGCTCGGCGTGCCGGAACTGCCCGAGGTCGAGGTGGTCCGACGCGGCCTCGACGCGCATGTCGTCGGGTCCCGCATCGAGGCCGTCGAGGTCCTGCACCCCCGTGCGGTGCGGCGCCACCTGCCCGGTGGCGCGGACCTCGCCGCCCAGCTCGCGGGCCTGTCGGTCACGGGCGTCAATCGGCGCGGCAAGTACCTGTGGCTCGAACTCGCGCCCGGCGACCTGGCCGTCGTGGTGCACCTGGGCATGAGCGGCCAGATGCTGGTGCAGGAGCCGTCGGTGCCCCGCGAGAAGCACCTGCGCATCCTGGCCGAGCTCGACAGCGGCTCGCAGCTGCGGTTCGTGGACCAGCGCACCTTCGGCGGCTGGGCGTTGGCCTCGATCGTCGAGGTGGACGGGACCGCGCTGCCCGAGCCGGTGGCGCACATCGCGCGCGACCCGCTGGACCCGCTGTTCGACACCGAGGCGGTGGTCGAGGCGATCCGGGGCCGTGGCTCGGAGATCAAGCGGGTGATCCTGGACCAGACGGTGCTCTCCGGCGTCGGCAACATCTACGCCGACGAGGCGCTGTGGCGCAGCCGGATTCACGGCAACAGGCCTGCGGACCGGTTGACCCGTCCGCAGCTGCGGCTGCTGCTGGCCTCGGTCACCGAGGTCATGGAGTCCGCGCTCGCGCAGGGTGGCACCTCGTTCGACGCGCTGTACGTCAACGTCAACGGCGAGTCCGGGTACTTCGACCGGTCGCTGTCCGCCTACGGCCGCGAGGACCGTCCCTGCCCACGCTGCGGTGCCCCGATCCGCCGGGAGAAGTTCATGAACCGGTCCTCGTACAGCTGCCCGAAGTGTCAGCCGCGGCCGCGAGGCCGGTAGTCACCCGCGCCGGTTCCGGTCGAGGTGCCGGCCGACCACCTCGGTGATCGCCCCGGCGACGGCGTCGGCCTGGGTCTCGGGCAGCCGCGCGTAGCCGAGCATCAGGCCGCGCGGGCCCTCGTCGTCGGAGCGGTATCGACCCAGTCCGATCACCGCGATGCCCCGGGTGCCGAGGTCGGTGGCGACGGCGGCGTCGTCGGTGCCGTCCGGCAGCTGCAGCACCACGTGCAGCCCGGCCTCGATGCCCGACAGCTCGACCCCCGGCCGGTCCGTCAGGGCGGGGCGGCTCCGGAGCGCGCCGACCAGGGCTGACCGCCGCGCCGAGTAGGTGCGTGAGGCCCGGGCGAGGTGCCGGGTCAGCGCGCCGGACTCGATGAACCGGGCCAGTGCGAGTCCGGTGACGCCGCAGCAGTTCTCGCCGGTGCGGCGCAACGCCTCGTGGACCCGCCCGAGCAGGGCGGGCGGCGGGAGCAACCAGGCCAGCCGGATCGAGGGCGAGAGGATCTTCGACGCGGTGCCGAGGTAGGCGACGTGCTCGCGTCCGCCCTCGATGCTGCGCAGGGCGGGCAGTGCGGACACGTCGTAGCGGAACTCGCCGTCGTAGTCGTCCTCGATGATCAGCGTGCCTGCGGCGGCCGCCCGCGCCACCAGCTCGGCGCGACGGGTGACGGGCATCCGGGCACCGAGCGGATACTGGTGTGCCGGAGTGCAGTACACCGCCGCATCGGTAGCGCGGAGCAACGCCGGATCGAGGCCGTCGGCGTCGACCGCGATCGACCGCGGGTGGGCCCCCGACAGCTCGAGTGTCCGCCGCGCGCTGCCGTAACCCGGCTCCTCGAAGGCGACGTCCCGTCCGGCCAGGTTCGCGGCCGCGGCGAGAGTACGCAGTGCGGAGTCCACACCGGGGACGAGGACCAGTTCGTCCGGGTGCGCGAGGATTCCGCGGGTGCGACGCAGGTGCACGGCCAGGGCGCGGCGCAGCTCGGGGTGGCCGGACGGGCCCGGCGCGCGGACCTGGATCGGTGCCGCCGCGGCCGCGCGCCAGGCGCGCCGCCAGTCGTCGGGGGAGACGAGGTCGGTGTCCGGCGAGCCCGGGGTGAGGTCCCAGGTCGGGGCAGGCGGTGCCGGCGCGGTGTCGGCTACCGGTGGCGGGCCCTCCGACACGTGGGAACCGGCGCCCGCCGCCGCGGCGGCGTCGGCGCCGGGGGCGATACGGGTTCCGGATCCCGGCCGCGCACAGGCATATCCGGCCGCGCACAGTTCGTCGTACGCCTCGACCACGCCCGCCCGGGCCACGCCCAGCTCGGCGGCGAGCGCCCTCGTCGGCGGCAGGGCGTCGCCGGGATGCAGCCGGCCGAGCCGGATCGCGTCGACGATCGCCTCGGAGATGCGGTGCCGCAGGGCGGTTCCGGTGGGCGGCAGCGTCAGCGTCAGTTGGACGTCGCGGGAATGGCGGGCCATGGCGCGACAATACTGGTCTGTCTCAAATGGCAATTCTGGACCTGTCGGACGAGCCAGAATCGGCCGAGGCTGGCGACGTGGACAAAATCAACAGGCACCCCGAACGCTCGATGCTCGACCGGACCCAGCTCGACGACGTGCTCGACGCCGCGGCCGTCGGGACCCTCGCCACCGTCGTCGACGGCATGCCCTGGGCGGTCCCGATGCTCTACGCCCGGGTCGGCGACCGGATCATCCTGCACGGGTCCACCGGTGCCGGGGCGCTGCGCCAGGTCGCCGCTGGCGCGCCCGCCGCGCTCTGCGTGGCGATGCTCGACGGGATCGTGGTGGCGGACAGCCTCTTCGACACCTCGGCCAACTACCGGTCCGCCGTGGTGCGCGGGCACCTGACCGTGCTCACCCGGGAGGAGTCCGCCGCCGCGCTGGACGCGCTCTCGGACGCGCTGATCCCGGGGCGCAGCGCAGAGGTGCGCGGCCACACCGGCAAGGAGCTCGCGGCCACGCTGACCATCGCGCTGCCCATCGTCGCGGGCGGGTGGACCGTCAAGGTGCGCAACGCCCCGCCGAGCGCACCCGGCGCAGACGAGGGCGCGTGGGCGGGTGTGGTGCCGCTGCGGGCCGTGCCCGGCACACCGGTCCCCGCGCCCTGGGTCGATCCGCACACCCCGGTGCCCGAGTCGGTGCGGAGGCTCGCCCAGGGGCGTTCGGTCGCCGGTTTCGCACGCGCGTAAAGAACCCGTCAACAGCCCAGGTGAGGGCGTCAGTGACCCGTAAGGAAGCCCCGTTCGGGGCTTCCCCGGGAGCACTGTTCACTGTGGCCCGCCGACGGACGGCGGCAGTGAACTGTGTCGAAGAGGATGCGTGATGGCTGATCTGGCCTACGTGGTACTGATCATCGGTGGCTTCAGCGCGTGCGCGCTGGTGCTGCGCGGACTGCAGGGCAGCGCCCTGAAGGGCGCCGGTCTCAAGAGCCGGGCGGACCGGTGACCGCCGCCGGAACCGTCAGCGTGGTGCTGGTCGTTCTCGCCGCCGCGCTCGTGGTCTACCTGCTCGTCGCACTTCTCGATCCCGAGAGGTTCTGACACATGAATCCCGCACTCGCGGCGGGGCTGCAGATCGCGCTGGTGCTCGCAGTACTGGCGATCCTGTACGTCCCCGTCGGTGACTACATGGCGAAGGTCTACACGACCGACACCGACCTGCGTTCCGGGGACCTGCGGGTCGAGACGGTGCTCTACCGCCTCTGCCGCATCAACGCCCGCACCGAGCAGACCTGGTACGGCTACGCCGCCAGCCTGCTCGGCTTCTCCGCCGCAGGCGTCGCGTTCCTCTATCTGCTCCAACGCATCCAGGGGGTGCTCCCGCTCGGCGGCGAACTGTCCGGGGTGAGACCCTCCGTCGCGTTCAACACCGCCGTCTCGTTCGTCACCAACACCAACTGGCAGTCGTACACGCCCGAGACCACGATGAGCCACCTCACCCAGGCGCTCGGCCTCGCCGTGCAGAACTTCGTCTCCGCGGCCGTCGGGATGGCCGTCGCGGTCGCACTGATCCGCGGCTTCGTGCGGGTCTCCCGCGGCGGTGAGATCGGCAACTTCTGGGTGGACCTCACCCGCGGCACGCTGCGGATCCTGCTGCCGTTCGCGTTCGTCATCGCGCTGATCCTGTTGAGCCAGGGCGTGATCCAGTCGTTCCACGGCGGCTTCTCCTCGACGGGTCTCGACGGCAGCTCGGTCACCAACGCCCTCGCCCCGGTGGCCTCGCAGGAGGCGATCAAGGAGCTCGGCACCAACGGCGGCGGCATCCTCGCGGCCAACTCGGCGCATCCGTTCGAGAACCCGACACCGCTGTCGAACGTCGTGCAGATCATCGCGATCCTGCTGATCCCGGTCGCGTTGACCCGCACCTTCGGCACCATGGTCGGCAACCGCAAGCAGGGCCTGACCGTGCTCGCGGTGATGGGAATCCTGTGGGGCTCGCTCCTGGCCGTCACCCTCGCCGCCGAGTCGGGTCAGCGCGGCATCGCCGCCAACGCGGCCGGCGCCATGATGGAGGGCAAGGAGGTCCGGTTCGGGATCCCCGGGTCCGTACTGTTCGCGGTGAGCACCACCGGTACCTCGACGGGCGCCGTGAACGCGGCCCACGACAGCTTCTCGCCGCTCGGCGGCGGGGCCCTGATCCTGAACATGCTGCTCGGCGAGATCGCGCCCGGCGGCGTCGGGACCGGCCTCTACGGCATCCTCGTCCTCGCGGTGGTCGCGGTGTTCGTCGGCGGGCTGCTGGTCGGGCGGACTCCGGAGTTCCTCGGCAAGAAGCTCGGCAAGCGGGAGATCACCCTGGCCGCCCTGTCGGTGCTGGTGATGCCGGCGCTGGTGCTGATCGGCACCGGAATCACCGTCATCCTCTCCTCGACAACCGGATTCCTCGGCAACAGCGGCCCGACGGGCAGCCCGGGGTCCATCCACGGCTTCAGTGAGGTGCTCTACGCCTACGCCTCGGCCTCGAACAACAACGGCAGCGCCTTCGGCGGGCTGACCGTCACCAGCGACTGGTTCCAGGCCTCACTCGGCCTCTGCATGCTCTTCGGCCGGTTCCTGCCGATCATCTTCGTGCTGGCACTCGCCGGATCCCTGGCGTCGCAGAAGAAGTCGACCCCCGGCGCCGGCACCCTGCCGACCGCAGGCCCGATGTTCGCCGGACTGCTCACCGGCACCGCGGTTCTCGTCGCGGCGCTGACCTTCTTCCCGGCCCTGGCGCTGGGCCCGATCGCGGAGGCACTGCAATGAGTGCGCACACCACCCTCGCCGACCCGCCCGACGCGGTCGCCGCACCCGACCCGGTCGACGACCAGGGGCACGGCCCGAGGCCGGTCAAGGCCGGAATCTTCAGTCCCACGCAGCTGTGGACCGCCCTGCCGGGCGCCTGCCGCAAGCTCACCCCACGCCACCAGGCCCGCAACCCGGTGATGTTCGTCGTGTTCGTCGGATCGGTGGTCACCACCGTGATGGCGGCGCTCGATCCGTCGCTGTTCGCGTGGCTGGTCGCGGCCTGGCTCTGGTTCACCGTGCTGTTCGCGAACCTCGCAGAGTCGGTGGCCGAGGGCCGCGGCAAGGCGCAGGCGGCCAGCCTGCGGAAGGTCAAGCAGGACACCGTCGCCCATCGGATCACCGACAGCGGGGCGGTCGAGTCGGTACCCGGGACCGAACTGGTCGTCGGCGACCGCGTGGTGGTGGTGGCAGGCGAGGTGATCCCCGGCGACGGCGACGTCGTCGAGGGCATCGCGACCGTGGACGAGTCCGCGATCACCGGCGAGTCCGCGCCGGTGGTCCGGGAGTCCGGCGGCGACCGGTGTGCCGTCACCGGCGGCACCATCGTGCTCTCCGACCGGATCGTCGTCCAGGTCACCGCCGCGCCCGGGCACTCGTTCGTGGACCGGATGATCGCCCTCGTCGAGGGCGCCTCCCGGCAGAAGACGCCGAACGAGATCGCCCTGAACATCCTGCTCGCGTCGTTGACCGTGATCTTCCTGCTGGCCGTGGTGGCGGTGGGCCCGATGGGGCTCTACGCCGGCCAGGAGCAGGACCCGGTCAAGCTGATCGCGTTGCTGGTCTGCCTGATCCCGACCACGATCGGCGCGCTGCTCTCCGCGATCGGCATCGCCGGTATGGACCGGCTGGTGCAGCGCAACGTGCTCGCGATGTCCGGCCGGGCGGTCGAGGCAGCGGGCGACATCGACACCCTGTTGATGGACAAGACCGGCACCATCACCTTCGGCAACCGGCAGGCGACCGCGCTGCACCCGGCGCCGGGAGTGAGCGCGGCCGAGCTGGCCGCCGCGGCCCGGCTCTCCAGCCTCGCCGACGGCACCCCCGAGGGCCGCAGCATCGTCGAACTGTGTGCCCGCGACTTCGGCCTCGCCGCCGAGCCGAGCGAGGCCGAGAAGGCCGCCGAGTTCGTGCCGTTCACCGCGCAGACCCGGATGAGCGGCCTGGACGTGCCGGGCGAGCGCAGCGACGGGGGATCGCTGACTGCGGGCGAGCGGATTCGCAAGGGCGCCACCGACTCGGTGCTCGCCTGGGTCCGGGTCGCCGGCGGCGTGGCAGACCCGGCCGTCGGCGCCGCGGTCGACGAGATCGCCCAGGCCGGCGGCACCCCGCTGGTGGTGGCGGTCGACGGTCGGGACGGCGCCCGGGTGCTCGGCGTCATCGCGCTCTCCGACGTGGTCAAGCCGGGCATTGCCGAACGGTTCGCCGAGCTGCGCGCGATGGGCATCCGCACGGTGATGATCACCGGCGACAACCCGTTGACCGCCAAGGCGATCGCGGCCGAGGCCGGCGTCGACGACTTCATGGCGGAGGCCACCCCGGAGGACAAGCTCGAGCTGATCCGCAAGGAACAGGCGGGTGGTCGACTGGTCGCGATGACCGGGGACGGCACCAACGACGCCCCCGCGCTGGCGCAGGCGGACGTCGGCGTCGCGATGAACACCGGGACCTCGGCCGCGAAGGAGGCCGGCAACATGGTGGACCTGGACTCCGACCCCACCAAGCTGATCGAGGTGGTGGAGATCGGCAAGCAGTTGCTGATCACCCGTGGTGCGCTGACCACCTTCTCGCTGGCCAACGACCTGGCCAAGTACTTCGCGATCCTGCCCGCGCTGTTCAGCGGGATCTACCCGCAGCTCGACGCCCTGAACATCATGCGGCTGGCGACACCGCAGTCGGCGATCGTGTCCGCGGTGATCTTCAACGCCCTGGTGATCGTCGCGCTGATCCCGTTGGCGCTCAAGGGCGTCCGGTACCGGCCGTCCACGGCGTCGGCGCTGCTGGGACGAAACCTGTTGATCTACGGACTGGGCGGGATCGTCACGCCGTTCGTCGGCATCTGGCTGATCGACCTCGTCGTTCGACTTATCCCCGGGATTGGGTGAGATGTAATGCGATTCACTATCGGAATGTTCCGGCAGGTATGGGCCGGGCTGCTGGTGCTGCTGGCGCTCACCGCGTTCGTCGGTGTGCTGTACCCGGCGGCGGTGTGGGGCATCGGCCGGCTCGGCGCGGGTTCCGCGGAGGGCTCGGCGCTGCGCGACTCCAACGGCTGCGTCGTCGGCAGCGCCCTGGTGGGGGTTGACCCGCAGGTGCCCGCCGGCGCCTCGGACCCGTTCTTCCACAACCGGGTGACCGGTTCGGTGGCCGACGAGGACGCCTTCGCTCCCGGCAACCCGGCGGCGGCACTGCCGATCAACCAGGGCCCGAGCTCGGAGCTGTTGGCGTCGTTCGTCGACCAGCGTCGCGCGGCGATCGCCGCCCGCGAGTCGGTGCCGCCGTCGTCCGTCCCGGTCGACGCGGTGACGGGCTCCGGCTCCGGGATCGACCCGGACATCAGCCCGGAGTACGCGCAGCTGCAGGTGCGCCGGGTGGCGGAGGTCAACGCGATGTCCGACGACGCGGTCCGCCTGCTCGTCGACGAGCACACCGAGGGCCGTCAGTTCGGGGTGCTGGGGTCGCCGCGGGTCAACGTCCTCGAGTTGAACCTCGCGCTCGGCCTGACGGCACCTGCGTGCGGCGGGTCACCGGCGGGTGGATGATGGCCGGGTGAGTGGTACCGAGCGCGGCGGCGAACACGGGCGCGGGGAACTGCGCATCTATCTGGGCGCTGCGCCCGGCGTGGGCAAGACCTTCGCGATGCTGGGCGAGGCGCACCGGCGCCGGGAACGGGGTACGGACGTGGTCGCGGCCGTGGTGGAGACCCACGGCCGCGCCCGCACCGCCGCCCAGCTCGGGGATCTCGAGGTGATCGCCCCGCTGCTCCTCGACTACCGGGGTACCACGGCGGCCGAGCTCGACGTGGATGCGGTGCTGCGGCGAAGGCCGGCCCTGGTGCTCGTGGACGAGCTGGCGCACACCAACACTCCGGGCAGTCGCAACGAGAAGCGTTGGCAGGACGTCGAACAGCTGCTCGCCGCCGGCATCGACGTGCTGACCACGCTGAACGTCCAGCACCTCGAGAGCCTCAACGACGTGGTGGAGCAGATCACCGGGGTGGTCCAGCAGGAGACGGTGCCCGACGAGCTGGTGCGCGCGGCCACCCAGGTCGAGCTCGTCGACATCACGCCGGAGGCGCTGCGCCGCAGGCTTTCCCACGGCAACATCTACGCCGCCGAGAAGGTCGACGCGGCACTGAGCAACTACTTCCGCCGCGGCAACCTCACCGCACTGCGCGAGTTGGCACTGCTGTGGGTGGCCGACCAGGTCGACGCGGCCCTGGCGAAGTACCGGGCCGAGAACGAGATCACCGACACCTGGGAGGCCAGGGAGCGGGTGGTCGTGGCGGTCACCGGTGGCCCCGAATCGGAGACACTGGTGCGGCGCGCCGGCCGGATCGCGTCGCGGTCGAGTGCGGAGCTGATCGTGGTGCACGTGGTGCGCGGCGACGGTCTCACCGGTGTGTCCGCGCCGGAGATGGGGAAGGTGCGCAAGCTCGCCGCGAGCATCGGCGCGAGCCTGCACAGCGTGGTCGGGGACGACGTCCCCTCGACGCTGCTCGAGTTCGCCCGGGCGTCCAACGCGACCCAGTTGGTCCTCGGGACGTCGAGGCGCTCGCGGTGGGCGCGGATCCTCGACGAGGGCATCGGCGCGGCCGTCGTGCAGCAGTCGGGCTCGATCGACGTGCACATGGTCACCCACGGGGAGGCGAGCAGGCACCGTAGGTGGCTGCCGACCGGTTCGCCGCCGCGCCGGCTGCTCTCGTGGATCGCGGCGGTGCTGGTGCCGTCCGTGGCGGCGCTGATCATGTGGCTGATCAACAGCAGATACGAGGTCGGCGGGGAGAGCGCGCTCTTCTTCATCGTGGTGCTGGTCGTCGCGTTGCTCGGCGGTGTGGCGCCGGCCGTGCTGTCCGCGCTGATCTCGGGCCTGCTGCTCAACTACTTCTTCACCCCGCCGGTGCGCAGCTTCACCATCGCCGAGCCGGACAACTTCATCACCACGGTCGTCCTCCTGGTGGTCGCGGTCGCGGTCGCGGTGCTCGTCGACGCGGCGGCGGAACGGGCGCGGGAGGCGCGCCGCGCCTCGCAGGAAGCGGAGCTGCTGGCCCTGTTCGCCGGCTCGGTGCTGCGTGGGGCGGACCTGCAGACCCTGCTGGAGAAGGTGCGCGAGACGTTCGGGCAGCGGTCGGTGAGCATGATCCGCCGCGGGGCAGGCGTGGTGAGCTCGGTCGGCGACGCGCCGCCGCCGTCGGTGGCGGACGCGGACACCGTCTGCGAGGTGAACGACGGCGAGTACGCCCTGGCGCTGCGTGGGGACGGGCTGCACGCCCGCGACCGGCGGGTGCTGCTCGCGGTGGCCAACCAGGCGGTCGGGTTGATCCGGCAGCGTGAGCTGGCCGAGGAGGCCAGTCAGGCCCAGGCGCTGGCCGAGGCGGACCGGCTGCGGCGCTCGCTGCTCTCCGCGGTCAGCCACGACCTGCGGACCCCGCTGGCCGCGGTCAAGGCCGCGGTGTCGAGCCTGCGCAGCGACGACGTGGAGTTCTCGCCCGAGGACACTGCCGAACTGCTGGCCACGGTGGAGGAGTCGACGGACCAGCTGACCAACCTGGTCGGCAACCTGCTCGACTCGTCACGGCTGGCGGCGGGGGTGGTCCGGCCGACGCTGCGGCCGGTGTACCTCGAGGAGGTGGTGCACCGGGCGCTGGTCGGCGTTGGCGTCGGGATCCCGGGGTTCGGGCGGGCGGGTCGCGACCGGGTGCAGGTCGACGTCGGCCCGAACGCGGTGCTGGCCGACAGCGGCCTGCTCGAACGAGTGCTGGCGAACCTGGTGGACAACGCGCTGCGGTACGCGCCGGACGGTGCGGTCCGGATCGCCGCGGCACCGGTCCGGGACCGGGTGCTCATCACGGTCGCGGACACCGGACCGGGCGTCGCCCGGGGTGCGGAGGACCAGATCTTCGACTCCTTCCAGCGGCTCGGCGACCGGGACATGTCCACCGGGGTGGGACTGGGGCTCGCGGTGGTACGCGGCTTCACCGAGGCGATGGGCGGCACGGTCAGTGCAACCGACACCCCGGGCGGCGGGTTGACGATGGTGGTGGACTTGGCAGGAATCGGGAAGGTGGCTTTGTGACAAGGGTGCTGGTGATCGACGACGAGCCGCAGATCCTGCGGGCGCTGCGGATCAACCTGACGGTGCGGGGCTACGAGGTGGTCACCGCCGCGACCGGTGCCGCGGCGCTGCGGGCCGCCGCGGAGCGCCACCCGGACGTGATCGTCCTCGACCTTGGGCTGCCGGACCTGGACGGGATCGAGGTACTGGCGGGCCTGCGCGGCTGGTCCACGGCGCCGGTCATCGTGCTGTCCGCACGGACCGACTCCGCGGACAAGGTGGCCGCGTTGGACGCGGGCGCTGACGATTACGTCACCAAACCGTTCGGGATGGACGAGTTCCTGGCCCGGTTGCGGGCGGCGGTGCGTCGGAACTCCACGGCCGCCAACGCGGGCGAGCCGGTGGTGGTGACCGACACCTTCACCGTCGACCTGGTGGCGAAGAAGGTGACCAGGGACGGTGCCGAGGTCCACCTGACGCCGACCGAGTGGGGGATGCTCGAGATGCTGGTGCGGAACAAGGGAAAGCTGGTGGGGCAGAAGGAGTTGCTGCGCGAGGTGTGGGGCCCGTCATACGCGACCGAGACCCACTACCTGCGCGTCTACCTGGCGCAGTTGCGACGCAAGCTCGAGGTCGATCCGTCCCGGCCGCGGCACCTGATCACCGAGGTCGGGATGGGGTACCGGTTCCAGCAGTAGTCGCCGCCCCGGGCCGCCCCTCCGGGCGCGACACGGACATTTCGGGTATTTGCGGCAGGCCGTGTCGGTAGTCGATGATCCTCGCTGGCACGAGGCCCTACTTCCCGACCCCGGAGGATTCGACCATGGACAGGGCTACCGAGCTCGTCACCGAAGTCAACGACAAGTTCTGGTACCTGATCATCGCGCTGCTGGTCGTCCTGGGCCTGTACTTCTCGTGGCGAACCCGCTTCGTCCAGGTCCGGATGTTCCGGGAGATGCTCCGCGTCATCACCGACAAGCCCGACGACCTTCCCGACGGCAATCCGGGCATCTCGGCCTTCCGGGCGTTCTCGATCTCCGCGGCGTCGCGGGTCGGCACCGGAAACATCGCGGGCGTCGCCATCGCGATCAGCATCGGCGGTCCCGGCGCGGTCTTCTGGATGTGGATGATGGCGATCATCGGCGGCGCCACCTCGTTCGTCGAGTCCACCCTCGGTCAGCTCTACAAGGTGCCGGACAAGGACAGCTTCCGCGGCGGGCCGGCCTACTACATGCAGTACGGGCTGGGGCGGCGCTGGATGGGCGTCCTGTTCGCGGTGATCATCACCGTCACCTACGGCTTCGTCTTCGTCGCGGTGCAGTCCAACTCCATCGCCGACGCGGTCAGCACGTCCGTGGGTGGGCACGAGGACACCGTCAAGATGGCGGTCGGCATCGTCGTCGCCCTGCTGACGGCCGCGGTGATCTTCGGCGGCGTGCGCCGGATTTCGTCGGTCTCGCAGGTGGTGGTGCCCTTCGTCGCCGGCGCCTACCTGCTGCTCGGCCTCGTCGTGGTGGTGCTCAACATCACCGCGGTGCCCGAGATGTTCGTCACGATCGTGCAGAGCGCGTTCGGCCTCAACGAGGTGGTCGGCGGCGGCATCGGCGTCGCGATCATGCAGGGCATCCGGCGCGGACTGTTCTCCAACGAGGCAGGCATGGGCTCGGCGCCCAACGCGGGCGCGACGGCCTCGGTCACCCACCCGGTCAAGCAGGGCCTGGTGCAGAGCCTCGGCGTCTACTTCGACACCCTGCTGGTGTGCACCGTGACGGCCTTCGTCATCCTGCTCGCGGACCCGGACCTCAGCGCCGCCACGGGTGCCTCGCTCACCCAGATCGCGCTCGCCGAGCACCTGGGCACCTGGACGATCCACTTCCTGACGATCGCGATCTTCTTCCTCGCCTTCACCTCGGTGATCGGCAACTACTACTACGGCGAGTCCAACATCGGCTTCCTCACGCCGTCGACGCGGGCGCTCAACGTCTTCCGGGCGCTCGTGGTTGTCTGCGCGTTCGCCGGCGCCATCGGGTCGCTGCCGTTGATCTGGAGCCTCGCGGACCTGTCGATGGGTGTGATGGCGACGGTCAACCTGATCGCGATCGCGCCGCTGTCGGTGCTGGTGTTCCGGTTGATGCGGCACTACACGGACCAGCGCAGGCAGGGGCTGGAGCCCGTGTTCAACCGGTCGGACATGCCGGACCTGCGGGGCGTGCAGTCCTGGGGCGACACCCCCTCGTACCCCGAGCGCCAGGGCGCCGACGCGTGAGCGAAACGGGGTGGCAGGATTGCCGGCATGGCTGAACAGACTCCCGACACCACCGCCGGAACCGAACTCTGGGTCGAGCGCACCGGCACCCGGCGCTACACCGGGCGCAGCTCCCGCGGCGCCGAGGTGCTGATCGGCGCGGAATCGGTCGACGGCGTGTTCACCCCCGGTGAGCTGCTCAAGATCGCCCTCGCCGCGTGCACCGGGATGAGCTCGGACACCCCGCTCGCCCGACGGCTGGGGGAGAACTACGACGCCACCGTGCGGGTCTCCGGCGCCGCCGACCGGGAGAACGAGGTGTACCCGCGCCTGGACGAAGTTCTCGAGGTGGATCTGAGCGAACTCGACGCCGATGCGCAGGAGCGGTTGCTCACCGTCGTCCTCAAGTCCGTGGACAAGGTGTGCACCGTCGGAAGGACCCTGAAAACCGGTACCGTCGTGAATCTTTCGGTGGAGACCGATTCGTGATCAAATAGCGCCATGATTCTGTCCCGCGTTGCGATGGTCGGCGCCGTGGTCGCCGGCGCGATGGTCGGTGCCCCGCTCGCCGGTGCCCAGCCGGTGCCCGCCCCTCCTGCCCCCGGCGTTCCGGCCCCCGTGCCGGCACCCACCGTTCCCGCTGCGGCCCAACCGTCTTCGGTTGCGCCCGTGCCCTCGACGAACCCGGCGCCCGCAGGCGCGCCCGCGCCCACCTCGGTGTCGGCGCCCGCGCCGGTCGGTGCGCCCGCACCCACGACGGCATCGGTTCCCGCCACGGTCGCGCCCGCGGCGACGACGACCCCCGCCGCCACCACGGGCCGCGCGCCCGCCCCGGCGGCCTGCGTGCCGTGGACGGTGAGTGAGGTGGCCTCCGGATTCGGGATGCTCGAGAACCTGGCCTTCGACGGCCGCGGCAACGTCCTGCTCTCGGAGGGCGCGCCCAGCGGCGGGGGAGCCGTGCGCACCCTGACGGCCACGGGTGAGCGCGGCGACCTGGTCGAGGACGTGAACAGCCCCGGCGGCATGGTCGTCGACGGGTCGCGGGTGATCTTCACCACCGGCAACAACGCGATGTCGGGCCTGATGAACGCCACCAACGGCACCGTCGAGTCGGTGGACCTGGACACGGGCGAACGGACCACCCTCGTGGAGGGACTGACCATGCCCAACGGCCTGGCCCAGCTCGCCGACGGTGACCTGCTCACCACCACCGCGCTCGGCGACCGCGTCGGCATCACCCGGATCCCGGCCGGCGGTGGCGATTTCGAGCGGCTGTCCGTCGACCTCGGCAGCGTCAACGGCATCGCGGCGACCGCGGACGGCAAGGTCGTGGTGGACACGTCCTTCGACGCCGACGGTGCGGTGCACGTCCTCGACGCCGCCGACCTGAGCGCGGCGACGCAGTCGGTGCCGCTGCCCGGTGACGGCCGCACCAACATCGCCGACGACCTGGCCGTCGACGAGAGCGGCAACGTCTACGTCGCGCTCAACGGCGGCGGCAAGGTGGTCCGCGTCGACCCGGTCAGCGGGGACCGCTGCGACATCGCCACCGGGCTGACGATGGTGTCCTCGGTGCGCTTCGGGTCGGGAACCGGTTGGGATTCGACGGCGTTGTACGCCACCAGCTTTGACGGCAGCGTCCACAAGCTGACGCCGCCGACCAGCTGACGTGACGGAAGTCCGCCTGACCGCCTGGGTTCACGGGGAGGTGCAAGGCGTCGGCTTCCGGTGGTGGACCCGGTCCAGGGCGCTCGAACTCGGCCTGGTCGGTCATGCCACCAATCGCCCGGACAAGCGCGTCCTGGTGATCGCCGAGGGTCCGCGTCCGCAGTGCGAGCGACTGCTCGAACTGCTCCGCTCCGGGGCGACCCCGGGCCGGGTGAGCCTGGTGGTCGAGAGTTGGTCCGGCGCGGCGGGCGGACTCGTCGGGTTCGTCGAACGCTAGGGTCATCGCGATGACGTCACACGGTGGGGAGGGCTCAGTGGGACCCGACGGAGAAAACCCGGACAGTGCGGACGGGACGGATGCGGACGCTCCGGGCTCGGCCGTGCCGG
Source organism: Rhodococcus kronopolitis (assembly GCF_042654025.1). Lineage (NCBI taxonomy): Bacteria > Bacillati > Actinomycetota > Actinomycetes > Mycobacteriales > Nocardiaceae > Rhodococcus > Rhodococcus kronopolitis. The sequence continues at coordinate 234,688 of NZ_JBHSFO010000001.1, read as the reverse complement.
GGGCCGGCCGGATCCGTCGCCAGGAGCCGGGCTCGACCCGGCCGCGGCCGCCGACGGTGGGGGAGTCCCGCGCCCGGGACAAGGCGCGCCGGGAGCGCGAGGAGCTCGAGATCCAGGCCGCCGAGACCGCGGCCCGGGAGGAACAGCGCAGGCGCACCCGTCGCAAGGCCATGATCGGTGGCGCCGCGGTGGTCGGCGTGGTCGGTCTGGTCGCCCTCGGTTACACCGTGCTGTCCTCGGAGTCGGAGTCGGTCACCGCGACCTGCGTGGACGAGCAGGGGGTCGCGGTTCCCGACGACGTCTGCTCCAGCGCCGGATCGCCGAACTCGATGGGCATGTTCATCGTCGCCGGCTCCTCGTACCGGTACTACTACGGCGGCTCGAACACCACGGTCGGGCAGAAGCCGGTCGGTGGCAGCACCGTCAAACCACAGGGAGTCACCGTCAAGACCAAGTCCGGTACCACGATTCAACGCGGCGGCTTCGGCAGCAAGGTCTCCGGCACCAGCGGCGGGAGCTGACGTGCGCAGGCGTCGTGGAACCCCCCGGCCGGGTTGGCGGGAGACCGTGGTCGGGCAGGGGCTGGTCTACGGAACCCCGGCCCGGATGGCCGACGGCTCGGACCGACCGTACTGGGACGAGTCCGTGCACTACGAGTTCGAGATGGACGAGATCCTCTCGCTCGAGGCGGATGTCGAACTGCTGCACTCGATGTGCCTGAACGCCGTCGAGCACGTGATCCTCACCGAGCGGTACCAGGAGTTCGGGCTGCCCGAGTGGTCGTGGGGACCGATCGCCGAGTCCTGGCGGCGCGGTGACCCGCACGTGTACGGACGGTTCGACCTGCGATACGACGGGCGTCGACCGGCCAAGCTGCTCGAGTACAACGCGGACACCCCGACGACCCTGCTCGAGGCCTCCATCCTGCAGTGGCACTGGCTCACCGACGCCCACCCCGGGGACGACCAGTGGAATTCGCTGCACGAGAAGCTGGTCGAGCGGTGGGGTGAGATCAAGTCCGGGTTGCCCAGCACCGAGATGCACTTCGCATGGTCCTCCGCGGATGCCAGCGGCGAGGACAACGTCACCGTCGCCTACATGCAGGAGTGTGCGGCGGAGGCCGGCCTCGACACCGTGGCCCTGGCGATCGAGGAGATCGGCTTCGACCCGGACCTGCACCGCTTCGTCGACCTCGAGGAGGCGCCGATCTCCACGCTGTTCAAGCTCTACCCATGGGAGTGGGTGCTCGACGACGACTTCGGCAAGCGCGCAGTCGAACTCATGCCCGAGACCATGTGGATCGAGCCACTGTGGAAGACGCTGCTGAGCAACAAGGCGATCCTCGCGGTGCTGTGGGGGATGTACCCCGGGCACCCGAACCTGTTGCCCGCCTACCTCGACGACCCGCACGAACTGACCGAGTACGTGCGCAAGCCGAAGCTCGGCCGCGAGGGCGCCAACGTGTCCATCGTCGGTGCGGGCATGGACACCAGCACCGGCGGCATCTACGGCGAAGAGGGCTTCGTCTACCAGATGCTCGACCCGCTACCGGAATTCGACGGCATGCGGCCGGCGCTCGGCGCCTGGATCGTCGGCGACGAGGCGGCCGGACTCGGCATCCGGGAGACTTCGGGACTGGTCACCGACGACGGGGCGGCCTTCGTGCCGCACCGGATCCCGCAGCAGTGAACGCACTCTCACCGAACCTCATCGAACGGAGCACGACATGACTACGACCGTGGTGGCCCTGAGCGCCGACTACTGGTCCCAGCTGGGCCGGGGAGTGTCGGCCATCGTGCTGTACGCCATCGTCGGCCTGGTGCTGATGGTGCTGGGCTTCTACGCCATCGACTGGTCCACGCCGGGGCCGCTGCGCACCATGCTCCGCGAGGGCAAGCCGAACTCGGCGGTGGTGACGGCGTCCGGAATGGTGAGCATGGCGCTGATCGTGGTGCTGGCCATCTTCGCCTCGTCCGGGAAGCTGTCGGAGGGGCTCGTCTACACGCTGGTGTTCGGCCTCGTCGGCATTGCCGCACAGGTGGTCTCGGTGCGGATCGTGGAGCTGGTCACCGGCATCGACATCGGTGCGGTGCTGGCCGAGGACCGGTTCACCCCGGCGGTGCTGGTGGTCGCGGCCGCGCACCTGGCACTCGGCCTGGTGGTCGCGGTCGCCATCCTGTAGCCAGGCACCGGCGCCTACGGCAGGGCGCGGGTGATCGTCTCACCGTCGAAGAACGCCCGGTCGCGGCAGCGCCACCACCACATCAGCGGCAGTCCCAGCAGCATCGAGACCACCCCGAGGATGAACACGCCGCCGACCTGCCAGTGCGGGGCGAACGGCATCGTCCAGCTGGTCTCGCCCGCGTCGGAGGCGAACGAGGTGACCGCCGTCCAGCCGGCCGCGAACAGCAGCATCGCCCCGCCCAGCAGCGGGAACACGCCCCGCATCAACAGGTTCCGGGTGCTCTCGCGCAGGGTGTCGCGGTAGAGCCAGACGCAGGCCAGCGCCGTCATCCCGTAGTAGAAGCCGACCGCGATGCCGATGGCGGAGACCGAGTCGAAGATCAGGTTGCCCGCCGAGACGAAGTTGAACACCACGTACAGGGCCACCGAGGCGGCACCCATCGCGAGCGTCGAGACGGTGGGCGTGAGGTAGCGCGGGTGCACCCGCGCGAAGGCGTCGGGCAGCGCCCGGAACACACCCATCGACAGCGTGGTGCGGGCGGTCGGCAGGATCGTCGTCTGGGTCGACGCGATCGCCGAGGTGAGGATCATCAGCAGCAGCACGTGGGTGAGCACCTGGCCGAGCAGGCCCTCGCCGAACACCGCGGTCCCGATCGCGGCGAAGAAGTCGTCGAAGTGCTCCGGGTTGGCCAGGCCGGTGCCCTCGGTGCCGACGCCTGCGAACGACTGCGCGGCGACGGTCACCAGCACGTAGAGCGCGACCAGCACCACCGTGGAGATCACCGCCGAGCGGCCCGGGGTGCGGTGGCTGTCGACGGTCTCCTCGTTGACCGAGACGACGGAGTCCCAGCCCCAGTAGATGAACACCATCAGCAGCATCGCGTTGACGAAGGTCGAGAACGAGCCGATCTCGAACGGGTTGAACCAACTCCACTGCGGCGCGATCGCCTGGGCGCCCGCGTTGCCGAGCCACACCCGGACCAGGGCGACCACCGCGAAGAGCACGAGCGCGACGAACTCGACCGTCAGCAGCACCGACTGCACCCGCGCGGAGACGTCGATGCCGCGGAAGCACAGGTACGTCATGGCCACCATGAACACGACCCCGAGCAACAGCACCCAGACGCTGGTGGCGTCGGCGCCGATGCCCTCGGCGCCGAAGAGCAGGAAGGTGTACTGGCCGGCGACCTGCGCCAGGCTGGCCATCACCAGCACGTCCGCGACCACGATCGCCCAGCCGGCCATCCAGCCCCAGGCGGGGCCGAACGCGCGCGTCGCCCAGACGAAGGTGGTCCCGCAGTCCGGGTCGGCGGCATTGAGTTCCTTGTAGCCGACCGCGGCGAAGAGGATCGGCACGAACGCGAGCAGCGCGATCACCGGAGCCTGCAGCCCGACGGCGGCGACGATCAGCCCGAGCGTCGCCGCGATGCTGTACGCCGGACCGGCCGAGGCCACGCCGATCACCACGCTGGAGGTCAGGCTCAGGGCCCCCGCCCGGAGCCCCTTTGAATTGGTCGCCACTGATTGGCTCGCCACGTCATCGATCACTCGGGGGAGGGTAGTGGCTGCGCGCCGGGGCGCGCGTACCGCGTCCACAGGGGCGGGCAACGGGCTAGCGTCGACTGCGTACCCGAGAGTTGAGGAGTAGCGATGAGCGCCGTCACGACGAACCAACCGCTTGGCACCCCCACCTGGATCGACCTCGGCATACCCGACCTCGATCGCGCGATGTCGTTCTACGGAGCGGTCTTCGGGTGGGAGTTCGACGTCGGGCCGGAAGAGACCGGGAGGTACACGATGTGCCTGCTGCGGGGCAAGAAGGTCGCCGCGCTGATGCCGAATCCCGACCCGACCGCGACCGAGTTCTGGTGGAGCGTCTACCTGGCCACCGACGACGTGGACGTCACCGTCTCCCGGTCCAGGGACGCGGGCGGCGTCGTCCTGGCGGAGCCGATGGACGTGATGGGCCAGGGCCGGATGGCGATCCTGAAGGACCCGTCCGGCGCACAGTTCGGGCTGTGGCAGGGGCAGGCGCACGTCGGCTGCGAGCTGGTGAACGAGCCGAACACGCTGCTGCGCAACGACCTGGTGACGCCGGAACCGGGCCCGGCCCGTGAGTTCTACGCCACGGTCTTCGACTTCACGCTGGACGGGAACGACGACCTGCCGGGCCTGGACTTCACCTTCCTGCGCAGGCCGGACGGGCACGAGATCGGCGGCATCATCGGTGACCCGACGGCGCCCGCATCGGCCTGGGGCACGTTGTTCCAGGTCGCCGACGCCGACGCGGCCGTTGCCGCCGCCCGGGCGGCCGGGGGTACCGCCGACGACCCGACGGACATGGCGTACGGGCGCACCGCGGAGGTCACCGACCCGTTCGGCGCGAAGTTCACGGTCGGTTCCCCGCTTCCCGGCGCGCCGCAGGGGTAACGCCGGGCGCAGGCGCGGCCGGGGTGTGTGCCCCCTCGGGTCGATCAATTGCCGGATCGGTCGGTGCGGTGCAGTAACGTCATTCGTCATGCATCTGAAGAGTCTGACGCTGAAGGGATTCAAGTCCTTCGCGTCCGCGACGACTCTGCGTTTCGAGCCCGGCATCACCTGCGTCGTCGGCCCGAACGGTTCCGGGAAGTCGAACATCCTCGACGCCCTCACCTGGGTGATGGGTGAGCAGGGCGCGAAGGCGCTGCGCGGCGGCAAGATGGAGGACGTCATCTTCGCCGGCACCAGTGGCCGCGCCCCGCTCGGCCGCGCCGAGGTGACCCTGACGATCGACAACTCGGACGGCGCGCTGCCCATCGAGTACTCCGAGGTCTCGATCACCCGGCGGATGTTCCGTGACGGTGCCGGCGAGTACGAGATCAACGGCACCTCGTGCCGGCTGATGGACGTGCAGGAACTGCTGTCCGACTCCGGCATCGGTCGCGAGATGCACGTCATCGTGGGGCAGGGCCGGCTCGCCGCGATCCTCGAGTCCCGGCCGGAGGACCGCCGCGCCTTCATCGAGGAGGCCGCCGGCGTCCTCAAGCACCGCAAGCGCCGTGAGAAGGCCGTCCGCAAGCTCGACTCCATGCAGGCCAACCTGGCGCGGCTGACCGACCTGACCACCGAGCTGCGTCGTCAGCTCAAGCCGCTGAGCAGGCAGGCCGAGGTGGCCCGCCGCGCGCAGACCGTGCAGGCCGACCTGCGCGACGCCCGGCTGCGGCTGGCGGCCGACGACCTGGTGACCCGACGCGGTGAACTGGCGACGCAGGCACAGGGCGAGGCGATGGCCCGGGCCCAGCAGGAGCACGTGCAGGCCGTGCTGGCGGAGGCGTCGACGGAGCTCGGGGCCCACGAGCAGGCGCTCGCCCGGCTCACCCCCGGCGCCGAGGCGGCAGGCCAGACGTGGTTCCGGCTCTCGGCGCTGGCCGAACGCGTCAACGCGACCGTCCGGATCGCCTCCGAACGCGCCCGACACCTCGACGGCGCACCCGACACCGGACGCGGCCAGGACCCCGAACAGCTCGAGGCGCAGGCCGAGCGGGTCGCCGCCGAGGAGGCCGAGCTCCTGGAGTCGCTGGAGATCGCCCGCGCCACCCTCGACGCGGCGCGCGAGACGCTCGCCCAGTACGAGGACGCGGCCGCGGAGGCCGAGCGGGCCCACGTCGCGGCGGTCCGCGCGATCGCCGACCGCCGTGAGGGCCTGGCCCGGCTGTCCGGCCAGGTGGACACCCTGCGGACCCGAGGCGACTCGATCGACGCGGAGGTCGCGCGACTGACCGTCGCCATCGAGGACGCCCGGACCCGCGGCGACGCGGCGCAGGCCGAGTTCGAGACCGTCCAGGACCGGATCGGCGACCTCGACGCCGGGGAACTGGGGCTGGACGCACAGCACGAGCGGGCGGTCGCCGCCCTGGAGACTGCGACCGCGCGGGTCACCGAACTGCGGGACGCCGAGCGCGCCGCGGGCCAGGAAGTGGTGTCGCTGCGGGCGCGGATCGAGGCGCTCTCGATCGGCCTGCAGCAGAAGGACGGCGCGGCCTGGCTGCTCGAGCACCGGTCCGGCGACGGGGTGATCGGTCCGCTGGCCGGGTTGCTGCGCATCCGGACGGGCTACGAGGTCGCGATCGCCGCCGCCCTGGGCCCGGCCGCCGACGCCGTCGCGGCCAGCTCCGTCGCCGCCGCCGGAGCCGCGGTGGCGGCCCTCAAGGCGGCCGACGGCGGTCGGGCGGCGCTGGTGGCCACCGGCGCCCCGGCCACCGACCACGGCGACCTGGCGCTGCCCGACGGGGCGCGCGCCGCACTGGACATGGTGGAGTGCCCGGAGAACCTGCGCGGTGCGTTGACCGCGCTGCTCGGCTCGGTGGTGGTGGTCGACGACCTGCCCGCCGCCGCCGAACTCGTTGCCGCGCAGCCGCACCGAAGCGCGGTCACCCTCGACGGCGACCTGGTCGGGGCCGGTTGGATCACCGGCGGTTCGGACCGCAGGCCGTCCACGCTGGAGGTGGCCTCGGCCGTCGACGCGTCGACGGTGGCGCTGGCCGAGGCCGAGCGCCGGGCCGAGGAGCTGACGGCCGCGTTGTCCGGCGCCGAGGCCGAGCACGCGGACCGGGCCGAGTCCGCCGAGCAGACGCTGGCCGCCCTGACCGAGTCGGACGCCGCGATGTCCGCGATCTACGAGCAGCTCGGTCGCCTCGGCCAGGTGGCGCGGGTGGCGCACGCCGAGTCGGATCGGCTCGTCGGTCAGCGCACCGCCGCCGAGACCCGGCGCATCGAGTCGGTGGCGGCGCTCGGCGAGCTCGAGGAGCGGCTGGCGCTGGCCCAGCACGAGCAGTCCGATCCGGACGGCGGCGCGGCGGGGGAGCCGAGTTCGGGGGAGCGGGAGGCCGCGGCCGCCGCGGTGGCCGAGGTGCGGGCGGTCGAGGTCGAGGCCCGGCTGACCCTGCGCACCGCCGAGGAGCGGGCGGAATCGGTTCGCGGCAAGGCGGATTCGCTGCGCCGCGCCGCGCAGGCCGAGCGGGAGGCGCGGGCCCGGGCGGAACGGGCCCAGGCGGCCCGGCAGAACGCGGCGGCGGTGGCGGCCGCGGTGGCGCAGTCCGGGCAGCGGGTGGCCGAGCGGCTGGAGACGGTGGTCGCGGCGGCGTCCGAGCATCGCGACGAGCTGACCCGGCAGCGCACCGAACGCGGGGCGCAGCTCGAGACCGTCAAGGAACGGGTCCGGCAGTGCACGGCCCAGCTGGCCGCGCTGACCGACGCCGTCCATCGTGACGAGGTGGCCCGCGCGCAGGCGGCGCTGCGGATCGAGCAGCTCGAGCAGACCATCTCCGAGCAGCACGGCATCGGCCTCGACGACCTGGTCGCCGAGTACGGGCCGGAGGTGGCGTTGCCGCCGTCGGCGCTCGAGATGGCCGAGTACGAGCAGGCACTCGAGCGTGGCGAGCAGGTGGTGGCACCGGCGCCGATGCCGTACGACCGCGCCACCCAGGAGCGTCGGGTGAAGCTGGCGGAGAAGGACCTCGCCACCCTCGGCCGGGTCAATCCCCTGGCGCTCGAGGAGTTCGCCGCGCTCGAGGAGCGGTACAACTTCCTGTCCACCCAGCTCGAGGACGTCAAGAACGCCCGCAAGGACCTGCTCGGTGTGGTCGCGGACGTCGACAGCCGGATCCTGCAGGTCTTCACCGAGGCCTGGGCCGACGTGGAACGCGAGTTCGTCGGCGTGTTCGCGAAACTGTTCCCCGGCGGGGAGGGCCGGCTGGTGCTGACCGACCCGACCGACATGCTGACCACCGGCATCGAGGTGGAGGCCCGCCCGCCCGGCAAGAAGGTCAAGCGGCTCTCGCTGCTCTCCGGCGGCGAGAAGTCGCTGACCGCGGTCGCGATGCTGGTGGCCATCTTCCGGGCCCGGCCGTCCCCGTTCTACGTGATGGACGAGGTGGAGGCCGCGCTCGACGACACCAACCTGCGCCGGCTGATCGGGCTGTTCGAGCAGTTGCGGGAGAAGTCGCAGCTGATCGTCATCACCCACCAGAAGCCGACCATGGAGGTCGCGGACGCGCTGTACGGGGTGAGCATGCGCGGCGACGGCATCACCCAGGTGATCTCGCAGCGGCTGCGCGGACAGAACCTCGCCGTGCCGGAACCGGTGGCGGAGTAGTGGTGTCGGGCCCGGGCGTCCGGTGCCCTGAGCGTGACGGCTGGCGAAGCGAGGTTCCCGGTTCGTCGGTGGCAGGCAGACCCTTGTCTTGGAACATCGAGCGGTATACGTTCTTCGGGATGTGACTGGCCTCACGGCCGTGAGAGCGGGCTGCCGGTCACACGAACACACAACAGAACAACGACGCGGGGGCCACTGTGAGATTGAAGTCTGGAGTCGGACGACTGGTATCGGCCGTGGGGGTGCTGGCCGTCGTCGCCGGTGTGGTGTCGGGCGCCTCGGCAGCGGCGGATCCCGCGCCCGGCCTCGAGTACGTCAATCTCGGCGACAGCTTCAGTGCCGGGTCCGGCGTCTTCCCGATGGTTCCCGGACAGCCGCTCGAGTGCTGGCAGTCTCAGCAGAACTTCGCGCACCTGGTGGCCGCGGAGCGCGGCTACCGGCTCACCGACGTCAGCTGCGGCGGAGCGAAGACGCAGCACTTCTACGAGGCGCAGTACCAGAGCACCAGGCCCCAGCTCGAGGCGCTCACACCGACGACCGAGCTGGTCACCCTGATGATCGGCGGCAACAACAACAACACCTTCGCGGGAGCGATGGCCACCTGCATCGGCGCGATGGTGTCGAACCCCGGCGCGTTCGAGCCCTGCCGGGTACAGGCCGGGGCCGGCCTGGCCGATCCGATTGTCAACGAGACCTATCCCGCGCTGGTCACCGTGCTGCGCGACATCCACGCCCGGTCGCCGCGCGCCCAGGTCGTCATCGCCGGCTACCCGTGGCTGCTGCCCGCGAGCGGCAGCTGCCTGCCCCAGATGCCGCTGGCCGAGGGTGATGTCAGCTATCTGCGTAACCTGCAGGCCACGCTGAACGACGCGGTCGAGCGCGCCGCCGCGGAGACCGACTCGACCTTCGTCGACATGTCGCAGGTCTCCGAGGGGCGCGACGGCTGCAAGTCGCCCGTCGAGCGCCTGGTCGAGCCGATGCTCTTCGCCAACCAGCCGGTTCCGGTGCACCCCAACGCCGCCGGCGAGCGCGCGCTCGCCGATCAGGTGCTGGCGGCGATCGGGTAGCGGTCGGTCCCGGTCGGCGGTGCGCCCCGGCCCCCGGTCCACTCGGACAGGAGGCCGGGGCGAGTTCGTGCCGGACGGGGTGCCGACGATAATCGGAGCCGATCCGCCCGTACCCGTGAGGAGCCCATCGTGAGCGAAACCGTCGCACCGTCGCATCCGTTCGACGCCGCCGTCGAACTGATCCCGGCCGGTGACGGCCTGTTCGCCGGGCACACGTCCGCCGACTACGCGAACATGGTCGGCCCGTTCGGCGGCATCACCGCCGCGACGCTGGTGCGGGCGGTGCAGCAGCATCCGGACCGGCTCGGCGACCCGCTGTCGTTGACGGTCAACTTCGCCGGACCCGTCGCCGACGGCCCGTTCGAGATCGCCGCCCGGGCGGTGCGGACCAACCGGTCGACCCAGCACTGGGCGCTTGAGCTGACCCAGGACGGGGTCGTCGCCACCACCGCGACCGCGGTGTTCGGCACCCGGCGCGACACCTGGTCCTCCGACGAGATCACGATCCCGGCGGTTCCCGATCCGGATTCCGTTGCGCCCGGTGGGTTCCCGGACTTCATCGCCTGGGCCCGCAACTACGAGATGCGGTTCGTCGAGGGCGGCATCCCCAAGCTGGAATCGGTCGAACACCCGGACTCCACCTCCACACTGTGGGTGCGCGACACCCCGGCACGCCCGCTCGACTTCGCCGCGCTGACGGCCATGAGCGACGTCTTCTTCCCCCGGGTGTTCCTGCGCCGCGGGAAGTTCCTGCCGGCAGGCACCGTGACGTTGACCGTGTACTTCCACGCCGACGCGGCCGCGCTCGCCGAGCAGGCGGATGCCGCGGTGCTCGGCTCGGCCCGCGCGCAGCGGTTCGGCAAGGGCTACTTCGACCAGTCGGCGGAACTGTGGGGACGCGACGGTGTGCTGCTGGCCACCGCCCACCAGCTGGTGTACTTCAAGGACTGACCTCGAACGACGAACGGGCGGTTGCCCGGGCCCGACCCCTCGGTCCATGCCCCGGCAACCGCCCGTCCTGCACCGGTCATCCGGCGCGCAGGAACCGTCCCGTCCGCTTGGTGCCGAGCACGGGCGTCGGCTCCCCGTCCCGCACGACGCATTCGCCGCCGACGAACACCGCGGTGACCGTGTCGTCGTTCCGGTTGACCATCCGGGACAGCCCGTCGTACTCCGGGACCGGGCACTCCGCGTAGGCGTCGAGCGAGGCGTCCAGACGCGCGGGGTCGAGCACCACCAGGTCGGCCCGGTCACCCTCGCGCAGGTGCCCCGCGTCGAGGCCGTACCAGTCGGCCAGCTCGCCGGTGAGCCGGTGCACCGCCTGCTCGACGGACATGAAGGGCGTGCCCGCCCGTTCGGCGTCGTGCACCCGGCGCAGCAGCCGCAGGCCGAAGTTGTAGAACGCCATGTTGCGCAGGTGTGCACCCGCGTCGGAGAAGCCCAGCTGCACACCGGGATCGGAGGCGAACTTGTTGAGCACCTCGGGCCGGTGGTTCGAGATGGTGGTGCGCCACCGCACCTTGGTGCCGTGCTCGACAACCAGGTCGAGGAACGCGTCCACCGGATGCACGCCGCCCCGGTCCACCCCGACCTGACCGAAGGTCTTCCCGATCACGGAGTCGTCCGGGCACTCGACGATCTCGGCGTCGAAGAAGTCGCGATGCCAGACCCGCGGGCCGTACTTCTTGTCGTAGTCCTTGCGGAACCGGCGGCGGTAGGACTCGTCGGCCAGCAGCGCGCTGCGCGCCTCGAGCTGGTTGGACAGGTCCAGTGCTGCCGCGCCCGAACCGAACTCCTCGAACACCGGGAGGTCGATGCCGTCGGAGTAGACCTCGAAGGGGACGGGCAGGTGCTGCCATCGGAAGTTGCCGCGCATCGCGTTGACCGCCCGCGCCATCGCCGGGAAGACGTGTGCCACAGCAGGAATCGCCTTCACATCGGCGGCAGAGAGCAGGCTCACCTTCAGGGGGCGCCGGAACAGGCCCGTGCTGCTCAGGGCCAACGCGACCATGGACTGCGGGCGGCCGACGTCCGGGCCGGCCTGCAGAGCCCGGCCCCGCCGCCGCAGGATCGCCGTCAGCCGGCGGCGTTCCTGGCGCGTCGAGTACGTCGAGGGCAGGGTCCGGGACCGGCACACCTCGCCGTCGAGCTTGTCGAAGAGCAGCTCCTGCGAGGACATGCCGATGAAGCCCGCGTCGAGCGCCTCCTCGAGCTTGGCCGCCATCGCGTCGAGTTCCGCGGGGGTGGGCTTGACGTCCTTGCGGGTCGACCGGTCCAGGCCCATCTGCGCGGCGCGGATGTCCGAGTGGCCGATGAAGGAGGCCACGTTCGGGCCCAACGGCAGCGACTCGATCGCCTCGACGTACTCGTGTGCGGTGGCCCACGTCTGGGACTCGGTGAGCGTGTCGACCACGTGCTTGCGCGGGATCGCCTCGACCCGGCCGAACAGGTCGCCCGCGTCGGAGGGGTTGGCGTGGACCGCGGACAGCGAGCACGACCCCAGGAAGACGGAGGTGACGCCGTGGCGCACCGACTCCTTCAGACCCGGGCTGAGGATGACCTCGACGTCGTAGTGGGTGTGGATGTCGACCATGCCCGGCATGACCCACTTCCCGGCGGCGTCGAGCACCTGCGGGCAGTCCGCCTCGTCGAGCGGGTCGACGGAGACGACCGCCACCCGCCCGTCCCGGATGCCGAGGTTGCGGGTCTGCGACCTCGCTCCGGTGCCGTCGAACCACCGGCCGTTCTTGATGATCGCGTCGTAGCTCATGGCAGAGCCTTCCATTCTCGAACTTCGTCGATTGCCGACCGGGTGTCCATCAGACGACCACCTTGGTGCGCATCGTCTTGCCGGTCGCGTTGCGGGGCAGCGGGACGGTGGTGATCCGCCACTGTGCCGGGACCTTGAAATAGGCGAGGCGTTCGCCGGCGAACGCCCGCAGTTCCTCCTCCGTGACGGCGTCCTCCGAGCGTGCCACCACCACCGCGGCCACCTCCTGGCCGAGGTCGGCGTGGTCCACGCCGAGCACCACGCACTCGAGGACCTCGGGGTGCTCGTCGAGGCACTGCTCGATCTCCATGGGGTACACGTTCTCGCCGCCGCGCAGGATCAGGTCCGATCGTCGTCCGGTGAGCCGGACCATGCCGTTCTCGACCACACCGAAGTCGCCGGTGCGCAGCCAGCGGTCCTCGCTGATCGTCGCCGCGGTGGCCTCGGGGTTGTCCCAGTAGCCGAGCATCACGTAGGGGCTGCGGGCGCAGATCTCGCCCTCCACCCCGTCGGGGACCCTCTGCCCGAACGGATCCCAGACCTCCACGGTGACCCCGATGATGGGACGGCCGAGGGTGCCGGGGAACTGCGCGAGGTCGAGGGGAGTGGCGACGGAGATCGCGGTGGCGCTCTCCGTCTGGCCGTAGCTGTCGACCAGGGAGTTGCGCGCGAACGGAACCTTCTCGCGCAGTCGGTCCTGGAGGGCGGGCGACGACGGCGCCGCCGACAGCGCGAACGCGGTGACCGAGGACAGGTCGTAGCGGGAGAGGTCCTCGTGTTCGAGCAGCCGGGTGGCCATCGTGGGGACCGCCGCCCAGTTGGTCACGCGCTCGCGTTCGACCAGCCGGAGCATCCGGTCCACGTCGAACGAGCCCTGGTAGATCACCACCGCACCACCGGTGGCCAGCCGTGGAACGGCCAGGTTGTGCAGGCTGGCGATGTGGAACAGCGGCGAGGTGAGCAGGTACCGCCGATCGCTCGGGGCGTCGGAGTTCGGGTCACCGCCGGTGAAGGCGGCGGCGAGCGCGTCGCTGTAGCGGTGGTAGTCGATGGTCGCCAGCACGTTCCGGTGTGAGTGCACGGCGCCCTTGGGTCGGCCGCTGGTCCCACTGGTGTAGAGGATCGCCGCCGGATCGTCCTCGGCCACCTCGGTGTTCGGCAGCTCGGCACCGGCGAACTCGGTGAACAGTCGGGGCAGGTCCTCCTCCATGGTGAGCACCGTGGTGTTCACGTCGAGACCGGCCAGCACGGCGGCGCGCTTGGCGTCGGCGACCACGACCGTCGGCGCGGTGTGGCCGACTCCGTACTCGACCTCACGCGGGGCCCACCAGGCGTTGAAGCCGACCGCGATCGCGCCGAGCGACTGTGCCGCCCAGAAGGTGACGAGCCACTCGGGGGTGTTCGCGGCGAGGATGCCGACCCGGTCGCCCTTGCCGACGCCGTACCGGTCCCGCAGCGCGGTCGCAAGGGCGGCCACCGCGGCCCCGTGCTGGGCGTAGCTCATCCGGGTGTCCTCGGTGACCAGGTAGTCGCGGTCGCCGTACGCCAGCGAGGCCGCCAGCACGTCGCGAAGGGATCGGTCGCGGTTGAGCATCACCGGCATCCGCGCCCCGAGCACCTTCTCGACACGGAGTTCGAACCGCCCGCCGGGGCCGGTCAGGCCCGCCATCACGGAGGCGATGTACGCCTGGGGGTCAACAGAACTGGTCACCGGGAAACCTCTTTCCGTGCCGCGACAGCGGCCTCGTTGGTGGCGTGCAGGTAGGCGTCGCTGCGATCGGAGCCGATCAGTCCCGGCGCCATCTTGTTCATCGTGTAGGCGAAGGTGAGCCGGTTGTCGAGGTCGTTGACGAGCATCGACCCGCCGAAGCCGGCCCACCAGCAGACCCGGCCGTCGCGCACCAGCGGGGCGGTGTCCGGGTGGGGGAGACCGTAGCCGATGCCGAACCGCAGCGGCGTGAGGATGGCCAGGTCGATGCCGTCGGCCTGCTGCTCGAAGATCAGGTCGACGGTGGCCGGGGAGAGCAGGCGGGTGCCGTCCAGTTCGCCGCCGCAGGAGATCAGCGACTGCAGCCGGGCGATCGAGCGCGCGTTGCCGTGACCGTTCATGGCGCCGAGCTCCGTCTGCCGCCAGTCGGCGGTGTTGACCTTCTCCAGGTCGAGCCACGGGCAGGTCACCGACTTGACCAGGATGCTGTCCTGGTCGAGCGTGGACATGTCGAAGTCGATGGCCGGCGCCGGGATCATCGGTGCGATCCGGTCGAAGTGCTCGGGGCCGGTGCCGATGTGGAAGTCGGCGCCGAGCGGGCCGGCCAGCTCCTCGGCGAAGAAGCGGCCCAGGCTCCGGCCGTCCACCCGCCGGATCACCTCGCCGACGAGGTGCCCGTAGTTCAGCGCCTGGTAACCCGACGCGGTACCCGGCTCCCACCAGGGCGCCTGCGTGGCCAGCCGGGCGCTCGCGGCCTCGGTGTCGTAGATGTCCTCGAGTTCGATCGGACGCTCCCAGCCGGACACGCCGGAGGTGTGCGAGAGCAGGTGCCGAACCTCGATGTCCGCCTTGCCGTTCGCCGCGAACTCGGGCCAGTAGTGCGCGACCTTCTGGTACACGTCGAGCTCGCCGCGGTCGACCAGGAGCAGCGCGGACAGCGCCGTCATCGTCTTGGTCAGGGAGAAGACGTTGACGATCGTGTCCTCGGCCCACGGCGTGGTCTGCTCCTGGTCGGCGTAGCCGCCCCAGACGTCGACGACCGGCCGTCCGTCCACGGTCACGCAGATCGACGCCCCCAGCTCCTCGCCCGACGCCAGTTGCTGCTCGAGCGCCTCGCGGACCGGCTCGAAGCCTTCCGCGCAGAATCCGTGTGTCAGTGTCATGTCGGTGTCCTCCCTCACGCGTTCTGCATGGCACGGGCAGGCACCGGCAGGGCGTTGCCTGCGGCCTGGGCGCGCTTGCCGCCGCTGACGATTTCCTTCTTCAGGTTGCGCACGTACGGGTCGAACTCGCACTGGATGGTGTGCCTGGGGGACTTGTAGTACGGCTTGAGGTAGTACTCCTCGTCGGCGGCGAGAACGGCGCCCATCTCGCTGGGGGCAGGCGGCAGGTACTTGCCCGCGAGGTAGGCGGCGACGAGCTTGCTCTGCTGCTCGGCGAAGTTCACCAGGGTCGGCATCGGCTGCGCGAGGCCCATGAAGAACAGGTTGTCGATGTCGGGCTTCATCATCCGTTTGAACAGGGGGAAGCGGTTCTCGCTGTCGGGCAACAGGTTCGGATCGCTGAAGAACGGGAAGCTGATGTGGTAGCCGGTGGCGCAGACGATCACGTCGACGTCCAGCGTGCTGCCGTCGGTGAAGCGCACCTGCTTGCCCTCCAGCGCGGCGATGGCCGGCTTGAACGCGATGTCCCCCGAGCCCGCCTTGCCGAGGAACTCGCCGCTCGCCGACGGGTGTGCCTGGAACGGCAGGTGGTCGGGCTTGGGCAGGCCGTAGCCCTCCATGGTGCCGAGGTTCTTGTCCAGGAAGCGTCGTTGCAGCGCCAGGGAGAGCGTGCGCGGCATCCAGGCGGGCATCGACATCTTGTCGCCGGCCTTGCCCTTGAGGTACTTCGGCAGCACCCAGACGCCGCGGCGGGCGGAGACGGTCAGCGTCTTGGCCAGGAAGCGCTGCGAGAGCTCGGAGGCGATGTCCAGGCCGGAGTTGCCCATGCCGACGACGACGACGTTCTTGCCGCGCATGTCGATCGGGTCGAACGGGTCGTTGTACGCGTGGCTGTGGATGAGGGTGCCGTCGAACTCGCCGGGGTAGTCCGGGGTCCGCGGGTCCCAGTGGTGGCCGTTGCACACGATCAGCGCGTCGTAGGTGCGCGCCTCGCCGTTGGACAGCGTGACCGTCCACAGGCCGTCGTCGTCGCGCTCCGCCCGCTCGACGGAGGTGTTGAAGGTGATCTTCTCCCGCAGCCCGAAGTGGTCGACGTAGTCCTTGAAGTACTGGAACAGCTGCGAGTGATGCGGGAAGTCGGGCCACTCGGCGGGCACCGGGAAGTCCTCGAACGCCAGTCGCCACTTCGAGGTGTCGATGTGCAGGCTCTGGTAGCAGGCCGACATGCCGTTCGGGTTCTTGAAGTACCAGTTCCCGCCGACCTCGTCGGAGGCCTCGAAGCAGTCGAACGGGATGCCGTGGTCCTGCAGGCGCTTGGCGGTGGTGATTCCGGACGGACCGGCGCCGATGACGCAGACGCGAGGCAAGTTCGTGGGGTGCATGGCTCTTCCTTCTGCCGGGGTCGGCGGGCCGCCGTCTCGTCGTCTCGGCGGCGGTTGCCGGGAGCGGCTCGACTGTGATGGATGCGGTACGTACGACTCGATGTGACCTACGACATAGAATATCGTTGACTGACGCACTGTCAAGTGAATGACGTAAAGTTGATTTTCGGTAGGTGCGGCGAACGGCCGAGCCGCGGGTAGCGTTCGATTGGTGGTGGATGCAGTGAGCAATGCGACAGGTACCGGCAGCCGGCGCGGCACGCTGCGAGCCGAGCAGAAGCGCGCGACCCGCGCCCGGCTGTTGGAGTCCGCGCTGGCGCTCTTCTCCGCCCGGGGCTATGCGGCCGTGACGGTCGACGACATCGCCGCCGAGGTCGGGTGCAGCCGGGCGACCTTCTATCTGCACTTCTCCGGCAAGGTGGAGATCCTGCTGGAGTTGGCACAGGGGGGCCTGGCGCCGAGTGCGCTGGCCTTCTACCAGGACCTCGACCGGGTGCTCGACACCGGATCGCGCGCCGAGTTCGCGGACTGGGTCACCCGGGCCATCGAGTGGTTCCACCAGTACAAGGACATGCTGCCGGCCTGGGACGAGGCGACGGCGCTCGAACCGGAGTTCCGCGCGATCGCCCGAGAGGGAATTCTCGCCCTCCCGAACTCGATGACGAGCTACCTCGCGCGCTGGCCGGAGGATCGGCGCGACGAGGCCCGGCTGCGCGTCGAACTCCTCGTGACGCAGCTCGAGCGGTTCTTCACCCGGTGGGCCATGCTGGGCACGATCGACGTGTCCGCCGAGCGTGCCACCGAGGTGCTGACGGACATCTGGTTCCCCGCGTTGTCGGCGCCCGCCACCCGGTAGGCGACGGTCCGTTCCGGTCTCCGATCCGCCGGGGAGTTGCCGGACCCGGGTCGGCCGCGGCTTCGTGCCGTTGCGCTCCGCCTGACAGGATGGGGCGGTGACTACCGGAGCTTGGATTGCAATCGCGGCGGCGCTGGCCGTTCTCGTCGTGGCCCTCGTCGTGGGCGGTGTGCTGTACCGGCGTCGTCGGGTCAGCCTGCTGCCGCCGCCGTCGACGCCCGAACTGGGGGAGACCAAGGACCGCTCCGGCGGGTACAAGACCGCGGGCGGGATCAGCTTCAGCCAGGGCGCCACGGCCACCGCACCGCCGAAGCCGGTGCCGGCGCCCGCGCCGATTCCGGAAGCGAAGCCCGCTCCGGAAGCGAAGCCCGAGCCCGTCGTGGTGCCGGAGCCCGAGGCCGTTCCCGAGGCGGCCACACCCGCGGTCGAGGCCGAAGCGGAGACCGTCGAGCCGGCGACCGTCGAGCCCGAGGTCGTCGAGGCCCCCGCGCCGACGCCGGAGGTCGCTCCGGAGGTCGTGACCCCCGAGCCGCAGGTCGTCGAGCCCGCGGTCGTCCCCGAGTCCGCACCCGTGCCCGCGGTCGAGGTGTCGGCGCCCGCCGCCCCCGTCCTCGAGGAGATCGAACCCACCGCCGGCCGGCTCGACCGGCTGCGCGGCCGGCTCTCCCGCTCGCAGTCCGCGGTCGGCAAGTCCCTGCTGGGCCTGCTCGGCGGCGGAGACCTCGACGAGGACTCGTGGGAGGAGATCGAGGACACGCTGCTGATCGCGGACCTCGGTAGCGCCACCACCGAGCAGATCGTCGGCCGACTGCGTGCCGAGCTGGCCGCAAACCCCGTCAAGTCCGAGGCCGAGGCCCGGGCGCTGCTGCGCACCGTGATGATCGATGCGCTGCACCCCGAGTTCGACCGTTCGATCAAGGCACTGCCGCACGACTCGACCCCCGGCGTCCTGCTGGTGGTCGGCGTCAACGGCACCGGCAAGACCACCAGTACCGGCAAGCTGGCGCGGGTGCTGGTCGCGGACGGGCGCCGGGTGCTGCTCGGTGCCGCCGACACCTTCCGGGCGGCCGCCGCCGACCAGCTGCAGACCTGGGCGGAACGGGTCGGCGCCGAGGTGGTGCGCGGCCCCGAGGGCGGTGACCCCGCCGCGATCGCGTACGACGCGGTGACCAAGGGCATCGAGACCGGCGTCGATGTGGTGATCGTCGACACCGCCGGGCGGTTGCACACCAAGACCGGTCTGATGGACGAGCTCGGGAAGGTCAAGCGGGTCGTCGAGAAGCGGGCCGTCGTCGACGAGGTCCTGCTGGTGCTCGATGCCACGGTCGGCCAGAACGGCCTGGTCCAGGCCCGGGTGTTCGCCGAGGTGGTCGACATCACCGGCGTGGTGCTGACCAAGCTCGACGGCACCGCGAAGGGCGGCATCGTCTTCCAGGTGCAGCGGGAACTGGGTGTGCCGGTCAAGCTGGTCGGGCTCGGCGAGGGTGCCGACGACCTGGCGCCGTTCGAGCCCGCGGCGTTCGTGGACGCCCTGCTGGGCTGACGCGCTGCCGGGCTGATGCCCTGACGCCCGAACGGGTGCCGAAGCCCCGACACCGACGCCACGGTGTCGGGGCATCGCCGTTCGCACGGCTCGGCTGCCTGCCTATTCGAGTCGAACTCCCCGGTCCTTTATTACGAAAATGTCACGATTCGGCCCTGTCGGCGGAGAGATCAGATGTGTCCCAGGTCTACTTGGCAATCGGATTGTGATCTTTGCCATGTCGGCAGGGGCGCTCCGTCTCCGGCCGAAAGGACGCCGTGCGTACACGCGCCACAGTTTCGAGGATCAGCCGCCGGATCGTCACCACTGCTGCCGCCACCGCGATGTGCGCGGGCGTGCTCGTGCCTGCGCTGGCCGCGCCCGCGCAGGCCGACCCGCTCGGCGCCGCCAAGGGTCAGCTCGCCGGGGCCGTCGCGTCGGCCAACGGCGCCCCGGTGGTCTACCAGTTCGGCCCGGACCACCGGCTGCCGATGGTCACTGCGGACGGCCGTGCGTACGACATGGCCACCGACAGCCGACTGGTCGTCATCCCCGGTGCCTCGCACTCCCGGCTCGTCTCGCAGCTGCTCTCCGACGCGAGCGGGCGGTGTGAGGGCAACCCCAACGCGGTCGCCGGCGACGGCACCCGGCAGAACACGGAGATCTACGGCCCGGTCGAGGCCTGGCAGCGGATGGGTTCGCCCGCCATCGCGATCAACGCCAACTTCTTCGACGTGCGTGCCCAGTCGGGCGGCGACAACTGGTCGAAGAGCGGCTGCAGCTCTCCCATGGGCGCCTACTACGACGCGCACCCCGACACGCACAGCGCCGCGTCCATCTTCGATCTGGGCAGCCGCTACTACGTCGGCAAGGAAGGCCTCAGCGACGGCGCCGGACGGGTCTGGTCGCCGTTGTCGACCTTCGTCATCGGGGACAGCTTCCTGGGCATGCCGACCAACGCGAACTTCGACATCCGCGACGCCGAGTCGGCGCACCGCAACGGCGCCGCGGAGCAGCTGGTCAACCAGCTCGAGTTCAGCGGTAAGTCCTTCGTCGCCTTCGGCGGCCTCAAGCTGCGCGCCCCCGGTCAGGAGTTCCAGTTCGTCGACAACCCGGTCCGCCGGGCCGCGCGCACCGCGATCGGGTACAACACCGCCGCCGACGAGTTGTACGTCTTCCAGGGCGGCAGCAACGAGAGCGACGGATTCAGCATCGGCAACGTCCAGGACCTCTACCGTGCCCTCGGCTCGGACAAGGCCGTCGTGCTCGACGGCGGCGGCTCGTCCGCGATGGTGCTGAGCAAGAATGCCGGGCTGGTCTGGGCCGGTCAGGGCATCAACGCCGGGATCGCGCCTGCCGGTGCCTGCGCCGACGTTCCCGGCGCCTACTGCTCCGACGGCGAGGGCCGTCGGGTGCCCGGCTGGCTGGGACTGCGCACGGGGCGCTGACGGGGCAGCCGGAGCCTGCTGTAGGTGACGACCGCGAGCACACAGCTGATGAGCACCAGCATGGCGATGCTGAGCAACCACCACGGTGCGGTGTGCTGCCACAGCGTGTCCGGCTCGGTGCCGGTGGCATTCGTGACCAGGTCCACCGTCGAGGCCGCGGCCGAGAACCCCCAGCGGGACGGGAAGAGCCACGCGAACTGTTCGAGTACGGCGCGTCCGGTGATCGTGATCAGTCCTCCGCACATCACCAGCTGCGCCATGATCGTGACCACCAGCATCGGCAGTACCTGCTCGTTCGAGCGCGCCACCGACGACAACGCCAATCCGACCAGCACGCAGGAGCAGGTGGTGGCGGCGATGTCCACGACCAGTTCGACGGATCCGGACTCGATCACGCTGCCGTGGCCGGGGAAACCCTTGCCCGCGAAGACGATCAGCACCATGATCACCGACTGCACGATCGCGGCGGCGCAGAACACGACGATCTTCGCCGTCAGGTAGGCGGACGGCATCAGCCCGGCGGCACGTTCGCGCTGATAGACCATGCGCTCTCCGACGAGGTCGCGGATGGTCAGCGAACAGCCCATGAAGGCGGCGCCGAGGATCAGCACCACCAGGATCTGGGTGAGTTCGCCGGACACGTCGGTACCCGACTGTCCGAACCCGGTGTCGCCGGGCACGAGCAGGGCCAGCCCGCCGAGCACGAAGGGCAGCAGCGACAGGAAGATCAGGTAGCCCCGGTCGGCGCGGATCAGCCGGACCTGGCGGCGGGCGACGGTGCTCAGCTGCTTGCGCCCTGACGTGTGCGCGGGGCGACCGAGAGGCCCGGGCGGGCTCGGTGGTGGCACCGCCACCGCCGGACGGGTGGCGCGGTACTCGGCGAACACCCCGTCGGGGTCGGCCGCGACACGGGCGAAGATGTCGGCCCAGTCGGTGCTGCCGAGTGCGGCCCCCACCCGGTCCGGCGGGCCCACGTAGGCGGTCCTGCCGCCCGGTGCGAGGAGCAGTACCTGATCGCACATCTCGAGGTACGACAGCGAATGCGTGACGATGACGACGACGCGGCCCGAATCGGCGAGGCGGCGCAACGTCGCCATGATCTGCCGGTCGAGCGCGGGGTCGAGGCCCGAGGTCGGTTCGTCGAGGATCAGCAGCGACGGCCCGGTGAGCAGTTCCATCGCGACGGACGCGCGTTTGCGCTGTCCGCCGGAGAGACGATCGACGCGGGTGTCGGCGTGCTCGGTCAGTTGCAGTTCGTCGAGCACCGTCGCGATCACCTCCTCACGGTCGGCCCGGGTGGTGTCCGGCGGCAGTCTCAGCTCCGCGGCGTAGCCCAGTGCCCTCCGGATGGTCAGCTGGCGATGGACGACGTCGTCCTGGGGGACCATGCCGATGCGGGAGCGCAGTACCGAGTAGTCGGTGTGCACGCTGCGCCCTTCGAATTCGACGACGCCCTCCGTGGGGCTTTCCGAACCGGAGATGATCTTGGCGACCGTGGTCTTTCCCGCGCCGGAGGGCCCGATCACCGCGGTGAGGCTGCCGGGTCCGGCGGTGAAGGTGACGTCCTCGAGCAGTCGCCGCCCGCCTTCGATGGTGAGTCCGACGCCGTCCACACGCAGACCGCCTGCGGCCGGGGTCGTCGCCCGCAGCGGAACGAGCCGTCCTTCCTGCACACCGAGGTCGGTGTTGCCGATCGTGACGACGTCGCCGTCGGTCAGCTGCGCGCGCGAGACCCGGTTGCCGTCGACGAACGTTCCGTTGACGCTGCCCAGGTCGTCGATCTCGAGGCCGGACGGCACGCTGTGGACGATGGCGTGACGGCGTGAGGCCAGCACGTCCCGGACGACGATGTCGCTGTCGGGTGACCGTCCCACCGTGAGGGATCCCGCCGGGACCGTCGCGTGCGGTGTCGGGGGCGGGGCGTTCGAGGCCCCCACCTCGATCGTCGACTCGTCCCATCGGACGCCCACGTCCTGTCGCGTCGCGTCGGGATCCTCGATCGAGATCCGCACGACGGGTCCCTCGGCCGCGTCACCAAGGCGGACGCGGACGTGACCGGTGACGGGGACCATTTCCCGGCGCTCGCCGTCGACGAAGATCCCGTTCTTGCTGCCGGAGTCGACGAGCTGCCAGCCCTCGTCCCAGCTGAGCCGGGCATGCTCGCGCGAGACCACCGGATCGACGATCGTGACCTCCAGTCGGGGATCGCGGCCGATGCGTACGGCTTGGTCTGCGCGGTAGCTCGAGCGGCCGTGTTCGGTCTCGACCACGACCCGTGGGTGCTCTCTTCTCGCCCGGTCGTCCATTGCCACGGCCTCCGGTCAGCGTCGTCGGCTGTAGAGCGTCGACCCCTCCATCGTCGCACGCAGGCGCCGGGATCCGGCGGGAGAGATCTGTGAGCACCTGCGGGCGGTCCTCGCACTGCGGTGACGAGGAAATCGTGCCCCAACGAAGAGGGCGGGCGGGCCGGGCGCGAGCAGCGGCATTCGGCGGCGACGCCGCCGACGGCAAACGCGGTGTTTCGTACGGGGTACGAGTCGTGAAAGCGGAGCCGAACAGCCCCGCCTGGACGAATGCCCAAGTGGACCAGGCGATCTGGTGTGGGCTATAACGGGATCCGGCGATGCCGATCAGTGATCCAAATCATGTCCAGCCGTGACGGCTTGACACGTCCACCCGCTGCACCGCGGTTCTTCGGGGGCAGGGCGCTCGTGCCGGGTCTTCGCCCTGGGGAACGGAAAGACAAGGATCATGCTGCTACCGATGTCACCGACCGACTCGATGTTCCTGCTCGGCGAGTCCCGTGATCACCCGATGCACGTCGGGGGCCTGGCGTTGTTCGTGCCGCCCGAGGGTGCCGACCCGCGGGCGATGGCCGCGATGCTCGACGCGGCGCTCGTCCGTGGCGCAGTGGCGCCGCTGCTGCGTAAACGGGCCGCACGGTCGCTGACCACGCTGGGGCAGTGGGGCTGGGAATCGGACACCGAGGTCGATCTCGGCCACCACGTCCGCCACGACGCCCTGCCTGCACCCGGTGGGACCCTCGAACTGACGGCGTTGGTCGCCCGCCTGCACGCCGGCCTGCTGGACCGCAGCCGACCGCTGTGGGAGATGCACGTGATCGAGGGACTCGCCGACGGACGCCTGGCGGTGTACTTCAAGATCCACCACGCCCTCGCCGACGGCGTCTCGGCGATGAAGTTGCTGCGCAGCGCGCTCAGCGAGGACCCCGAGACCCGCGGGATGCCCGCGCCCTGGGAGCCGCTGGTCCGCGAGCGCCGCGCGCTCGCGCTCGTGCCGGACCCGCCCGCCGGCGGCCCGCCCGGCCCGTTCGACCTGCCCGCGGCCGTCCTGCGCGCCGCTCGCGGTGCCGCCGGGGAGGCAGCCGGCCTGGTGCCGGCGCTGGCCGGGACAGTGGACCGCGCCCGCCGCGAACGCGGCGGATCCCTCTCGCTCGCCGCACCCAAGTCCGTGCTCAACGTGCCCATCGGCGGGGCCCGGCGGTTCGCGGGCCGGTCCTGGCCGATCGAACGCCTCCGCCTGGTCGCCAAGCATGCCGACGCCACCATCAACGACGTGGTGCTCGCGATGTGCGCCGGCGCGCTGCGCGCCTACCTGGGTGACCTCGACGCGCTCCCCGAGAGTCCGCTGATCGCCATGGTGCCCGTCTCGCTGCGCCGCGACCCGAGCGGTGAGCAGACAGGCAATGCGATCGGGACGCTGATGTGCAACCTCGCCACTCACCTCGCGGATCCCGCGCGGCGGCTCGAGGTGGTGCACACCTCCATGTCGGAGGGCAAGGACGCGATGCGCGCGATGAGCTCGGTGCAGAGCCTGGCGGTCAGTGCCCTCGGTGCCGCGCCGCTGGCGCTGGGCATGCTCGGGCTCGGCGGCCCCGTTCGGCCTGCGAACGTGATGATCTCCAACCTGCCAGGACCGGCCGCGCCGCTGTACTGGAACGGCGCCCGCATGACCGCGCTCTACCCCCTGTCGGTCCCGGTCGACGGGCAGGCCCTGAACATCACCTGCACCAGCACCGACGACGAGATCGCGTTCGGGCTCACCGCCTGCCGACGCGCGCTACCGACACTCGAGCCGCTGCTCGGCCACCTCGACGACGAACTCGGTGCCCTCGAGCGGGCCGTCGTTCTGGAGGGGCCCCGGCGCGGCGCACGGCCGCCGTCGACGGCCCGAGGGGGTCCCGAAACCTGACCGCAACACCTTCCCCCGATCCGTTCACACCTTGGAAACCGCGCGAAACCACGGGGGAAACACCGGGTGAGCACTCTTCCACTCAGACACATTCGATACGACGAGGAGGCTCAACGTGGAATTTCCCACTATTGGGGCGCCGGACACCGGGGACACCGCGTGGCTGCTGATCAGCGCCGCGCTGGTGCTGCTGATGACCCCGGGGCTCGCGTTCTTCTACGGCGGCATGGTTCGGGCGAAGAGCGTGCTGAATATGATCATGATGAGCATGGGCGCGATGGGCGTCGTGGGCATCCTGTGGGTCCTGTTCGGCTACTCAATGGCCTTCGGGGAGGACCGCGGCGGGGTCGTCGGTGACCCGTTCCAGTACTTCGGCCTCAGCGGCCTGTTCGGCGGCAGCTACCTGGGCGACGCGGAAACCGGTGCGGCGGCCGCCATCCCGCTGGTCGGCACCATTCCCGCGGTGGTGTTCGTTGCCTTCCAGGCGATGTTCGCGATCATCACGGTCGCGCTGATCTCCGGCGCGGTCGCGGACCGGCTCCGGTTCGGTCCGTGGCTCGTCTTCGCCGGCCTGTGGGCCGTCATCGTGTACTTCCCGGTGGCGCACTGGGTCTTCGCCTTCGACGGCGTGACCGCCGAGAACGGCGGCTGGATTGCGAACCAGCTCAAGGCCATCGACTTCGCCGGCGGTACCGCGGTGCACATCAACGCCGGTGTCGCGGGCCTGGTGCTGGCGATCGTGCTCGGCAAGCGTCGGGGCTGGCCGACCACCCCGTTCCGCCCGCACAACCTGCCGTTCGTGATGCTCGGCGCGGCTCTGCTGTGGTTCGGCTGGTTCGGGTTCAACGCCGGCTCGGCGTTGGGCGCCAACGGTGTTGCCGGTGCCACCTTCATCACCACCGTGGTCGCCACCTGCGCCGCGATGCTGGCCTGGCTGCTCGTCGAGCGGCTGCGTGACGGCCACGCGACCACCCTCGGTGCCGCGTCCGGCATCGTTGCCGGTCTCGTCGCGATCACCCCGGCCTGCTCCTCGGTCAACGTGCTCGGTGCCCTGTTCATCGGCGTCGTCGCCGGCGCCCTGTGCGCCCTGGCCGTGGGCCTGAAGTACCGCTTCGGTTTCGACGACTCGCTCGACGTGGTCGGCGTGCACCTGGTCGGTGGCCTCGTGGGCACCCTGCTGGTCGGACTCGTCGCCACGGAGGAGGCGCCCGCCGGCGTCGACGGGCTGTTCTATGGTGGGGGAATCGACCAGTTGTGGCGTCAGGCGGTCGGGGCGGGCGCTGTCCTGCTCTACTCGTTGGTGGCCACCACCGTCATCGCACTCGTCTTGAAGTACACGATCGGCCTGCGGGTCAGCGATGAGGCAGAGGCAGTCGGTGTGGACGAGGCAGAACACGCGGAGAATGCGTACGACTTCGCCGCGTTGGCAGGCAGTTCGGTACCGGGGCGCGTGACCGTCAGAGAGGCATGAGAGACATGAAGCTGATTACTGCAATCGTCAAGCCGTTTACCCTCGAGGACGTCAAGACCGCGCTCGAGCAGGCGGGCATCCTGGGCATGACCGTCAGTGAGGTTCAGGGATACGGCAGGCAGAAGGGCCACACCGAGGTGTACCGCGGTGCCGAGTACTCGGTCGACTTCGTGCCGAAGGTTCGGGTCGAGGTGGTCGTGGAGGATTCGGCCGCCGACAAGGTGGTCGACGTGATCGTCGAGGCGGCGCGCACCGGAAAGATCGGTGACGGCAAGGTCTGGGTCGTGCCGGTCGAATCGGTGATCCGGGTGCGTACGGGCGAGAGAGGCTCGGATGCGATCTGACCCACCCGGGTCCGGAATGGGTGGCCCCGAACCCGCCGCGTCGTCGGCGGGGTCGGGGCCGTCCTCGTCTCGGGGCACGGCTTCGGCCTCCGCGGACGATCTGGTTCGGGCCCGGAACAAGTTGCTGGACGGCGGTTCTCGGGTTCGCAGGCTCGACCCGGTGGCCCTGCGGCAGTCGCTGGTGGACCTGCACGACCTCTGGCTGAGCAGCAAGGCCGACGAGCTCGGCATCCGTCCGGACTCCGGCTTCGCGCTCGTCGCGGTCGGCGGGCTGGGCCGGCGCGAGATGCTGCCGTACTCGGACCTGGACCTGGTGCTGCTGCACGACGACGTGTCGGCGAAGGTCGTTGCCTCCGTGGCGGACCGGCTCTGGTACCCGCTGTGGGACGCGAACATCAGCCTGGACCACAGCGTGCGCACGGTGCCGCAGGCGCTGCAGGTGGCGGCCACCGACCTCACGGCCGCGCTGGGCCTGCTCGAGGCTCGGCACATCGCCGGTGACGTGGAACTGACCAGCGGCCTGATCGGTGACGTGCGCCGGCAGTGGCGGGCGACGATCCGCTCCCGGTTCGGTGAGCTGGTCGAGATCACCGAGGCCCGCTGGACCCGTGGCGGGGAGATCGCGCACCGCGCCGAGCCGGACGTCAAGCACGGCCGTGGCGGGCTGCGCGACGTCCAGCTGCTCCGCGCCCTGGCGATTGCGCAACTCACCGACGCGGCAACGGGACTGGGCCCGGACACCCCCGGCGGCGGGCTGGTGGCGGCGCACGACCGACTGCTGGACGTGCGCACCGAACTTCACCGGGTGGCGGGCCGGGCCCGGGAACAGCTGCGCGCCCAGGACGCCGACGAGATCGGTGCGGCACTGGGCATCGGGGACCGCTTCGACCTGGCCCGGACCCTGAGCGACTCGGCCCGGACCGTCAGCTACTGCGTGGACGTCGGGCTGCGGTCCGCGGCCATCGCGCTGCCGCGGCGGGGACTCGCGCGGTTGCGGGTGCCGGTGCGTCGGCCCCTCGACGAGGGCGTTGTCGAGCATGCCGGCGAGGTGGCGCTGGCTCGCGACGCGAAGCCGAGCCGGGACCCCGGCCTGATCATGCGGGTGGCCGCGGCCGCCGCGCAGACCGGCATGCCGATCTCGGCGTCGACGCTGCGCCAGCTCTCCGACAGTGCGCCCGAGCCGCGGCACCCGTGGCCGCGGGAGGCGCTGAGCGACCTGCTGGTGGTGCTCGGGTCCGGCCGCCGGGCCGTCGCGGTGATCGAGGCGTTGGACCGGACCGGGCTGTGGGGCCGGCTGCTGCCCGAATGGGGGGCGGTGCGGGACCTACCGCCGCGCGACGCAGTGCACACCTGGACCGTGGACCGGCACCTGGTGGAGACCGCGTGTTACGCCAGCGCGCTCACCACCCGGGTCTCGCGGCCCGACCTGCTGGTGCTCGGCGCGGTGCTGCACGACATCGGCAAGGGGCGCACCGGCGACCACAGCGTGGTCGGGGCGGAGCTGGCCGTCGCCATCGGCACCCGCCTCGGGCTGTGGCCTGCCGACGTCGACACGCTCAGCGCCATGGTGCGTCACCACCTGCTGCTCCCGCACACCGCGACCCGGCGCGACCTCGACGACCCGGCGACCGTGCAGGCGGTGGCCGACGCGCTCGGTGGCGACCCGGTGCTGCTCGAGTTGCTCGGGGCGCTCGCGGAGGCGGACTCACTGGCCACCGGTCCGGGCGTCTGGGGCGAGTGGAAGTCGTCGCTGATCCGGGAACTGGTCCGGCGGTGCCGGCTGTTGATGGCCGGCGACGAACTGCCCGCGCCTGCGCCGATCGACCCGGTGCATGCGCAACTGGCGGCCGACGGCGGGGTGCACGTGCTGATCGAGCCGGCGACGGGCGTGCACACCTACACGGTCACCGTGGTGGCGCCCGACGCGCCGGGTCTGCTCTCCGATGCCGCCGGGGTCCTGGCACTGCACTCGCTGCGGGTGCTCTCGGCGGACGTCGGCAGTCACGGCGCCGCGGCGGTGAACACCTTCACGGTGGCGCCGACGTTCGGGACGCCGCCGCTGGCCGAGCTGCTCCGGCAGGAGCTGATCCGGGCCGTCGCGGGGGAGCTCGACCTCGTCGCGATGCTCGAGGAGAAGGACGCCGCGACCCGGGCCGCCCAGGCCCTCGACCGTGGCGTCGACGCGGTACCCGTGCTGCCGGCACAGGCGCCGCCGCGGATCCTCTGGTCCGAGTCCGGCGACGGCCAGGTGGTCGTCGAACTGCGGGCCGAGGACCGGTTGGGGCTGCTCTGCCGCCTCGCCAGCGTGCTCGAGCGCAGTGGCGCGGACATCCGGTGGGCGAGGGTGTCCACGCTCGGCACGTCCGTCGTCGACGCCTTCTGCCTGGACCTCGGGGCGGAGGATTCACGGGTGACGCGCAGACGTCTGGAGGAGTCGCTGCTGGCCGTCGTGCCGGCACCGGCGCCGCCCAAGGACGGCGACAGTGGTCCGGGCGGGCCGAACCGCTAGGCTGGGCTGAAAGTCTGACGTCGAGGGTCTCGCCGGGGTCGCCATGGAAGCTGCCCGGCGAGACCGCCCGGCGGTTAACGTCCCGCGACAGCCAGGAGCCCGATCGGTGTTCGAATCCCTTTCCGACAGGTTGACCGGTGCCCTCAAGGACCTCCGGGGCAAGGGGCGCCTGTCCGGCGCCGACATCGACGCCACCTGCCGCGAGATCCGTCTCGCGCTGCTCGACGCCGACGTCGCGCTGCCCGTGGTCCGGTCCTTCATCGCCAAGATCAAGGAACGCGCCAAGGGTGCCGAGGTCTCCGGCGCGCTGAACCCGGCGCAGCAGGTCGTCAAGATCGTCAACGAGGAACTCGTCGGCATCCTCGGCGGCGAGACCCGCCGGCTGCGGTTCGCGAAGAACCCGCCGACCGTCATCATGCTGGCCGGCCTGCAGGGTTCCGGCAAGACCACCCTGGCGGGCAAGCTCGCGAAGTGGCTGGCCGGGCAGGGGCACACCCCGCTGCTGGTGGCCTGCGACCTGCAGCGGCCGGGTGCCGTCAGCCAGCTGCAGATCGTCGGTGAACGGGCAGGCGCGGCGGTGTTCGCACCGCATCCGGGCACCTCGATCGGTGGCGGCGACAACGCGCTCGGCCAGTCCGCGGCCGACCCCGTGGACGTCGCGCGACGCGGCATCGAGGAAGCCCGCGCCAAGCAGTACGACGTGGTCATCGTCGACACCGCCGGACGACTGGGCATCGACGAGGAACTGATGGGCCAGGCCGCGGGCATCCGCGACGCCGTGCAGCCCGACGAGGTGCTGTTCGTCCTCGACGCGATGACCGGTCAGGACGCCGTCAGCACCGCCGAGGCGTTCCGGCAGGGCGTCGGCTTCACCGGCGTCGTGCTGACCAAGCTCGACGGCGACGCCCGCGGCGGTGCCGCGCTGAGCGTCCGTGAGATCACCGGCCAGCCGATCATGTTCGCCTCCACCGGTGAGAAGCTCGAGGACTTCGACGTCTTCCACCCGGACCGGATGGCCAGCCGCATCCTCGGCATGGGCGACGTGCTCAGCCTCATCGAGCAGGCCGAGCAGGTCTTCGACGCCAAGCAGGCCGAGGAGGCCGCACACAAGATCGGCTCCGGCCAGCTCACCCTCGAGGACTTCCTCGAGCAGATGATGGCCGTGCGGAAGATGGGCCCGATCGGCAACCTGCTGGGTATGCTGCCCGGCGCCGGCCAGATGAAGGACGCCCTGGCCAACGTCGACGAGAAGCAGCTCGACCGCGTGCAGGCGATCATCCGCGGCATGACCCCCGCCGAGCGGGAGAACCCGAAGATCATCAACGCCTCCCGCCGATTGCGCATCGCGAATGGCTCCGGCGTCAAGGTCTCGGACGTCAACCAGCTGGTGGACCGGTTCTTCGAGGCCCGGAAGATGATGGCCTCGATGGCAGGCCGGATGGGCATGCCGGGCGCGAAGATGGGTCAGCGAGCCAAGAAGGGCAAGAAGGGCAAGAAGGGCGGCAAGGGCCCGACGCAGCCGAAGATGCGCGGCGGGTTCCCCGGGATGCCCGCGGGCCTGCCCGGTGGGTTCCCCGGCCTGCCCGCCGGAATGCCGGACCTCTCGAACATGCCCGCGGGCCTCGACGAGCTGCCGCCCGGCCTCGAGGGCTTCGACCTCTCGCAGCTCAAGCTGCCGAAGAAGTAGCCGTGGCGGTGCGGCTGGCCGGCCTGGGGCTGCCCGACGAGCAGCCCGTCGAACTGTGGATCGACGGCGGGGTGATCGCCGACGGACCCGTGGACGGGGCGAGCACCCTCGCCGCGTCGGGCTGGATCCTGCCCGGTCTGGTGGACGCGCACTGCCACGTCGGGATCCGGTACGGCGGCGGCCACGAGGACGAGGCCGGCGTCGTGGCGCAGGCCGAGACCGAACGTGACGCAGGCGTGCTGCTGCTGCGCGACGCCGGCTCCCCGGTCGACACCCGGGCCCTCGACCAGCGCGGCGACCTGCCCCGGATCATCCGGGCCGGCCGGCACATCGCGATGACCAAGCGGTACATCCGCGGGCTGCCGATCGATCTCGAGGACGAGTCGCAGCTGCCTGCCGCCGTGACCGAGCAGGCGCTGCGCGGCGACGGCTGGGTCAAGCTGGTCGGTGACTGGATCGACCGTTCGGCGGGGGACCTGCGACCGCTGTGGAGCGACGCCGTGCTCAAGGAGGCGATCGACGCCGCGCACCGGGTCGGCGCCCGCGTCACCGCCCACGTGTTCGGCGAGGACGCCCTGCCCGGCCTGCTCGACGCCGGAATCGACTGCATCGAGCACGGCACCGGGCTGACCCCGGAGACCATCGAGATGATGGTCGAACGCGACACCGCACTGGTGCCGACGCTGATCAACATCGCGACCTTCCCGGAGATCGCCGACTCCGCGGACCGCTTCCCGGTGTACGCCGCGCACATGCGGGACCTGCACGCCCGCGTCGGGGCCACGATCGGGGCCGCGCACGAGGCGGGGGTCCGGATCTACGCGGGCACCGACGCCGGCGGCTCCATCCGGCACGGCCGGCTCGCCGACGAGGTGGCCGCGCTGTCCGCGGTGGGCCTGGGGGCCACCGGAGCGCTGGGCGCCGCCTGCTGGGACGCCCGCAGCTGGCTGGGCCATCCCGGACTGGAGCCGGGTGCACCCGCGGATCTGCTGGTCTACGAACGTGATCCGCGCACCGGACCGGAGGTCCTCGCCAACCCGGACCTGGTGGTGCTGCGCGGCCGGGTGGTCAAGGCGCGCGGCGCCTTCGCCTGACCGCAGCCTCGGTCGCGCTACTGGGCGCAGGGGTCGGTCCCGTCGGCGGACAGCGCGGCGAACCGCACCTCACTGACCGAGGTCACGTCGTTGAACGGGGCGCCCGCCTTGCCGTCCCGGCTGGTGACGGGCTGACCGTCGACGGTCTCGGCGACGGTCATCGTCGCCGTCCGGGTGGTGGTCTCGACGGGCATCGTCTGGATTCCGCGCTCGGGCCGCAGTTGCTGCTCGACGCTGCTGCCGTCGTCGAACGTCCAGACGACCCGGGTGACCTTCCGGTTCTGCGCGAACCGGTCCGAGCCGTCCGCGTCCACCTTGT
The DNA here is from genome assembly GCF_042654025.1 of Rhodococcus kronopolitis. Taxonomy (NCBI): domain Bacteria; kingdom Bacillati; phylum Actinomycetota; class Actinomycetes; order Mycobacteriales; family Nocardiaceae; genus Rhodococcus; species Rhodococcus kronopolitis. The sequence continues at coordinate 202,819 of NZ_JBHSFO010000001.1, read as the reverse complement.
CGTAGCCGGGGTCGACGCCGACGGAGGTCAGGTGCACCCCGCACACGAAGCTCATCGACAGCCGCTGCCCCTGGGTGCCCGCGCAGCGCCACGCGGTGGTCAGGTCGCCGTCGATCGCGTTGGGCGCCTCGTACGAGTGCTGGCGGCCCGCGGAGTCCACCGCAGGCGGGTAGCCGGCACAGGTGGGCAACGCGGCGGTCGGGGTGACGGCGATGGCACCGGCGTCCCCGAAGTCGAAGCCGCCGTCGGCCGCGAAGTCCCCGCCGAGGTCGCCGCCGGAGTCGGGTTCGGCCGACCCTGCGGTGGCGCGGTCGTCGAGCGACCGGTTGAGCAGGTAGCCGCCACCGAGCAGGGCCGCGACCGCGACGACCGCGGCGAGCAGGGTCAACCAGGTGCGCCCCGACAGCGGTTGACGCGGCGGCGGGGGCGGGGTGGCGGTCATCCGGGAATTCTAGGGTGATGCGGGCGATTCGCCGTGCGGGGCGCGCGTCTGGCAGAATGAACCGCTGTTCGCCCGTCTCCGGTTCCGTACCGTGCGGCGGTCACGGCACCCCCTCAACGCAAAACCGGATGCGCAGGCCTTGCGCATCGCTGAATTGCGCAGTGACCACCTGAAAGGCTTCACAATGGCTGTCAAGATCAAGCTCATGCGGCTCGGCAAGATCCGCACCCCGCACTACCGCATCGTCATCGCCGACTCTCGCACCCGCCGCAACGGCCGTGCGATCGAGACCATCGGCAAGTACCACCCCAAGGAAGAGCCGTCGCTGATCGAGATCGATTCCGAGCGCGCGCTGTACTGGCTCGGCGTCGGCGCCCAGCCCACCGAGCCGGTCGAGAACCTGCTCAAGATCACCGGTGACTGGCAGAAGTTCAAGGGCCTGCCGGGCACCGAGGGCACCCTGCGGGTCAAGGCCGAGAAGCCGTCCAAGCTGGAGCTGTTCCAGGCTGCGCTGGCGCAGGCCGACAGCGAGCCGGTGGCCGAGGCCATCACCCCGAAGAAGAAGAAGGCTGCCAAGGCCGACGACGCCGAGGCTGCTGCCGAGGCTCCCGCCGAGGCTGCTGCGGATTCCGAGGCTGCTGACAAGTGAGTGCCGCTGTCGCCGATGCCGTCGAACATCTCGTTCGCGGCATCGTCGCCAATCCCGACGACGTCCGGGTGGAGTTGAACACCGGACGCCGCGGGCGCACTGTGGAGGTGCACGTGCACCCCGAGGACCTGGGAAAGGTCATCGGGCGTGGCGGGCGCACCGCCACCGCTCTGCGGACCCTGGTCACCGGCATCGGTGGCCGTGGGATCCGCGTCGACGTGATCGACACCGATCAGTAATCAGTCGACACAGATCAGTCGGGAGCAAATAGTGGAGCTCGTCATCGGGCGTGTGGCCAAGTCGCACGGGATCCGGGGAGAGCTGGCCGTAGACATACGGACAGACGACCCCGATCAGCGCTTTGCCGTAGGCACAGTCCTGCACGGCCGTAAGCCCCGCGAGCAGAAGCTCACCAGTTACACGGTGGAGGCCGCCCGGGAACACTCCGGGCGGCTTCTGCTGCGTCTGCGCGGTATCGACGATCGGACCAAGTCCGACGCCATGCGCGGAACACTCTTCCTGGTCGATCCCGCGGATCTTCCGCCCTCGGACGACCCCGACGAGTTCTACGACCACGAGCTCGAGGGCCTCGCCGTCCGGCTGGCCGACGGCACCCCTGTCGGCACCGTGCTCGAGGTGCTGCACTCCGCGGCAGGCGAGCTGCTCTCCGTCCGGCCCGAGGGTCAGGAGGCAGGCGAGCTCCTCGTCCCGTTCGTCGCGGCGATCGTCACTTCGGTCTCCGTCGCCGACGGCGTGATCGAGATCGACCCGCCCGAAGGTCTTCTGAACCCGGAGTAAGCGTGCGCCTCGACGTCATCACGATTTTTCCCGAGTACCTCGAACCGCTGCGGACGGCGCTGCTGGGCAAGGCCATCGACAAGGGCCTGATCTCGGTCGGCGTACGCGACCTGCGGGACTGGACGCACGACGTCCACAAGGCCGTCGACGACTCCCCGTACGGCGGCGGCCCCGGCATGGTGATGAAGCCGACCGTGTGGGGCGACGCCCTCGACGAGGTGCTCGGCACCGAACCCGACGACGACGTCGTGCTGGTGGTTCCCACCCCGGCCGGCGTGCCCTTCACCCAGGCCACCGCGCACCGGTGGGCGGGGGAGAAGCGTCTGGTCTTCGCCTGCGGGAGGTACGAGGGCATCGACCAACGGGTCTTCGACGACGCCGCCCGGCGGGTCCGCGTCGAGGAGGTCAGCATCGGTGACTACGTGCTGATCGGCGGTGAGGCCGCGGTCCTGGTGATGGTCGAGGCCGTGGTCCGGTTGCTGCCCGGTGTGCTCGGCAACCAGCAGTCGCACCAAGAGGATTCGTTCTCCGACGGTCTGCTCGAGGGCCCCAGTTACACCCGGCCGGTGAGCTGGCGTGGGCTCGAGGTGCCACCGGTGCTGCTGTCCGGGAATCACGCGCACGTCGAGGCCTGGCGGCGGGAGCAGTCCCTGGAGCGGACCGCCGAACGCCGGCCGGACCTGCTGCCCTGAGCCGTCGCCCTCAGCCGATTCGCCCGTCCGGGAACAGGATTCGCACCACCTCGGTGAGCGTCTCGCGGGCGTGCGCGGCGCTGGCGTCGTCGGCGGCATTGGTCAGCGAGGTGTCCGGGTACGGCGTCTGACCCTCGTCGAGGTCCGCGGGGCCGTCGCCGCCGCCGTCCCAGTTGGCCAGTCGCGCGCCCTCGTAGGTGACCTGCTCGCGCGAGATCAGCACCAGCACGTAGCGACCGTCCGGGCCCACCACCCCGGTCGTCAGGTGGATCCACCGGCCGGCCACGCAGCACATCCAGCCCTGCTTGACCGCGAGGTCTGCCTGTCCGGGCAGGCCGTCGGTGAGCCCGAACCGCTGGTCGTAGCCGTCGGCGGACTCGTTCGTGGCGGACCGCAGGTGCGCGACGATGGCCTCGCGGTGCGCCTCGTCCAGCCCGCCGCGGCCGTCGAGCAGGCCCGCGTAGTAGTCGACGAGGTCCGAAACCGTGGTCTCGGTGTTCCACCAGTTGCCGTCGTAGGGCGCGGCGGTGGACGGGAGTCGGTACCGCTCGGCCACGTCGTCGATCATCGCGGTGTCGCCGTACTCGGCCCACAGCACGTTCGCGGCGTCGTCGTCGGACTGCTCGAGCATCCGGCCGATCAGGTCCCGGTCGTCGTCGTCGAGTGCGAGCTCGCCGACCGACTCCCGGTAGGACAGCGAATCGGCGATGAAAAGCTTTGCCACCGAGGCGGTTTCGGCGGACTCGGCATCCGCGACGCCGAGGTAGCGATTGTCGAGGCGGTCCAGCAGCCCGATCGAGACGTCCGCGCCGCGGGCGGCGGCGGTCGCCCTCGCCTGCCGAATCCGGTCCTCGACACCGGGGCCGAGCAGGTCCGCCGGTGCGGATCCGGGCGCGGACACCGGCGCGGGGGCGAGGAGGCCCGCCGGTGCGGTGCCGAGCGGTGCGGGTCCGAGCGGGGCCGCGTCGACGGACACGCCCGGGTGCGCGGCCGGATCGACGTCGCCGGGAAAGTTCGTCGCGGCGGTCGAGGCGCAACCGGCGGTGATGCCGACAACCAGGCACAGCGTGGCGAGCCGGCCCGCGTGAGCCCTCATGTGAACGTCCTCCTGAATGCCACCCCGGTGCCGCGATCGACTGCGACGCCGTGACCAGGGTAACGGTAGTGTCGGGCGCCGTGACTTCTGCTCTGAAATCAGTGAACACCCGCATCGCCGAGGAACTCAATGTTCGGGAAGAGCAGGTGCGCGCCGCGGTCGATCTGCTCGACGGTGGCGCGACGGTGCCGTTCATCGCCCGGTACCGCAAGGAGGTGACCGGCACCCTCGACGACGCCCAGCTCCGGGAGCTCGAGGAGCGACTGCGGTACCTGCGCGAACTCGACGAGCGGCGACTCGCGGTGCTCGACTCGATCCGTACCCAGGGCAAGCTGGACCAGCCGCTCGAGGACCGGATCATGCTCGCGGACACCAAGGCTCGCCTCGAGGACATCTACCTGCCGTTCAAGCAGAAGCGGCGTACCAAGGCGCAGATCGCCCGGGAGGACGGCCACCAGCCGGTCGCGGACACGCTGCTCGCCGATCCGACCACCGATCCCGCGCAGTACACCGCGGAACAGCTCGACGGCGCCCGCTCGATCCTGGTCGAGCAGTTCGCCGAGGACGCGGACCTGGTCGGCGAACTGCGTGAGCTGATGTGGACCCGCGGGCGGGTCGGCTCGGCGGTCCGGAAGGGCAAGGAGGCCGACGGCGCCAAGTTCGCCGACTACTTCGAGTTCTCCGAGCCGTTCGGCAAGCTGCCCAGCCACCGCATCCTGGCGATGTTCCGCGGCGAGAAGGAGGAGGTGCTCTCGCTGACCCTGGACCCGGAGCCCGAACCGCTCGAGCCGGGCGTCGCCAGCGTCTACGAGGGCCGGATCGCCTCCCGCTTCGGGGTCGCCGACCGCGGCCGGGCCGCAGACCGGTGGCTGCTGGACACGGTGCGCTGGGCGTGGAAGACCAAGATGCTGGTCAGCCTCGGGATCGACACCCGGATGCGGCTGCGGCAGTCCGCCGAGCGCGACGCCGTCGACGTGTTCGCGATGAACCTCAAGGACCTGCTGCTGGCCGCGCCGGCAGGTACCCGCACCACGATGGGCCTGGACCCCGGTTTCCGGACCGGCACCAAGGTCGCGGTGGTCGACTCGACCGGCAAGGTGCTCGCGCACGACACCATCTACCCGCACAAGCCGCAGGGCCAGTGGGACCAGTCGCTGGCCACCCTGGCGGCGCTGGCCGCCCGGCACAAGGTGGACCTGGTCGCCATCGGCAACGGCACCGCCTCCCGCGAGACCGACGCGCTGGCCGCCGACCTGATCAAGAAGTTCCCGGACGCCGGTCTGACCAAGGTGATGGTCTCCGAGGCAGGCGCGTCGGTGTACTCGGCCTCGGCCTACGCCTCCGCCGAGCTGCCGGACCTGGACGTCTCTATCCGCGGCGCGGTCTCGATCGCGCGTCGTCTGCAGGACCCGCTGGCCGAGCTGGTGAAGATCGACCCGAAGTCGATCGGCGTCGGCCAGTACCAGCACGACCTCTCCGAGGCCCTGCTGGCGCGCTCGCTGGCGGCGGTCGTCGAGGACGCGGTGAACGCGGTCGGCGTGGACGCGAACACGGCCTCCGTGCCGCTGCTCTCGCGGGTCTCCGGCATCACCGGGTCCCTCGCCGAGGCGATCGTCGCGCACCGCGACGCGAACGGTCCGTTCCGCAGCCGGAGCGGGCTCAAGGACGTGGCCCGGCTCGGGCCGAAGGCCTTCGAGCAGTGCGCCGGGTTCCTCAAGATCACCGACGGCGACGACCCGCTCGACGCCTCCGCCGTGCACCCCGAGGCGTACCCGGTGGTTCGGCGGATCGTCGAGGCCAGTGGCGGCGCGGTCAAGTCGGTCATCGGCAACACCGCGGCGCTGCGGGCGCTGCGACCGCAGGACTTCGCCGACGAGAAGTTCGGCCTGCCGACCGTCACCGACATCATCGCCGAGCTCGAGAAGCCGGGCCGCGACCCGCGTCCGGAGTTCAAGACCGCGACCTTCGCCTCGGGCGTGGAGAAGGTCGCCGACCTGGTGCCGGGCATGACCCTCGAGGGCGTCGTCACCAACGTGGCGGCGTTCGGCGCGTTCGTCGACGTCGGTGTCCACCAGGACGGTCTGGTGCACGTCTCGGCGATGTCACACAACTTTGTCAAGGATCCGCGTGAGGTGGTCAAGTCCGGCGACGTGGTGCGGGTCAAGGTGATGGAGGTGGACCTGCCGCGGCAGCGGATCGGCCTGAGCCTGCGCCTGGACGACGAGCCCGGCGCGCCCGCGCAGTCGGGTCCGCGGGACGGCGGCGCGGCGCGGCAGGGCGGTGGCGGTGGCGGTGGCCAGCAGCGTGGGGGCGGTCAGGGCCGCGGTGGCGGCCAGCAGCGCGGCGGCGGTCAGAGCCGCGGCAGTCGTCCGGAGGCGGCGGCTGCGGCAGGCGGTTCGATGGCCGATGCGCTGCGCAAGGCGGGTTTCGGCAAGTAGGCGGCTCCGCCGCTCGTGCGCGTTTCACGGGTCTCTGGACCCGCGAAACGCGCACGGGCGCGCAGCGCCTTTTTTAGCTGGGGTAACATTCTTCTCGTGAACTCACTGCTGACCAGTCGACGCTACGTCGACAACTGTCTGCAGCAGAGCGCCGTCTGTACGCGCTGACAGCTGATCACCGCGATTCCTGGTTGACGGACACGTCCCGGGCACGGCTGATCCGGCCGCGATTCTCCTCACCCCAGCAGGCATCTCCTGCGCGCCCACTTCTGTGCCCCGACGGGGCACCACACTGCGGCGCGCACCCGTCATGAAAGGCCCGTCGAATGTCGGCCTCCTCTCCCGTTCTCGATAGCCCCGTTGCCGCGCCGCGCCGGCGGCTGCCCGCCTGGGCGACCGCCTTCGGCCCGCAGATCGTCGCCGGCCTGATCGCAGGCCTCCTGATCGGCCTGCTGGCCCGGTCCATGCCCGACGCCGCGGACGGGAACCCGAACTGGCTGGTCGGGACCGTCACCACCCTCGGTTCCAGCTACGTCGCGCTGCTGACCGTCGCGGTGATCCCGCTGGTGTTCACCGCCATCGTCAGCTCGATCGCCAACCTGCGCCAGGTGGCGAACGCCGCCCGCCTGGCGGTGCAGACGCTGCTCTGGTTCGCGATCACCGCGCTGATCGCGGTGCTCATCGGCATCGCGGTCGGGCTGCTCACCCACCCCGGTTCGAACACCACGGTCGACGCGGACGCCGCGGCGGCGCCGAAGACCTCCGGTTCCTGGTGGTCGTTCCTCACCGGCCTGGTGCCGCAGAACTTCCTGGCGCTGGGCGCGAAGACCACGACGACCGGTGGACAGGTCGCCGCGGACGGCACGCTCAGCGGCGTCACCTCCACCACCTCGCTGAGCTTCAACGTGCTGCAGCTGCTGGTCATCGCCGTCGCGGTCGGCATCGCCGCGCTGAAGGTGGGGGAGAAGGCCGAGCCGTTCCTCGCGCTCAACGCGTCGCTGCTCGCCATCGTGCAGAAGGTGCTGTGGTGGATCATCCGGATCGCCCCGATCGGCACCGCCGCGCTGATCGCCAAGGCCGTCGCCACCTACGGCTGGGACGCGATCGGTCAGCTCGGGACGTTCACCGTCGCCATCTACCTCGGCCTGGCCCTGGTGTTCTTCGTCGTGTACCCGGTCCTGATCCGCGTGCACGGGCTGTCGGTCCGGCGCTTCTTCTCCGGTGTGTGGCCTGCCACCCAGCTGGGCTTCGTGTCCCGGTCGTCGATCGGCACCCTGCCGCTGACCGAGCGGGTCACCGAACGCAACCTCGGTGTGCCGCGTGAGTACGCGTCCTTCGCCGTGCCGCTCGGCGCGACCACCAAGATGGACGGCTGCGCCGCGATCTACCCGGCCATCGCCGCGATCTTCGTCGCGCAGTTCTACGGCATCGACCTCAGCCTCACCGACTACCTGCTGATCGTGGTGGTCTCGGTGATCGGGTCGGCCGCCACCGCAGGCACCACCGGCGCGACCGTGATGCTCACCCTCACGCTGTCCACCCTGGGCCTGCCGCTCGCCGGCGTCGGCCTGCTGCTGGCCGTCGAGCCGATCATCGACATGGGCCGCACCGCGGTCAACGTCACCGGTCAGGCTCTGGTGCCGACGATCGTCGCCAAGCGGGAGGGGATCCTGAACGAGGAGCTCTACAACGCGCCCCGCAACGGCGACCCGTTCGCCGACGAGGACCTCGTCGAGCACCGGGTCGCCGCGGAGACCGCCGCGGGACCGGACGCGGATGCCGCCGCGGGACCGGGCGCGGCGACCGCGACCGCGAAGGTGCCCGCACTCGCCTAGCGCAACCGGACGCCACACAGGGCCGGACCGGCATCCGTTCCGGCCCTGCGGTGTCCGGCGGTGGGGTGTCGGCGGTGCGCCACGGTCAGAGCAGTTTGCGCAGTGTCCGCAGGTTCCGGTTGGTCGTGGTGGACCGGTACCTCGCCTTGCCGGTGAGCTTCCCGAACGGGCTGCCGAGCGTCTGGCCGCGCTCGACGTGCCAGTACAGCACCCCGTCGCCCATCGCCAGTTTCTCGTCGCCGAGTGCCAACCCGTCGGCAGAGGCGAGCAGATCGTCGAGCGCGGCCGGGTCCGAGGCGAGCAGCACGTACGGATGCCAGCCGTCGCGGTCGGCCTCGAACGGGAAGCAGTCGACGATCCGGGCGAGCGTCGGCTGGTCCAGCAGCACGATCCACGCCTCGTACCCGAACCGCTCGCGCAGCCCGGTCTCGATCTCCGCCTTCAGGGCAGGCAGATCGGTCCGGTCGCTGTCGAACAGCACGTTTCCCGAAGCGAGCACGGTCTTGACGCCGTCGAACCCGAGTCCCTCGAAGACGGCCTTGAGGTCGGCCATCTTGATGTTGATGCCCCCGACGTTGATGCCGCGGAGCAGCGCTACGAATCGAGCCATGCACAGACAGTAGATCCGGGACCGCCATAGGACAAGTGTTCGAATGTGCGAGAAGGGTCGGCGAGCCCGGTAGTCTGTACCGGCGGACGAGTTGGCTGGACGGCCGCGGCGTGGGGAACCGTGCGCATCTGCGCGCAGGCCCAGCGCCGAGGAAAGTCCGGACTCCACAGAGCAGGGCGGTTGTTAACGGCAACCCGGGGTGACCCGCGGGACAGTGCCACAGAGAACAGACCGCCGACCGCCTGGTCCTCGTGACGAGGTGGCCGGTAAGGGTGAAACGGTGCGGTAAGAGCGCACCAGCACCCCAGGTGACTGGGGTGGCTAGGTAAACCCCGCCCGGAGCAAGGTCGAAGGCCGCACCCCCCGGGGTGCGGCTGCGCAGGCGTTCGAGGGCTGCTCGCCCGAGCCTGCGGGTGGACCGCTCGAGGTACCCGGCAACGGTGTGCCCAGATGGATGGTCGTCGCCCGGCGCTTCGGCGTCGGGAACAGGATCCGGCTTACAGGCCGGCTCGTCCGCCCCATTCTTCATCGCAATCTCGGCAGGATCGGCCCCGGAATCCGGGGCCGATCCTGCCGAACCCTCGCCAATGCGCCTGTCGGCCCTCCCGGCTGCGGAGGTCCGTCATCGGTGGATACCCTGGGTGTCCGTCCGCTGAAAGGATTCCCTCGTGGATGACATGGGTGCCAGTCTCGGGTCGATCGGCGATGTGATCGACGTGGTGATGCTGGTGTTGATGCCGGTGTTCAACAGCTGACCTCCGTTTGGCCGCAGCGGGCCGTCGACGGCACCTGGTCGGTTCCGGCGGCGCTCCGAGCTGCGGGTGGACCGCTTGAGGTACCCGGCAACGGTGTGCCCAGATGGATGGTCGTCGCCCGGCGCTTCGGCGTCGGGAACAGGATCCGGCTTACAGGCCGGCTCGTCCTCCCCATCGGTACGAAGAACTCGGGCCCGCAGTCGTCGTTGACTGCGGGCCCGAGTTGTCGGTGTGGGTGCCCGCTACGAGGGCAGTGTCGCGCCGCCGGTCCTGTCGCGGCCCAGCACTTCCGATGTGGATCCCACGTGTCCTCCTGGTGCGCTGTGAAGCGAGGCTTCGCTGTTTCGCCACCGGTTGGTGCCATGTCCTTTGTAGCCGAAGGGATGACTCGGCGCCAAGGGTTAATCGTGTTGGCGCGCAAGGTATTACTTCGTGGAAACGTCGAATGCGACGGACGTAACGGGAGGAAACGCGGCGGCAATGTCGGGGTCGGCGGTCGTGCCGGGACTGCTGCCGCCGAGCCCGGCCGACGTGACGTGGCTCACAGTTGATTCATTCTGTCTTAACCCCGTCGCGGCGCCCACCTGGCTACGGTTGAACCGTGATCCGCCGTCCGCGACGTACGGATGGTCCAGCCACCTCGGCGCCAGCTCGCCGCAAGGGAGGTACCTGTGTCACTGCTGTTCTTTCTGATCCTGGCCTTTGCCGCCGTCGGAATTCTCGCGGTCTACGCCACGTTCTGTGCGATGTTCCTGGTCGCGCTGCGCAGGCGAGACAAACGGCCGGCCGACCGTGGTGCCGGCGCGTCCGACGCGGCCCGCCGGTCCGATCCGGTCGGGTCGCACGCGGCCCGCCGTTAGGCGCGCCGACCGAACCGACAATGCCCCCGACACGACAGTGCCCCCACCCTGAACGGATGGGGGCACTGTGCGATGTCCTGTGCCTCAGATGGGCTTGACCACCAGCAGGGTCGCCCAGTGGGTGGCGGCTTCGGGTCCGAGGTGGGGGAGGAGGGCGTCAAAGAGAAGGTAGGACATGGCTGGGGTTCTCCATTTCGTACTGCGCTGATGCGGCCTGGCGGGGAGCCACGAGAATCGTCATCCCGGGTACCGACGGATCGGCACACGGGGGCTGGCCGCGGTAAGAATCTCATGCTTGTGGTTCGGCAACAAGAGGGATCCCGAAATTGGTTTCAGGTCGGCGATTCGGATGGCCCCGACGGCCCGCGGCGGGCAGACTGGGAACCATGAGCGACGACGAGAACCTCTGGTACTACAGCGTGTCCGACGGCTCGGTTCACCAGGGCAAGGGCACGCACGTCTTCGACCGGATGGGCCCCTATCCGGACCGTGCGACGGCGGAACGGGCACTCGAGATTGCCGCCGAACGCCGCAAGGCCGCGGACGCGGCCGACGAGGAATGGAACAACTGACGCCACGAGGCCGGCCGCGGCGGGTCTAGGCTCGGCAGTTGTGATGACTCGTATCTCCGCCCGCGGCATCGACTTCGGCGACATCCGGACCGACTTCGCGTTGTCCGGGGACTTCCCGGCGGCCGCGCTCGGGGAGGCCGAGGCGGCCGTCGACTCGCGCGCAGGCGAGCGCACCGACCACACCGACCTGGAGCTGGTCACCATCGACCCGCCCACCTCGATGGACCTGGACCAGGCGCTGCACCTCGAGCGCACCGATTCGGGCTTCGTGCTGCACTACGCGATTGCGGACGTCGCCGCGGTGGTGGTCCCGGGCGGGAGCCTGGACGGGGAGACCCGTCTGCGCGGCCAGACCTACTACCTGCCCGACGGCTCGCTCCCGCTGCACCCGCGGGTGCTCTCCGAGGGCGCAGCAAGCCTGCTGCCCGACCAGGTGCGGCCCGCCGCGCTGTGGCGGATCGAGTTGGACGAGCGGGCCGAGCCGGTGTCCTTCGGCGTCACCCGGGCGCTGGTGCGGTCGGTGGCACGATTCGACTACGCAGGCGTCCAGGCGGATTCGGAGACCGGATCCCTGCATCCCTCGATCGCGTCGCTGCCCGAGTTCGGGCGGCTGCGCCTGGCGTCGGCACGCGACCGCGGCGCGATCGAACTCAAGCTGCCGGAGCAGGAGGTGGTGGCCGACGGCGACGGCTGGCGCCTGGAACTGCAGCCGCGGACCGATGCGGACGACTGGAACGCCGAGGTGTCGCTGCTGACCGGGATGTGCGCGGCCCGGCTGATGATCGACGGTGGGGTCGGGCTGCTGCGGACCCTGCCCAAGCCGGCCCCCGACGCGGTCGGTGCTCTGCGCCGGAGTGCTCGGGCGCTGGGAATCGAATGGCCGCAGGGTGTTTCGGTCGGCGAACTGCTGGCCGGCCTGGACCCGAATGCGCCGGACACCCTGGTGATGATGAGCGACGCCACCGGACTGCTCCGTGGCGCCGGCTACGCGGCCTTCGACGGCGTCCTGCCGGAACTGCTGGAGCACTCGGGAATCGGCGCGCCCTACGCGCACGTCACCGCGCCGCTGCGCCGACTTTCGGACCGCTTCAGTACGGAGATCTGCCTGGCGCTGAGTGCGGGCACCGCGGTGCCGCAATGGGTTCGGGACGCGCTGCCGGCGCTGCCGGACGTGATGAAGGGCTCCGACTCGCGCGCGAGCAAGGTTGACCGAGCGTGCGTCGACCTGACCGAGGCCACGCTGCTCCACGGGCGTGAGGGCGAGCTCTTCGACGCGGTGGTGCTGCGCGGCGCGGAGGGCAAGCGGGACGCGGAGATCTATGTGCCGGGGCCGGCGGTGATCGCGAAGTGTGCAGGCAACCCGCCGGAGGGGGTGCCGCTGTCGGTGCGTCTGGTTCGGGCCGACATCGTCACCCGCGCGGTGAAGTTCGAGTTGGACGTCAGAGTTTCCGCGCCCGCTTCCTGAGCGTGCGCAGGCGGCCGTGGGCGTCGCGTCGGGCCGAGTCCGCGCGCGCCGACTCGGCCGCGACCAGTAGGCCGTAGGTGAAGGTGTCCTCGCCCGCCGCGCGAGCGAGGTCCGCCGCCGTCAGCAGCTGCCGTCGGGCGACCACGGCGTCCTGATGCTCGCCCAGCGTGGTCTGCAGTTTCTTCGCGGCCTGTGCCACCGCGGCCCGGCGACGGCCGTCGGCCGCCTCCGTGGCGTAGCGCAGGGCCTTGGCGCGTTTGCGGGCCGTGTGCAGCAGCTCCGGCGGGGCGTCGTCGTCGTCGCGGGCGGGGCCTCGGAGCCCGGCCCGGCGACCGGTCTCGCGGACCCGGCGCACGGCCCCGTGCAGCGACTGCGCGACCGAGAGGTCGCCCGGCGGCCGGGGGCGGGCGAGCAGGTCGTCGAGGTCGGCCAGCAGGCGTCGGTACCGGTCGCCGTCGAGGGCGGCGACCGCGTCGCGGCGGGCAGCCGAGTACCCGGCGGCGTGGACGGTGACCAACCGGTGGCGCACCGGCCCGCGGACCAACTCCGGCGGCTGGGCGTCGAGCAGCGAGAGGAACCGGGCGGCCAGCACCTCCTCGTCCCGGGGTCGTCCGAGAACGGTCCCCAGCCAACGCAACTCGGACCGGACCGGTTTCACCGACTCGCGGTCGAAGCCGTCGCGGAACGTGCCGAGCAGGCTGCGCAGCTGCCGCGTGCACACCCGCATCTGGTGCACGGCGTCCTCGTCGTCGCGGCGGACCGCGTCGGCGAGGGAGTCGAGCCGTTCCCGGTGCCGGCGCACCACGGCGACCACCCGTTCGGCGTCTGCCCTCTTGCGTCTGCTCCCCATGGAATCAGGTCTACACCCGCCCGCCCGGCCCCGTCGAGGCGTCCGGCGCCGCGTCAGCGGAACCCGTCGGTGGCCTCGACCAGGTGGTGGGTGATGCCGGGCTCGCTCGCCGCGTGACCGGCGTCGTCGACGATCACCAGGCGCGAGGACGGCCACGCCCGGTGCAGCGCCCACGCGCTGGCCGCCGGGCACACCACGTCGTAGCGGCCCTGCACCAGCACCGCCGGAATCGGTGCGACCGCGGCGATGTTGCGCAGCAGTTGGTTCTCGTCGAGGAAGCCGTGGTGGCGGAAGTAGTGGTTCTCGATCCGGGCGAAGGCGAGGGCGAAGCGTGGGTCCGCGTTCCGCTCGACGTGATCGGGCGCGGGCAGCAGGGTGCTGGTGGCGCCCTCCCACGAGGACCAGGCGACCGCCGCGGACAGCGCGACCGTGGGGTCGTCCGAGTGCAGCAACCGGTGGTAGGCCTCGACGAGGTCGCCGTCGCGCTCGGATACCGGGACCGGGGCGAGGAACCGCTCCCACAGGTCGGGGAAGATCGCGCCTGCGCCGCCGTTGTAGTACCAGTCGATCTCGCTGCGCCGCAACAGGAAGATGCCGCGCAGCACCATCTCGGTGACCCGGTCGGGGTGGGCCTGCGCGTACGCCAGTGCCAGCGTCGAACCCCAGGAGCCGCCGAAGACCTGCCAGCGCTGCACATCCAGGTGTGTGCGCAGCATCTCGATGTCCGCGACCAGGTGCGCGGTGGTGTTGACCGACAGGTCCGCGCCGTCGGCGACGTGCGGGACCGAGCGTCCGCAGCCGCGCTGGTCGAACAGCACGATCCGGTACGCCGCGGGGTCGAAGAAGCGCCGGTGGTCCGCGTTGGTGCCGCCACCGGGCCCGCCGTGCAGGAACACCACCGGCTTGCCGTCGGGGTTCCCGCTCACCTCCCAGTGGATCTGCTGTCCGTCGCCGACGTCGAGCAGGCCGGCGCGGTGCGGCGCCAGCTCCGGGTACAGCGTCCGCACGGCCGTCAGAACCCGATCAGGCCCGCCGCGAGGTCCGGGATCTCGAGCGCCTTGATCGCGCCCTGCCGCACCTCCGGGCAGTACTGCTCGGTGATCGCGTCGACCCTGGACTTGTGCGCGATCAGGTCGAGCATGTTGACCCCGCTCTGGGCGGCCCACGTCCCGACGACGGTGTTCAGGCCGCCCTTGCCGATGGTCGGGGTGTAGGTGCGCCAGCTCTGCAGCTGCGCCTGCATGTCCGCGCACAGCCTGGCGGCCTGGTCGGCGGTCACGCCGCCGGTGTCCGCGCCGACGCCGGGCGCCGGTACGGGCGGTGCGGGCGGCGCGGTGGTCCCCGGCAGCGCGGTGCCGCCGCCGGTGGGCGCGGTGGGTGTGGTGTCGGCGGCGCAGCCGGCGGTGAGGGCGAGTGCGGCGAGGGCTCCCGCGGTGACGACCGTGAAACGGCGAAGGGACATGTGGGCACCCTGTCTCGTGGAGGACGTGTCTGTCGAAGGACGTGTCGGTCGGGTGGAGCGGCCCTGCCGGTCGGCGTTTCCCGGGCGGGTGAGCACAACCGAGTGTGTCACCCGTCCGGGGAACGGGGTGTGAGCGTGAGGGGTCAGAAGCTGTGTTCCTGGGCGGGGAAGGTCCCGGCGGCGACCTCGGCTGCGTATGCAGCTGCGGCGCCTCGCAACTCGTCACCGACGGCCGCGAACTTCTTGACGAACTTTGCGGTGTGGCCGCTGGTGTAGCCGGCCATGTCCTGCCATACCAGCACCTGCGCGTCGCACTCGACACCGGCTCCGATGCCGATCGTCGGGATGGTCAGCTTGCCGGTGACCTGCGCGGCGACCTCGGCCGGGACCATCTCCATGACGACGGAGAAGGCGCCCGCTTCCTGGACCGCGATGGCGTCGGCGATCAGCTGCTCGGCGCCGTCGCCGCGCCCCTGCACGCGGAAGCCGCCGAGGCTGTTCACCGACTGCGGGGTGAACCCGACGTGGGCCATCACCGGAATGCCGGCGGCGGTGATCGCGGCGATCTGGTCGACCATCCGCTCACCGCCCTCGAGCTTCACGGCGTGTGCGAGGCCCTCCTTCATGAACCGGGTGGCCGTCGCCAGCGCCTGCGCGGGGGAAGACTCGTAGCTGCCGAACGGCAGGTCCGCCACCACCAGGGCGTGCGGGGCGCCGCGCACCACGCCGCGGACCAGCGGGATGAGCTCGTCGATGGTGATCGGGACGGTGGTGTCGTAGCCGTAGACCACGTTCGCGGCGGAGTCGCCGACCAGGAGCACCGGGATGCCGGCCTCCTCGAACAGCCGCGCGGTGGAGTAGTCGTACGCGGTGAGCATCGCCCAGCGCTGACCCTCGGCCTTCATGGTCTGCAGGTGGTGGGTGCGGATCTTGGTTCGCTTCGGCGCCGGTGCGGCGGTCGCGGATCCGTAGACAGTGTTCTCGGACATCAGCGTCCCTTTCGTGCCTCGAGGCCCAGTGCGGGTCCCCGGGTTGTGGGTGACTCGTTCAGTCTGCCATCGCGGGCCGCGGCGGCGGTCGGCCCGGCCGCGTGCAATCGGTCACATCGGTTCGTCGAGACATCGGGCAGGATCGGCCCCGGAATGCGGGGCGGATCGTGCCCGATCCGTCAGGAGCGGGTGGCCAACGCCGCGATGACCTGCGCGAGTACCGAGCTCGGGTCGAGCCGCAGCTGGTGCCAGGTGAAGCGGAGCACGTGCCAGCCGGCGTTGACCAGGGCGTTCTGGCGTCGGGCGTCGTTGTTGAACCGCGCCACGTCGCGGTGCCAGGCCCACCCGTCCACCTCGACGGCGACGCGTGCGCGCACGAAGGCGATGTCGATCTCGTACCCGCAGCTGCGCACGTGCGCGGTCCAGCCGGTCAGGCCTGCGGCGCGCAGCAGGCGCGCCAGCATGCGCTCGGCCTCGGACGCGCCGCCCTCGCCGGCCGAGCGCAGCAGCCGGGCCGCCGCCGTCGTGCCGCGGCGCCCGAGGTTCCGGTCGTGCACCATCTCCAGGACGGCCAAGGTGGTGTGCCGTTGCAGGGCCCGGTCCATCAGCGCCGCGCCGTCCCGCAGCTCGACGGCGGCCTCCAGAACGGTGAGCGGCAGGTCGGTGACGGGCAGCGCCCGGACAGAGGCGAGATCCGCCCAGTGCAGGTCGCGACGGCGAACCCGGGTCCCCTGACGGGGTGTGACGGACCGGGCGCGCGGAATCGTGACGGCGTCGACCTCGGGCGCCCGGTCGGTCAGGCCCAGCCACCAGGCGGCGCTGGTCCCGCAGGCGACGGCGCTTGGTCCAGCGGCGAACACAGCCGCCCGCAACCTTGCCGCGCGGGTGAGCTGACGGTCGGCGCGCAGGTACACCCCGGGGTGGAGACGTCGCCAGTGCCCGCTGCTCACCCGGCGGTCGACGGCGGTGCTGCTCATGCCCGCCGCGAGCGCCTGCCGCAGCGTGACCACGCCGTCCTGGCCGGCCATGACCGTGTGCACCGCGTCGGGGGTCATGCCGGGTTGGACGCCCAACCCGACGCTTCCAGTTCCCGGTCGCAGCGGATTCGGCAGGATCGGCCCCGGATTGCGGGGCGGATCCTGCCGAGAATGCGTCGACCAGCGGCTTCCGTCGGCCGTGGCACCATCGAGCCATGCTGTCCCGCCGCACCGCCCCCGTCGTCCTGGCCGCGGCCGCACTCGTGGCCGTCCTGGCCGCCGGCTGCGGCGCACCCGTCGACGGCGCGGCCACCGCGACGGGTGGCGGGTCCGCGCCCGGCCAGGACGGGTCGTTCCGGCCGGGGGCCGGGGTGGTGCCGGCCGGGCTGGAGGAGTTCTACTCGCAGGACCCGCAGTGGGGGTCCTGCGACGGCTTCGTCACCGACGGTGCGCCGCTGGCGAGCCGGGTCGAGTGCGCCCGGATCACGGTCCCGGTGAACTACGACGACCCGGCAGGCGAGACCGCGGAGATCGCCGTCTCCCGCAGCCGGGCCACCGGCACCAAGATCGGCTCGCTGCTGGTCAACCCGGGTGGTCCGGGTGCGTCGGGGCTCGGGAAGGCGACGGTCGGGCAGGGCACGGGACTCGACGAGACCTTCGACGTGGTCGGCTTCGACCCGCGTGGCATCGGCGCCTCGACCCCGCAGGTGCAGTGCCTGACTCCGCCGGAGGCCGACGCCGAGCGCGCCGACCCGAAGGTGGACATGAGCCCCGACGGCATCGCCCGCATCGAGGCGACCAACCGCGACTACTCCGCACGGTGCGCCGAGCGGTCCGGGACGAACCTGCTCGCGCACGTCGGCACCCGCGAGGTGGTCCGGGACATGGACGTGATCCGGTCGGTGCTCGGCGACGAGAAGCTCAGCTACCTCGGCTACTCGTACGGAACCCGGATCGGGTCGAGCTACGCGGAGACCTTCCCCGGCAACGTCCGGGCGATGGTGCTCGACGGTGCGGTGGATCCGTCGCAGGACCCGATCGAGGCGACGGTGTTGCAGTCGGCCGGGTTCCAGCAGGCGTTCGACGCGTTCGCCGCGGACTGCGCGACCACGTCGGACGACTGCCCGGTCGGCGAGGATCCCGCCCAGGCCGTCGCGCGGTTCCGGGCGCTGGTCGACCCGCTGGTGGACCACCCCGCGCAGACCACCGACCCACGGGGACTGAGCTACCCCGACGCGATCACCGGCGTCCAGCAGGCCCTGTACTCGCCGAACCTGTGGGGTTCGCTGCGCTCGGGCCTGTCCGCGCTGCGCGAGGGCCGCGGCGACAGCCTGCTGCTGCTCGCCGACCTCTACGAGGGCCGGCTGGACGACGGCAGCTACAGCAACGTCGAGGACGCCTTCAACGCCGTCCGCTGCGTCGACGACCCGCCGGTCACCGACCGCGCGCAGGCCGGGGTCGGGGACACCGCCTTCCGGCGGGCGGCGCCGTTCCTCGACGACGGCCGCGGCACCGGCGCCGCCCCGCTCGACGTCTGCGCGTTCTGGCCGGTGCCGCCCTCCGGCGACCCGCACCCGGTCCGGGCCGAGGGCCTGCCGCCGCTCGTGGTGATCTCCACGACGGAGGATCCGGCGACGCCGTACCAGGCCGGAGTGGATCTGGCCGCCCAGCTCGGGGGCGCGCTGATCACCTATCGGGGCACCCAGCACACCGTCGCGTTCAGCGGCGTGGCCTGCGTCGACGACGCCGTCGTCGGGTACCTGACCGAGCTGGCGACGCCGCCCGCGGAGCTAACGTGTCAGTAACCGATTTCACGATGTAACACAGATTTAACGGACCTTGCATACGCTCTCGTCATGGATCGCCAGAAGGAATTCGTGCTGCGTACGCTCGAAGAACGCGACATCCGATTCGTTCGGCTGTGGTTCACCGACGTGCTCGGCTACCTCAAGTCGGTGGCGATCGCCCCCGCCGAGCTCGAAGGCGCCTTCAGCGAGGGCATCGGCTTCGACGGCTCCGCCATCGAGGGCTTCTCGCGGGTGTCGGAGGCCGACACCGTCGCGATGCCGGACCCGTCGACGTTCCAGGTGCTGCCGTGGGCGCACAACGACGGCGCCCAGCACTCGGCGCGGATGTTCTGCGACATCGCGAACCCCGACGGCTCCCCGAACTGGGCGGACTCGCGGCACGTGCTGCGTCGCCAGCTCGGCAAGGCCAGCGACCTCGGGTTCAGCTGCTACGTGCACCCGGAGATCGAGTTCTTCCTGCTCGAGAACGGTCCGGTCGACGGCTCCCGGCCGACCCCCGCGGACAGCGGCGGCTACTTCGACCAGGCCGTGCACGACTCCGCGCCGAACTTCCGCAGGCACGCCATCGACGCGCTCGAGCAGATGGGCATCTCCGTCGAGTTCAGCCACCACGAGACGGCGCCCGGCCAGCAGGAGATCGACCTGCGCTACGCGGACGCGCTGTCGATGGCCGACAACGTGATGACCTTCCGCTACGTCGTCAAGGAGGTCGCGCGGGCCGAGGGCGTGCGGGCCACCTTCATGCCCAAGCCGTTCGCCGAGCACGCGGGCTCCGCGATGCACACCCACATGAGCCTGTTCGAGGGCGAGAACAACGCCTTCCACAACCCGGACGACCCGATGCAGCTCTCGGACACCGGCAAGGCGTTCATCGCAGGCATCCTCGAGCACGCCAACGAGATCAGCGCGGTGACCAACCAGTGGGTGAACTCCTACAAGCGGTTGATTCACGGCGGCGAGGCGCCGACCGCCGCGTCCTGGGGTCCGTCGAACCGGTCCGCGCTGGTCCGGGTGCCGATGTACACGCCCAACAAGGCGTCCTCGCGGCGCGTCGAGATCCGCAGCCCCGATTCGGCATGCAACCCGTACCTGACCTTCGCGGTGCTGCTGGCCGCGGGCCTGCGCGGCATCGAGAAGGGGTACACGCTGCCGCCGGAGGCCGAGGACGACGTCTGGTCGCTGACCTCCGCCGAACGCCGGGCCATGGGATACAAGGAGCTGCCGGGCAGCCTGGACGAGGCGCTGCGGGAGATGGAGCGCTCCGAGCTGGTCGCGGAGGCGCTCGGCGAGCACGTCTTCGACTTCTTCCTGCGGAACAAGCGGCGGGAGTGGGCGGAGTACCGGACCCAGGTGACGCCGTTCGAGCTCAAGAACTACCTGGGCCTGTAGTCAGCCGTGGTCAAGCCCCCTACTGCGCGGTCCGCCGTCCCCGGTCCCGGCCGACTCGGCCTCGTCGAGCCGACCGCGCCTGCGGACCTGGCGGACCTCGGCTGGAACAACACCGACGGCCTGCCGCTGCTGTGGGCGCTCTCGCGGGCGGCCAATGCCGACCTGGCGCTCCGGGCGCTGGTGCGGATGCGCGACGGACTCGGCAACGAGTGGGGCAAGCTCGACGCCGAACTCCGGACGGACACCGGGCTGCGCGGCCGGCTGTTCGGACTGCTCGGCGCGTCCAGCGCGTTCGGTGACCACCTGGCGGCCAACCCGGACGGCTGGCAGCGGCTGCGTGGGGACCTCGAGCTGCCCTCGCACGCGGACCTGACGGACGAGCTGCTCGCGGCCGTCGGGGCGACGCCGGACGCGAGTGCCTCCGAACTCAATCTCGTCTACCGGTCCGCGGTCATCGGTCCGGAGGCCGTTGCGGCGCTGCGGAAGACCTACCGGGACCAGTTGATGGTGCTCGCCGCCGTCGACCTGGCCGCGACGGTGGAGAACGAGCCGGTGCTGCCGTACCAGACGGTGGGCAGGCAGCTCTCCGACATGGCGGACGCCGCGCTGACGGCGGCGCTGGCGGTCGCGGTGGCCACGATCTACCCGGAGGGGCCCTGCCCGGCCCGGCTCGCGGTCATCGCGATGGGCAAGTGCGGCGCGCGGGAACTGAACTACGTCAGCGACGTGGACGTGGTGTTCGTCGCGGAGCCGGCCGACTCGTCCACCAGCCGGCTGGCGGGCGAGCTGATGCGGATCGGCACGTCGGCGTTCTTCGAGGTCGACGCGGCGCTGCGGCCGGAGGGCAAGCGCGGCGAACTGGTGCGCACCCTGGACTCGCACGTCGCCTACTACCAGCGCTGGGCCAAGACCTGGGAGTTCCAGGCCCTGCTCAAGGCGCGACCGGCGACCGGAGACCTGGCGCTGGGGCAGAAGTACGTCGACGCGCTCAACCCGATGGTGTGGGGCGCGTCCGAACGCGACGACTTCGTCACCGACCTGCAGGCGATGCGGCGTCGGGTCGAGTCGACGGTGCCCCCGGAACTGCGGGAGCGGGAGATCAAGCTCGGTCGCGGCGGCCTGCGGGACGTCGAGTTCGCCGTCCAGCTGCTCCAGCTGGTGCACGGCCGCGCCGACGAGTCGCTGCACGTCAAGAGCACCGTCGACGCCCTGACCGCACTCGCGGCCGGCGGCTACGTGGGCCGCGACGACGCCGCGAACCTCACCGCCTCGTACGAGTTCCTGCGGCTGATCGAGCACCGCCTGCAGTTGCAGCGGCTCAAGCGCACCCACACCCTGCCCCCGGCCGAGGACGAGGAGGCGCTGCGCTGGCTGGCCCGGGCGGCGCACATGCGTCCCGACGGCCGCCTCGACTCACTCGGCGTGCTGAACGCGGAGGTCAAGCGCAACGCGCACCGGATCCGCAGACTGCACGCCAAGCTGTTCTACCGCCCGTTGCTGGAGTCGGTCGCGCGACTGGACAAGGACGCGATCCGGCTGAGCCCGGACGCGGCCACCCGCCAGCTCGCCGCACTCGGCTACACGGCGCCGGAGAACGCCCTCGGGCACCTCAAGGCGCTCACCGGTGGGGCCTCTCGCAAGGGTCGCATCCAGGCGCTGCTGCTGCCGACACTGCTCGAATGGCTCGGGGACACACCGGATCCGGACGGCGGACTGCTGGCGTACCGCAGGCTGTCCGAGGCGATGGTGGACATGGAGTGGTACCTGCGGGTGCTGCGTGACGAGGGTGCGGTCGCGCAGCGGCTGATGATCGTGCTCGGCTCCTCGGCGTACATCCCGGACCTGCTGATCAAGGCCCCCGACGTGCTCCGGCAGTTCGCCGACGGCCCGAACGGTCCGCGGCTGCTCGACAGCGACCCGGACGAGGTGGCCCGCGGCATCGCGTCCTCCTCCGCCCGCTACGACGACCCGTCGCGGGCCGTCGCGGCGGCCCGCTCGCTGCGCAGGCACGAGCTGGCCCGGGTGGCCTCGGCCGACGTGCTGGGGATGCTCGAGGTCTCGCAGGTGTGCCGGGCGTTGTCCTCCGTGTGGGCGGCCGTGCTCGGCGCCGCGCTGGCCGCGGTGATCCGGGCCAGCGAGGCCGAGCGCGGCGAACCGGCGCCTGCGTCGATGGCGGTGATCGGCATGGGCCGGCTCGGCGGCGGCGAACTCGGCTACGGATCCGACGCCGATGTGCTGTTCGTCTGCGAGCCGAACGTCGGCGAGGACGAGGTCGCGGCGGTCAAGTGGGCCAACGGTGTCGCCGACCGGGTGCGCAAGCTGCTCGGCGCCCCGAGCACCGACCCGCCGCTCGAGGTCGACACCGGACTGCGGCCGGAGGGACGCAACGGTCCGGTGGTGCGCACCCTCGTCTCCTACGCGGCGTACTACCGGCAGTGGGCGCAGGCCTGGGAGATCCAGGCGCTGCTGCGCGCGCACACGGTCGCAGGCGACGAGGACCTGGGGCTGCGGTTCCTGCGGATGATCGACGCGACCCGGTATCCCGAGGGTGGGGTGTCGGAGACCGCGGTCCGGGAGATCCGCCGGATCAAGGCGCGAGTGGACTCGGAGCGGCTGCCGCGCGGCGCCGACCCGGCCACCCACACCAAGCTGGGACGCGGCGGGCTGGCCGACGTGGAGTGGACCGTGCAGCTCATCCAGCTCCAGCACGCCCACGACGTGCCTGCGCTGCACAACACCTCGACCCTCGAGACGCTGGACGCGATCGCGGCCGCGGACCTGATGAGCCAGGACGACGTCGAACTGCTCCGCGAGGCCTGGCTGACGGCCACGAAGGCGCGCAACGCGCTGGTGCTGGTGCGCGGCAAGCCGTCCGATCAGCTGCCGGGGCACGGCCGACTGCTGTCCGCGGTCGCGCAGGTGGCCGGCTGGAACGGCGACGACGCGGGGGAGTTCCTCGACAACTACCTGCGCGTCACGCGCCGGGCGAAGGCCGTCGTGGAGCGCACCTTCGGCGCCTGACCTGTGCGGACGCCCGCCGCACAGGGCTCCGGGGGCACCGGCCCGGGCCCGCGGCGGGTATGCCCGGATCCGGAAACAGGTATGCCCCCCGGTCGTTCGACCGTGCCGGGGAAAGGCCCCCACCGGGCAATCTGTCATTCATCACAGCGGCCCCCGCAGCAGCGTCGGCCGAACCGGATGAATGGAGAACGGTTTCGTGGCAAGTCACAAGTCTGCACGGGTTAGTCGGTTGGCCGGATCTGTCCGGGGTGTTCTGTTCGCCGGAGCGGTCGCGGCGGGAGCGGTGGTCCTGACCGCAACTCCGGCCCTGGCGCAGCCGATCAACATCCCCGGGATCGGCGCCATCGAGATTCCGGGTCAGCTGCCCGCCGCGCCGCAGGCGCCGTCCGTGGGCCCCGGCCCGATCGCGTCCTCGCACGGCACCCAGGCGCTGCGGGCCGCCGAGTCCAAGCTCGGATCCCCGTATGTCTGGGGCGCCACCGGGCCGAACTCGTTCGACTGCTCGGGACTGATCCAGTGGGCGTACAAGCAGGCGGGCGTCTCGGTTCCGCGGACCACCTACGACCAGGCGAACTCGGGTGCCCCGGTGTCCAGGGGCGACCTGCAGCCCGGTGACGTGGTGCTCTTCAACGGAGCGGAGCACGTCGGGATCTACCAGGGCAACGGCCGGGTGGTGCACGCGCCCACCGAGGGCCAGCCGGTCAAGAGCACCCCGGTGGATGCGATGCCGTTCTACTCGGCGCGGCGGTTCTGAGTCCGCGATCGGACGAGCCTGCGTGATCGATCCGGCGGCCGCCTCCCCGCGCGGCCGCCCCGACGGCATCGCCCCGCTGGTCGAACTGCAGTCGCGACCGCCGCGCGGGTAGCGGG
Organism: Rhodococcus kronopolitis; assembly: GCF_042654025.1. NCBI lineage: Bacteria > Bacillati > Actinomycetota > Actinomycetes > Mycobacteriales > Nocardiaceae > Rhodococcus > Rhodococcus kronopolitis. Next base: position 179,241 of record NZ_JBHSFO010000001.1, on the reverse strand, counting down.
ACTCGCCCCGCGGATCAGGGCGCCTCGGGGGGAGCCAGAACCCCGCCGAAGTCGGCCGACGCCGATCTCACCGATCCTGTGCCGAAGTTCAACAGGAGGTCGAGGACGTTGCCGGGGCTGCCCAGGCTGCCGATCCTGCTGCTCGAGAAGTTCGGGTCCGCGTCCAGTTCGACGATTTCGTCAAACGGGGCGATTAGGTCAGTCCGCCCGTCGGCGTCCTCGCACCAGACGCCGACGAAGTAGGAGCCGTTCGGCAGCCGTGGCGTGGAATATTCGCCATCTCCCGGGTTCTCCGGGAGATACACGAGGCCGCCGGTATTGCCCGGGTCAACTCCGGGGACCAGGTTCGGGGCCATGTTCGTCACGCCGACTCCACAGACGGACAGGGTCGGCGAGCCCACTCCGTAGACCTTGACGGTGACCACGTTGTCGTTGGTCGTCACGGTGGCGGTGCCGGTGACGACGGCCGAACCGATGGCGGGGGTGGCGATCACTGCCACGGTGGCGAGGCCGGCGACGACTCCCGTGCGGGCAATGCTCTTGCTGAATTTCAACACGTGCGTCTCTTTCTCTGATGGCGGGCGATCGTTCGGATGGTGCGTGGCGCTTACGCGAAAGATGTTGGAGGACACGAGTTCTGATCGGCAGGTCCTCGTTACCCTTCAATAGCGTGGCCCGGGGCACGCCCGACCCGATAGATCCGCGTGGATGTTCCCGCTGAACAACTTTGTGTGACAGCCGAGTTGACCATCGGCGCCGGGGCCGGCGAGACGGATCGGGTTTCGGGCACGAGAGTGATCCAAGCGCACCCCGCCGTGGTTGTCCCCGGTGAGAACTACCGGGATCCGGGAGGCCGGTACCCGGTGGTTATTACCGATTCGTCATTTCTGTTCGGGTGCCGGCGGATAGCATCTTCCGCTATGGGCAGTGTCACCCGAATTCGTGGTGAGGTTCGGCGCGACGCTGTGATCGTCGGCAGGGCGCGTCACCTCGCCGATCTCGCCGCGTGCGCTCGCCGAGCGCGTGCCGGCGAGGGCCAGGTGGTGGTTCTCGAGGGCGAGTCCGGCTTCGGGAAGACCGCGCTGGTGCATGCCTTTCTCGCCGGCGAGTCCGGCTGGATCACCGCGTCCACGGTCGCAGACGGCGGCGAGTGCGCGGTCACCTACGGGGTGATCGAGCAGATCGCCGACGAACTCGCGCACGCGGGCGCCGCGGAAGCCGCCGATGTCGACGTGCGGGACAACGGGATTCGTCAGGTCGCGGCGTCAGTGGTCGCCGCTCTGGACGCGGCCGACGGCCCGGTGTGCATCGTCGTCGACGACGCGCAGTGGGTGGACGACGACTCGGCCGGCGTGCTCATGCTCCTGGCACACGCCGTTCGCCACCGCGCCGTGCTGCTGGTGATCTCCGCACGATGCGACGCCTCCCCGCTGCTCAACCGGGTGCGCCGCCTCGCGTCCGGCCCGGGGCGTGGGGCCGTCGTGCACGTCGGCGCACTGACGCCGCGGGAGGTGCAGGAACTGGTGGAGGTCTCGCTCGCAACCGACTACTCGCTGCGCTCGGCGACCACGTTGGCGGCGTACGCCCAGGGTTGCCCGTTGGACATCCAGGCGGCAGTCGAGGCGTGCGGCGGCGATCCGGCTCGCGCACACGATCAGCTGATGCGATACGTACCGGACCTGGTCGAATCACTGAGAACGGTTTTGTCGCAGGTCACGGACTCCTGCCGTCGGGCAGTCGAGGTAATGGCGGTGCTCGACGCGCCGACGTGGGTCGCCGATCTCGACGCCGTGGCGGTGCGGCTCGGCGGCCTCGTCGACGTGCCGGCCGCGATGGATGTCCACCTGCTGGAGATCGAGAACGCGCGGGGTGTGCTGATCGTCCGGCCCCTGCACGCCAGGGTGCGCGACGCGGTGCTGGCGTCGATGGGCCGCGATGCGATCCGGAGGGTGCACGCGTCGATCGCCGACGTCGCGATCGGCTCCCGGTCGCTGTTGCACCGTGCCGCCGCCTGCACCGGCGGAAGCGAACAGTTGGCCGCTCACCTGGAGGAACAGGCATCGGGCGCGCGTGCGCACGGAGACCTCGACCGCGCGGTCGAGTACGGGTTGTGGGCCACGCGGCTGACCACGGACCCCGACGCGTATCCACGTCGGCTGGTCGCCTGCGCCGCGAGTTCGGTTGCGGGACGCCATCTACGGGTGTTCGACGAGCTGGTGGGCAACCTCGAGTCGTTGGCTCCGGCTCCCGACCGTGACCTGCTGCTTGCGTACTCGCAGCTCCGGCGGGGTGACAACGCCGCCGCGCTCGAGCGGGCCGCGTCGGCCTTGTCGACGGACCTGCGCGGGGAGCCGGCCTCGACCGCGCTCCGGATCGTCGTCACCTGCGGGCTGGCGTCCGCGCTGGCCGTGGTGGGCGAGATGGGCGACGTGGCGTCCCTGTGCGACGTACTCGAACGAGACCTCTTGGTGCTCGCCGCGGTGCGCTCCGCGGACCGCGCCGACGAGGGCATTCCCGTCGACCTGCTCGGTCGGGAGGTCGAGCTGTCGGCCCTGCGCAGCGCCGTCTCGCACTACACCGAGGGCATCGAGGTCCATCGGTCCCCGGTGGCGGAGCTGCTCGACGCACTCGCGCCGGGGCGCTACGACCGCAGGCACGCGATCGCGCTGGTCACGCGGGGATCCTTGCTGCACAAGGACGGTCAGTTGCACCGGGCGGCGGAGGACCTGACGGCGGGCCTGAGCCTGATTGCCGACGATTCGTCGTGGATCGCCCAGCAGGGCCGCATCGAGCTCGCGATGGTCCAGTTCCGGCTTGGATCCTGGGACGACGCGCAGGCCAACGCTGCCGACGCACTCGACATCGCACTCGACCTCGGCGACCCGTGGTCGACCGCGGCGGCGTACGCGGTCGCCGCGTTGGTGCCCGTCGGTCGCGGCGACCTCGCGGTAGCCGAGCGCCGGCTCGGACTCGCGCACGCGGCGTTGCCCCAGTCCGGGACGCTGGTGGCCCATCGCGTGATCGCCCTGGTCGAGATGATGGTCGCCCTCGCCCGCCGTCGACCCGAGCGGGCGCTGACCGCGATGCAGGCGTACCGAGTCCACGCGGATCTGGGCGACCGGGTGGGCAACTGGGATGCGGCCGAGGCGGTGGCGCTGCTGGAGTTGGGGCGCATCGGTGAGGCCGCCGCGGCCCTCGACAGGTTCGAGCGCACTGACGCCGAGTACCTGCTGGTCCGCGGTGCGGTGTCGTTCATGTCGGGCGAGCGTGACCAGGCCGCGCGCCAGTTCCGCGGCGCGCTCTCGGCGCTGGACGACGACTCGTCGGTGATCGTGAGGGGCGTGACCTGGCATCGGGTCGGGATGCTGCTGGCGGTGGACGGCGAACCCGATGTCGGCCAGGCGCTGATCCGCCGGGCGCGGGACCTGTACGCCAGCCTCGGGGCGGCGACGTGGCTCGCCGAATGCGAGGAGGATCTGCGGGCCCTCGGCGTTGCCCCGACTACCGCGTCGACCTCGCAGAATGCCTCGGCCGAGACGCCGCTGACCGCGCGTGAGCACCAGATTGCGCTGCTGGTCGGCGACGGCCTGACCAACCGAGAAGTTGCCGAGAAGTTGACCCTGTCGATCCGGACCGTGGACTTCCATCTGCGCAACGTGCTGCACAAGTTGGGCTTCGGCTCCCGGCGCCAGTTGCGGGCCTGGGTCGCCGCGTCGGCGACACCGCAGACGGTGCCGGACGTGGACGACGACACCGCCTCGGGCGAGCCGCACCGCTCACGCTTCCGGGCGCTCGTGTTGGGTGTCGGCGGCCTGAACTAATTTCGTGGCGAGAACTCGCCGCGCAGAGGCTTTGAAAATAGCTGTAACGCAACAGAATTCATGACGAACGCGTAGTGCGCTCGAAGGCCGTCCCGAAACATCGGCGGCAGTGGACTTTTCGATTCCGCTGACAGGACCACCTTCGCTGTGGTGATCATGAGCGCGTTCCCGCCCCCCAGAATCGCTGGAGTGTTGTCGCGCGGGAACTCGAGTCCTACCGAAGAGGAGATCTCTGTGAGGATTGATTCGAACAGGCGAAACATGCACGCGGACAACAGGTCCAGATGGCGACGCCGAGCCCTGGTCACGCCGCTGTTCGCGCTGGCGACGATGGCGGGACTGGTGGGGACCTCGGGCGCCGCGCCGGTGGGCGTGCCGGTGCTCCCCGGCGGGGAGATCGTGGCGGCCGGGGACAACACCTACGGGGCGGTGACCCCGCCCGCGGTCCCGGCGGGTCAGACGTTCACCGCGGTGGACACGAACGGGCGGTTCTCGATCGCGCTGACCTCGGACGGGCAGGTCCAGGGGTTCGGCCTGAGCCAGCTCGGGATGTTCGAGTTCCCGCCGCTGCCGGCGGGGCAGAAGTACACCGCTGTGTCGGCGGGTGGCGCGTACACCCTGCTCCTCACCTCGGCGGGCCAGATTCTCGGCACGGGCACCAACGACAGGGGACAGCGGGTCGCCCCGCCGCTGCCCGACGGGCAGACGTACAGGGCGGTCTCCGCCGGCTTCACCCATTCGCTGGCGCTGACCTCGGCCGGCCAGGTCGTCGGGTTCGGCAACAACGCCAGCGGCCAGACCGACGTGCCGCCGCCGCCGCCAGGGCAGACGTACACGGCGGTCGCGGCAGGCAACTGGCATTCGCTCGCGCTGACCTCGGGCGGTCAGGTGATTGCCTGGGGTTCGCTGCCCCAGGGTGAGGCGGTCCCGGCGGCACCCGCCGGCCAGACGTACACGGCGATCGACGCGGACTCGTTCCACTCGCTCGCCCTGACCTCGGGTGGCCAGGTCGTCGGTTGGGGGTCGGGTGGCGCCAGTCGTGGGATCTTCCCGACGGGTCAGACGTACACGGCGATCTCTGCGGGCACCTACCATTCGGCGGCGCTGACCACGACCGGACAGGTCGTGGCGGTGGGTGACAACGACAAGGGGCAGCTGGACATCCCGGCTCCGCCGGAGGGTCGCAAGTACACGGCGGTCGCCGCCGGAAGCGGCACCACGGTGGCGATTCACGGCGTGGACGCGCCGCCGGACCCCGGAACGGGATCGCTGGACTCACTGGGTGGTTCGCTGACCGACCTGTTCGGTTCTTTGAGCTGACACGGTAGCGACCAGTTTGCGGGCCGGTTGCGGTGATCCTCCGGCGCTACCTGCCTGAGGGTTCGCAACCGGCCCGCTCTGCGAACCGGTCCGAAGCCGGGCCGACTGGCGGCCCCTCGCCTCGTCGGGTCCAGCGTCACCTCACCGGGCGGCATCGAGAACAGGTGAAACGCACACCCCCGGAATCCTGTGGAGTTCGCCCGCACGGGAAGATCAAGCCCTACGGAACGGGAGATCTCTGTGCGGATGGGTTCGGATCGGCGGTACACAAACCCGGGAAGCATGTCCGGATGGCGACGCGGAGCCCTGGTTGCGTCGCTTGTCGTGCTTGCGGCGACGGCGGGACCGGTGACCACCTCGGGTGCCGCGCCGGTGGGTGTGCCGGTGTTCCCCGGCGGGGAGATCGTGGGGGCCGGGGACAACACCGGCGGTGCGGTGACGCCGCCCACGGCCCCAGCCGGGCAGACCTTCACCGCGGTGGACACCAGCGGGCTGTTCTCGATCGCGCTGACCTCGGACGGGCAGGTCCAGGGCTTCGGTCTGCCCCAGCCCGGGTTGTTCGACTTCCCGGCGCTGGCGGCGGGACAGACCTACACCGCGATATCGGCGGGCGGGGCGCACACTCTGCTCCTCACCTCGACGGGCCAGATCCTCGGCACGGGTGCCGACGACCGGGGGCAGCGGGTCGCCCCGCCGCTGCCCGAGGGGCAGACATACACGGCCGTCTCCGCGGGCTTCGCCCATTCCCTGGCGCTGACCTCGGCCGGTCAGGTCGTCGCGTTCGGCGACGACTCCAGCGGCCAGGCCGACGTGCCGCCGCCACCGGCGGGGCAGACCTACACCGCGGTCGCGGCGGGCAACCGGCATTCGCTCGCGCTCACCTCGGACGGCCAGATCGTGGCCTGGGGTTCGCCGCCACAGGGTCAGGCGGTCCCGGCGGCTCCCGCAGGCCACACGTACACGGCGATCGACGCGGACTCGTTCCACTCGCTCGCCCTGACCTCCGGTGGTCGGGTCGTCGGTTGGGGGCTGAGAAGTGCCGGACAGGCGACGTTCCCCTGGGGTCACAAGTACACCGCTATCGCCGCGGGCAGCAACCATTCGGCAGCGCTGATCTCGACCGGACAGGTCGTGGTGGTGGGGGAGAACACGAAGGGGCAGCTGGAGATCCGGGCTCGGCCGGAGGGCCACAGGTACACGGCGATCGCCGCCGGTGGCGACAGGACGCTGGCGATTGAGAGCCCGGACGCGCCGCCGGACGCCGGCACGGGATCGCTGGGCGACCTGTTCGGCTCGTCGAGCTGACGGCAGCGGCCCGTCAGCTCGTCGGGTCCAGCGTCACCTTCACCGACACCTGTCCCGCGTCGTTGCGGGTACTGACGGCATGCCCCGGGCGATCCGTTCCCGCCCGGGTGACGGTGACCCGGTCGCCGTCACCGAGAAAGTTGCGCCACCAGTTCTTCTTGTCGGGCATGGCGACTCCGACGACGAGTTCGTCCCCCTTCTGCCTTGGCGTCACCGGCAGGCTGAAGGTCTTGCCGGACCGGCGTCCGGTGTAGGTGATCACGACCATCGACCTGCCGAGGAGCTTCTCGAGCATGGGGACCTTCATGGCCGCGCCGACGACCTTGTTCATGGCGGCCGAGACCTTCTGGAACGTATTCAATCGTTTCTCCTTCTGCTTGTGCCGCCCGCGGACCGGGCAGTCAGTCGACGGCGGTGACGAAGCCCTTGTCCACCAACCACTGCCGGGCCACGTCGGCCGGCTCCTGGCCCTCGACGTCGACGCGGCGGTTCAGCTCGGTGATCTCCTGGTCGGTCAGCTCCGCGGAGATCGGCGCCATCACCTCCGCGACCTCCGGGTGCGCGTGCGCGAATCCCTCACGCATGATCAGTGCCGGGTTGTACTTCGGGAAGAACGAGCGGTCGTCGTCGAGTAGGACCAGGTCCAGCGCGATGATGCGCCCGTCGGTGGTGAACACCTCGCCGAACTTGCACTGCGTGGCGTCCGCGGTGGCCTGGTAGATGATGCCCGTCTGCAGGATCTGCTTCTGCGCCTTGGCCGGATCGAAGTCGTAGGCCGCGGCCATGCCGGGAAAGCCGTCCTGGCGGACGTTGAACTCGGTCTCGACGCAGGTGGTCGCCGCGGCCGGGTCACGCTTGACCAGGTCGGCGTACTCGGAGAGCGTCCGCACCCCGGTGGCCTCGGCGGTCGCTCGGCTGGTGGCCAGGGCGTAGGTGTTGTTCATCGGCGCTGGATCGGTCCACACCATGCCGTTGCGGGCGAGGTCCTCGTCGCGCACCGCCTCGAACTGTGCGGTGGGGTCGGGGATCGGGTGTTCGTGGCCCAGGTAGTTGATCCAGCCGGTTCCGGTGTACTCGTAGGTGAGGTCGATCTGGCCGTGGACCTGCGCGTCGCGGGTGCTGTTGGAGCCCTGGATGTTGGTGAGGTCACGGATGTCCGCGCCGGCAGCGGACAGGGCGAACTCGATGATGTACCCGAGGATGATCTGCTCGGTGAAGTCCTTGGAGCCCACGGTGATGGGGACCCCGGTCAACTCCTCGACCGGAGTGATGGAGCCGGGCCCCACCTTCAGCGGCAGCGCGCCGCCGGACTCGAGTCCGCACGAGGTGAGCGCGACGGCGACCGCCGCGACGGTGGTCAACGTCGCGCACCTGCCCGCCAGGGTCCTCCGCGGCCCGGCCATGTCAACGCAGCCCCTTCGGTCCGAGATAGGTCTCGGCCAGTGCGCCGAGCCAGTCGACGAGCAGCGCCAGCGAGACGGCGAGGACGGCGCCGACCACCAGGGTCACGTTGTCGCGCAACTTGTATCCCGTGTCGATCAGGATGCCGAGCCCGCCGGCGCTGACCAGGAAGCACAGGGTGGCAGTGCCGACCGCCAGCACCAGTGAGGTGCGCAGGCCGGCCAGGATGTAGGGCACGGCCATCGGGAACTCGACCCGGCGGAGCACCGTGCGCGCCGACATGCCCTGGCCGCGACCAGCGTCGACCAGGGTGGGGTCGACCTGCTGGTAGCCGAGGATGGTGTTGCGCAGCACCGGAAGCAGTGAGTAGAAGGCGATCGGCAGCACCCCGATCCAGAAGCCGGTGGTCCGGGTCGCCAGGTAGAACAGCACCAGCAGGCCGATCGCCGGGGCGGCGGCACCGATGTTCGCGATGCCGACGAACACCGGTGCCAGTCGGGTCCAGCCCGGCCGGGTCAGCAGCGTGCCCAGCGGCACCGCCAGCGTCAGCACGATCACCACCACGGCAACGGTGATCAGCACGTGCTGCCAGGTCAGGGTCGCCAAGTTGGTGACGCTGATGCTGGCCTGCTGAGTGGCGGTCAGGTCGCGACTGAACGCCCACGCCAGGACGCCACCGGTCAGGAGGAGTACCAGCACCGGCTGTGCGAGCAGGCGCATCTGCTCGGCGCGGCGTTCGGCGGCCGCGGTGGGGTCGACGGTGGCCGCAGCGGCGGCGTCGGTCGCGCCCGGTGCGGGGCCGGGCGGGGCGGTGTCGGTGCTCACCGGGCCGGATCCTCGGGGGCCCGGTGAGCACCGCCGGTCCCGGTGGCCGCGGTCGGGTCCGGGGCGGGCGCGGTGTGGTGATCCGCCGCGTGGTCGTCGCGTAGCTGCCGCAGGTTCTCCACCAGGGTGTCGATGGTGATCAGTCCGACGTACTCGCCGCGCATGCCCGTCACCACCGTGGACGCGCTGGACTCGGCGAGCAGTGCTTCGAGGGCGTCCTGCAGCGTGGACTGCACCGACAGGATCTCGCCGACCGGATTGCCCACGTCGTGCAGCGAGTCCACCGTTGCCAGGTGGGCGGGGGAGACCCAGCGGACCGGGCGGTCGCGGGCGTCGAGGATCAGGCCCCACTGTCGACTGTCGGCGAGCAGGGCGCGGCGCATCTCGTTGACGGAACCGTCCTCGTGGGCGGTCGGGCAGTCGAGTAGCCGCACGTCCCGGACCCGGCTGAGCGTCAACTGCTTGAGGGACGCGTCGGCGCCGACGAACCCGGCGACCATCTCGTTGGCGGGGTTCGCCAGGATCGCCTCCGGGGTGTCGTACTGCATGATGTGGGACTGGCTGCCCAGCACGGCAATTCGGTCGCCGATCTTGACCGCCTCGTTGAAGTCGTGGGTGACGAACACGATCGTCTTGCCCAGTTCGGACTGCAGCCGCATCAGCTCGTCCTGCAGTAGCCCACGGGTGATGGGGTCGACGGCACCGAACGGCTCGTCCATCAGCAGCACCGGAGGATCGGCGGCCAGCGCGCGGGCCACCCCGACTCGCTGCTGCTGCCCGCCGGAGAGCTGGCGGGGGTACCGGTCGCGGTAGGTGGCGGGGTCCAGGCCGACCAGGTCCAGCATCTCGTCGGTACGGTCGGCGATTCGACGGCGGTCCCAGCCGATCAGCCCGGGTACCGTTCCGACGTTCTTGGCGACCGTCAGGTGCGGGAACAGGCCGGCCTGTTGAATGGAGTAGCCGATACCGCGGCGCAGTTCGTCCGGGTCGATCGACAGCGCGTCCCGACCGCCGATGGTGATTCTGCCCGACGAGGGCTCGATCAGCCGGTTGATCATCCGCATGGTGGTCGTCTTCCCGCACCCGGAGGGGCCCACGAACACCACGGTCTCGCCGGCGGGGATGGTCATCGACACCCCGTCCACTGCGGCGGCGTCCTGCCCCGGATAGCGCTTGACCACGTCGTCCAGGACGATCTCGACGCCGTGCGCGGTGTCCCGGGGAGTTGCGGTGTCAGTCACGTGAGTCCCTTCGAGGTGGTGAGCCGGCCGAGCCCGACGTAGAGCGCGTCGAGAATGAGCGCCAGGACGACGATCAGCACCGTGCCGGTCAGGGCCTGGGGCACCGCGGTCGGGCTGCCGACCCTGGACAGGCCGGAGAAGATTAGGTTGCCCAGGCCCGGGCCCTTGGCGTAGGCGGCGATCGCCAGGATGCCCATCAGCATCTGGGTGCTCACCCGGATGCCGGCGAGGATCGCCGGCCAGGCGAGCGGCAGTTCGATCCGGCCGAGCACCCGCAGCCGGTTCATCCCGATGCCGCGGGCGGCGTCGGTGACCGCGGGGTCCACGGAGGCGAGCCCGATGACGGTGTTCCGGATGATCGGCAACAGGGCGTAGAGCACCAGCGCGGTCACCGTGGGCGGGACACCGAGGCCGAGGATCGGGATCAGCAGACCGAGCAGGGCGAAGGACGGGACGGTGAGCACCGTGCTGGCCAACCCGGTCGCGAGCGTAGCCCCGAGCGGACTGCGGTACACCGCGATCCCGATCGCCACGGCGATGACGGTCGCGACGAGGACCGACTGCACCACGGCGCTGACGTGGAGGTAGGAGTCGGTGAGCAGCTGGCTTCGACGCGCGACGACGAAGTCCCACCAGGCCTGGAAATCCAACCGGACACCTCCGTCCCGTCGTGCTCGGTACCGGCAGAGGTTCCGGACCGACGTTCTCCGGGCGTTCTCCGGTGTGCGTTTCCAGTTGCCACCATGCACTTGTGGCCGTCGGCGGCGCAAACGACGCGCCGAGGTGCGGCGGGGCAATGACTGCGGTGTCGGTGAAGTGGACCCCGTGAGATGTCGGACCGAGCTGATTAGATGAGCCAGTTGACGCCGAAGAGACCGCTTGCGCGGCCTCGGGGAAAGAGGGAGACGCGATGGGCAAGGACACCAGAACCGACACGATGCAGGCACAGCCGCATACCGCGGACACTCACGACCTGATCCGTGTGCACGGCGCGAGGGAGAACAACCTCAAGAACGTCAGCGTCGTCCTGCCCAAGCGCCGGTTGACGGTGTTCACCGGCGTCTCCGGCTCCGGCAAGAGCTCGCTCGTGTTCTCCACGATCGCCGCGGAGTCGCAGCGGATGATCAACGAGACCTACAGCACCTTCGTGCAGGGCTTCATGCCGACGCTGGCCAGACCGGACGTCGACGTGCTCGAGGGCCTGACAACGGCGATCATCGTCGACCAGGAGCGGATGGGCGCCAACCCGCGTTCCACCGTCGGCACCGCGACGGATGCGAACGCGATGCTGCGGATCCTGTTCAGCCGGCTCGGCCAGCCGCACATCGGTTCGTCCCAGGCGTTCTCCTTCAATGTCGCCTCCGCCAGCGGCGCAGGCGCGATGACCACGGAGAAGGGCGGCCGGACCGTCAAGGAGGCCCGCAGCTTCAGCATCACCGGGGGTATGTGTCCGCGCTGTGAGGGTCGGGGCAACGTCTCCGACTTCGACCTGACCGCGCTCTACGACGCCGACAAGTCCCTCAACGAGGGCGCGCTGACGATCCCCGGCTACAGCATGGACGGCTGGTACGGGCGCATCTTCCGCGGCTGCGGATTCTTCGACGCCGACAAGCCGATCGCCGAGTTCACCAAGAGGCAGTTGGACGACCTCCTGTACAAGGAGCCGACCAAGGTCAAGGTCGAGGGCGTCAACGTGACGTACGAGGGCCTGATCCCGAAGATCCAGAAGTCGTTCCTGTCCAAGGACCGCGAGGCCATGCAGCCGCACATCCGGGCGTTCGTCGACCGGGCGATCACGTTCCAGACGTGCCCTGACTGCGAGGGCACACGGCTCAGCGCCGAGGCGCGCTCGTCGAAGATCGACGGCGTCAACATCGCGGACGTCTGCGCGATGCAGATCAACGACCTCGCCGAATGGGTGCGCGGGCTGGACGAGCCGTCGGTGGCGCCGCTGTTGAAGTCGTTGGGCGAGACCCTCGACTCGTTCGTCGAGATCGGGCTGGGCTACCTCAGCCTCGACCGCCCGGCAGGCACGCTGTCCGGTGGAGAGGCGCAGCGCACCAAGCTGATTCGCCATCTCGGCTCCTCACTCACGGACGTCACCTATGTCTTCGACGAACCGACCATCGGCCTGCACCCGCACGACATTGCGCGGATGAACGACCTGCTGCTGCAACTGCGGGACAAGGGCAACACCGTGCTGGTGGTCGAGCACAAGCCGGAGGCGATCGCGATCGCCGACCACGTCGTGGACCTCGGCCCCCGCGCGGGCACCGAGGGCGGCGAGATCGTGTTCGAGGGCACCGTGGACGAACTGCGATCGAGCGGCACGCTCACCGGCAAGCACCTCGACGACCGGGCCTCGGTGAAGCCCGCGGTACGGACCTCCGCGGGGGCGCTCGAGGTCCGTGGCGCCGACACCCACAACCTGCAGGGCGTCGACGTGGACATCCCGCTCGGGGTGCTCTGCGTGGTGACGGGTGTCGCCGGGTCGGGGAAGAGCTCCCTGATCAACGGCTCGGTGTCGGGTCGGGACGGGGTGGTGTCGATCGACCAGGGTGCGATCAAGGGCTCCCGGCGCAGCAACCCCGCGACGTACACCGGGTTGCTCGATCCGATCCGGAAGGCGTTCGCGAAGGCCAACGACGTCAAGCCCGGGCTGTTCAGCGCCAACTCCGAGGGCGCGTGCCCCAACTGCAACGGCGCAGGCGTGGTCTACTCCGACCTGGGGATGATGGCCGGTGTCGCCACGCCCTGCGAGGTGTGCGAGGGCAAGCGGTTCATGGCCGAGGTGCTCGACTACAAGTTCGGCGGCAAGGACATCAGCGAGGTGCTCGGGATGTCGGTCGCGCAGGCCGAGGAGTTCTTCGGTTCGGGCGACGGCAAGATCCCCGCCGCCCACAAGATCCTGGCGCGGCTGGCGGACGTGGGCCTCGGGTACGTCAAGATCGGTCAGCCGCTCACCACGCTGTCCGGCGGCGAGCGGCAGCGACTCAAGCTGGCCACCCACATGGGGGAGAAGGGCGAGGTCTACATCCTCGACGAGCCGACCACCGGTCTTCACCTTGCCGATGTCGAGAACCTGCTCGGCCTGCTCGACCGGCTCGTCGACTCCGGCAAGTCGGTCATCGTCATCGAGCACCACCAGGCGGTGATGGCGCACGCCGACTGGATCATCGACCTCGGCCCCGGCGCCGGGCACGACGGCGGCCGGGTCGTGTTCGAGGGCACCCCCGCCGAGCTCGTCGCCGCCCGGTCCACCCTCACCGGCGAGCACCTCGCGGCGTACGTCGCCAGCTGACGCCGGCTGCCCTCGACTGCCCCTGGCACAGAGACGAGAACACCCCCTCCACGGATCGCGGAGGGGGTGTTCTCGTCGGTCAGCTACGGATCACACGTCGTAGTAGAGCTCGAACTCGTGCGGGTGCGGCCGCAGGTTCACCGGGGCGATCTCCTGCTCGCGCTTGATCGAGATCCAGGTCTCGATCAGGTCGGAGGTGAAGACGCCACCCTCGGTGAGGTACTCGTGGTCGCGCTCGAGGTTGTCGATGACCGTCGAGAGGCTGGTGGGGGCCTGCGGGATGTTGCGGGCCTCCTCCGGCTGGAGCTCGTAGAGGTCCTTGTCGACCGGGGCCATCGGCTCGATCTTGTTCCGGATACCGTCCAGGCCGGCCATCATCTGGGCGGCGAAGTTCAGGTACGGGTTGCCCGAGGCGTCGGGAGCGCGGAACTCGATGCGCTTGGCCTTCGGGTTGTTGCCGGTGATCGGGATGCGCACGGCCGCCGAGCGGTTGCGCTGGCTGTACACCAGGTTGATGGGGGCCTCGTAGCCCGGCACCAGACGGTGGTACGAGTTGATCGTCGGGTTGGTGAACGCCAGCAGCGACGGGGCGTGGTGCAGGATGCCGCCGATGTAGTGACGCGCCATGTCGGACAGGCCCGCGTAGCCGGACTCGTCGTGGAAGAGCGGCTTGCCGTCCTTCCACAGCGACTGGTGCACGTGCATGCCCGAGCCGTTGTCACCGAAGAGCGGCTTCGGCATGAAGGTCGCCGACTTGCCGTGCTGCCAGGCGGTGTTCTTGACGATGTACTTGAACAGCTGCAGGTCGTCCGCGGCCGCGAGCAGCGTGTTGAACTTGTAGTTGATCTCCTGCTGACCGCCGGTGCCGACCTCGTGGTGGCCGCGCTCGAGCTCGAAGCCCGCCTTGATCAGGTTGGTGGAGATGTCGTCGCGCAGGTCCACGTAGTGGTCGTACGGGGCGACGGGGAAGTAGCCACCCTTGGCGCGCACCTTGTAGCCGAGGTTGGGGCTGCCGTCCGGGTTGCGCTCGGCGCCGGTGTTCCAGGCACCCGAGACCGAGTCCAGCTCGTAGAACGCGTGGTTCATGCCGGAGTCGTAGCGGACCGAGTCGAAGATGTAGAACTCGGCCTCGGCGCCGAAGAACGCGGTGTCCGCGATGCCGGTGCTGGTCAAGTACTCCTCGGCCTTGCGCGCGACGTTGCGGGGGTCGCGGCTGTAGGACTCCCGGGTCAGCGGGTCGTGGACGAAGAAGTTGAGGTTCAGCGTCTTGGCCTTGCGGAACATGTCGATCTGCGCCGTCGAGTAGTCGGGCAGCAGCATCATGTCCGACTCGTGGATCGACTGGAAGCCGCGCACCGACGAGCCGTCGAACGCGAGGCCGTCCTCGAGTGCGTCCTTGGTGAACGCGGTTGCGGGGATCGAGAAGTGCTGCTGAACGCCCGGCAGGTCACTGAACCGGATGTCGACGTACTCGACTCGTTCGTCGGCGATGTACTTGATGACCTCTTCGGCCGTGCTGAACGCCACGCTTGTGCTCCTTCAGTTGGGTCCCGGCCAGTGCTGCTGCGGCGGGCTTTCGTCGACAGTGACGGTATGGAACCGGTGTTGCCCGTCAATCAAGACTGTGTTTCGCCAGTGTTACACGTCGTCGATTACGACGCAGGTCACATCGGTAGGTGTGTGGCGGCGACCACGTCACAATCCCGCCTATCCTTGGACTCATGGCACGCATGACCGGATCCTGGCTCTCTGGCCCCTCGGCCGCCCTCCCCAAGGGAGAGGACGGCACCGTCGAGCGTTACCGCGGCGAACTGCTGGGCCTGCCCGAGTCCGGTCCCGGCTCACTGGTGACCGCGGCACGGCGGGTCGGCGCGTTCATGGTGGACTGGTTGATGGGCGGCGGCGTCGCGCTGCTGATCCTCGGCGGCGACTTCTACTCCGGGATGCTGGGCACCGTCATCCTCGGGGTGTGGTTCGTCGTCGGCGTCGCGACGGTGACGCTGTTCTCCTTCACACCCGGCCAGTTCGTCCTCGGCCTGCACGTGGCCCGGATCGACGGCCCGGTGCCCGTCGGCTTCGTCCGGGCGCTCGCCCGCCAGGTGCTACTGGTGTTCGTCGTGCCCGCACTGATCACCGATCTCGACGGTCGCGGCATGCACGACCGCGCCACCGGCACCGCGCTGGTGCGCTCGCGCTGAGCCCTGCCCGCCCGAGTACTCGGTCCCGAACACAGAAGGCGCCGTCCATCCGGACGGCGCCTTCTTGTCGGTCTGTGGGCGTGGCGGGTCAGCGGCGACGCATGGTGCGCTGGATGCCCTTCATCTTGGCGCCTGCGGGCATCGGGCCCTTGGGCATCGCGGGGCCGCCGCGCTTGCCGAGTGCGGTCAGCCGCGCCTCGATCGAGTCCATCCGCTTGGTGTCGATGTTCTTGGGCAGCTTCGAGAGGTACTTCTGCAGCTCGGAGAGCTTGACCTGGCCCTCGTCGTTGCCGATGACGATCTCGTAGATCGGGGTGTCGCCGACCAGTCGGGCGGTCTTCTTCTTCTCCTGCGCGAGCAGCGGCTTGACCCGCTGCGGCGCACCCTCACCGACCAGGATGACGCCGGGACGGCCGAGCACGCGGTGCACGGCGTCGAGTTGGGTGGTGCCGACGACGGCATTGCTCACCCGCCAGGTGCCCTGCAGGTTGTCCAGCGCCCACGCGGCCGCGCCGGCCTGGCCGTCGGCCTTCCGGTAGACGGTCTTCTGCACCCGCCGGCCGAAGATCACGAACGCCAGCAGCACACCGAGCATGCTGCCGATCGGCAGCAGGAACCACTGCAGGCCGAAGATCAGGCCGACCAGGAAGAACACCAGCGCGAGGCCGACGACCGAGCCGATCATCAGCGGCAGCAGCAGCTTGTCGTCCTTGCGCTGCATCTGGAACGCCTGCCAGAGCTGGCTCCTGCGTTCTTTCGATGCCTGCTTGCGGGCCGCCTTCGCGGCCGCCTTCGCCTCTTTGGTGGGTTTGCCCTTGCCGTTCGCCATAGTTCACAGGATACGTCCCGGGCAGGGGCACCTATCGCACCCGTCCGGTCGGGCCCGGTCGGGTGCGCGTCGGCGGCCGGGCGTCAGGCGCGGGCGGCGAGCCGCTCGATCAGCGAGCTGGCCTCCTGCGAGGCGCTGCCCCCGTCCTGCAGGTGTGCCTGACCCTCGGGCAGCGCGCGGCCGTGGTGTGCCATCGCCTGCGCGTAGAGCCGACCGGCGCGGTACGAGGAGCGGACCAGCGGCCCGGCCATCACGCCCGCGAAGCCGAGCTCGGTGGCGAACTCGGAGTGCTCGACGAACTCCTCCGGCTTGACCCAGCGCTCGACGGGGTGGTGCCGCGGCGACGGGCGCAGGTACTGGGTGATGGTGAGGATGTCGCAACCGGCCTCGTACAGGTCGACCATCGCCTGCTGGACCTCTTCGGGGGTCTCGCCCATGCCGAGGATCAGGTTGGACTTGGTGACCAGGCCGAACTCGCGGGCGGCGGTGAGCACGCCGAGCGAGCGCTCGTACCGGAACGCGGGACGGATCCGCTTGAAGATCCGGGGCACGGTCTCGAGGTTGTGGGCGAGCACCTCGGGGCGCGACTCGAAGACCTCGGCCAGCAGGTCCGGCTTGCCGTTGAAGTCGGGGATCAGGTTCTCGACGCCGGTACCCGGGTTGAGCTCGTGGATCTGGCGGACCGTCTCGGCGTAGAGCCAGGCGCCGCCGTCGGGCAGGTCGTCGCGGGCGACACCGGTGATCGTCGAGTACCGCAGGCCCATCGACTGGACGGACTCGGCGACCCGGCGGGGCTCGTCGCGGTCGAGGTCGGTCGGCTTGCCGGTGTCGATCTGGCAGAAGTCACAGCGGCGGGTGCACTGCTCACCGCCGATCAGGAAGGTGGCCTCGCGGTCTTCCCAGCATTCGTAGATGTTGGGGCAGCCGGCCTCTTCGCACACCGTGTGCAGGCCCTCGCTCTTGACCAGCGACTTGAGCTCGGTGTATTCCGGGCCCATCTTGGCGCGGGTCTTGATCCAGTTGGGCTTGCGTTCGATGGGCGTTTCCGCGTTTCGGATCTCGATCCGCAGCAGTTTGCGTCCTTCTGGGGCCACAGTCACGGAAGCGATGCTACGCCCGCCGATTCCGCCACGACCGACCGGGAGAGCCCGTCAGGCGAACCGGTGGGTGGTGAACTCCGGCCCCGCCGCCGCGCCTGCATCGACCGGCACGGGGGCGACGGAAACCCGCTCGATGTCGTGCTCGGCGACCGCGAGGGTGCCGTCGAAGGCCGCGGTCACGGCGTCGACCACCGCGGCGGTGACGGCCGCGACGGTGACCTCCCGGCCCAGTTCGCGGCTGAGCGAGGTGACGCCGGCATCGACGATGCCGCACGGGATGATCTCGTCGAACGCGTCGAGCACCGCGTTGCAGTTGAGCGCGAACCCGTGCAGGGCCACGCCGCGCTGCACCCGGACCCCGATGGCGGCGATCTTGCGCTCGGGCAGCCATCCGCCTGCGGTGTGGGCGGCCGGCAGCCAGACCCCGGAACGGCCCTCGACGCGACCGCAGTCCAGGCCGAGCCCGGCGCACACCGAGATCAGTGCCTCCTCGATCCGTCGCACGTAGTTGACCACGTCCACCGGCTCGGCAAGCCTGACGATCGGGTAGCCCACCAGCTGACCGGGGCCGTGCCAGGTGATCTTGCCGCCGCGGTCCACGTCGATCACGGGGGTGCCGTCGGTGGGCCGGTCCTCCGGCGCGGTCCGCCGACCGGCGGTGTACACGGACGGGTGCTCGAGCAGCAGCAGGGTGTCCCGGCCGAGGTCGGCGGCCCGCTCGTCCGCGAGCAGGCGCTGCAGCTCCCACGCGGCGAGGTAGTCGACGGTCCCGAGGTTCCGGACCTCGACGGGCTCGGCGGAGGACCTGGCGGAGGTGGCGCGGCTGCTCATCGCTCACACGCTACGCCCGCGATCGACCCGCCGGGCACGTGGGCGAGGCGGCCGCTCAGGACCCAACGGCGGCCGCGAGGGCCTCGCCGACGGTGTGGTGCCGGAAGGCGAATCCGGACTCCTCGAGGACCGTCGGCAGCACCCGCTGACCGGCCAGGACGGCCTCGTTTGCGAACTCGCCGACCAGGGCCGTGGCGGCGAACCCGGGCACCGTCCACGGGGTCGGCCGGTGCAGCACCCGGCCGAAGGCCTCGGTGAAGGCGGCGTTGGTGACCGGTGCCGGGCCGGTGAGGTTGACCGGTCCGGCGATCGTCGCGGTGCGCAGCACGAAGGCGATGGCGTCGACCTCGTCGTCGAGCGAGATCCAGGACAGGTACTGACGGCCGTTGCCGAGTCGGCCGCCGAGGCCGAGCCGGAACAGCGGGCGCAGTCGGCCGACCAGTCCGCCGCTCGCGCTGACGACGGTGCCGCTGCGCAGCACGACGGTGCGGGCCCCGGCGGCGCGGGCGGGTTCGGTGGCCTGCTCCCAGTCCCGGCAGAGGTCGGCGAGGAAGCCCGATCCCGGGGGCGCGGTCTCGTCGACGGCCCGCTCGCCGGTGTCGCCGTAGTAGCCGACGGCGCTGGCGTTGAGCAGGGTCGGCACGCCGGCCTCGGCCACCGCGGTGGCCAGCACGTCGGCGGCGGTCAGTCGGCTGTCGCGCAGCTGCTGTTTGTAGGCGCCGGTCCAGCGGTGGTCGCCGATGCCGGCTCCGCACAGGTTCACCACCGCGTCGACGCCGGCGAGTGCGCCCGGCGCGATGTCCCGCTCCGGCGGGGACCAGCGGAACTCGTCGGGCCCGGCGGCGGGCCGTCGGACCAGTCGACGCACCTCGTGGCCGTCTGCGCGCAACGCGGCCACCAGGGCGGTGCCTATCAGGCCGGACGAGCCGGCGACGGTCACGCGCATCGGTTCTGCCTCCTTCACGCCGTCGGGGGCACCATCAGTGTCGATGGTGCCCCGACGGGCGAACATGCGCGACCCGGTGGCGGTTGCCCGGCCGGGTCGGCGGGTGTCGCGAACTACAGGCCGAGATCGGCCTCGAACGCGGCTTCCTCGAGTCGCTGCTTGATCGTGGTGAGGAACCGACCGGCGTCGGCACCGTCGACCAGGCGGTGATCGTAGGTGAGCGGCAGGTAGCACATCGACCGGACGCCGATGGACTCGTTGCCGTTCTCGTCGGTGATCACCATCGGGCGCTTGACGATCGCGCCGGTGCCCAGCATCGCGGCCTGCGGCGGCACCAGGATCGGGGTGTCGAACAGGGCGCCCTGGCTGCCGATGTTGGTGATCGTGAAGGTGCCACCGGACAGCTCGTCCGGCTTGAGGCCACCGCTGCGCGCGCGCTTGGCGATGTCCGCGATCGACCGGGCCAGGCCGGCCAGCGACAGGTCGCCGGCGTTGTGGATGACCGGGGAGAGCAGACCCTGCTCGGTGTCCACCGCGATGCCGAGGTGCTCGGCGGCGTGGTAGGTGATCTCCTTGGCGGCCTCGTTGTAGCTGGCGTTGACGTTCGGGTGTGCCCCGAGCGCCTCGACGACGGCCTTCGCGAAGAACGGCAGGAAGGTCAGGTTGACGCCCTCGCGCTCGGCGAACCCGGCCTTGGCCTGGGCGCGCAGGGCGACGATCTTGGTGACGTCGACCTCGAAGGTCTGGGTGAGCTGCGCGGTGCCCTGCAGCGACTCCCGGGTCTTGACCGCCGTGATCTGGCGGATCCGGTTGACCTTCTGGGTGGTGCCGCGCAGGTGCGCGAGCTCCGGGCGGACGCCTGCGGCCGGTGCGGCAGCTGCGGGAGCAGCAGCGGCGGCGGCGGGCGCGGCGGCGGCGGGAGCCTTCTTGGCCTCGGCGGCGGCGAGCACGTCCTGCTTGCGGATCCGGCCGCCGACGCCGGTGCCGGTCACGGTGGACAGGTCCACGTTGTTCTCGGTGGCCAGCTTGCGGACCAGCGGGGTGACGTACGGGGTGGCGTCACCGCTCGGTGCGGCGGCGGGCGCGGGAGCTGCCGGAGCCGGTGCCGGTGCGGGAGCTGCCGGTGCCGGTGCCGGTGCGGCCACGGGTGCGGGAGCTGCCGGTGCGGGAGCTGCCGGTGCGGGTGCGGGTGCGGCCGGTGCCGGGGGAGCCGCCGGTGCGGGCGCGCCGGAACCGATGACGGCGAGCTGGCCGCCGACGGCGACGGTGTCGTCCTCCTGCGCGGTGATCTCGAGCAGCGTGCCCGCGACCGGGGACGGGATCTCGGTGTCGACCTTGTCGGTGGAGACCTCGACCAGCGGCTCGTCGACAGCGACCTCGTCGCCGATGGCCTTGAGCCAGCGGGTGACGGTGCCCTCGGTGACGGACTCGCCGAGTTCCGGCATCGTGATCGACGTACCGGAGGCGGGTGCCGCGGGTGCGGCGGGCGCGGCCGGAGCGGCGGGGGCCGGAGTGGCTGCGGCGGGGGCCGGGGCCGCCTCGACGGGCGCAGGCGCGGGAGCCGCTGCCGGGGCTGCAGCCTCGTCCGCGGTGCCGATGATTCCGAGCTCGCCGCCGATGTCGACGGTGTCGTCCTCCTGGGCGACGATCTTCGTCAGAACGCCGGCAGCGGGGGACGGGATCTCGGTGTCGACCTTGTCGGTGGAGACCTCGAGCAGGGGCTCGTCGAGCTCTACCGTGTCGCCCTCCTGCTTGAGCCACCTCGTGACAGTTCCCTCAGTGACGCTCTCACCAAGGGCTGGCATCTGGACGGAGAAGGCCATGCTTTTGACTCCTCGACAGTTGTGTTCGGGTTTGTTGAGTTTGTCGACTTGTGGTCGAAATTCATTGTGCAGTAGTGCCGGCGTAACTGGGTCGATTGCGGTCGGGAACTGCCCCGACCGTCCCGACCCGAAACTTCCGTCGCCCCATCCTTCCATTGACGGGATCGCGGCGTCCGGTGAGGGGCCGGTCACAGGTACCTCAAATGCCGCACAGGAACTGCTGGCAAACTTGAGAATGGACCTCGCGATCGGCATCGACGTCCGGTGAGGAGCAGGAATCGTGGGATTGCTCAACAGGTTCTCGAAGGCGCGCCGCGGGGTGTTCGGCCACGGCGACGCCGCCTCGGCGGCGGACGCGCAGTACCTGGCGAACTGGGTGCACGGTCACCTCGGCGTGGAGGCGTACGTCGAGCCGCAGACAACGGTCACCCCGGTCACCGTGGTGCTGGTGGCCGCCGACGGCGAGTGGACCCGTCGGCCGGTCGGCGGCGAGCGCGGTGCCCGTCGGCTCGGTGAGGACCTCCACATACCCGTCTACGACGTCCGCAAGACCGGGTACCCGCAGCGGATGCGCGACCACGACGCGCGGCAGAAGATCCTGCGCAAGCGCGCCCAGGGCGCGTGAGCGCG
The DNA here is from genome assembly GCF_042654025.1 of Rhodococcus kronopolitis. Taxonomy (NCBI): domain Bacteria; kingdom Bacillati; phylum Actinomycetota; class Actinomycetes; order Mycobacteriales; family Nocardiaceae; genus Rhodococcus; species Rhodococcus kronopolitis. Next base: position 157,670 of record NZ_JBHSFO010000001.1, on the reverse strand, counting down.
GGGTGCCTGTCCGGTGGCCGCAGCTACCGGACAGGCACCCCGCGCCCGGCCGACTAGCCGTTGTCGGCGATGTCCTCGAGCACGGCGATCATCGTCCGCACGGGGACGCCGGTGCCGCCCTTGCCGGTGTACCCGAACGGTCCGCCCGAGTTGTAGGCCGGACCCGCGACGTCGATGTGCGCCCACTCGATGCCCTCGGCGACGAACTCGCGCAGGTAGATCGCGGCCGCGAGCATGCCGCCCCAGCGGTGGTTGGTGACGTTGGCGAGATCGGCGACCTTCGAGTTCAGGTCGGCGCGCAGCTCGGCGGGCATCGGCATCGCCCACGCGTTCTCGCCGACCTCCTGGGAGATCCGGGCGACCCGGTCGCGGAACTCGTCAGTGCCCATCACGCCGGGGGTGCGGTTGCCGAGTGCCACCATCTGGGCGCCGGTCAGGGTCGCCGTGTCGATCAGGTAGTCCGGCTTGTCCTCGCAGGCCCGCACGATCGCGTCGGCCAGGATCAGCCGACCCTCGGCGTCGGTGTTGATCACCTCGACGGTGGTGCCGCCGTACTGGGTCAGCACGTCGCCGGGCCGCTGCGCGGTGCTCGACGGCATGTTCTCCGCCATCGGCACGGTCGCGGTCACGTTGACCTTCAGGCCCAGCTTCGCGGCGAGGACCACGGTGGCGATCACCGCGGCGGCGCCGGCCATGTCGGAGGTCATCGCCTCCATGCCCGCGGCGGGCTTGATCGAGATGCCGCCGGTGTCGAAGGTCACGCCCTTGCCGACCAGCGCCACCGACGGCGCGGACTTGCGGGCGACGCCGGTGTAGGTCATCCGGACCAGGCGCGGCAGTCGCGAGGACCCCTTGCCGACGCCGACGATGCCGCCGTAGCCGGCCTTCTCGAGCGCCTTGTCGTCGAGCACCTGCACCTTCAGTCCGGCGTCGGTGCCGAGTGCCTTTGCGCGCGCGGCGAACTCGGCCGGGTACAGGTGGCTCGGCGGGGAGTTGACGAACTCGCGGGCGGTGGCGACGGCCTCGGCGATCGCGGCGCCCCGAGCGAGGACGTCCTTGAACGCCTTGGCACGCGGCGACTCGACCAGGAACTCCACGCGCGCCAGCGGCTGCGCGTCGGGGCCGGGCGCCGACTTCGACTTGTAGGACGTGAACGAGTACGCGCCGAGGAAGAAGCCCTCGGCGGCGGCCTCGAGGTCGAGTGCGGACAGCGTCGTCGTCGCGGTCCCGGTGCCTGCGAGCGCGCGGGCGGCCGCGCCCGCGGACCTGCGGACCTGCTCGGCGTCGACGTCGTCGGCCCGGCCGAGGCCGACCGCGAGGATGCTGCTCACGCCCAGGCCCTCCGGGGCGGGAATCCGGGTGAGCTCCTCCGCGCGACCGGTCGCGCCGACCGCGGTCAGGTGCGCCAGGACCGTCTCGACGGCGGCGTCGTCGAGCGCCTCGCCGACCGACGGCTCGGGGCCGTCGGGACCGGCGGTGAGACCGATGACCAGGACCTCCGCGCGGGCAGAGATCTTGCCGGCCAGCGCGAGGGCGGGTCCGAGCGGGGATGCGGGGGACAGGGCGGCACTCACGGTGCACTCCTTCGTCAGGGGGCGGACAAACTGCCAGTCACCCTAGTTCGGGTGGCTCCGCTGTTCGCCTTCGTCGAGGCCGGGCCCGGTCCGTTAGCCTGGCACCCATGAGTGACGTCGACCTGTTGCAGGGCCCCCTCCACGCCGTACACACCGAGCTCGGTGCGACCTTCGCGCCGTTCGGCGGCTGGCAGATGCCGGTCTCCTACGCCGGCACGGTCGCCGAGCACACCGCGGTCCGCGAGAACGTCGGCGTGTTCGACGTCAGCCACCTCGGCAAGGCCCTCGTCTCGGGCCCCGGGGCCGCCGACTTCGTGAACTCCACGCTGACCAACGACCTCGGCAAGATCGGCCCGGGCCAGGCCCAGTACACGCTGTGCGCCACCGAGGCCGGCGGCGTCGTCGACGACCTCATCGCCTACTACGTCAGCGACGACGAGGTGTTCCTGGTCCCCAACGCCGCGAACACCGCCGCCGTGGTGGCCGCACTGGCCGCGCAGGCGCCGGCCGGGGTGACCGTGCAGGACCAGCACCGCGACTTCGCCGTCCTGGCCGTCCAGGGACCGCGGTCCGCCGAAGTCCTTGCCGCGCTCGGCCTTCCGTCCGGCATGGACTACATGGCCTTCGAGGACGCGCTCTTCGAAGGCGCGCCGGTGCGGGTGTGCCGCACCGGGTACACCGGCGAGCACGGCTACGAGGTGCTGCCCACCTGGGACGGCAGCGAGGCGGTGTTCCGGGCCCTGGTGGCCGCGGTCCGCGCGGCGGGCGGCGAGGTGGCCGGCCTGGGCGCCCGCGACACCCTGCGCACCGAGGCCGGGTACCCGCTGCACGGGCACGAGCTGTCCACCGAGATCTCGCCGCTGCACGCCCGCTGCGGCTGGGCGATCGGCTGGCGCAAGCCCGCGTTCTGGGGCCGGGACGCGCTGGTTGCCGAGAAGGCGGCCGGCCCGGCCCGCAAGATGTGGGGCATCCGGGCGCTCGACCGCGGCGTGCTGCGGCAGGGGCAGACGGTGCTCCGCGACGGTGTCGCGGTCGGCGAGACCACCTCCGGAACCTTCTCGCCGACGCTCAAGGTCGGTATTGCGTTGGCGTTGTTGAACTCCGACGCGGCGCTCGCGGCGGGCGACGAGGTGACGGTGGACGTCCGCGGGCGGGCGCTGCGGTGCGAGATCGTCAACCCGCCGTTCGTCCCGCTGCACACCAAGTGACGGGGGACCTGAGCGAGCACGCCGTCGGGTCGTCCCCGGCGTTCGATAGGATCCTCGCCATGACTGGTGCCCTCGAGTTCACGCACGTCCGCCACTCCTCGCCCGTGTCCGCGGAGACCCGCGACCAGGTACTGGCGGACCCGGGATTCGGCAGGGTCTTCACCGATCACATGGTGACGATCGACTACACCGAGGGCGTGGGCTGGCACGACGCGACCGTGCAGCCGTACGCGCCGATGGAGCTGGACCCGGCGGCCATGGTGCTGCACTACGGCCAGGCGATCTTCGAGGGTCTCAAGGCCTACCGGCAGCCCGACGGCACCATCGCGTCGTTCCGGGTCGGCGCGAACGCGGAGCGGCTGCGCCACTCGGCGGTCCGGCTGGCGATGCCGGAGCTGCCCGACGAGCTGTTCCACCGGTCGATCACCGAGTTGCTGGCCGTGGACCGGGACTGGGTGCCCGCCGCCGGTGGCGAGGCCGCGCTGTACCTGCGGCCGTTCATGATCGCCACCGAGGTGGGCCTCGGGGTCCGGCCGGCCAACCGGTACCGCTACATGCTGATCGCCTCGCCCGCAGGCGCCTACTTCCCGCAGGGCGTCAAGCCGGTCAGCGTGTGGTTGTCCACCGAGTACGTGCGCGCGGCACCCGGCGGCACCGGCGCGGCGAAGTTCGCCGGCAACTACGCGGCCTCGCTGGTCGCGCAGGCGCAGGCCGCCGACCAGGGTTGCGACCAGGTGGTCTGGCTCGACGCGATCGAGCGGACCTACGTCGAGGAGATGGGCGGGATGAACCTGTTCTTCGTCTTCGGTTCCGGGCCCGACGCGCGGCTGGTCACCCCGGAGCTGTCCGGCTCGCTGCTGCCGGGCATCACCCGCAACTCGCTGCTCACCCTGGCCGCCGACGCCGGCTTCGCGGTCGAGGAGCGCAAGATCAGCACCGACGAGTGGCGCACCAAGGCGGCCTCCGGCGAGATCACCGAGGTGTTCGCGTGCGGCACCGCCGCGGTCATCACCCCGGTCGGCCGGGTCAAGTCCGCGGCAGGCGAGTTCAGCATCGGCGGCGGCGAGCCCGGCGTGGTGACGATGGCGTTGCGCGACACCCTCACCGGGATCCAGCGCGGCACCTTCGAGGACATCCACGGCTGGATGAGCACGCTCGCCTGACTCGTTTCGCGGAAGCGACCCACGCACCGAAAGGTGGTGGGCCGCTTTCGTTTCCGGGTGTGGACGGTCGGGCTCAACCGCCGAGAAGCAACCCCACCGCGACCACGGTCACGGTCACCTCGATCGAGGCACCCAGCACGTCGCCGGTGACGCCGCCGAACCGGCGGGCGCAGTGCCGGGTCAGCAGCACGGTCAGCCCGAGTGCGGCCGCGACCACCAGCGGGCCCTGCCACCAGCGGCCCGGCACCGCGGCGGACGCGGCAGCCAGGAGTGCGAGCGACCAGCCCGCGCACGCCCACCGCGACTGGGTGCCGGCCACCAGCGCGCCGAACCCGGTCGGCGCCGCCGCGGACAGCCCGCGCCTGCAGGCCAGCACGGCGGCCACCCGGCCGGCCGTGACCGCGGCGGCCAGGCCGAGCCACTGCCCGGCGCTCGCGAGCGCACCGAACGAGAGTGCCTGCGCGCCGAGGCAGACCACCAGCGCCGCCGCACCGAACGGCCCCACGCCGCCGCCGCGCATCACCTCGAGCGCCCGGGCCGGGTCGCCGTAGCAGCCCAGCCCGTCGACCGTGTCGGCCAGCCCGTCCACGTGCATGCCGCGGGTGAGCAGTGCCAGCGCGGCGACGGTGAGCAGCCCGGCGAGTGCGGGATCGAGGCCGGCGGTTGTCCACAGCCACATCAGGGCCGCCGCGCCCGCGCCGAGCAGCACCCCGACCGCCGGGGTGGCGGCGATCGCGCGGCCGCCCGCTACGCGGTCCGGCGCCAGCCGGTCCGGGTCGTGCAGCCCCGGCAGCACCGTCAGCCAGGACAGCGCCAGGCGGAGGCCGTCGAGGGCGGCGGTCACGTCAGCTCGGGTCGGCGTCGACGTCGGCGGTCTCGTCGGCGTCGGCGGCGCCGGTGCTGACCCCGGCATCGGCGAAGGTGGACATGTTCGCCAGCGTCGCGACCGCGGCCTGCAGCAGCGGGAGCGCGACCAGGGCGCCGGAGCCCTCGCCGAGGCGCATGTCCATCTCGACGAGCGGCTCGAGCTGCAGGTGGTCGAGCGCCAGCGAGTGCGCGGGCTCGGTGGAGCGGTGCCCGGCGACCCACCAGAACCGGGCGCCCGGCGCCAGTTCCTCGGCTACCATCGCGGCCGCGGTGACCACCACGCCGTCCAGGATGACCGGGGTCCGGCGCAGCGCGGCCTGCGCCAGGAAGCCTGCCATCGCGGCGAGGTCGGCACCCGACCCGACGCGCAGCAGCGCGACCGGGTCCTTGACCACGGGCCGGACCCGGCGCATGGCGTCCCGCACGGCCGCGGTCTTGCGGACCCAGCCGGCGTCGTCGATGCCGGTGCCACGGCCGACCACGGCGACGGGTTCGGTGTCGGTGAGCGAGGCGATCAGCACCGTCGCGGGGGTGGTGTTGCCGATGCCCATCTCGCCGGCGATCAGCAGGTCCGCACCGGAGTCCACCTCCTCGTCGGCGATGGCCCGGCCCGCGGCGATCGCGCGCAGGGTCTCGTCCTCGGTGAGCGCGTCCTCGCGATCGATGGACCCGCTGGACCGGCGCACCTTGTGGGTGGAGACCGCGGCGTCGGTGTCCGAGTCGACGGCGATGTCGACGACGCGGACCCCGGCGCCGGTGATCGCGGCCAGCGCGTTGACCGCGGCGCCGCCTGCCTGGAAGTTCGCGACCATCTGCGCGGTCACCTCGGCGGGGTAGGCGGACACCCCGTGCCGGGCGACGCCGTGGTCGCCGGCGAAGACCACCACCCGCGGGCGGGCGAACAGCTGCGGCGGGCACCGGTCCTGGCAGCCGGCGACCCAGCTGCCGAGCGTCTCGAGCCGGCCGAGGGAGCCCGTGGGCTTGGTGAGCTGGAGCTGCCGGGCGTTCGCGGCGGAGCGGGCGGCCGCGGACGGGTGCGCGACGGGGTCGAAAGTGGCAGCGGTGGCGCGGGCCGAGATTGCCGGGCCGGTCGATTCGGTTGTCACGGTTGACCTTTCACGTTTGTCACTTCAGTGTCACGGCCAGGCCCGCCACCACGAGCAGTACCTCGTCGCAGGCGCGGGCGAGGCGGGCGTTCAGTGCGCCGATCTCGTCACGGAACAGCCTGCCCGAACGGGTCTCGGGGATCACACCCAGGCCCACCTCCGGGCTGACCAGCACCAGTCGCCCCGGATAGTCGGTGACCGCGTCGACGAGCTCGTCCACCCGCGGGTCGAGCGTGCCGCGCGGCAGCTCCCAGGCGTCGGCGGCGTCCATCTCGGCGGTCAGCCAGGTGCCCAGGTCGTCGACCAGGGTCGGTGCGGAGCCGTCGCGGAGCACCTCGGCGAGCCCGGCACCCGACGCGGTCTCCACCGTGAACCAGGTCGCCGGCCGTCGCACCCGGTGCTCGTGCACCCGCTGCGCCCAGTCCGCGTCGGCCGGATCGAGCCGGGAGGTCGCCACGTAGCGGACCGGCTCGCCGGTCGCCGCGCCGATCAGTGACTCGGCCTGCCCGGACTTGCCGGAGCGGGCGCCGCCGAGAACCAGGGTGCGCCTCGGCGCGGCGGCGTCGTGCACCGGCTAGACGGCGTCGCCGGGGGAGACCCGCGGCGCGGGCGCGCGCATCTTGCGGATCTGCGAGGCCCGCACGAAGGCGTACCAGCCGAGCTTGAACCCGCCGTCGGTGGTCTCGGGGAAGCGCTCGCGGACGCGGTTGTTGATCTGGCGGCCCATGACGTAGCCCTCGACGCCCATGAACAGCATCATCACCAGCATGCCGAGGGTGACCAGGGCCTGGACGCTCGGGTTGAGGAACATCGCCATGATCAGCAGCAGTGCCAGCGGCATGAACAGCCCGACCAGGTGCCGGCGCGAGTCGACGAGGTCGCGGGTGAAGGCCCGCACCGGGCCCTTGTCGCGGGGCAGCAGGTACTTGTCCTCGCCTGCGAGCATCCGGGCGCGCCGGTCGGACGCGGTGGCGCGACGCTCGGCCGCGGCGACCTTGCGCTCCTCCTTGGAACCCTGGGTCTGCTTGCGCCGGGCCCGAGCTTCCTTGGCGGTCAGCGGCGCCGGGGCGACGGGCCCGCGGCGCTTGCCCTCGGCCTCGCGACGGCTCGGTGTCGGGCGACCCTTGCCCTCGGTGACGGGGCGATCGGGTGCGGGGGTCGGTTCGACGGCACTCGACTGGGCGACCTCACGGTCGCCGTTGTCGGAATTGTCGGGGTTACCTCGGCGCAGCAGTTTCACATCACCAGGCTACTTCGTGCCGCCCCGGACCCCTACACTCGGCCGATGCGCGTACTGATCGCACCGGACTCATTCGGCGGGACGCTCACCGCGACGGCCGCCGCGACCGCGATGGCGTCGGGCTGGGCCCGCGCGCGGCCGGACGACGAGCTGGTGCTCGCGCCGCAGTCCGACGGCGGCCCCGGGTTCGTGGACGTGCTGGCCACCCGGATCGGCGAGCGGCACGACGAGGTGGTGGACGGGCCGCTCGGCGGCCCGGTGCGGGCCCAGTGGCTGCGCGTCGGCGAGACCGCCTACATCGAGTCCGCGCAGGCCTGCGGACTGCACCTGCTGCCCGGACCGCCGGACCCGGAGACGGCCGTCGCCGCGGGCAGTGGCGGCGTCGGTCAGCTGATCCGGGCGGCCGTGGCGGCGGGCGTCACCACCGTGGTGGTCGGGCTCGGCGGGAGCTGCTGCACGGACGGCGGCCGCGGGCTCCTCGAGCGGCTCGGCGACGGATCCGGCGCCGACGCGGTGCGGTCCGCGGCGGACCGGCTCGCGGGGGTGCGTCTGGTCGCGGCGACGGACGTGGAGAACCCGCTGCTCGGCCCGGTGGGCGCGGCGGCCGTGTTCGGCCCGCAGAAGGGCGCCGACCCGGCCACCGTCGGGCTGCTCGAGCGTCGCAACGCGGCCTGGTCCGCGGTGCTGGCCGACGCGGCCGGGCGGTCCGTCGCGGACGCGGCGGGTGCCGGGGCGGCGGGCGGTATCGGCGCGGCGCTGCTGGCGCTCGGCGCGAGCAGGCGCTCGGGTGCGGCGGTGGTCGCCACGGGCACCGGTCAGGACGAGTTGCTGGCGGCGGCGGACCTGGTGCTCACCGGGGAGGGCAGGTTCGACGAGCAGTCGCTGCGCGGCAAGCTCGTGGTCGAACTGGCCCGGGCGGCGCGTCGCCACGGCGTTCCCGCGGTAGTCGTGGCCGGTCAGGTGCGGTTGGACCGGGAGACCTGGGCGGCGGCGGGGCTGGCCCGGGTGTACTCGGTCGCCGAGTACGCCGGGTCGGTGGAGCTCGCGATGTCCGACGCGGACCGGCAGCTGCGGCTGCTGGTGGCCGTCGTGGCCGGGGACGCGGGAAAGGAATACCCGACGACGAGGTACCGTTGAAGCGTTCACGGGTTTGGCACGAGCGAACAGGGAGAGCCCATGACTGTGCAGAACGAGACGACCGCGCACAAGGTCGTCATGACCGATGCCGCGGCCGCAAAGGCGAAGGCGCTGCTCGACCAGGAAGGTCGCGACGACCTCGCGCTGCGCATCGCCGTGCAGCCGGGCGGTTGTGCGGGACTGCGTTACCAGCTCTTCTTCGACGATCGGAACCTCGACGGTGACCTGATCGTCGACTTCGGCGGCGTCAGCCTGGCCGTGGACCGGATGAGCGCACCGTACGTCGAGGGCGCATCCATCGACTTCGTCGACAGCATCGAGAAGCAGGGCTTCACGATCGACAACCCGAACGCCACCGGCTCCTGCGCCTGTGGAGACTCGTTCAACTGATCGATCTCGCGGCTCGCGCCGTGTGAACGCCAGCGCAACCGACGCGGAACCCCGACGGGGTTCCGCGTCTTTGTTGTGTCGGCACCCGCGCCGGCCCGGTCGGTCGGTGTTTCCGCCGCCGGGTGCCGGGCCGGTAGCGTGATCGTTTTCGCGGCGCACCGAGGCCGGGGGAAGCCTCCCCGCCGACCGAGCCGTCCCCATCAACCGAAAGGCCCCCGAGCGTGACAATCGCCGTCACCGGTTCCATCGCCACCGACCACCTGATGCGGTTCCCCGGTCGGTTCGCCGAGCAGCTGCTCGCCGACCAGCTGCAGAACATCTCGCTGAGCTTCCTCGTCGACGACCTGGAGGTCCGGCGGGGCGGCGTCGGCGGCAACATCGCCTACGCCATGGGCGTCCTCGGCGGGTCGCCGCTGCTGGTGGGGGCCGTCGGCGCCGACTTCGCGGAGTACCGGACCTGGCTCGAGGGCCACGGCGTGAACTGCGACTCGGTCCGGATCTCCGAGACCGCGCACACGGCCCGGTTCGTCTGCACCACCGACCAGGACATGGCGCAGATCGCGTCGTTCTACCCCGGTGCGATGAGCGAGGCCCGCGACATCTCGCTGGCCGACCTGCCCGCAGGCGTCGACCTGGTGCTGGTCGGCGCCAACGACCCGGCCGCGATGACCCGGCACACCGAGCAGTGCCGCGAGCTGGGGATCCCGTTCGCCGCGGACCCCTCGCAGCAGCTGGCCCGGCTCTCCGGCGCCGAGGCCAGGGAACTGATCGGTGGCGCGAAGTACCTGTTCACCAACGAGTACGAGTGGGCGCTGCTGCTGCAGAAGACCGAGCTCACCGAGGCCGAGATCGCCGCGCAGGTGGGCCTGCGGGTGACCACGCTCGGGGCCAAGGGTGTCGAGATCGTCGACGCCGAGGGCAACTTCGTGCGGGTCGGCGTCGTGCCGGAGAAGGAGAAGGTGGATCCGACCGGTGTCGGCGACGCCTTCCGGGCCGGCTTCCTGACCGGGCAGAGCGCCGGGCTCAGCCTCGAGCGGTCCGCGCAGCTGGGTTCGATGGTCGCGGTGCTGGTCCTCGAGACCGTCGGCACCCAGGAGTGGACGCTGGACCGCGACAACGCGATCACGCGGCTGGCCGACGCGTACGGCGCCGAGGCGGCCGAGGAGATCGGTGCCCTGCTGAAGTAGGCGGCCGCGCACGAGCGCGTCAGCGCCTACAGGTTGACCGGGTAGACCGGCTCCTGGATCTGCGGCACGATGCGCTTCTCGACGAAGATGCCGTGCCACACCATGAAGCACAGCACCGTCCACAGCCGCCGGCTGTGGTCGAGGGGACCGTCGCGGTGCTCGTTCAGCATCGCCGCGACCGCCGCCTTGTCGAAGATGTGGTCGGTCTGCGACTGCTCGATCTGCAGGTGCGCCCAGTCGAAGAGCTCGGTGCCTGCCAGCCAGTGCCGCAGCGGCACCGGGAAGCCCAGCTTCGCCCGGTGCAGCACGTGTGCAGGCACGATGCCCTCCAGCGCCTGACGCAGCGCGTACTTGGTGGTCGTCTTCGTGATCTTCTGGTCCTGCGGCACCCGCGAGGCCACCTCGAAGACCTCGGTGTCGAGGAACGGCACCCGCAGCTCGAGCGAGTTCGCCATCGTCATCTTGTCGGCCTTGACCAGGATGTCGCCGCGCATCCAGGTGAACAGGTCCAGGTGCTGCATCCGCGCGACCGGGTCCCAGTCCCGCGACTGCGCGTAGATCGGCGCCGTCACGTCCTGGTGCGTCCACTCGGGCCGGAAGTCCCGCAGCACGCTGCGCAGCTGGGCGTCGCTGAAGCTGCGCGCGTTGCCGTAGTAGCGGTCCTCGAGCGTCATCGAGCCGCGGTGCAGCAGGCTCTTGCCGCGGGTGCCCTCCGGGATCCGGTCGGAGAGCTTGCCGACGGCCCGGCGCAGCGGCGCCGGCAGGTACTCGAACGGCTTGAGCGAGATCGGCTCGCGGTAGATGGTGTAGCCGCCGAACAGCTCGTCGGCGCCCTCGCCCGAGAGCACCACCTTGACGTGCTTGCGGGCCTCCTTCGCGATGAACCACAACGGCACCAGCGCCGGGTCCGCGACCGGGTCGTCGAGGTACCAGATGATCTCCGGGATCGCGGCCGCGAACTCGGCCGGGCTGACGACCTTGACCACGTGCCGGGCGCCGATCGCGGCCGCCGACTCGGCGGCGACGTCGACCTCCGAGTAGCCCTCCCGCTCGAATCCGGTGGTGAAGGTGATCAGGTTCGGGTTGTGCCGCATCGCCAGCGCCGCGATGGCGGTGGAGTCGATGCCGCCCGACAGGAACGACCCGACGGTGACGTCGGCGCGCATGTGCTTGGCGACGGAGTCCTCGAGCGCCTCGGCGATCTCCCGGTACCGGGCCGCCTCGGTGCCGGCGGCGAACGGCTTCGCCGGGAAGGTCGGCGTGAAGTACCGGGCGATCCGCGGCGCCTCGCCGGGCCGCACCCAGGCGTAGGAGCCGGACTCGAGGCGACGGATGTCGGCGTGCAGGGTCTCCGGCTCCGGGACGTACTGGAGCACCGTGTAGTGCTCGATCGCGCGCGGATCCAGATCGATGCCGATGCCGATCAGCTCGGTCAGCTCGAGCAGGCTCTTCTTCTCGCTGCCGAACGCGGTGCCGCCCGGGCCGGTCGCCAGGAACAGCGGCTTGATACCGAACTGGTCGCGGGCCAGGAAGAGCTCGCGCGTCTCGGTGTCCCAGATGGCGAAGGCGAACATCCCGCGCAGCCGGCGAACCGCGTCGGGGCCCCAGTAGTGGAACGCCGCGACGATGGACTCGCTGTCGCCCTCGGTGTGGAAGGTGGCGCCGTGGTCACGGGCAAGCTCGGCGCGGATCTCCAGGTAGTTGTAGATCTCGCCGTTGAAGGTCAGGGCGTACCGCTCTGGGTTCTCCGGCGGGCCCCAGCGCAGCGGCTGGTGCGAGTTGTCGATGTCGATGATCGAGAGCCGGTTGAAGCCGAAGACCAGGTCGGCGTCGTGCCACGTGCCGTGCTCGTCGGGGCCGCGGTGGCGCAGGCAGTGCATCGCCGCGTCGACGCGGGAGACGCAGTCTTCGGTGGTGCCGGTGGAGGTCAGTAGCCCGAGCAGTCCGCACACAGCGTCCGCTACCTCTTTTCACGCATAGGGGATTGCCCCGCAGTTCGCGGGGCCAATTCACGAATGAGTGAAAGTATGCCGCAGTCTCGGCGAATCGCTGGTTCTGACCCGACGGTGGATGGGCGGCAGCTTTGGTCTACGCTGCGTAGTATTCGGGCTGCCCATTGGGCGTGCCCTTCTCAAATTTGCAGCGATCAGGAAGGCGTGAACGTGGCGCAGAGTCGGATCCTTCGGCGGGCGGGGCTAGCAGCATCATTGGGCCTAGTCGCCATGCTGCTGTCGGGTTGTTCCATCGACAACCCGGTACTCCGGTTCGGATGGCCGTCGGGCATTACCCCTCAGGCTGAGCGGATGCGTGAGCTGTGGACCTGGTCGGTCGTCGCCGCCCTGTTCATGGGCGTGATTGTGTGGGGCCTGACCTTCTGGGTGGTCATCTTCCACCGGAAGAAGAAGGACTCTCCCGAGTTCCCGCGGCAGACGGCCTACAACGTCCCGCTGGAGCTCTTCTACACCGCGGTGCCGTTCGTCATCATCGCCGTGCTCTTCTACTTCACCGTGGTCGTGCAGAACTACGTCCACGAGAAGAAGGACAACCCGAACGTCGTCGTCGACGTGACCGCCTACCAGTGGAACTGGAAGTTCGGTTACCGCACGATCGACATGGGTGAGGGCACCGCCAAGTACGACGGCATCAACGTCGAGGCACAGGCCGCCGCGGAGGCGCCCGCCCCGGAGCAGGAAGTGCACGGCCACGTCGTGCCCGGCCCGCTGGCAGGCAAGGGCAAGAACGACCTGTCGTTCCTGCGCTACGACAAGATCGAGACCATCGGTACCTCCGACGAGATCCCGGTCCTCGTGCTGCCGACCGGCAAGCGTGTCGAGTTCGTCCTCAACGCCGCCGACGTCATCCACGCGTTCTGGGTGCCGGAGTTCCTCTTCAAGCGCGACGTGATGCCGAACCCGAAGGAAAACCACTCGGACAACGTCTTCCAGATCAGTGAGATCCAGAAGGAAGGCGCCTTCGTCGGGCGCTGCGCCGAGATGTGCGGTACCTACCACGCGATGATGAACTTCGAGGTCCGCGCCGTGAGCCCGGAGAAGTTCAACGAGTACATCGAACTGCGCAAGCCGGTCGAAGAGGGTGGACGCGCGTTGAGCACCGCCGAGGCGCTCGCGGAGATCGGTGAGGCTCCCCTCGCCACCTCCACGCACCCGTTCAACACCGAGCGCACCTACCGCCAGGCGACCGACGTGCTCGAGGGCGAGTACCAGTAGCCGTGCGCAGGCACCCCCGACCCATCAACCGCTGAAGGACGAGCTGAAATGAATATCGAAGCCAAGCTCTTTGAGATTTTGACGGTGTTTTTCATCCTCGTCGGAATCGTCTACGGCATCTTCACCGCCGCATCGAGGACGGGCATCGAGTGGGCCGGTCTGACCGCCATCGCGCTGTCGGCCGGGTTGACCCTGATCATCGGTACCTACTTCCGCTTCGTGGCGCGTCGCCTGGACACCCGCCCCGAGGACTACGACGACGCCGAGATTGCGGACGGCGCAGGCGATCTGGGCTTCTTCAGCCCGGGCAGCTACTGGCCGGCGCTGCTGGCCCTTGCCGCCGCGTTCACCGCGGTCGCGCTGGCGTTCTTCCAGCCCTGGATGATCTTCGTCGGTGCGGTCCTGGTCATCGTGACCGTCTGCGGACTGGTCTTCGAGTACCACCTCGGACCCGAGAAGCACTAGCAACACCCGCACAACCTCCGCCTGGGGCGCCGAACCACTACGGTTCGGCGCCCCAGGCGTTTTCTGTGGTCGGCCCCGTGCAAGTCTGGCCCGCGAGGTTGTCTCAAAAGCGTGTCCCACTGGACCGATCCGTCGTCGCACGCGACCCTCTAGGACATGAACCGCACCGCGGCAATCGCATCCCTTCTGCTGGGCGGGTTCGCTTCCACCATCGCATTGACCTCGACGATGCCCGGAAACTTCGCCATACTCTCCGGCAACAGCGCGTACGCCGTAGTCCACAGCCCGACTGTTGGCGCGGCCCTCGGCTCGATTACCGCCTTGGTCACTGTCGTCCTCGTCAGGCGCTCCAGCGCCTTGGCCTGGACCGCCACGCTGGGACTCATACTGCTGGCCGTCGCGGCGTTGCCCGGTCCATGGCACTGGGGGCTCTATCCCCAATCCGTCGGTGCAGGGTTGCTCTTGGGAGCACTCACCGGACTGTGCAGCACGCATGCCCGTCCAGTTCTCCAGACCGCCTTGGCGACGGGAGCCATCGGGGGACTTCTACTCGCCGCGCCGATCGAGAGATACCGATCGACGCCCTCTAGACGCTATGCCGACTATCTCCCGGTCTCTGCCGAGCCGGCCGACACAGTCATGCTGAGCCTGCTGGCGATGATCGCGGTGGCGCTGCTGATCGCGCTTCGGCGGGGCGCCTTCGGTGTGCCCGACCTGACGACGGACGACGGGCTGGTCCGCGTGCTGGCGGTGGGCGTTGCAGTGCCGGTGGTCGGCGTGCTGCTCCACTGGTCGTTCGTCCGCGCCCTCGTCGGCATGAGCTCCACATCGGTGACAACACAAGGACACTGGGTGTTCGGACTGGTGCTGGTGCCGGTCTTCGTCGTTGGCTCTCTGTGGCTTCCTCGTCGCCACGGGATGGTGTTGCTCGCCGCCTTGGCGGTGATTTCAACCGGCTACGGCGTTTCCGGATTGTCCACCGACTCGTGGCCTTCTCTGCTCATACCTGCTGTGTTGATCGTGCTCGGCGCGGTATGTGGACGACGATGGCCGTACCCCCTTGCCGGCGTTGCCGCGCTCGCGGTCGTGGTGGTGTCGGCCGTGTTCGACGAACAGCCGTGGGACATGCTGCATGTCGGTGCCACGGAGCTTGTACTGCCGTGGGCAGCAGGTTTCACGGTGGCGGCGTGTCTGCCGTCGAGTGCGCCCTCCACTGCGATCTCCCTGGCGGCTCCCGCTGCTGTCACCGTGCCGGTGATCGCTCAGTTCGGGTGGACCGCTTACACACCCCTGACCACGTCGCACAGGCCGTCGTCGGGTGCGTGGCTCTCAGCCTCGACCGGAGTGACGGTTGCTGCAGTGGCGGTCTCCGGAGTCGCCATGTGGTGGTTGCAACGACGTCCGACGGAGCAATCGCCGTCGGCAGAGGAACCTGAGTGATGAAGTGCGTTGCATGCGGGTTGGACAGGTTGACCAGTTTCGGGACCGGCCAGGTCTCCACGACTGCGAAACGGGACCTAACGTCGTCGGACGGGCCCGCCCATCCTTGCCGTCCACGGCGAGCAACCGACTGCCGGTGTGCTCGTGCCGGTGGTGGCTCGACCGGTACCGCCTCGCCCACTGCGAGACAACTGCCCTGATCATTCCGGAATCGGCGTATTCCGGTCGCCATCCACGCGTGCACCGGGGTATCCGAGTCGCTTGCGCGGCCACGAAGCACGAACGGCCCACTGAGGGAGCGGCATTCGAGTTGTCGCCTGACATCCGCCACGACTGACTGACCGATTCCAGGAATGCTCGTTCACCCGCGGGGCTCGTTGAAAGGGATAGGTGAACCCGAACCGCGCTGATGGGTGAACACCCTGCCGTCGTCTCCGCCGGAAGTGGGGCCGGCTCGGGGACGTTCCGCGGCATCACACGCTCGCTGACGCCGTCACACACGTGTTGGTGCGGGCTTCGCCTGTGTGGCCACGTCACAAGGCGTGTGACGGCGCCAGGGGAGTGCATCCGACGTGCCCCTCACAGACGGGGGAGGAGCGCCCCGGTCGGAAACGGCGAAGGCCCCGAACTCGAATCGAGTTCGGGGCCTTCGCGGCTGACGGCTAGACGGTGATCAGTGCTTGCCGTCGTCGTCGGACGTGCTGTGGCCGTAGGTCTTGTCCTGGTAGGCCTTGAGGATCGCGAGCTGCTCGTGCTCGTTCTTGTGCTCCGCGGCCTTGAGGGCCTCGGACTCCTCGACCGGGTCGGCGGTCAGCAGGCTGCCGGAGCCCGGCTTGCCGGCCGAACCCAGCTTGTTCATCTTCTTCGGGACCGCGGCACCCATGTACTCGAGCGGGATCGGGTGGCCGTGGTCGTCCACGGGGCCGAGCGGCTGGTGGATCTCGACGTACTCACCGTGCGGCAGACGCTTGATCACGCCGGTCTCGATGCCGTGCTCGAGCACCTGGCGGTCGCTGCGCTGGAGACCCAGGCAGAACCGGTAGGTGAGGAAGTAGGCGATCGGCGGCAGGATCACGATGCCGATGCGGCCCATCCACGTCGTCGCGTTGATCGAGATGTCGAACTTGTACGCGATGATGTCGTTGATGCACATGACGGTCAGGATGACGTAGAACGTCAGTGCCATCATGCCGAGGCTGGTACGCACCGGGACGTCACGCGGACGCTGCAGCAGGTTGTGATGTGCGTCGTCCTTGGTGAACTTCTTCTCGATCCACGGGTAGGCGATCAGGACCGTGAACACCAGACCCATGATGATCGCGACCGCGAACACCGCCGGGACCGTGTAGGTGCCCCACAGGTAGATCTCCCACGCCGGCCACAGGCGGGCCATGCCGTCCGTCCACATCATGTAGATGTCGGGCTGGACGCCTGCGGACACCTGCGACGGGTTGTACGGACCCAGGTTCCAGATCGGGTTGATCTGAATCAGGCCGCCCATCAGCGCGAGGATGCCGAAGGTGATGGCGAAGAACGCGCCGGACTTGACCGCGAACACGGGGAGGATGCGGACACCCACCACGTTCTGCTCGGTGCGGCCGGTGCCGGGGAACTGGGTGTGCTTCTGGTACCAGACCAGCGCCAGGTGCGCGCCGATCAGGGCCAGGATGATGCCGGGCAGCAGCAGCACGTGCGCCACGTACAGGCGGGGGATGATCAGCTGACCGGGGAAGTCGCCGTCGAAGATCAGCCACTGCAGCCAGGTGCCGACGACCGGGACGCTCAGCGTGATGCCGGACAGCGCGGCGCGCAGGCCGGTGCCGGAGAGCAGGTCGTCGGGCAGGGAGTAGCCGAAGAAGCCCTCGAACATCGCCAGGATCAGCAGCAGGCAGCCGATGACCCAGTTCGCCTCACGCGGGCGTCGGAACGCGCCGGTGAAGAAGATGCGCAGCAGGTGCACGATGATCGACGCGGCGAACATCAGTGCGGCCCAGTGGTGGATCTGACGGACGAACAGGCCGCCGCGCACCTCGAAGGAGATGTTCAGCGCCGTGGCGTACGCCCGGGACATCTCGACGCCGCGGAGCGGCTGGTACGAGCCCTGGTAGATCGTCTCCGCCATGGACGGGTCGAAGAACAGGGTCAGGTAGACACCCGAGACGAGCAGGATGACGAAGCTGTAGAGCGCGATCTCGCCGAGCAGGAAGGACCAGTGGGTCGGGAAGACCTTGTTGATCTGCCTGCGCATGCCGGCCGCAAGGTGGTAGCGGGAGTCCATGCTCTCGCCCGCCTTGGCGGCGTGAACTGCGACCTTGGACTGGCCGCCGGTGGTGGTTGTCATGAGGGACGCTCCCAAAATCCGGGTCCGACAGCTTCGACGAAGTCACCGTTGGCGACCAGGAAACCCTCTTTGTTGACCGTGAGCGGCAACTGGGGGAGTGCACGGGCGGCCGGTCCGAAAATCGGCTTGCCGTACTGCAGGGCGTCGAACTGCGACTGGTGGCACGGGCAGAGGATCCGGTTGGTCTGCGCCTCGTACAGCGAGGTCGGGCAGCCCAGGTGGGTGCACAGCTTCGAGTACGCGAAGTAGTCGCCGTAGTTGAAGCTCTCCTGGCCGCGACGCTTGACGGCGCGGGCCGTGTCCTCGGTGCGCAGGCGGATCAACATGATCGGGTTGTCGGCACGCTTGAGGGCGTGTCCGAGGGCCTTCGGGTCGTCACGCTCCGACTCGCGGAACGGGAACACCGTCTCCATGCCGCCTGCGTCCAGGTCCTCCGGGCGCACCAGGACGATGTCGTCGGTGCGGCCGGTGTAGCGGCGCAGGTAGATGGTCTCGCCGGGGAACTTCGGGGTCCAACCGGTGGTCCACAGGTCGGACTTGTCGCCCTTGGCCCACGGGTTCTTGATCATGCCGCCGAGCGGCATGATCGCCATGACACCGAGTGCGCCGGCACCGAAGCCGAGGCTGCGGGTGATCAGCTTGCGCCGACCGAGCGTGGAGGTCTCCAGCGAGTCGCTGAGCTCGGCCACGATGGTCTTCTGGTCGACCAGCGAGGAGCCGCCGTCGTGGCGGTCCTGGATGGAGATCTCTTCGGGGATGAACTTCTTGGTGAAGAGCACCGCACCGACGCCGACACCGAGGATCGCGATGCCCATGGTCAGGCCGAGCATCGGCGTGTACAGGTTGTACGCGCTGTAGCCCTCCTCGCCGACGCCCTTGAACTGCCAGGGCCAGAAGAGGAAGACACCGACGAACGCGAGAGCGGCCAGACCGGCAATCGTGAACCAGATGGCGACGGAGCGCTCAGCGCGCTTCTCCGCCTTGGTTCCCTTGACGGGCCAGCGTTCGCGGCGGAACGCCACGTCGACACCGTCGAGGTTGGTACCGAGTTCGACGAGCTCGTCACGGCTCATTGCCGCGAGTTCGTCCTCGGTGGGGATACGTGGCGTATCGCCGTGACCGGCGTCGCTCATGACCTTGCTCCGATCCACAGCGCTGCGCTGACGACAGCGGCGATTCCGATGACCCACATGGCGATGCCCTCGGGGCCGGTGCCCAGGCCGCCGAGGCCGTAGCCACCGGGGTTGCTGGCCTCGGCCGAGTTCTTCACGTAGGCGATGATGTCCCGCTTCTCGTCCGGGCTCAGCTGGCGGTCGGAGAACTTGGGCATGTTCTGCGGACCGGTCTGCATGGCCTGGTAGATCTGCTGCTCGCTCGCCGGCTCCAGCGGGGGCGCGAACTTGCCGGAGGACAGCGCGCCGCCCTGACCGGTGAAGTTGTGGCACGACGCGCAGTTGAGCCGGAACAGCTCGCTGCCGCGCGCGATGTCGTCGCCCCGCAGGGAGGTCGACGCGACCTCGCCGTTGGCGTCCCGGATGACGGTGGGGCCGCCACCGTTGGCCTGGATGTACGCGCCGATGGCGTCCGTCTGGCTCGCGTCGAACTTCGGCGGCTTGCGCAGCACCTGAGCCTCGTTGCGTGCGGCCGGCATGCGACCCGACGAGACCTGGAAGTAGACGGCGGCCTCGCCGACGCCGATGAGGCTCGGGCCACGGTCCTGAACGCCCTGCAGGTTGACACCGTGGCAGGTGATGCAGGACGTGTCGTAGAGCTGCTTGCCCTCGCGGATGAGCGCTGCCGAGTCGTCAGACGCGGTCGCTACCTGCGGGGTGGGGGTCAGGGCCGCGGCGAGGAAGCCTGCGCCGACAAGCCCCATCATCAGGACCATGGCGCCGGTGACGCGCCTACGGAACTTTCGCTGACGACGGGTTTTCGAGGCAGACGCGCTGTCGGCGACTGCTGAAGGGGGGGATGAACTCATCTGTATCCCTTTGGTCTCGCGGGACGGACTGAACGGACTGGGCTGAGTACCGCGTTCAGCTTCTAGCGGATGAAGTAGATGGTGGCGAACAGGCCGATCCACACGATGTCGACAAAATGCCAGTAGTACGAGACGACGATGGCAGAGGTCGCCTGCGCGGGGGTGAACTTACTGAGTTTGGTACGCACGAGCAGGATCACGAAGGCAACCAGGCCGCCGATCACGTGCAGTCCGTGGAAGCCGGTCGTCATGTAGAAGACCGAGCCGTACGCGCTGCTCGAGAACGTCGTGCCGGTGTGCACCAGGTGGTAGTACTCGTAGCCCTGCCCGAGCACGAAGACCGTGCCCATGATCAGGGTGATGGTGTACCACCGTCGGAGGCCGAATACGTCACCTCGCTCGGCGGCGAAAACGCCCATCTGGCAGGTGAAAGAGGAGGCCACCAGAATTGCGGTCACGGGGACCGCGAGCATGAGGTTCAGCTCGGTGGGCTCCGGCGGCCAGTTGCCGTTCGCCTGCGCGCGCGCGACAAAATACATCGCGAACAAACCAGCGAAGAACATCAACTCGCTGGACAACCAGACAATGGTGCCGACGCTGACCATGTTCGGCCGGTTCAGCGAGTGCACGCGCTGGGTGATTGCGGATCCTTGGGTCCCTACTGCGCTCGTCACAGACAGAAGTATGACGCCTTGTCGTAAGAGATGAGTACCCGGGTCCGAGATGGGCGCGTCGTAGCCCGTACCAAGTATGCACGCCGGGACGATTGTGCAGGTAGACCGCTGTGCGATGGTGAGTCAATGGAAAAGAGACATTGGTGGCGGGGGCTGTTCGGACGTCGGCGGGCGGTCCCTCTGGACCGCGGCCGGAGCGATCTGGTGGTGGTCGCGGAGAGCTTCGACGACGCCGAGGCGTGCAGCCGCGCGTTGGACCGCGCGGCCGAGTCCGAACCGCGGTGGACGGCCTCCGCGGAGGCCGTCCTGCGGCACCATCTGCGGGTGCCGGCCGACCGGCGCGAGTGGCTGGTCGGGATCGCGGCCCAGACCGGCTACACGGAGGCGTCGACGGACGCGGTGGCCGCAGGCGGGGCGCCGGCCTACCGGGCGGTGCCCGCGGACGTGGACGCCGGGCTGGTCGCGTTGGTGGTGCAGCGCACCGAGGTGCTCGACGCGGTGCACTGTTCGCAGGAGCGCTCCCGGATGGCGGGTCTCGCGCAGCGCGCAGGCGGGTGGGCACTCGGATGGGACGCACTGCAGCCGCCGCAGGATCGCGCAGGCGGCACTGACTAGGCTGCATCCGAATTCAGCGGGCGCGAGGGAAGAGGCAGTTGCGATGGGAAGTTGGCCAGAGGTACTCGGCGCGCTGACGGACGGGCGTGATCTCGATTCCGCGACGACGGCGTGGGCGATGGACGAGATCATGTCGGACAACGCGACGTCGGCCCAGATCGCGGCGTTCGGCATCGCGCTGAAGATGAAGGGGCCGACGGCCGCCGAGGTGTCCGGCATCGCCGACTCGATGCTCGAGCACGCGCGGACCATCGACGTCGACGGTGACGCGGTGGACGTCGTCGGCACCGGCGGTGACCGCCAGCAGACGGTCAACATCTCGACGATGGCCTCGGTGGTGGTGGCGGCCGCGGGGATCCGCGTCGTCAAGCACGGCAACCGGGCGTCGTCGTCGAAGAGCGGCGGGGCGGACGTGCTCGAGGCGCTCGGCGTCCGTATCAACCTGGCACCGGATGCGGTCGCCCAGTGCGTGCGCGAGGTCGGCATCGGGTTCTGCTTCGCGCCGACGTTCCACCCGGCCTTCCGATTCACCGGTGCCGCGCGCAAGGAGATCGGCATCCCGACCGTGTTCAACGTGCTCGGGCCGTTGACCAACCCGGCACGTCCGCGGGCCGGCCTGATCGGCTGCGCGTTCGAGGACCTGCAGCCCGTCGTGGCGGGTGTGCTGGCCGGTCGCGGCACGTCGGCGCTGGTGGTGCGCGGCGACGACGGGCTCGACGAGATCACCACCTCCACCACGAGCACCGTCTTCGTCGTCTCCGGCGGCCGGGTGCGCGAGGACCGGATCGACCCGACCGCCCTCGGGATCGAGCGGGTCCCGCTGGAGGCCCTGCGCGGCGGGGACGCCGAGGTCAACGCGGCGATCGCCCGGGCGGTGCTGGCAGGCGAGCGGGGTGCGGTGCGCGATGCCGTGGTGCTCAATGCGGCCGGTGCGATCGCCGCCCACAGTGGGCTCGAGAACGGTCTGGACGAGGCCCTGCGGTCCGGCATGGTGCGAGCGGCCGAGGCGATCGACACCGGTGCGGCGGCCGTGCTGCTGGACCGCTGGGTGAGCGTGAGTTCCTCGCTGGCCTAGCGGCGTGGGCGGCGCCCGTCGTTCGCAGGCGGGGCCGTCACTCTCCGACGGACGGCGGGGCCGTCACTCCCCGATGGAGAAGGCTGCCTCGACGTCGGCGCTGGCGTAGGAGCGGAAGGCGATGTGCGTCGTCGTCCGCACGACGCCGTCCACCTTGTTGATGACGCCGGTGACCACGTCGGCGATCTGGGCGTGGTCGCGGACCTTCACGACGGCGATCAGGTCGACGTCGCCTGCGCACGAGTAGACCTCGGACACGCCGGGGATGTCGGCCACGGCCTGGGCGGTCTCCGGGATCCGGTTCGCCTCGGCGTGAATGAGGACGATGGCGTTGATCATCTCGCTCCTTGTGTACAGCTGTGGATCCTGGTAGATCGGCGGCGGGCCGGCGGGTCGCCGTCCGCTCCGTTCCTGCGTGCCCAGACTAGGCGCTCGCGCTGCGGGCGAGTGCACACCACTCCTGCCAGGCGCCGGCGCCGCGCGCGGGTTCGGTGTACCCCTGGCTGGTCCGCACGATGCGGACTCCCGGCTGTTCGAGCCAGCTCGCGATCAACCCGACCTCGCCTGCCGTCGTGCCGCGCAGCGGGGACGGTTCGTCGATCACGGTCTCCGCGGCCGCGGTGAGCATCTCCACGACCGGCATCGGCGGGACGCCGCGTTCGGCGACGCCTGCCGAGGCGAGCCGGCCGGCCCGCACGACGGCCAGGTCCCAGCCCCCGCCCTCCCGTGGCCGGGCGGCGACCAGTTCGTCGATCGCGGCCAGCGCGGCGAGTCGCTGGCCGCGGCGCAGGGCGGCCGCCAGCGCGGCGGTGCGGTCCCGCACCCGGGCGGCGCTCTCGAACAGCTCGGCCGCGCCGAGTTCGCCGACCCGGTCGCGGAGGCGGTGCAGGGCGGCGTCGTCCAGGCCCCGGATCAGCTCGACGGCGGCCTGCGGAGCGGACCGGTACTGCTCGGCGGACTGCGGCGCGCTGCCGGCCGGGCAGCCCCCGGCGACCGCGTCCGGACAGTCCGCGCCGTGCACCCGGTCGTGGCGAATCTTCTTGGTGCAGGTGCGAATTCGGCACTCGACGGCGATCGTGGCGGCCACGTCGGCGGCGTCGGTGCGGGACGAGAACGGACCCAGCGAGTCCGGCGTGGCCCGCCGGGACACCGACAGTCGGGGGAACGGCTCGTCGGTCAGGGTGATCCACCAGGCCCGCCGGGGGAACTTCGATCGCCGGTTGTACGGCGGCGCGTGGGCGGCGAGCAGTCGCAGCTCGCGCACCGAGGCCTCGAGGCCGTGGGCGCACTCGACGTGGTCGACGCGGGTGGCGAGCGCCACCATCTCCTTCATGCGGGCGCGGGTCTCGGAACCGGTGAAGTAGCCCCGCACCCGGCGCTGCAGGTTCACCGCGGTGCCGACGTACAGGGCCTCGTCCGAGGGTCCGCGGAAGAGGTAGACGCCCGGGGTCCGCGGCAGGTCCGCCGCCAGGCCGCGCTTGCCGCGCTGCGCGGCGGAGACGTTGGGCAGGTAGTCGACAAGTTCCGCGTAGCTGTGCACGCCCAGGCCGCCGACCCGTTCGAGCAGGGCGTGCAACACGTCGACGGTGGCGCGGGCGTCGTCGAGCGCGCGGTGGGTGGGCTGGGTGTGCACCTGGAACAACGAGGAGAGTGCGGAGAGCTTCACCGAGGGCGCCTCCTCCCGGGAGAGCACCCGCCGGGCCAGCTTGACCGTGCAGAGGGTCTGGAACGGCGGCCAGGGCAGGTCGCAGCGGGCCGTGGCGGCCTTGAGGAAGCCGATGTCGAACGGGGCGTTGTGGGCGACCAGGACCGCGCCGCGGGCGAACTCGAGGAAGCTGGGCAGCACCCGTTCTATCCGGGGTGCGTCGATCAGCATGGCCGAGGTGATTCCCGTGAGCTCGACGATGAAGGGCGGGATGCTGCGGCCCGGGTCCACCAGGGTGGCCAGCTCGCCGAGAACCTCGCCGCCCCTGATCTTCACCGCGCCGATCTCGGTGATGGCGTCCTCCCCGGCGCTGCTGCCCGTGGTCTCGAGGTCGACGACCACGAAGGTGGTCTCGCGCAGCGGGGAGTCCAGCTCGTCGAAGGACAGCTGGCGCGGCGTCGAATTCTGGGCACTCACATCGGTGAGGCTAGGGCGAAGGGCCGACACGTCCGACCCGGCCCAACCATGAGCACCGTTATCCGGGAGAAGCGGCCCGACGACGCGCCCCGCACCGTGTCGGTGACCAGCGTCACACGGGTTGCGGCACCGAGGGGGCTCGCGGCGCGGGCCCCGGGGGTGCGGGCGCCCCGGATCCGGCCCTCCCGGTCGCGGTTCGGGTCCGCGGTGGCGACCCGGTGGCCGGGCCGGTGTCCGTCGCCGGGATCGGTACTGAGCAGGGCGAACTACC
Source organism: Rhodococcus kronopolitis (assembly GCF_042654025.1). Taxonomy (NCBI): domain Bacteria; kingdom Bacillati; phylum Actinomycetota; class Actinomycetes; order Mycobacteriales; family Nocardiaceae; genus Rhodococcus; species Rhodococcus kronopolitis. The sequence continues at coordinate 133,587 of NZ_JBHSFO010000001.1, read as the reverse complement.
GGCTACCGCGGTCCGGGTCGGCGCCCGGGGCCCGGCCGGGCGGCGACGGCGCGGCGCAGCAGACCGCTCGGTCGTTATCTTGCCGTGATCTTGTGGTCGCCAGGGGGCGAAATCATGCCGGATTTGGGGCATTTGTCCGGCGGAACCGGCCACACGAGTCGACACGGGTGGGGGGCTTTCGTAATCTTCCTGAGACCTAGTGAGTTCTTGCCAAGCCAACCGGTGCGGCATCGCTGGGACCGCCTAATCGATTTCCCGCGAGGGCAGTCGTGCCGGGAACCCAAGTTTCCTCTGGGGTGAATCCCGTCGGAGCGCGCACCGCGTGCCGACGGGTAGGGCTGATCTTCCCAGCCCGAACCCGTCAGCTAACTCGGTCGGCGGTCGAGTGGAAGAAACGGAGCACCACCTTCTCGTGGCCACACACAGTTCCAAGCATTCGATGCGTCGGGTCGTTCTTGCCAGTGCTCTCGCGCTGGGCGCCGTCACCGCTTCCGCGGCCCCGGCGTTCGCCGAGCCCGTGACCGTTCCCGGCATCGGCACCTTCGACATCCCGGGTGTCCCCGCCCAGACCATCGAACTCCCCGTGCTGCCCGGCCTGCCGCCGCTGCCCGCAGTTCCGGCGGCCCCCGGTGCGCCCGCCCTCGCGCCCATCGTCACCGCAGGTGAGAAGGCCGTTCAGGCCGCCGCCAGCAAGATCGGTTCCCCGTACGTGTGGGGCGCCGCCGGCCCGGACTCCTTCGACTGCTCCGGCCTCGTGCAGTGGGCGTTCAAGCAGGCAGGCATCGTGTTGCCGCGCACCAGCTACGACCAGGCGGCCGCAGGCGTCTCAGTGTCCACCTCGGCCCTGCAGCCCGGCGACGTCGTCTCCTTCTACGGCGGCTCGCACTCCGGCATCTACGCGGGCAACGGCGAGGTCATCCACGCCGCCACCTCCGGCACCCCGGTCAAGCGCGCGCCGATCTCGTCCATGCCGATGGACGGTGCTCGCCGCTACTAGAGTGCCCCGCGCACCCGAGCAGCTCGGCGCCTGACGCGAACGGGCCCGACGATCCGACAGGATCGTCGGGCCCGTTCCGTATTCGGCGGCAGGGCCTGCGGCGGGTCCGGCGCGGAGCTGGGGTGTCGAGTGGGTGGACACGTTCTATGCCATTCCGTAACCTGGCCGAGACCTCCGAAACTATTGCCGCGCCACCGGGCGCGACAGCGGGGTCTCCGCCACGGCGGGCCGGCGCCGACCAGGCGCGGCCACCCACCCTCGAGCCGGTGGCGCAGAACGCAGAACGGAGCCTGATCAGTTCGTGGCGTCACGTCGATCGAAGCGGTCCAGGTGCGGAACCCTCGCAACAGCAATGCTCAGTGTGGCGATCCTCGCGGCGTCCGTCGGGACCGCGGGCGCCGACCCCGCGCTGGACAACCCGACGGCGGCGCTGGACCGGCTCGCCGAACTCTCCAGGGAGTCCGAGCAGACCACCGAGGCACTGCACAATGCGCAGATCGACCTGGACTCGAAGCTGTCGGTCCAGCACGACGCCGAGGCGCGCAACGCCGGTGACCGCGCGCTGCTCGACGCCGCCAAGGCGACCATCGCGCAGTTCCAGCCCGCGGTCGACCGGCTGACCGCCGTCAACTACCAGGGCGGACGGGTCAACCGACTGTTCGCGGTGATGGTCTCGGACTCGCCGCAGCAGCTGATCGACCAGATGTCGACGCTGAGCGTGATCTCCGCGGAGACCTCGGCGCAGGTCAAGCAGTTCACGGACGCCAGCGACCGGGCCGCCACTGCCGCGGAGGCCTCGCAACGGTCGGCCGACGACGCCCGCACCGCCACCGAAGAGGCGAAGTCGATCAGCGACGACCTGCAGCGCAAGCAGAGCGACCTCCAGGTGCAGATCGAGGAGGTCACCAAGGCCTTCGACGCGTTGACCGCATCGGAGCGGGAGGCGCTCGCCGGCACCCCGTTCCCGCCGGGCGTGGACCTCGGTGCCCTGCTCGCGAACCTGCCCGCAGGCTCCAACGCCGGCGCGGTCGAGGCCGGCCTCACGCAGGTGGGCAAGCCGTACGCGTGGGGTGCCACCGGACCGGACGGCTACGACTGCTCGGGACTGATGGTCTGGGCGTATCGGCAGATCGGCAAGACGCTGCCCCGGTCGAGCCAGGCGCAGGCCGCCGGCGGGACGCCGGTGCCCAAGTCCGAGTTGCAGCCCGGTGACCTGGTTCTCTACTACGACGATGCCTCGCACGTGGGCATGTACATCGGCAACGGGAACATCGTGCACGCGTCGACCTACGGCGTTCCCGTCAAGGTCGCACCGATGGATGCGTACCCGTTCTACGGGGCCAGACGCTACTGAGCGCAGACCGCGGGACCGACCGGCCGACTTCCGTGACGTCCGAGCATGTGACGCCCGAGCCCGGGGTGGAGGCCGTGGCCCGTCCGGGCCGCCGCCGGATCCGGCCCTGGGAGGCGCTGGCGCTGGCGGGTCTGCTGTGCGCGCTCGGCGCCGCGGGCGGGGTCGCGCTGCACGCGGGCTCGGCGGTGGCCCCCGATGCCGGTACCACGGCCTCGGCGCCGGTCAACCCGTTCGAGCAGGCGCGCCGGGCGGGTGTGCAGGTCCTGCTCGACCGCTGGGCGGCCGCGGTCCGGAACGGGGACGGCGCCGCGTTGGCCGCGCTCTTCGACGAACACGCGGTGCCGGGGTTCCTCGACGCCGAGGTGCGGCGGGCGAACAACCTGTCCGGGGTGCCGCTGGCGGACTGGGGCTACGAGATCGGCCACGATCCCGAGGTGCCGGTGCCGACGGACCTCGCGGAACAACTCGCCGCGACGGATGTGTGGGCGCCGCCGGTGTACCTGCGGTACGCCGTCGCGGGTGCCGATGCCGCACCGACGCGCAAGCCGGTCTCGTTGGTGGTGGCCCGGCGCGGGGACGAGTGGAAACTGGTCACGGACCGGGACCTGCCCGGGGCGCGCTCGACCTGGCGTGGTCCCTGGGACTTCGGCCCACTGGTGGCCCGTGAGGTGACGACCGGGTCGAACACGTCGGTGGTCCTGGGACATCCGGACCAGCAGGCGTGGGTGGACGCGGTGGCCGACGAGATGCAGACCGCGGTACCGGCGGTCGCCGAGTTGTGGGGCGCCGACTGGGCCCGGCGCGCGGTGGTGTTCGTCGCCTCGGGTCAGGAGGAGTTCGCGGCGCAGGCCGGACCGGAGCACAGCGGCGCCGACATCGCCGCGGTCGCGGTCTCGGACGCCGTGGTCCCCGGGTCGCCGGTCACCGGACAACGGATCGTGTTCAGCCCGGCGGCGGCGAACCGGCTGACGGCGGTCGGCCTGCGCTCGGTGCTCCGGCACGAGCTGGCCCACGTCGCGGCCCGCTCCGGCACCCGGGACGGCTCGCCGCTGTGGGCGCTCGAGGGCTTCGCCGACTACGCGGGGCATCGAGGTTCGGGGGTCACAGTGGCGGGGGCGGCGCCGACGGTGGCGGCCGCGGTGGCCGCGCACGGACCGCCCGCACGGCTGCCCTCGGACGCCGACTTCGCGGCCGGCGGCGAGCGCGCGGTGGTGGCCTACGAGCTGGCCTGGTCGGTGAACGCCTTCGTCGCCGACGAATTCGGCGAGAGCGCACTGCGTGAGCTCTACCGCGCGCTCGCGGCCGGACCGGTCGACGCCGCCGCCCTCGACGGCCGGTTGCGGGCGACGCTGGGTCTCACGACCGCGGAACTGGTGTCGCGGTGGGGCACCTGGGTGACGGCCCACGTGGCCTGACGCCTACGGTGGAACCATGCGTCGAACCCTGTTGGTGACTAACGACTTTCCGCCTCGACCCGGGGGAATCCAGTCCTACCTGCAGTCCTTCGCCGCCGCGTTGCCGGCCGAGGAGCTGGTGGTCTACGCCCCGCGCTGGCGCGGCGACAGTCACGAGAAGTTCGACGCGCGCCAGCCGTTCGAGGTGGTCCGCCACCCCACGACCCTGATGCTGCCCACCCCGCTGGTGGCCCGGCGCGCCGCGAAGCTGGTCCGTTCGCGCGGGTGCGACAGCGTGTGGTTCGGCGCCGCGGCGCCGCTGGCGTTGCTGGCGCCCACGCTGCGCCGGGCCGGGGCGGAGCGGATCGTCGCCAGCACCCACGGGCACGAGGTGGGGTGGTCGATGCTGCCGGTCGCCCGGCAGGCGCTGCGCCGGATCGGGGAGCACACCGACACAGTCACCTTCGTCAGCAAGTACACCCGCGGCCGGTTCGCGTCCGCGTTCGGTGCCGACGCCGCCCTCGAACACCTGCCGCCGGGCGTGGACACCGAGGTGTTCCGGCCGGACCCGGCGGCGCGAGCCGAACTGCGGGCCCGGTACGGGCTGGGGGATCGCCCCACCGTCCTGTGCCTGTCGCGGCTGGTGCCGCGCAAGGGGCAGGACATGCTGATCAAGGCGCTGCCGCAGATCCGACGGTCGATCGACGGCGCGGTGCTGGTGATCGTCGGCGGCGGACCCTACGAGGATGCGTTGCGGAAGTTGGTCCGTGAGGTCGGCGTCGAGGACCACGTGGTGTTCACCGGGACCGCCCCGTCGGCCGAGCTGGCCGCGCACCACACCATTGCGGACGTGTTCGCGATGCCGTGCCGGACCAGGGGAGCGGGCCTTGACGTGGAGGGCCTGGGCATCGTGTTCCTGGAGGCGTCGGCCTCCGGGGTGCCGGTGATCGCCGGCAACTCCGGTGGGGCCCCGGAGACGGTGCGCGAGAACGAGACCGGGCATGTCGTGGACGGCACCTCGGTGCGCGCGATCGCCGATGCCGTGGTGTCGGTGCTGGCGGACCGCGACCGGGCCGCGGAGATGGGCGCGGCCGGTCGGCGCTGGGTCACCGAGCAGTGGCGCTGGGATGCGTTGGCGGCCAAGCTCGCCGGCCTGCTGCACGACTAGGCGCTCCGCCCCGTGAGTTCGGCCGGCCCCCACCGGGGCAGGCCGAACTCACGGGGCGGAGCAGCCGCCTACTTGGCGTAGATGGCCTCGATGGCCTCGGCGTAGCTCGCGTGGATGACGTTGCGCTTGAGCTTCAACGTCGGGGTGAGCTCACCGGTGTCCTCGCTGAAGTCGACCGGCAGGATCTTGTACTTCTTGATCGACTCGGCATGCGAGACCAGGGTGTTGGCGTCGGCGATGGCGGCGTCGACGTCCGCGATCAGGTCCGCGTCGGCGAGCAGGTCGGCGACGGTGGCCGCGGCCGGCTTGCCGTTGCGTTCCTTCCAGCCGGCCCAGGCTTCGGCGTCGACGGTGATCAGGGCGCCGATGAAGGGCTTCTGGTCGCCGACCACGATCGCCTGGCTGATCAGGGGGTGCGCGCGCAGCTTGTCCTCGAGGCCGGCGGGGGCGACGTTCTTGCCGCCCGCGGTGACGATGATCTCCTTCTTGCGGCCGGTGATCGTGGTGTACCCCTCGGAGTCCAGCGAACCGAGGTCGCCGGTGTGGAACCAGCCGTCCCGGATCGCCTCGGCGCTGGCCGCCTCGTTGCGCCAGTACTCGGAGAAGACCACCGGACCGGACAGCAGGATCTCGCCGTCGTCGGCGATCCGAACGGCATTGCCGGCCAAGGGCTTCCCGACGGTGCCGATCTTCTGGTTGCCCGGGGTGTTGACGGCGATCGCGGCGGTGGTCTCGGTCAGCCCGTAGCCCTCGTAGATGGTGACGCCGATGCCGCGGAAGAAGTGGCCGAGCCGGGCCCCGAGCGGTGCGCCGCCGGAGATGGCGAGCTGGCACTGGCCGCCGAGGGCGGCCCGCAGCTTCGAGTACACGAGCTTGTCGAAGACGGCGTGCTGCACCTTGAGCAGCAGGCCCGCGCCGCCGGTGTCCTGGGCCTCGCTCCACTGGACGGCCACGTCGGCCGCCTTGTCGAAGATCTTGCCCTTGCCCTCGCCGTGCGCCTTCTGGCGGGCGGTGTTGTAGACCTTCTCGAACACCCGGGGTACCGAGAGGATGAAGTCCGGCTTGAACTCGCCGAAGTTCGCCACCAGGTTCGGGATGTCGGCGGTGTGACCGAGGGTGGCGCCGGCGTCGAACGCGCCGAGACTGACCGCGCGGGCCAGCACGTGCGCCAACGGCAGGAACATCAGGCTGCGCCGGCCCGGCTGCAGCAGCGAGCCGAATCCGGAGGTGGTGATGCCCCGCGACTCGGCGATCAGGTTGCTGTGGGTCAGCTGGCAGCCCTTCGGGCGGCCGGTGGTGCCGGAGGTGTAGATCAGCGTGGCGGGGTCCGCGGACCGCAGCGCCGTCGTGCGCGCGCGGACCTCGTCGTCGGCGACGTCCGCGCCGGCCACGGTGAGCTCGGCGACCGCGCCCGGGCCCGCTCCGGACTCGATCTGCAGGACCTTGCGCAGCGCAGGCGATTCCGCGGCCACCTGCGCGACGGCCTCGCCGTGGGTGTCGTTCTCCACCACGAGGAGGACGGCGGCGGAGTCCTCGAGGATCCAGCGCACCTGGTCGGCGGCCGAGGTCTCGTAGATCGGCACGGTGACGCCGCCCGCGGCCCAGATGGCGAAGTCGATCAGCGGCCACTCGTACCGGGTGGCGGACATCAGCCCGACCCGGTCGCCAGGCTGCACGCCCAGCGCGATCAGGCCCTTCGCGACGCCGGTCACCTGGGTGGCGAACTCGGCCGCGGTCACGTCGGTCCAGGTCGAACCGGTCAGGCGTCGGTAGACGACCAGGTCGGGACGCTCGGCGGCGTGGGTGAAGACCGAATCCACCGCCGACGCGTTCTCGGGAATGGTGAATGTGGGGGGAACGCTGAACTCACGCACGAAGACCTCCGACGCAGCGGCACTGACGGGTGGATACCGACTAGTAGCTTAGAACTTTGTGACCACTTTAACTCCTGCCGGTGTGCCCTGGACCACGCCCGCCGAGGCAGATGTGTGAAGCTTGCCGGGTGAGCAGCATTCAGGTCGCGGACCAGACGTTCATCGCGGCGGAGCCCGCACTAGTCGCCGGTTGCCTCGGCGTGCCGTCCAAATGGCGCCGCTGGTGGCCGGACCTCCGCGTCGCCGTCGGGGAGGACCGCGCGGAGAAGGGCATCCGCTGGACCGTGACGGGGTCGTTGACCGGCACGATGGAGGTCTGGCTCGAGCCGGTGCTGGACGGCACCATCGTGCACTACTTCCTGCACGCCGAGCCGGCCGTGGGGGATCCGGCGAAGCTGGACCTGGCGGCGTTGAACCGGTCCGCGCGCCTCGCGGGCAAGGAGATGACGTTCGAGGCCAAGCGCGAGCTCGAGGCCGGCCGGCCGGCGGGGGTGGCACCCGCCGCGTTCGCGGCCACCCGCGACTAACATCGCCTCGAACGGCCCGGCGGTTTCCCGCCGGGCGTAGCGCTGTCGGGCCGGGGACGGTCCGGGCAGGGTGGTACCTGCGGAGCTGTGGAAAGGAAGCGTCGCCCGATGGCCGACAAGACCAACAGGTCGATCAGCATCGCCGCATCCCCGGAGCGGGTGATGGACGTGATCGCCGACTACGACGCGTACCCGCAGTGGGTGGCGGCGGCCAAGTCGGTCGAGGTGCTCGAGGTCGGTGCGACCGGTCGGGCGAGGCGGGTCCGGTTCGTGCTCGACGCGGGCATGGTCAAGGACACCTACGTGCTCGAGTTCGACTGGGCGGCGGACGGCCGTTCGGTGCGCTGGGAGCTGGTCTCCGGTGAGATCCAGAAGGCGCAGTCCGGCTCCTACACCCTGGTCGGCGACCCGGACGGGTCCACCACCGTCACCTACGAGCTCACGGTCGACCTGAACATCCCGATGATCGGGCTGTTCAAGCGCAAGGCGGAGAAGGCGATCACCGACACCGCGCTCAAGGAATTGAAGAAGCGGGTCGAGGGCTGACCGCGGAGGATGCCGACGCGCCCACGCAGGTGCAGTTCGTCGTCGGCAAGGGGGGCGTCGGCAGGACGACCGTGGCGGCGGCGACCGCGGTAGCGCTGGCGCGGCGGGGCAGTCGCGTTCTGGTCGTGTCACTGGACCAGGCGCACTCGCTGGCCACGGTGTTCGCAGGCGCGCCTGCGTGCCGGGGGGACGCGGACGCGGTGGCCGCGGTGACGGACCGGATCGACCTGCTCGAGCTCGACACCCTGACCCTGCTGGAGCGGCGGCTCACGACGCTGGCGGCGCTGGTGCCCCGGGGTGGGGACCACGACCACGAGTCGCCGCTGACCCTGCCCGACGCGCAGGAACTGACCGGGCTGCCCGGTGCCCAGGAACTGCTCGCGCTCGGCGAGGTGACCCGGCTGGTCGACTCCGGCGAGTGGGACGCGGTGCTGGTGGACTGCCCGGCGACGGCGGACGCATTGCGGTTGCTCGCCGTGCCGGAGATGTTCGCCGACTACCTCGAACGGATCTGGCCGATGCACCGGCGGGCCCTGGTCGGTCCGGCCGCGGCGCAGTGGCAGCTCGTCGCGGCACTGCTGGTGGACCGGCTGGTCGCCGCCACGGTGCCGATCCGGCAGCTGCTCGGCGACCACACCCGTGCAGGCGTACGGCTGGTGGTCGGGACCGGGGCAGTGGCTCTCGCCGAGGCGCGGCTGACCGTCACCGGACTCGCGCTGCTGGGCCTTCGTCTCGACGAGGTCCTCGCCAACGGCCTGGTGCCGCAGTACGACGTGGACGGCGAACTCGGTGCCGGCCCGGAGCATCCCGCGCTGCGCCGGGCCCGCCGACGCCGGGCCGCGCAGGACGCGGGCCTGGCGGCGCTGCGGGCCGACCTGGGTGCGGTGCCGCTGCGCACGGCCGACGAGCACGCCGTCGAGCCGGTCGGTTTGGCCGAGCTCGAGGTCCTGGCCGCCGCGCTGTTCCCGGCGCAGGCCGCGCCGTTGCCCGACCGCGGGTCCGCCCCGTCGCGGGAGCACACGGTGGCGCTGGAATCGGGGTCGGGACTGGAGTCGCTGTACGCGATGCGGGTGCCGTTGCCGTTGGCCGATCCGACCGGTCTGACCCTCGGTCGCGTCGAGGACGACCTGGTCGTCGGCGCGGCGGGCCTGCGCCGACGGATCCGGTTGGCGTCCGTGCTGCGTCGCTGCACGACGGTGGGCGCGGACTTCGAGGGTGACGACCTGGTGGTGCGTTTCCGCCCGGATCCCCAGGTGTGGCCGCAGTGACCGGCGACCACGGCGAGCTGATGCTGGAGCTGCGTGAGCTGGCGCTGGCCGTGCTCGACCGACTCGAGCCGATGATCGAGCCGCTGCTGGAGCGGGCGGCGGCCACGGCCGCCGAGCCGGCGGCGTCGGAGCCGGGCGGGCCGCATGGTGAACAGTCGCCCGCGACAAAGGAATTCGGCTGCGCCTGGTGCCCGGTCTGCGCGCTCGCCGCGTTGGCCCGCGGGGAACAGCACGACCTGCTGACCCTGCTCGCCTCGCAGGCCGCCGCGTTGCTGGCGCTGATCCGGGCCCTGCTCGAGCAGTACGGCCCGGGCCCGGGTCCGGCGCCCGAGGGCGGGCCCGCCGAGGCGCCGGGCGACGACCTGCCGAGGCCCGGGCCGCGCGGATTCGTCCCGATCGTGGTGCATGTGGAGGACAATCCCTAGACCATGGGCACACGAGTGGGGACCGGGCAGTCGCTGACCGTCGGCATCGACATCGGCGGCACCAACATTCGCGGTTCCGTGGTCACCGACGACGGCGTGGTCCTCGACTCCGTCCAGGCCCCGACGCCGCGGTCCGCAGGCGCCCTCGAGGACGGTCTCGACCGGGCGGTGCGTGAGCTGACCGGGCGGCACCGGATCGCCGCGGTGGGTCTCGCGGTGGCCGGCTTCATCGACCTCGAACGCACCACGGTCCGCTTCGCCCCGCACCTGCCGTGGGTCGACGCGCCCGTCGCGCGGGACCTCGGGGAGCGACTCGGGCTGCCGGTGGTCCTCGAGCACGACGGCAACGCCGCGGCGTGGGCCGAGTACCGGTTCGGTGCATCGGCAGGCGGCCGCAACGTGGTGACGGTGGCGATCGGCACGGGGATCGGTGCGGCGCTGCTGGTCGACGGCGTCCTGTATCGCGGCAGCCACGGTGTGGCACCGGAACTCGGGCACCTGCAGGTGGTGCCCGGCGGTCGCGCCTGCCCGTGCGGGAAGCGCGGTTGCTGGGAGCGGTACTGCAGCGGAACGGCGTTGGCGGACACCGCGATCGAGATGCTGGCGGCGAATCCGTCGGAGTCCGTGCTGCTGGCCCGGGAGGTGGCGGCCGATCCCGGTTCGCTGACCGGGCGCCGGGTGGCGGGCGCGGCGCAGGAGGGCGACCGGGTGGCGGTCCGGGCGATGGCCGACTTCGCGCACTGGCTCGGCGTCGGGTTGGCGACGGTCGGCGACGTCTTCGACCCCGACCTGGTGGTGATCGCTGGTGGGGTGGCGAGTTCCGCGGCGCTGTTCCTGGACGACGCGCGGGCGTCCTACGCGCGGCTGGTCACCGGGGCGGGGCACCGGCCGCTGGCCCGGATCCGGGCGACCCAGCTCGGCGGGGCGGCCGCGATGATCGGGGCGGCCGACCTCGCTCGCGCCCTGGTCTGAGCCGCGATGTCGTGCCCGGATGTGCCGGATGTGCCGGGTGTGACGGAGGTGGCCGCAGTTGCCCGCTGTGGCGACCCTCATGCCTGCTCGGTACAGTCGTCATCAGCGAAAACACGTGCGAAGACGGCAGTCATGGGGAAGGCGTCATGTGGTACTGGTTGTTCAAATACGTTCTCCTCGGACCGGTTCTGTACGTGCTTGGGCGTCCCAGAATCGAAGGCGCGGAGCATCTTCCGGCCAGTGGTCCCGCGATTCTCGCGAGCAACCACCAGGCCGTGGTGGATTCGTTCTACCTGCCGCTGCGTTCGCCCCGGCGGATCACCTTCCTGGCCAAGAGCGAGTACTTCACCGGGACCGGCCTCAAGGGCCGGTTCCAGCGCTGGTTCTTCTCGGTCGCGGGACAGGTGCCGATCGACCGGACCGGCGCCGACGCCGCCAGTGACGCGCTGCGCGCGGGGCTGAAGGTGCTCGCCGACGGAAAGCTGCTGGGCATCTACCCGGAGGGCACCCGGTCCCCGGACGGCCGGCTGTACAAGGGCAAGACCGGCATGGCGCGGATGGCCCTCGAGGCAGGCGTCCCGGTGATCCCGGTCGCGATGATCGGCACCGACAAGCTCAACCCGATCGGGTCCCGGTTCCCGAGGCCGGGCAGGATCGTGGTCAGGATCGGTGCGCCGCTCGACTTCTCGCGATTCAACGGCATGGGCGGCAACCGATTCGTCGAGCGGGCCGTCACCGACGAGGTGATGTACACCCTGATGAAGCTCTCCGGTCAGGAGTACGTCGACGTGTACGCGGCCACGCTGCGCACTGCGATTCCCGCCGCGCGGGTACCTGACGTCCCGGCGCGCTGACCGGACCGGTTCAGGAGGCGGGGGCCAGGGCGTCGTCGCGGGCCGGTGCGGCCGCCGTCGGTCGCCCCGTCCCGGCAGGCGCGAGGCGAACGACCGCGACCAGGACCAGGCTGGCCAGACCCCACCACACGTACGACGACGCGAGGAACTGGTCCCACAGCGGCCAGTCGAGGCCGCTGGTGCGGCCCGGCGTCAACCGCCAGTGCGGTGCGATCACGAACAGCGCGATGCCGGCCAGGGTCCAGCTCGCCCACAGCGCGCGTTGCCACTGCGGCTGGGGGGTGCGCCCCAGCGCCAGGTGCCCGAACACCATCAGCATCGGAACCACCCACACCCAGTGGTGCGACCAGGACACCGGCGAGGCCAGCAGCCCGAACACCGCGGTAGCGGTCAGCGCCAGCGCGGGCCGCTGCGAGCCGAGGGACCGCCGCACGGCGACCACCGTCACGGCCAGGGTCAGCAGGCAGGCGAGCACCCACACCGGGGTGCGGACCGCCGGGTCGAGGCCGAGCCGGGCCAGCATGCCGGTGAACGACTGGTTCGCGGGATAGGCGGGCAGCCCGATCCGGCCCGAGTCCACCAGGGTTTCGGTCCAGTACGTCTTGGCGTCGGAGAAGGACACCAGGAAGCCGACCGCGGCGCCGCCGAGGAAGCCGACGCCGGTCATCACCGCCGCCCGGAAGTCCTTGCGCAGCAGGAAGAACAGTACGAAGACGGCCGGCGTCAGCTTCACCGCCGCGACCAGGCCGACGAGCAGTCCGCGTGGCCACGGCGTCCGGGGGAGCAGGCAGTCCGCGGCGACGAGGGCCATCAGGGCGATGTTGACCTGGCCGTAGTCGAGGGTGGAGTACACCGGCTCGAGCAGCAGGGCGCCTGCGAACAGGGCGCCGGCGGCCCAGGTGACGGTGTCGCGGCCCGCCAGGCCGAGCGAGCGCAGCGTCAGCAGGATCGTCCCGAGCAGCAGCACCAGGGACACCGCCGTCAGCGCGAGGCTGGCGTGCTCGAGGCTCAGCGCGGACATCGGGCTGAACACGATCGCCGCGAGCGGCGGGTAGGTGAACGGCAGCGGCTTGCCGAGGGCGGTCATCGGGAGCGCGCCGTAGAGCGGGACGCCGTTCGCCAGCGCGGTGCCGCCGATCCGGTAGACGTCGAGATCGAGTCGGTAGTAGTCGCCGAGCTTGCGCAGGCCGGGGAACCCCACCAGGTTGTACGCCACGCCGACCACCACGGCGGTCAGCACGGCAAGGCGGGCCGCCGCCGAGTTCGTCCAGGCGAGCCAGGGTGCCGGTGCGTCGAGCGTGTCCAGGCGGGGCGTTGCGGTCCCAGCGTCGGGGGCAGTCGGCACCAGTGATCCTTCGGTTCGGGGGCGGGCGTACTCCCAGTGTGCACGGCGCATAGGCTTTGCGGGTGCGCTACTTCTACGACTGTGAGTTCATCGAGGATGGTCGCACAATCGACCTGGTCTCGATCGGTGTGGCTGCCGAAGACGGCCGTGAGTTCTACGCGGTGTCCTCCGAGTTCGACCCGTCCAGGGCAGGCAAGTGGGTGCGCGCGAACGTGCTGCCGAAGCTGCCGCAGCCGTCGTCGCCGTTGTGGCGCACACGCAGGCAGATCCGGGACGACCTGCTGGACTTCCTGGTCCCGCGGGACTCGGTCACGCCGGAGCTGTGGGCCTGGGTCGCGGCGTACGACCACGTCGCGCTGTGCCAGCTGTGGGGCGACATGACGGCCCTGCCCCGGTCGCTGCCCCGGTTCACCCGTGAACTGCGGCAGTACTGGGAGGACAGCGGGTCGCCCGCACTGCCGTCCGCCCCGGACGACGCCCACGACGCGCTCGCCGATGCCCGGCACAACCTGGTCAAGTACGAGGCGATCCGGGCGTCGCTGGCGTTGCGCTGAGTGCGACGTCCGGATGGTCGCCGCCGGGTGAATTGACGGCCCCTTCGCTGCGGCGGAACGGTGCCGTGAATATCCTGTAGTGGTGAACTGGACTGTCGACGTGCCGATCGACCGCTTGCCCGAACTTCCGCCGCTGCCCGCAGCGCTGCGAAAGCAGCTCGACGAGGCGCTGAGCAAGCCCGCCGCCCAGCAGCCGTCGTGGCCGCAGGACCAGGCGGCCGCGATGCGCACCGTGCTCGAGAGCGTGCCGCCGATCACCGTGGCCAGCGAGGTGGAGGCCCTGCAGGCCCAGCTCGCCAGCGTCGCGCGGGGCGAGGCCTTCCTGCTGCAGGGCGGTGACTGCGCCGAGACGTTCGCGGACAACACCGAGCCGCACATCAAGGGCAACATCCGCACCCTGCTGCAGATGGCCGTGGTGCTGACCTACGGCGCGAGCCTGCCGGTGGTCAAGGTCGCCCGGATCGCCGGCCAGTACGCCAAGCCGCGTTCGTCGGACGTCGACGCGCTGGGGCTCAAGTCCTACCGCGGCGACATGGTGAACTCGATCGTCGCCGACGAGGCGCTGCGCGCGCACGACCCGTCGCGGCTGGTGCGCGCCTACGCCAACGCCAGCGCCGCGATGAACCTGGTGCGGGCCCTCACCGGCGCCGGCATGGCCGACCTGCACCGGGTGCACGACTGGAACCGCGAGTTCGTCGCGGCGTCGCCCGCAGGCGCCCGCTACGAGTCGCTGGCGGCGGAGATCGACCGCGGCCTGCAGTTCATGAACGCCTGCGGCGTCACCGACCCGACCCTGCACCAGGCGCAGATCTTCGCCAGCCACGAGGCGCTGGTGCTGGACTACGAGCGCGCCATGCTGCGGCTGGACAACGACGACGACCACCCCAAGCTCTACGACCTGTCGGCGCACTTCCTGTGGATCGGTGACCGCACCCGCCAGCTCGACGGCGCGCACATCGCGTTCGCGGAACTGGTCTCGAACCCGATCGGCCTGAAGATCGGGCCGTCCACGACGCCGGAGATGGCGGTCGAGTACGTCGAGCGCCTGGACCCGACCAACAAGCCGGGCCGGCTCACGCTGATCTCCCGGATGGGCAACGGCAAGGTCCGTGACCTGCTGCCCGCGATCGTCGAGAAGGTCCAGGCCACCGGCCACCAGGTGATCTGGCAGTGCGACCCGATGCACGGCAACACCCACGAGGCGTCCACCGGGTACAAGACCCGCCACTTCGACCGGATCGTCGACGAGGTGCAGGGCTTCTTCGAGGTTCACAACGGCATGGGCACCCACCCGGGCGGCATCCACGTCGAGCTGACCGGCGAGAACGTCACCGAGTGCCTCGGCGGTGCGCAGGACATCTCCGACCTGGACCTGTCCGGTCGCTACGAGACCGCCTGCGACCCGCGGCTGAACACCCAGCAGTCCCTCGAACTGGCCTTCCTGGTCGCCGAGATGCTGCGCGGCTGACGCCACGGATCTGAATCTCCACACCTCGGCCGCGAGCATCGTAATGCTCGCGGCCGAAGTGTTTCCCGGGCCTGCGTGCAATCCCACTGCCGAGGACGGGTCCGCTGCGGCCGACCCGACAGCTCTGCCCGCCGGATCCCGGTAGTTCTCACCGGGGACAACGGCAGCGGGGTGCGGTGTGATCGACGGGACGTCGCTCGGCGTCGACAACATCACCAGCGCAGAGGATCGACTTGAATCGTTCAATCATCGTTGCATTGGCAGGCGCCACCCTCGCGTTCGGCACCGTGGCTTCGGCCGCGGCGGTCACGTCCCCCGATGGGGGGCTTCCGGGGCTGTCCTTGCATGTGTCCCCGCCTCCCGGCGGGTACGTCGTGGGTGTGAACACGACCCTCTACCTGGACGGGATCGGGGGTTCGATGTACCCCGTCCCCCAGTCGGGATGGGTGACCCTCACCGACAACGGAGCCTGCTTCAACTCCTACTGGCCGGGCAATGCTCCCACGGGATACAGCTCTCATCCGTGGATGCCGACGACGGACGGCGCCCACACGATCAGTGTCACCCACGGGGGCAAGACGGTGTCGGAGACCGTCATGGTCGGTCCGGCCCCGGACGGCGCCCCGGTGCCGACTCCGGAGGCCCCGGGATGCGGCAGCGGGAGCCTCGACGCCGTCGGCCTCGGCAGCCTGGACGGCCTGGGCAGCCTGGGCAGCATCGGATTCTGACCGTTCGGCCGCAAACCTCGGACACCTAGGTCCGGAACCTGCAGTTCACCCGGGTCGCACACCGTGCGACCCGGGTGAACTGTTGTCTCGCCGCCCGGCACCGCGTCCGGTCCCGCTCGGAATGTCGGTGGCCCGCGTTACGTTCAGACCGTCGCGCGAGAGGCACGCAGGCATGACCATCGGAGTGAGGAGATCGCCATGAAGATCACCGGACCGGAAATCGGCACGCCCTGCTGGGCCGAGCTCGGCACCACGGACATCGCGGCGGCCGGCGCGTTCTACGGCGGCCTGCTCGGCTGGACACCGGAGCAGGATCCGAATCCGGAGGCCGATGGCTACACGATGATGCTCCTGGACGGGGATCCGGTCGCCGCGGCCAGCCCGCTGTACCAGGAGGGGCAGCCGGTCGCCTGGACCGCCTCGATTGCGGTGACCGACGCGGACGCGACCGCGCGGGCCGCCGTGGCGGCGGGCGGCACCGTGATCGCCGAACCCATGGACGTGTTCGACCTGGGGCGGTTCGCCGTGCTGGCCGACCCGGCGGGCGCGGTGATCTCGATCTGGCAGGGCCGAAAGTTCCACGGCGCCAGCCGACTCAACGAGACCGGAGCGCTGTGCTGGATCGAGCTGCGGACCCGGGACACGGCAGGCGCGCTCGAGTTCTACACCACGGTCTTCGGGTGGAGCGTCAACGCCGGGGACGGCTACACCCAGTGGGGCATCGGCGGCCAGGACTTCGGCGGGATGATGGCCATGGGCGAGGACTTCCCGGCGGGGATCCCGCCGCACTGGGCGCTGTACTTCGGGGTGGACGACGTCGACGCGGCGGTGGCGAAGGCACAGGACCTCGGCGGCGTGGTGCACGTGCCCGGTACCGACATCCCCGGCACCGGGCGGTTCGCCGTGCTGACCGACCCGCAGGGCGGTGCGTTCGCGGTGTTCACCCCGCTGGGCTGACCGAACCGCCGGGCCGAACCCAACGGGTCGGGCGAGCGGGTGGGCCTACCGGCTCACTCGCACGGCACCGCGCGCGGATGCGCCGGGTCGAGGGCGTTGAGCACCAGGTAGCCCGCCCGCTTGGACTCGGTGAGCGCCACGTGGTCGGAGTCGTCCTGCTCGCAGCCGTCCTGGACGACGATGTTGGTGACGTCGTAGCCGGGCGGGCCGGGCACCATGCCCTGGGTGTAGGGCACCACCTGCTCGTCGTGCCGGGTGCCGATGTTGGTGTACCGGATGCCCTTGACGTAGGGCGTCCCGTCGGCGTTGATCGTGTCCACGAACGTGGACCCGGCCGCGAACTGGCCGCAGGCCTGGCAGATCGGGAACGCGGTGTCCGGCAGCCTCAGCACGTCGCGCAGGTCGAGCAGTCCCCGGTTGGAACCGAGAGCCTTCGTGCCCAGCCAGAGCGGCGCGAGTGAGACGTAGTTGGTGATCCTCGCCTGCCCGCCGAGGACCTTCGCGTAGTACTCGGGGACGATGGTGCCCTGCGAATGGCCGACGATGTCGACGGTCGCGGCGCCGGTCGCGGCCAGTACCCGGTCGACGAGGGCGCCGACCTCACGCGCGCTGCCCTCGATCGGGCGCATCCCGCCGATCGCCGAGATCGGCCACGGTCCGGGAATGGCCCCGTAGGTCAGGGTGAACACGCAGTACCCGGCGTTCTTGAGCATCGGGACGTAGGGGCCCCAGGTGATCTGCTGTCCGCCCGTCGTCCCGTGCACCAGCACCACCGGCCGCGGGTGCTCGGCGGTGGTCCTGCACTCGAAGTCGTTGGCCCCGGGCAGCGACCCGCCCGGATTGGTCAGCTCGCTCCGGATGCCGGTGGACGTGCCGTACTGCTCCGGGAGCGGGTCGGCGTTCGCGGCGACCGTTGCGAACGGCACCACCAACGCGACCAGGGCGAGCGACAGGACCACAGCACGGGATGCCCGGAACATTTTCCTCCGATTGACGAACGGGAACCGAACCTAGCAATCGTGCCGGTGGCGCACCGGCGAACGCGTCATCTCGATGACGGCACCGAGGCTACGGCAGCGCGACCAGGCTGACGGTGGTGCCGGGCTCGACCCGGTCGCCGGGGCCGGGGGTCTGCGAGATGACCAGCGAGCGGTCGGACGCGGCGACCTGACGCACCCGCACGTCCAGCCCGAGCCGGGCCAACTCGTCGCGAGCCGAGCCGACCGTGCGGCCGAGCAGCGAGGGCACCTTGATCGCCGTCGAGACCGTCAGGGTCACCGTGGACCCGGCGCCCACCTGGGTTCCCCCGGTGGGCTCGGTGGCGACGACGTCGCCGGCGTCGACACCGGCGTCGAAGACCTCGCGGGTGCCCGACACCGCGATGCCGAGGCCGTCGAGTTGCGAGCGGGCCTCGGCGAGCGAGGTGCCGCGCAGGTCCGGGAGCTGGACCGGCGGTGAACCCTTGCTCCGGACCATCCGTACCTGGGAGCCGACGTCCAGCGCGGTGCCGGGCGCCGGGTCGAGCGCGGCGATGCCGCCTGATGGAATCTTGGCGCTGAAGGCCTCGCCGCCCTCGGCGGGGACGAGGGTGCGCTCGCGCAGGGCCTCTTCGATCCGGGCCTGGTCGCCGCCCGCCAGGTCCGGGACGGTCGGCCGGCCGAGGGAGAACTTCAGCGCGACGGTGCTGCCCCGGGCCACCTTGGACCCGGCAGCCGGGTCGGTGCCCAGCAGCGCGTCCACCGGCGCGGTGTTGTCGTAGCTGCCGCGGTTGACCGAGACCAGCCCCGCGGCCTCGACGGTGGACGTGGCCGCGTTGCGGTCGAGTCCGTCGATGGCGGGCACCGCGACGTACCGGCCGGACCCGAACCACCAGCCGCCGACACCGACCGCCACGGCCAGCGCGAGGACCACCCCGAGCCACACCGCCATCGTCCGGCGGGACCGCCGGCGCTCCGTGGCGAAGTCCGGGAACTCGTACTGCGCCCCGTCGCGTCGCTGCTGCTTGGTGGCGGTGCCCGCCGGCTCGCCGGGGTCGCCGGGTCCGAACGCGTCCGGCCCCGGGGCGGGGTGGCCCGGACGCGGCGTCGCGGTGGTGACCACCTTGGTGTGCTGCACCCCGCCTGGCGCGGCCCCCGCCGCGGGGCCGGGGCCGTGCCCGGTCACCCGGGTGGTGGCCGCCGCGTCACCGGCGACCGCGCCTGCGACCTGCATCGCGGCGCTCAGGTGCTGGGCGGAGCGCTTGGGCGCGGGGACCCGGTAGGCAGGTAACTGCAGTTGCCCGCTCACCGAGCGCAGCGCCGCCGACATCTCCGCGGCGTCGCCGAACCGTTCCTCGGGGTCGCGGGCCGTGGCGTCGAGCACCAGCCGGTCGAACTCCTCGGGGACGCCGGGGACCAGGGTCCCGGGGGCAGGCACGTCGGCGTTGATCCGCTGGTAGGCGATGGACAGGGAGGTGTCGCCCGTGAACGGGGTCTGCCCGGTGAGCATCTCGAACAGCAGCACCCCGGTCGCGTACACGTCGCTGCGGGCGTCGGCGTTGCCGCTGGTGACCTGCTCGGGGGAGAGGTACGCGGCGGTGCCGAGGATCACGCTGCTGGAGGTGGCGTTCGACCCGGCGACGGCGCGGACCAGACCGAAGTCGGCGATCTTCACCTCGCCGGAGTCGGAGATGAGGATGTTCTCGGGCTTGATGTCGCGGTGCACCAACCCGGCGCGGTGGGCCACGGCCAGGCCGTCGAGCACCGGGCCGGTGACGGCGGCGGCGGCGTGCGGCGGCATCGGGCCGCGCTCGCGCAGCAACTCGCGCAGCGTGCCGCCT
Source organism: Rhodococcus kronopolitis (assembly GCF_042654025.1). Taxonomy (NCBI): domain Bacteria; kingdom Bacillati; phylum Actinomycetota; class Actinomycetes; order Mycobacteriales; family Nocardiaceae; genus Rhodococcus; species Rhodococcus kronopolitis. Next base: position 114,338 of record NZ_JBHSFO010000001.1, on the reverse strand, counting down.
GCGACCAGCTCCATCACCAGGAAGGCGTGTTCGCCGTCGACGCCCTGGTCGTACACCGCGACCAGACCGGGGTGACTGAGCCGGGCCACCGCCCGTGCCTCGAACTCGAACCGCGACACGAACTGCGGGTCGTTGGCGAACTTGGGGTCCATCACCTTGATCGCCACGGGCCGGTCCAGGCGGGTGTCCATGCCCCGGTAGACCATCGACATGCCGCCGCGCGCGATCGGGGCGTCCACCCGATAGCGGCGGTCCAGCACCATGCCGATCAGTCGCTGATCTCCTGGACCCACCCTCGAGTACCCCATTTCCGTCGATGCCGTTCGCATCGATCGTAGCCAGCATCACCGACGGGTGCCCGCACCGTGCCGACCGGGCCACGGGCCGTCGGGACAGGCGGCCCCGGGCCTGCACAGTCCGCCTTCGCCGCGGCGGGGACGACCCGATACCGTTACCCGTGTGAGTGCCATTCCTTATTGCGCCGATGTCCTCGATCCGGCCGTCGACGTCCTGCAGCTGCCCGACGTCTCGAAGCTCCTCCGACTCTCCGTCACCCGGGTGCAGCAGATGCTCCGCGACGGCGAGCTGATCGCGGTCCGCCGCAACGGTGTGATCGCGGTGCCGTCGGTGTTCTTCGACGAGGCCGGCGAGGTGGTCCGGTTCCTGCCCGGCCTGCTGGTGGTGCTGCGCGACGGGAACTTCAGCGAGGAGGAGATCCTGCGCTGGCTGTTCACCGAGGACGAGTCCCTGCCGGGTACCCCGATCTCGGTGCTGCACACCGACCACGGCCGGGAGATCGTCCGGCGCGCCCAGGCGATGGGGTTCTGACCCCGGCATTGGGGTTCTGACCAGGGTCGACCAACCCGCTTTGCCTTCGAGCGGAACGCCCGGGGACTACCCTGCACAACCATGGCATCCCTGGAAGGCAAGGTCGTCCTGATCACCGGAGCCGCCCGCGGCGTCGGCGCGGAGGTGGCCCGCCGCCTGCGGCGGCGTGGCGCCCGACTCCTGCTCACCGATCTCGACGCCGAGGCGCTGGCGGTGCTGGCCGCCGAACTCGGCGACGAGCACGTGCTGACCGTGGTGGCCGACGTCTGTGACCTCGAGTCGATGCAGGCCGCGGTGGACCGCGGTGTGGCCCGGTTCGGTGGCCTCGACATCGCGGTGGCCAACGCCGGAATCGCCAGCTACGGCTCGGTGCTGGCCGTCGACCCGGCGGTGTTCCGCAAGGTGCTCGACGTCAACGTGCTGGGCGTGTTCCACACCGCCCGCGCCGCGCTGCCCGCTCTCGTCGAGCGGCGGGGCTACCTGCTGGTGGTTTCCTCGCTGGCCGCCTACACCGCCAGCCCTGGATTGGCCGCGTACCACGCGTCCAAGGCGGGGGCGGAGTACTTCGCGAACGTGCTGCGACTCGAGGTCGCGCACCTCGGAGTCGACGTCGGATCCGCGCACATGGCCTGGATCGACACTCCGCTCGTGCAGGAGGCCAAGGCCGACCTGCCGTCCTTCCGGAAGATGCTCGCCGCGCTGCCCGGCCCGTTGAGCGGGACCACCTCGGTCGAGGCCTGCGGTCGACGCTTCGAGCGGGGGATCGAGAAGCGGGCGAGTCGGATCAACGTCCCCGGCTGGGTCGGCGCGCTGCGCTGGGTGCGGCCGCTGGTGCAGACCCGGCTCGCCGAACGCGACATTCGGCGGCTCACCCCCGTGCTGCTCCCCGAGATGGACGCGGAGGTTGCGGCTCTCGGCCGCTCGCTCAGTGCCCGCACCGAGGCCCTCGAGGGACCGAAGACCGGCTAGTTGCCGCCCCGCCCGCGCAGCGCGGCCACCGCACTGCCGAGCAGGGGCGCCGCCGCCAGTACGAGCCGCCGCCGCCGCGGCACCACGGCGCGCCGGTCGAGCACCCGGAACCCGGACTCCTCGACCGCGCCGAGGATCGCCGAGTACAGCTCGAACGCCGCGACCATCCCGGGCCGCGCCCGCGGCTCGAGCAGGTCCAGGCCCGGCCGGGCCCGCCGGTACAGCGCCCGGTTCAGGCACACGAAGTGCGCCAGCGCCCGCTCGATCCGCGGGTCCGACCGGCCGGTGTGACGGCAGTACCGCAGCAGGTCCGCGTCCACACCGAACACCGCCAGTTCCTCGGTGGGCAGGTACAGACGACCCCGGGCCAGGTCCTCGCCGACGTCTCGGATGAAGTTGGTCAGTTGGAAGGCCTCGCCGAGCGCGGCGGCGGCGGGCTCGGCCTGCGCGAGCGTCGTGACGGTGCCCAGCACGGGCAGCATCTGCAACCCGATCGCGGCCGCCGACCCGTGCATGTACTCGCGCAGCTGCGTCATGGTGGCGTACTCCGCCCGGTAGCCGGGCGCGCCGGGGAGGTCCATCCGCATCGCGTCGAGGAAGACCGTGAAGTGCGCCGGCGCGATCGAGTACCGGGTGATGGTGTCGGCCACCGCACGGACCACCGGGCGGGCCGCGGTCGGCCCGGGGGCGGCCAGGGCGGCGTGCAACTCCGCCTCGATCCGGTCCAGTTCGGCCAGGCAGTCGGTGACGGGCCGGCCGGAGACCGCGTCGACGTCCACCACGTCGTCGACGGTCCGTGCGAAGCCGTAGAGCGCGTGCACTGCTGGCCGACGCTCGGCGGGCAGCAGGCGGGTGGCCAGGAAGTAGCTCTTGCCGTGCTCGGCAGCCAGGGTGCGGCAGTGCCGGTAGGCGCCGGCGAGGGCGGCGTCGGAAGACGCGGTGTCGAGGGAGACTGCCGTCACGGCGTGGCGGGCGCCGCGGCCGTGACCGGAACCGTGTCGGCGTGTTCACGGACCGAGCGCAGCCGCAGCGGGTCGACGGTCACCAGTGACTTCGCCGCCACCACTGCGGCGAACGTCGCCAGCAGCACGTGCGGCAGCGTGTACAGCCCGATCGAGCCGTCCGGCTGGAAGACCAGCATCAGCCAGGTCGACAGGCCCACCACGACCATCAGGGTGGTCCTCGACATGGCGAAACCGGCGGCAATCGCCAGCGGCCACGAGTAGTACCAGGGCAGTGCGGCGGGGGAGAGCACCACGATGGCGACCAGTGCGACCAGGATGCCGAGCACGGCCTGCCGCGGTGTGGTCCGGAAGCGCCACCAGACGTAGACCAGGATCCCGACCAGCGCGATCGCGCACAGCATCCGGGTGACCTCGAGCACCGGCGCCTGGGTCAGCCCCGTCAGCCACGAGGTGCTCACGGTGACCACGTGCGCCAGGATCGTCGGCAGCGAGAGCCAGTTGATGATCTTCGCGGAACCGGACAGGGCGGTGAGCCACCCGATCCCGACGCCGGCGACCATCGACGCCGTCGCGAACACACCGAGGAAGACCGCGAAGCCGGCGCCCGCGGTCCGGACGAACAGCGCGATCGGCCCGGCGGGCTCGCGGCCCTCGGCCTTGGCGCGGTCGCGTTCGTGGATGATCCAGATCCACACCAGGAACGGCAGTGCCACGCCGGCCATCGCCTTGACCGCGACGCCGAGAGAGACCACCGCGATGCCGGCGACGTGCCTGCGGTCGAGCACCAGGGTGATGCCTGCCGTCATCAGGCCGACCATGAGCAGTTCGTTGTGCACGCCGCCGATCAGGTGGATCAGGACCAGCGGGTTGAGCACCGCCAGCCACAGCGCGACCGCCGGGTTGCCGCCGAGCTGGCGGGCCAGTCGGGGCAGCGCCCACATCATCAGCACCAGGCCGGGCAGCATCGTCAACCGCAGCAGCATGGTGCCTGCCACCACGTTGTCGCCGGTGATCGAGGTGATGCCCTGGCCCAGCAGCAGTGCGATCGGACCGTAGGGGGCGGTCGTGGTGGTCCAGACGTTGCTCACGTTGTCCAGCAGCACACCGGGATTGGCGACCGGGCCGACGGCGTAGGGGTCGAAACCGTCGCGCAGCAGGGCGCCCTGAGCCAGGTACGAGTAGGCGTCGCGGCTGAACATCGGCACGGCCAGCAGCATCGGAGCCGTCCAGGCCGGCACGACCATCATCAGCTCGCGCACGCTGACGCGGTCGCCGAGCACGCAGCGTCCCAGGCGCACCCACGCGGCGATCATCAGCAGCACGCCGACCCACACCACCACGGTCGAGAGCACCAGGCCGTGTCCGAACCGCAGCCAGGACAGGTGCAGCGCCTCGAGCAGCGGGTCACGCCGACGGATGCTGCCCGAGCCGAAGCCGCCGAAGGTGATCATCACGGCACCGATGAGACCGAGGACCGCCGCGTGGCCGGCCTCGCTCCGGGCGAACAGCGCGACCTCCCGGAGGCGTCCGCCGGACGAGACCGCGTCCGGGCTGTCGACCACGGGCCCGTCGGCAGTGGGAATGCGGTCGGTCATCAGTGCGGATCTTCCCCCAAAGTAGCTGGTGACTGCGTTCGGCCAGCGCGTCTCGGGCGGCGGAATGCATGGACGGTCACCTAGTTTAGTGGCTCGGCCGCCCGGCCGGGTACTCGCCCGTGATCCGCTGGGCCGCGAGCTTGCCGGAGACCAGTGCCGTGGGGACCCCGACGCCGGGCGTGGTGCCGCAACCGGCCAGCACCACGTTCGCGGCGCCGGTGTCGAGGTTGCCGCGTCGGAACGGTCCGGTCTGGGCGAAGGTGTGGGCCGCCGCGAACGGCGATCCGGCGGACATGCCGCGGTCGGCCCAGGTCTGCGGGGTGTCGAGCAGGTCGACCCGGAAGTGCTCGACGATGCCGGTGTAGCCGCGACGTTCGAGCTCGGCGAGCAGCTCGCGCAGGTACGGCCGTCCGAGCCGCGCCCAGTCCAGCGGTGCGCTGTCGAGGTTGGGGCACGGCGCCAGCAGCGAGAGCGGTTCGTGGACCTGCCCGTCCCGGGTCAACCGCAGCGCGGGATCGCTGCAGGCCGGCCGGGTCAGCAGCAGCGACGGATCGCTCATCAGCCGGCCGCGACCGTCGCGCGCGGTGATCTCGGTGAAGGTGCGCGCCCAGGCGTCCCCGAAGTCGATGGTGTGATGCCCCGAGTCGGTCCAGCCCGCCGACACCTCGACCGGCACGGTGCCGTGGGCGACGACGGCGGACGGGGAGTGCCGCACCCGGCGCCGACGGCGCTGCGGCGGCAGTAGGCCGGGCGCGCCGCCCAGGTCCGCGGTCAGCACCACGGCGTCGGCGTCGTACGCGGCGTCGGCGGTGTGGACCCGGCGGGCCCGGCCGCCGGCGTACTCGATGCGGGTCACCTCGGTGCCGAGGTGCAACCGGCCGCCCGCCGCGGTGAACGCACCGGCCAGCGACTCGGCGACCGTGCGCATGCCGCCGTCCGGGAAGTAGACGCCCATCGAGGTGTCCATGTGGGCGATGGCGCCGTAGATCCCCAGCGCCTTGGCCGGGCTGGTGCCGGCGTAGAGCGACTGGAAGGTGAAGATCCGCTGCAACCGCGGGTCCTCGACCATCCGCGCGACCCGCGGACCGAGCCGACCGAACGCGCCGAGGCGCACCAGCGTCGTCAGGTTCCGCAGGGCGGCCGGCGAGCTCGCCAGGTCCACCGGGGAGTCGAAGTTGGCGTCGATGAAGGTGTCGAACTCGGCGCGGAAGACCCGCTCGAGCCAGCCGCGCAGCCGCCGGTAGCGGACCGCCTCGGCGGACCCGAACACCCGGCCCACCTCGGCGGCCATCGCGTCCGGGTCGGAGTGCACGGACAGTGCGGTGCCGTCGGCGAACCGGGCGTGGTACGCGGGTTCGAGCAGGCGCATCCGCAGCGGCGGGCTGACGCTCTCGAGGTCCTGCCCGACCGCCGCGAGTGCCTCGGACACCAGTTCCGGCATGGTGAGCACCGTTGCGCCGCTGTCGATCTCGTAACCGGGACCGGTGTAGACCCCGACCCGACCGCCGACCGAGGTGTCGCGTTCGAGCAGCGTCACCTCGCGGCCGGCCCCGAGCAGGTGCAGGGCGGCGGCCAGGCCGGAGAGCCCGGCACCGACCACCACCACCCGGCCGGTGGGGCCGGGGACGCTGCGCGGCACTACGCGCTCCGGCGGGTCGCCGCGAGCGCCATCTCCCGCAGCCTGGTCTTGGCCGCCGCTTCCGCGGCGCTCTCGTCCAGGGCCTGCAGGCCGCTGGCGGTGAGTTCGGCGATGCGCCGTTCCACCTCGTCGACCGCGCCGAGGTCGGTGATGACGCCGCGCAACTGCTGGACCTGCGCCTCGGTGAGGTCGGTGCCGATGCTGCGGCGCAGCAGCTCGGCCTGGGCGGGGTCGGTGGCGTCGGCGCGCAGCAGGGCCTCGGCGAACAGGACGGTCCGCTTGCCCTCGCGCAGGTCGTCGCCGGACGGCTTGCCGGTGACGGCCGGGTCGCCGAAGACGCCGAGCAGGTCGTCGCGCAACTGGAAGGCGATGCCGATGTCGGTGCCGAAGGCGCGGTAGGCCGCGACCAGGGCGGCGTCGGCGCCTGCCAGCGCGGCACCGAGGTGCAGCGGTCGCTCGATCGTGTAGGCGGCGGTCTTGTACCGGTTGATCCGCAGCGCCGCGGCCACCGACTCGTCGGCGGTCACCTCGGTGCTGATGTCCAGGTACTGGCCGCCGAGCACCTCGGTGCGCATCGCCGACCACACCGGGCCCAGTCGGGTCTGCGTGGCCGCGTCAACGCCGGACTCGCGGATCATGTCGTCGGCCCAGGCCAGCGCCAGGTCGCCGAGCAGGATCGCGACCGACTCGCCGAATTTCGCCGGCTCGCCGGACCAGTCGCCGTCCCGGTGGGCCGCCGCGAACTCGACGTGCAGCGTCGGGTGGCCGCGCCGGGTGCGCGAGGAGTCGATGATGTCGTCGTGCGCCAGGGCGCAGGCCTGCACCAGCTCCAGCGCCGAGCACGCGCGCAGCACCGCGGCGGCGTCCGCTCCGTCGGGGTCGCCGCCTGCGCCGAGCCAGCCGGTCCAGGCGAAGGCGGGGCGTACCCGCTTGCCCCCGCGCAGCACGAACGCCTCCAACGCCGCGACTGCGGGGGTGAAGGTGCCGCCGACCTCGTCGGTGACGGTGCGGCGGGAGGCGAAGAACTCACCGAGCGCGGCCTCGACCGCGGCGGGCAGTGAGTCGGGGTGGGCAGGGTCGGGCGTGGTTGCCTGGGGAGAGGCGGCTCCGGCGGACAGGGTGCGCTCCTGGGTGAGGGTGGAGACCCGGGGGTACGCCCGGGGACGTGCTCGTGGGGACCAGCTTAGTGGTCGGCGCGGTCCGCCAATCCTCGCCACTATGCTTGGGCCGTGACATTTGATGCTGTCAGGGGGCGATCCAGCGATGGCTGGGTGACGCAGACCCCGTCGATCGTGGACCGAATCGGCGCGAGTGAGGCCACGGGACGGATTCCGTTCTCCGTGGAGTTCTCGCCGCCGCGTGACGCCGACGCCGAGGCGCGCCTGTGGCGTGCCGTCCGGACGTTCGAGGGACTGCAGCCGGCGTTCGTGTCGATGACCTACGGCGCCGGCGGGTCCACCCGGGACCGGACGGTGCGGGTGACCGGCGACCTCGCCGAGCAGACGACACTGCTGCCGGTGGCGCACCTGACCGCGGTCGGTCACAGCGTCGACGAGTTGCGTGCCATGGTCGGCGCGTACGCGGACCGCGGGATCAGCAACATCCTGGTGCTGCGCGGCGACCCGCCCGGCGACCCGCTGGGCGAGTGGACCAAGCACCCGGAGGGCGTCGAGTACGCGGAGGAACTGGTCCGGCTGGTCCGCGACCTCGGCGACTTCCACGTCGGGGTGGCGTCGTTCCCGGAGGGCCACCACCGGGCGCCGGATCTCGAGCACGACACCAGGCACCTGGTCGCGAAGCTGCGGGCCGGTGCCGAGTACTCGATCACCCAGATGTTCTTCGACGTGGACGACTACCTGCGGCTGCGGGACCGGGTGGCGCGCTTCGACCCCGAGCAGGGTGCGAAGCCGATCATTCCGGAGATCATGCCGATCACCTCGCTGCGCTCGGTCCGGCGGATGGTCGAACTGTCCGGTTCCCGACTGCCGAGCGCGCTGGAGGAGCGGCTGGACCGGGCGGCGGGCGCCGGCCCGGAGGAGGACCGGGCCGCGGTCCGCGAGATCGGCATCTCGGTGGCGACCGAGCTGGGCGAACGACTGATCGCCGAGGGCGCGCCGTGCCTGCACTTCATCACGTTGAACTTCGCCAGGGCCACGCACGAGGTGCTCAGCCGGCTGGGTCTGGCCGAGCCCGCCGCGGCGGCGCCGGCACCGGTGGCCGGCGCAGGCGCGCGCTGACCCGTCAGGCGTCGGTCTTGTCGCGGTCCTGCCCGGGGGCCGTGAACCGCGGCGAGCGGTCGCGGGCCAGGTAGCCCATCGCGCCGATGATCAGGGCGACGGCGAGGGTGACGCCGGCGACGATGCCGGCCCAGCCCGCGAAGCCGCGGGTGCTCGGGTCGGCGTAGCGGACCTCGGCGCGCAGGGTGCTCACCTCGCCGGGCGGCAGTTTCCAGGTGACGATGGAGTCGCCGTCCCTGGTGCCGTTTGTGGTGGCCACCCGGGACGGGAACGCGATGCTGAACTGGACGTCGCTGCCGTCCGGGACGGCCTTGAGGTCGGCCTTGCCGTCCAGCGTCACGACGTCGCCGGACCGCTGGAAGCTCAGCTGCAGGGCGCTGCCGGTCCGACTGGACATCGAACCGAGCTGCTGTACCTCGCCAAAGGTGAGATCGCTGAAGAAGGCCTGGCTGCCGACGAAGCCGTCCTGCCGGTACTCCTGCACCCGGATCTTGTCCTCCAGCGAGCTCGGGACGACGAACTGCGGCCCGGTGTCCTTGTCGTCGGCGGGCACCGTCGCGGCGACCACCTGACCGGACACCCGGTCGTCTGGGGAGACGCCCATCGAGACCTGGACCCGCAGGCAGGCGCTGAGCAGCGGCACGCAGATCAGCAGGAGCAGGGACACCGCGAGCAGGCGCGCGCGGGACGGACGTCCGGCGCGGGCGGGAGCGGGGGGCAACGACACGGCGAGGGGCAATGACACATCGACATGGTGCCAGTCCGCCCCGACGGTGTCAGGCGGTAGGTCCGCGCCGCGCCGGTGCGGCGGTGTGCTCACCGTCGCAGCAGCCGGCGGATCCCGCCGAACTTGGCGTCGGACAGCGCGATTCGTGCGGCGCTTCGGCCGCTCGAACCGGACACGCCGCCACCCGGGTGGGTCGAGGCTCCGGTCAGGTACAGACCGGCCGCGTCGGGCACCCGCTGGCCGGACAGTTCGGGCAGCGGCCGCCACATGAACATCTGGTCCAGTGACATCTCGACGTGCATCACGTTGCCGCCGATCAGCCCCATCTCGGACTCGAGGTCGGCAGGCGTCTGCACCAGCCGGTGCCGGACCGAGCGGGTGAATCCGGGTGCCAGGGCGTCGATCTCGGCGACGATGCGGTCGCCCTCGGACTCGGCGAGGTCGGCCCAGCAGCGGCCGTCGTGCAGCGCGTACGGGTGCCACTGCGACCACAGCGTCACCTGGTGCTCGCCCGCGGGGGCCAGGGTCGGGTCGATCCCGCTGAAGCTCATCGCGAGCACCGCGGGGGTGGGCGGCAGCTCGCCGGCCAGGGCGGCGCCGTGCGCCCGCCGGAGTTGGGCGCGGTCGGAGACCAGCAGCTGCAGGCCGGAGGTGGCGCCGGCCTCGTCGGGTGCGCTCGTGTACTGCGGCAGCGCGTCGGTGCCGAGCCGCAGCACCATCCCGATGCCCGGGCCGACCCGGATCCGGCGGCGCCAGTCGGCCAGCTGCGCCGGGTCGTGGCCGCCGCGCCCGAGCAGGTCCAGCGTCGCCAGGATGTGGCAGCCCGCGACCACAACCCGGGACCGCACCTCGCGTCCGGATTCGGTGCGGGTGGTCCAGCCGCCGGGGTCGCGGCGCAGCTCGGTCACCGCGTCGCCGAGCCGGACGGTGCCGCCGTCGGAGGACAGCCTGGAGGCCAGGGCGCGGGTGAGCGAACCGCTGCCACCGACCGCCCGGCCCGGCGGCAGCGTGTGCATCAGGGCGGCGAAGCCGACCATCGGTGCGGTCCCCGGCTCGGACATCGGCGGACCCGACTGGGCGCCGAACCAGGCCAGCGCGGCCTTGAGCCGTTCGTCGTCGAAGTAGTGGTCCAGCAGGGCGTCCCCGGACTGCAGGAACTCGCGGGAGAGGGCCGCGGCGCCGGCGCCGGTGTCGAGCCCCCAGAACGAGCGGGCCAGCCGGCCGCCGGTCGGTGGGGCGGCGAACGCGCGCATCACGCTCGCGGTGCGCGGGCCCCAGGTCTCGACGAAGCGCCGGTACGCGCGGGCGTCGGCGGCCCCGCAGGCGGCGGCGATCGATGCGCAGGTGGCGTCGAGGTCGCGGTGGAAGACGATGCCGGGCAGCCCGGACCTCGCGGGGGCCGGGGCGAAGGCCCACGGGTCGCAGTCGAGGTACCGCAGCCCGTGATCGGCGAGCTCGAGCTCCTCGACGATGCCGGTGTGCCGGATCATGATGTGCGCGGACGACCCGCGGTCCACCTGGTGGCCGGGGAACCGCTCGACCGTGGAGACCGCGCCGCCGAGCACGGTGTCGCGCTCGAGCACCTCGACGGACCACCCGGCCCTGGCGAGGTAACACGCCGAGACGAGCGCATTGTGTCCGGAACCCACCACCACGGCATCGATCATGACCAGAAGGTTATCGGGGCCTAGAGGGGCAGTCGGCGGCCCAGCACCGCGAACGGCCTGCTGTCGCCGGCGAAGGTGAAGTTCCGCACCACGTCGGTGAATCCGAGGCGGCGGTACAGCCGCCAGGCGCGGTTGTCCTCTCGGTGCACCTCCGGGGTGGACAGCAGTACGACGGCCTCGGGGCGGTCGTCGAGCAGTCGGCGCAGCAGTGCCTCGCCGGTGCGGTGTCCTTGCGAGCGGGGGGAGACGTGCAGCTCGGTCAGCTCGAAGTAGTCGTCGAGGATCGCGTGCAGGTGCGGCTCGGAGGCGCCGGCGCGGCGCAGGCCCTGACGCACCTGCTGGTGCCACCACTGGTGTGGGGCGCCGCGGTAGCCGTAGGCGATGCCGACCATCTCCTCCTGCGAGCGGTCGGCCTCCGGTCCGGGGACCAGGGCGGCGACGCCTCGCCAGCCGGACCGCGCGGTGTGCTCGGTCCACATCGGGGCCCGCTGGCGCCCGGTGCCGTCGGGATAGCCCATGGCCTCGACGTAGACGGCGAGGGCGTCGTCGAGGCGGCTGCGCAGCTGCGGCGCGGACAGCTCGGCGATGTACGGGGTGGTGTTGCTCACCGGACTCACCCTTCTCTCTTGACGACGTGTCGGTGGGTGCAGCTATATTGAATAGGTCGAATGAATGTTCGATACCGACGATCCGGCGAAGCGCGAGGGAAGCGTGCTTCGTCGGGTCTCGGACTCAAGGACGAGATCCGCGGTGGCGCCGGCGTCGGCACCCGGACGGTGCCGAGGCGATGCGGGAGGTGTGCGGCGATGGACGGTCGACATGCGAACGGTCGGCAGGTGTGCGGTGGAGAGCTCCGCGATCGAGGTGGGGCCGGCCGCGGGGGACTGCGGCCGCCGCCGATTTCTCCGCTGGCGCGCGGACTGCTCGACCGGGCCGACGCGCTGTTGGCGGAGGCGGCCGCCGCACCCGATCCGGGGGAGCGGTTCCGGTCGGCCTACCTGGCGGCACTGCGCGGTGCGGGTGCGGCGCTCGGTGGGCCCGGGCATCGGGTGCGGCCTGGTTCGCGCAGCGCCTGGGTGCAGCTGGCCCGGGCCGAGTCGGGGCTGGCGGACTGGGCGGAGTTCTTCGCGGGCTACTCGCAGACCCGCGCCGCGATCGAGGCGGGTATCTCCGGCACGCTCACGTGGGCGGACGCGGACCGCTTCCACCGTGAGGTGTCGCGGTTCCTGACGGCGGTCGAGGACCTGCTCGGTGGCGGTTCCCGGGTCGACGAGGCTGCCGACCCGGCGGCGAGGAGGTCCGCCTAGCGGGCGATCTTCGCATTGCTCGCAAATAGATTTCACGACTCGTTGCGGGAGTGGGTGGTACGGCATTGCTACTACTCGTAGTATGGGTTCCAGGTAGCCGCGAACGACGGCAACCGACCGGGTCGTACCGACGGCGCGGTCGCCACCATTTAGTGCCGGGGGAGGTTACCGTGCCACTCTCCGAGCACGAGCAGCGGATGCTCGACCAGATCGAGAGCGCTCTCTACGCCGAAGACCCAAAGTTTGCCTCCTCTGTGAGGGGAGGCCGAATGCGTGCCGCCTCGAGCAAGCGCCGCCTGCAGGCGGGGGCATTGCTGTTCCTGGGTCTCGTTCTCCTGGTCGCTGGGGTCGCCCTACCCGTCAAGCCGGGTGGTTTCCCCATCATCAGCCTGCTCGGTTTCGTAGTGATGTTTGGAGCCGGAGTCCTGTTCCTCCTCGGAGGTTCCAAGCAGGGTCTCTCGGTTGCGCAAGGCGAGGGCGCCGGGTCCGCGCAGCGTCCCGCCGCAGGCAGGAATCACGGTGCAGGCAAGCACGGTGACGGCCGTAAGGGCGGCGGATTCTCGTCTCGTATGGAGGACCGGTTCAAGCGGAGGTTTGAACAGGAGTAGGCAACTCGGCCGGATCAGTCAGGCCGAGCGAGGACGTTGAAAGGGCGCGACCCCCATTGCGGGGTCGCGCCCTTTTGGCGTCCCGCTTTCGAGTCCCCGCATCCCATTCCCCACCTCCACCCAGAGGCGCCCGAGCGGCGTGGCCGGCCCTCGTCCGCGGGGCCGTGACCTGGTGATGTGCAACTGCCCCGACGGGCCGAAAAAAGCGGCTTCCGTGACGCGGCCGCCGTCGCAGGAATTTTCCCCACCGGTCCCCACTGTCTGGACCAGCACACTTTGCGCAAATCGGGTGCGGATGCCCGAGTGTTGTGGTTGTGCGTGGGGCAAAGTGGGGTAACGTGGTGCGCAGTGGTTGGGAAGGTGAACCACAGGGCATACGGCGTTCGAAATCGGTGACGAAATCGACTACGCAAGGTGGAGGTGGCGAGGAATGTTTCTCGGTACCCACACGCCGAAGCTCGACGACAAGGGGCGGCTCACGTTGCCCGCGAAGTACCGGGACGAACTGGCGGGGGGGTTGATGGTCACCAAGGGACTCGACCACAGCCTCGCGGTCTATCCCCGCGACGAGTTCGTCGCAATGGCACGGAGGGCCGCGGCGGTGTCGCGGACCGATCCGGACGCTCGGGCGTTCGTGCGCGGGCTCGCTGCCGGCGCCGACGAACAGCACCCGGACGCGCAGGGCCGGATCACCTTGTCCGCGGATCATCGGCGCTACGCCGGGTTGTCCAAGGAGTGCGTGGTGATCGGGCAGATCGACTTCCTCGAAATCTGGGACGCCCAGGTGTGGCAGACGTATTCCGACGAGAACGAAGAGAACTACTCCCAGGCCAGATCCGAACCTCTGAGCGAGATCCTGTAGTTCGCAGCACCGGCGAGTGCCGCGAGGCCTCTGCCCGACATCGACCCTGACGCACTTCCCCGCCGCCAGGTTCGGTCAATCGGACAGGGACCCCGAGTCATTCGCCAAGTGAAGCCCCCTTCGCGATCCGTCAACGTTCGCAGACACGACCAGCAGACCCGGAGGCAGCAATGGACGACGAGGCCGGCGAATCCGCCACAACTGGCGAGTTCGGTCACGTCCCGGTGCTGCTCGGCCGAGCCGACGAACTGCTCTCCCCGGCGCTGACCCGCAACTCGCCGGACGCCAGCGGCGCGGTGATGATCGACGCGACGCTCGGCGCGGGCGGTCACTCCGAGCACTTCCTGCGGACCCATCCGGGCCTGCACCTGATCGGACTGGACCGCGATCCTTCCGCGCTGGCCCTGGCGGGTGCCCGTCTCGAGCCCTTCCGTGACCGGATCACCTTGGTGCACACCAGGTATGACGGCATCGTCGATGCGCTCGAGCAGGCCGGACTGCCGCCGACCGGGTCGGTGCACGGCATCCTGTTCGACCTCGGCGTCTCGTCGATGCAGCTGGACGAGGCCGACCGCGGATTTGCCTACTCGGTGGACGCGCCGCTGGACATGCGAATGGACCCCACCAAGGGACTGACCGCCGCCGACATCCTCAACACCTACAGTCACGGCGAGCTTGCCCGGGTGCTCAGCACCTACGGGGAGGAGCGGTTTGCCGGACGGATCGCCTCGGAGGTGTTGCGCCGCAGGCAGGTCCAGCCGTTCACCACCAGTGCACAGCTGGTCGAGGTGCTCTACGCGTCCATCCCCGCAGCCACCCGCCGTACCGGTGGGCACCCGGCGAAGCGCACCTTCCAGGCGCTCCGGGTCGAGGTCAACGGTGAGTTGGACTCGTTGCGTGCGGCCATCCCGGCGGCCCTCGACTCCCTGGCGGTCGGTGGTCGGGTGGTCTTCATGTCCTACCAGTCCCTCGAGGACCGGTTGGTCAAGCAGGAACTGACGCCTCGCACGAAATCCCGTAGCCCGGAAGGTCTTCCGATGGAGCTGCCGGGGATGGGTCCGGAGTTCGAGTTCCTCACCCGCGGTGCGGAGAAGGCAAGCGAGCAAGAAATTGCGATCAACCCGCGATCGGCTCCGGTTCGACTGCGTTGCGTCGAGCGGATTTCCAGGAAGGTGACGCCATGACTGTTCCGGTGCGATCGGGTGCCGCGCGCCCTCGGAGTGCTGCCGCCGTCCGTCCGAAGTCGGGTGGGCGTGCCTCGGCAACCGTCGCCACCGCGCCCGCCAGGTCCGGTGCCGCGCAGCGGGCCTACGAGCGTCGCACCCAGCGGTCGACCGGCACCACGGCCGCTGCGCCCCGGCGCGGGGCGGCACTGACCGCTCGGATCCCGTTCGTGGCCACCGTCATCGGACTGCTCTCCGTCGGGCTGGCGATCACGCTGCTGCTGACCACCCGCTCGGCGGAGGACTCCTACCGGCTCTCCGACGCCCGGGCGCACAACCAGGAACTGTCCGAGCAGCGTTCGGCGCTGCAGCGCGACAACGAGCTCGCCTCCTCGGCTCCGGAGTTGGCCCGCAAGGCCACCGAGCTCGGCATGATCCCGGTCAAGAACGTGGCGCGTCTGGTCGTGGCGCCGGACGGCACCGTCGCGGTGGTCGGCGACCCGGCCCCCGCGCAGGGCACCCCCGCACCGCCGCTGAACAAGCCGGCCCCGTCGCCGGCGCCGACCCGCGGCGTCGCGCCGACCACCCGGTCGGCCACGTCGACCACCGCCAACCGCCCCGGCACGCCGCTGGCGGCGAACCGGCCGCAGCTGCCTGCGGAGGGGGAGCAGTTGGTCCCCATGGCGACGGCAACCCGGACCGACGGACAGGCAGGTAGCGCGGGCGGTCAGAGGTGAGCAGAGGTTCCTCTGCTGCTCCGTCACCCCGGGCTCGGCCCGGTTCGCGATCCGGTGGCCGGGCCCGACCCACGCGGTCGTCGCGTGGTGCGCGCCCCGAGGACAACTCCTCGTTCCGGTTCCGTTTCCGGATCGGCCGGACCGTCATGTTCGTCGCCCTCGGCGTCGCCGTGGTCCAGCTGCTGTGGATCCAGGTCGTCCAGGCGCCGAAGCTCTCGGCCGAGGCGGCAAACCAGCGGGCCATCACGGTGGTCGAACCGGCCACCCGCGGCTCGATCTCCGACCGCAACGGCAACCCGATCGCGTTCACCATGGAGGCGAAGGCGCTGACCTTCCAGCCGGTCCGGGTGCGCAAGGAGCTCGAGGAGGCCGCCGCCAAGGCGGGCAAGGACCCCAAGGTCGCGGACCGGCTGAAGGAGATCGCCAAGGGCATTCATGCCGAGCTCGGCACCGCCGCTGCCGAGAAGGATGTGCTCGCCAAGCTCACGAGCGACGAGACCTTCGAATACCTCGCACGCAGCGTCGACCCGAACGTGGCGGCGAAGATCTCCGAGAAGTTCCCCGAGGTGGGCGTCGAACGCCAGGACATCCGGGAGTACCCGGGTGGATCGCTGGCGGCGAACCTGGTCGGCGCGACCGGCTGGGACGGTCACGGCCTGCTCGGGCTCGAGGACTCGATGGACTCCACGCTGGCAGGCACCGACGGCTCGCTGACCTACGACCGCGGCTCGGACGGCGCGGTGATCCCCGGCAGCATGCGCGACAAGCAGCCGGCGGTCGACGGCTCCAGCGTCGAGCTGACCGTCGACAACGACCTGCAGTACTACGTGCAGCAGCAGACCCAGCTCGCCAAGGACGCGTCCGGCGCGAAGAACGCGTCGGTGGTGGTCCTGGACTCGCACACCGGCGACGTGCTGGCGATGGCCAACGACAACACCTTCAACCCGGCGATCGGGATGGCCAACAACGGCAAGGCCGAGATGGGCAACCTCTCGGTGAGCACGCCGTTCGAGCCGGGCTCGGTGAACAAGATCATCACCGCCGCCGCCGCGGTCGAGAACGGCCTCACCACGGCCGACGAGGTGCTGCAGGTGCCCGGCTCGATCCAGATGTCGGGCGTCAGCGTCAAGGACGCCTGGGCGCACGGCGTCGTCCCGTACACCAGTACCGGCGTATTCGGTAAGTCCTCGAACGTCGGCACGCTGATGCTCGCGCAACGGGTCGGCGAGGACCGGTTCGCGCAGATGCTCGACAAGTTCGGGCTCGGTCAGCGGACCGAGGTCGGCCTGCCCGGCGAGAGCGCGGGCGACGTGCCCAGCCGTGACCAGTGGTCCGGTGGCACCTTCGCGAACCTGCCGATTGGGCAGGGCCTGTCGATGACGCTGCTGCAGATGACCGCGATGTACCAGGCCATCGCCAACGACGGCGTCCGGATCCCGCCGCGGATCGTCCGGGCCACCGTCGACGCCGACGGCAACCGCACCCGCACCGAGCACCCGGACGGCGTCGAGGTGGTCAGCCCGCAGACGGCGGCCACCGTGCGGAACATGTTCCGGTCGGTGACCCAGCGCGACCCGATGGGATACCAGCAGGGCACCGGCGCGGCAGCAGGCGTCGAGGGATACCAGGTCAGCGGCAAGACCGGTACCGCGCAGCAGGTCGATCCGGCCTGCAAGTGCTACTCCAACTCGAACTACTGGATCACCTTCGCCGGCATCGCGCCCGCCGACAACCCGCGTTTCGTCATCGGGATCATGCTCGACGCGCCGGTGCGCAGCGCCGACGGTTCGGGCGGTCAGTCCGCGGCGCCGCTGTTCCACAACATCGCGTCGTGGATGCTCCAGCGCGACAAGGTGCCGCTGTCCGCCGATCCCGGTCCTTCTCTGGTGCTGCAGGCGGACTGACCGCGCGACGGGCGACGTGCCCGCGCCGAGTCCCACGCCGAGTCCCACGGTGCCGCCGGTCGCCGGTAACGTGACACGCTGGCTTTGCGACAGTTCCGGTCGCCACCGAACCGAACCCGAGAGGAGTCACCTGCCCGTGCATGGGACACACGCTCGAAGGCCCGCGAACGCCGACGGGGGACTGCGGCCGACGAGCCCGCCGACCACCCGGATCGCCGCGCTGGCGGCGCTCACCGGCGCCAGGCTGGAGTGGGTCGGCGCTGCGGCGCCGGAGGCCGACCCGGCCGCGGACCCCGCGGTGACCGGCGTCGAGCTCAGGGCTCAGACGGTGCAGCCGGGCGACCTGTTCGCCGCGCTCCCGGGCGCGCACGCGCACGGCGCCGAGTTCGCCGCGGACGCGCTGGACCGCGGCGCCGCCGCCGTGCTCACCGACGATGCCGGCCTCGCCGTGCTCGCCGGGGCCGCCGTCGTCCGCACCCCCGTGCTGGTGCACCCGGACCCCCGGTCGGTGCTCGGCGCGGTGTCCGCGGAGATCTACGGGAACCCGTCGCGTCGCCTCCGGGTGGTCGGGATCACCGGCACCTCCGGCAAGACGACCACTGCCTACCTGGTCGAGGCGGGCCTGACCGCCGCCGGGCAGCATGCCGGCCTGGTCGGCACCATCGAGACGCGGATCGACGGGCGCCGGGTGCCCAGTGCCCTGACCACCCCCGAGGCCCCGCAGCTGCACGCGCTGTTCGCGGCGATGCTCGAGCGCGGCATCGACACCGTCGTCATGGAGGTCTCCAGCCACGCGCTGGCCCTCGGCCGGGTCGACGGCACCGAGTTCCAGATCGGCGCGTTCACCAACCTCTCGCAGGACCACCTCGACTTCCACACCGACCTCGAGGACTACTTCGCCGCCAAGGCCCGGCTGTTCGCGCCGGACTCGACGGTGCACGCGGGCCGGGCCGTGGTGTGCGTGGACGACGACTGGGGCCGCAGGATGGCCGGGATCGCCGCCACCGCCAGCACGGTCGCCACCACCGGCCCCGCCGACTGGACCGCCACGGAGGTCGAGGCCACCGGCGACGGCACGCAGCGCTTCGTCGCGACCGGTCCGGACGGGACGGCCCGGCGGGTCACGCTCCGGCTGCCCGGCCGCTACAACGTCGCCAACGCGCTGCTGGCACTGGCCACCCTCGACGCCTGCGGGGCGGACCTGGACCGGGCGATCGAAGGCATCGGTGCCGTCGACGTGCCCGGCCGGGTGCAGCGAGTCGACCGTGGCCAGGACTTCCTCGCCGTCGTGGACTACGCGCACAAGCCGGCCGCGGTCGAGGCAGTGATCGCCACCCTGCGCGGCCAGAGCAGCGGCCGGATCGCGGTGGTGGTCGGCGCAGGCGGCGACCGGGACCAGGGCAAGCGGCCGATCATGGGTGCGGCCGCGGCCCGCGGTGCGGACCTGCTGGTGATCACCGACGACAACCCGCGCACCGAGGACCCGGCGACCATCCGGGCCGCCGTCCGGGCGGGCGCGCTCGGGGTGCCGGAGCAAGAGCGGGGCGAGGTCCGCGAGTTCGCGGACCGCGCGGCGGCCATCGCGGACGCGGTGGCCTGGGCCGGTCCCGGGGACGTCGTCCTCGTCGCCGGCAAGGGACACGAAATCGGGCAGGAGATCAACGGGGTGAAGTACCCATTCGACGACCGCGAGGTCCTCGGGCAGGCCATCGACCAGGTGCTGGGCGGGCGTAGCGACGGGGGAACCGCGCTGTGATCCCGATGAGCCTGGCCCGGATCGCCGAGATCGTCGGCGGCACCCTGCACGACGTGCCGGACCCCGACGCGATGGTGACCGGCGGCGTCGAGTTCGACTCGCGCAAGGTCGCCGAGGGCGGCCTGTTCCTGGCGCTGCCCGGGGCCCGCGTGGACGGCCACGAGCACGCCGCCGCCGCGGTCGCCGCCGGTGCGGTGGCCGTGCTGGCCGCCCGGCCGGTGGGCGTGCCCGCCGTCGTGGTCGCGCCGCTGGCGCCGACGCAGACCAACGCCATGGCACTCGAACACGACACGGACGGTTCCGGCGCGGCGGTGCTCGCGGCGCTGGCGAAGCTGGCCCGCGCCGGCACCGACGAGCTGACCGCCGCCGGCCTCACCGTCGTCGGGGTCACCGGCTCCTCGGGCAAGACCTCCACCAAGGACCTGCTCGCGGCGGTGCTGGCCCCACTCGGCCCGGTGGTCGCGCCGCCCGGCTCCTTCAACAACGAGCTGGGCCACCCGTGGACCGCGCTGCGTGCCGACGCCGAGACCGGCTACCTGGTGCTCGAGCTGTCCGCCCGCGGGGTCGGGCACATCGCGGCGCTGGCGGAGACGGTGCCGCCTCGGATCGGGGTGATCCTCAACGTCGGCACCGCGCACCTCGGCGAGTTCGGCTCCCGGGAGGCGATCGCCGCGACCAAGGGTGAACTGGCGCAAGCACTTCCGCCCGCGGACCAGGGCGGGGTCGCGGTGCTCAACGCCGACGACCGGTTGGTCGCGGCGATGGCGCAGCGCACCAGGGCCCGGGTGGTGCTGGTCGGTCAGTCCGAGAACGCGGACGTGCGCGCGGTCGACGTCCGACTCGACGACGAGGCCCGCGCCTCGTTCCAGCTGACCTGCGCGCAGGGCACCGTCGCGGTCACCCTCGGCGTGCACGGCGAGCACCAGGTCGGAAACGCGCTGGCCGCGGCCGCGGTGGCGCTCGAGTGCGGCGCCAGCCTGGACCAGGTGGCGACGGCACTGGCGGGCGCGCGCCCGGTCTCGACCCGACGGATGCAGGTCCAGCAGCGCGGCGACGGCGTCACCGTGGTCGACGACTCCTACAACGCGAACCCGGACTCGATGCGGGCGGCGCTCAAGGCGCTGGTCACCATGGCCCGTTCCGTCTCCGGCGAGCAGCGTCGTACCTGGGCGGTGCTGGGCGAGATGGCCGAGCTCGGCCCCGAATCTGTGATCGAGCACGACGCGATCGGCCGCCTGGCGGTCCGTCTCGACGTCACCCGGCTGATCGTCGTCGGGACCGGCAGGCCCTCGCGCGCGATGAACCAGGGCGCGATCATGGAGGGGTCCTGGGGCGAGGAGTCGATGCTGGTGCCCGACGCGGACGCCGCGCTCGAGGTGCTGCGGGGCGAGGTGGCCGCAGGCGACATCGTCATGGTGAAGGCCTCCCAGTCGGTGGGGCTGTGGACGGTCGCCGAGGCGTTGCTCGCCGACGGTGGTCCGATCGAGATGACCGGCAACATGCGTGCCATCGGCAACATGGGTGAAACCAAGGAGAACCAGTGAGACAGATCCTCTTCGCCGGCGGCATTGCCCTGGCCGTGGCGATCCTGCTGACCCCCGTCCTGATCAAGGCCTTCTCCCGGCAGGGTTTCGGCCAGGAGATCCGCGTCGAGGGCCCGGCCAGTCACCAGGCCAAGCGCGGCACGCCCACGATGGGCGGTGTCGCGATCATCGTGGCCCTGTGGGCCGGCTACTGGGGTTCGCACCTGATCGGCATCGGCTACGACGCCCAGGGGCCGACCGCGTCGGGCCTGCTGGTGCTCGGCCTGGCCACCGCGCTCGGTGCGGTCGGCTTCCTCGACGACTTCATCAAGATCCGCAAGCAGCGCAACCTCGGCCTGAACAAGACGGCCAAGCTGGTCGGCCAGCTGATCGCCGCGGTGGTCTTCGGAATCCTGGCGCTGCGTTTCCCGGGTGCAGGCGGACTCACCCCGGGCAGCACCCACCTGTCGTACGTGCGTGACATCGCCACCGTGTCGATGGGCTCGATCGTCTTCATCCTGTTCTGCTACCTGCTGATCAGCGCGTGGTCCAACGCGGTGAACCTCACCGACGGTCTCGACGGCCTGGCCGCCGGCTCGATGAGCATGGTGCTCGGCGCCTACGTGGTCATCACCTTCTGGCAGTACCGCAACGCCTGCGTCGGCGGCCCCAACGAGCCGACGATCGGCTGCTACGACGTGCGCGACCCGCTGGACCTGGCGCTGATCTGTGCCGCCGCGGCCGGTGCCTGCATCGGCTTCCTGTGGTGGAACGCCGCTCCCGCGAAGATCTTCATGGGCGACACCGGCTCGCTGGCCCTCGGCGGCCTGCTCGCCGGTCTGTCCATCACCACCCGCACGGAGCTGCTGATGGTCGTCGTCGGCGCGCTCTTCGTCGCCGAGGCCGCGTCCGTGGTGATCCAGGTGGCGGTGTTCCGTTCGAGCAGACGCCGGGTGTTCCGGATGGCCCCGTTCCATCACCACTTCGAGCTCGCCGGGTGGGCGGAAACCACGGTGATCATCAGATTCTGGCTGCTCGCCGGGATCGCCTCCGCGGTCGGCCTCGCGCTGTTCTACAGCGAGTACCTCTCCGTCGTCGGGAACTGACGTGGCACTGCCGGACGAACTGGCCCGCCTGCGCGGTGCCGCGGTCCTGGTGGCCGGGGCCCGGGTCTCCGGTCTCGCGCTGGTGGCGCCGCTGCGCGACCTCGGCGCCGAGGTCACCCTGACCGACGGCAACCAGGGCTCCCTCGACGCCGCCGCCGCCGACCTCGCGGTGGACACCGCGGCGCCCGACGCGGCCGCCGCCGGGATCGACCGGTTCGCGCTGGTCGTCACCAGTCCCGGCTGGCGCCCGGACTCGCCGGTGCTCGCCGCGGCGGCCGACGCAGGCGTGCCGATCTGGGGCGACGTCGAGTTCGCGTGGCGGCTCGACCGCGCCGAGGTCTACGGCCCGTCGCGGCAGTGGCTGGTGGTGACCGGAACCAACGGCAAGACCACCACCACCTCGATGCTCGAGTCGATCCTGCGCGCAGGCGGGGTGCCCGCGGTTGCGTGCGGCAACATCGGCCTGCCGATCACCGACGCCCTGCGCGCGGACCCGCGCAACGACGCACTGGCCGTGGAGCTGTCCTCGTTCCAGCTGCACTGGGCGCCGTCGGTGCGCCCGGCGGCGGGCGTGGTGCTCAACATCGCCGAGGACCACCTGGACTGGCACGGCGGCATGGCCGGCTACGTCGAGGCGAAGGCGGGCGCGCTCACCGGCGACGTCGCCGTCCTCGGTCTGGACGACGCGGTCGCGGCCTCCCTGGTCACCCGCTCGACCGCGGGACGCACGGTCGGCTTCCGGCTCGGCGCCCCGGCGGCCGGGGAGCTCGGCGTCGAGGACGGCCGCCTGGTCGACCGCGCCTTCGCCGACGGAGCGACCCTCGCCCGGGCGTCGGAGATCACCCCGCCCGGGCCCGCCGGCCTGATGGACGCCCTCGCCGCCGCCGCGTTGGCCCGCTCGATCGGCGTCCCGGCGGCGTCGGTGGGAGACGGACTGCGCAGCTACCGGGTTGGACCGCACCGGGCCGAGCTGGTCGCCGAGGTGGACGGCGTCACCTACGTCGACGACTCCAAGGCGACCAACCCGCACGCGGCCAGGTCCTCGCTGCTCGCGCACCCACGGGTGGTGTGGGTGGCGGGTGGCCTGCTCAAGGGCGCCAGCGTCGACGAACTGGTCGCCGAGGTGGCCGACCGGCTCGCGGGCGCGGTGCTGCTCGGCCAGGACGCGGACCAGATCGCCGATGCGCTGCGCCGACACGCGCCCGAGGTCCGCGTGGTCCTGGTGCCGACGGGAGACGATAGGGGAGTGAGTGCCGATCTGGACCCCGACGCGGTGATGGCGCAGGCCGTGACGGCTGCTGCCGCGATGGCCGCGACCGGCGAGACCGTGCTGCTGGCGCCCGCCGCGGCCTCGCTCGACATGTTCACCGACTACGGCCACCGCGGCCGGGCCTTCGCCGACGCCGTGCACCGTCTCGCCGGGGCGGGTCCGGTCCGATGAGCGAGCCCGCGGGCCCGCGCACCCGGATCGGGGCCTGGCTGGCCCGCCCGATGGCCTCGTTCCACCTGATCGTGACCATCGCCACCCTGCTCACGGTGCTCGGCCTGGTGATGGTGCTCTCGGCGTCGAGCGTCGAGGCGTACGCGGACACCGGTTCGGCGTACGGACTGTTCGCCACGCAGCTGATCTTCGCGGTGCTCGGCGCGGTGCTGTTCTACGTCGCGCTGTGCATGCCGGTCCGGCTGATGCGCAAGCTCGCCCTGCCCGCCTTCGCGGCGTCGGTGGTGATGCTGGCGCTGGTCCTCATCCCCGGCATCGGCAAGGAGTCCGGCGGCGCCCGGCGTTGGTTCGAGTTCGGCGGGTTGTCCTTCCAGCCGTCCGAGCTGGCCAAGGTCACGCTGGTGGTGTGGGGCGCGTCCGTGCTGGCCACCCGCCGTCGGGGTGCGCCGCTGAAGGAACTGCTCATTCCGCTGGTCCCCGGTGCGCTGCTGGCGTCGGGCCTGGTCATCCTCCAGCCGAACTACTCGACGACCGTCACCTTCGTGATCGTGGTCGGCGCCCTGCTCTGGTTTGCCGGGCTGCCGCTGAAGATCTTCGGGGTCGCGGTGGCGGGCGTCGGGGTCGCCGCGGTGGTCCTGGCCCTGTCCGCCGACTACCGGGCCGCCCGGATCTTCGGCTTCCTCAACCCCGGCGACGACCCGCAGGGCGCCAACTACCAGCCCCGTCAGGCGAAGTTCTCGCTCGCCGACGGCGGTCTGTTCGGGCGGGGTCTCGGCCAGTCCCGCGCCAAGTGGAGCTACCTGCCGAACGCGCACAACGACTTCATCTTCGCGATCATCGGCGAGGAGCTCGGCTTCCTCGGCTGCCTCGCGGTGCTCGGACTTCTCGCGCTGTTCGTGTTCACCGGCCTGCGGATCGCGATGCGTTCGGTCGACCCGTTCCTGCGGTTGCTGACCGCGGCGGCGACCACCTGGATCCTGGCCCAGGCCATGATCAACATCGGCTACGTCATCGGCCTGCTGCCGGTCACCGGGCAGCAGCTGCCGCTGGTCTCGGCGGGCGGTACGTCCACGGCCATCACCCTGCTGATGTTCGGCATCCTCGCCAACGCCGCGAGGCACGAGCCGGAGGCGGTGGCGGCGCTGCACTCCGGCCCGGACGGCCGGGTCTCGCGACTGCTCCGGCTGCCGAAACCCGAGCACTACTCGGCCGCCCGGGCCGAGGCGGCCCGCGCGGCCGCGGCCGCCCGGGCCAAGGCGAAGACCGCGGCGGCCAAGGCCGCCGCCGCCCAGCAGAAGGCCGCGCAGGCCCAGGCGGTGGCCCGGCGTCGGGCGCTGGCCGCCGCCGCGCCGGAGGAGCGCAGGCGCCCAGCCCCGAACCAGCAGCCGCCCCGGCGGCGTGCGGAGCCGCGACGCGACCAGCCACTAACATCAGAGCAGCGGCGACGATCCGGCGGCCGCCCAGGAGAGCAAGGATTTCGCAGGTGAGTGGCACATCGACCGGCCCGTCCGACCGAGCAGCGCAGACCCCCGTCGGACCGTCCGTGGTGGTGGCCGGCGGTGGCACCGCGGGCCACATCGAGCCCGCGTTGGCCGTGGCCGACGCGTTGCGACGACTCGACCCCACGGTCACGGTGACCGCGCTCGGCACCGAGCGGGGCCTCGAGACCAGGCTGGTCCCCGAGCGCGGCTACCCGCTCGCGCTGATCCCGCCCGTGCCGATGCCCCGCAAGCCCACGATGGACCTGCTCCGGCTGCCCGGCCGGGTGGTGAAGTCGGTTCGCCGCACCCGCGAGGTGCTCGACGAGACGCGCGCCGACGTGATCGTCGGTTTCGGCGGCTACGTGGCGCTGCCTGCGTACCTGGCCGCGGGCAAGGGCGTGCTGCGGCGTCGCCGGGCGGTACCGGTGGTGGTGCACGAGGCCAACGCCAGCGCCGGCATCGCGAACAAGATCGGCGCCCGCGTCGCGACCCGCGTGCTGGCCGCCGTGCCGGGCTCGGGCGTCGCCGCCCGCGGGCAGCGGGACGCCGAGGTGCTCGGGATCCCGGTGCGGGCCTCGATCACCGGACTCGACCGCGCCGCGCTGCGCGCCGAGGCCCGGGCGCACTTCGGGTTGCCCGCCGACGGGCCGGTGCTGCTGGTCTTCGGCGGTTCGCAGGGCGCCCGCTCGCTCAACGAGGCCGTCTCCGGCGCGGCAACCGCGCTGGCCGAGGCCGGTGTCGCGGTGTTGCACGCGCACGGACCCAAGAACACCCTCGACGTCGAGCAGCTGAACCCGGCCGCGCCGTACGTCGCGGTGCCGTACCTGTCCCGGATGGACCTGGCGTACGCCGCCGCCGACGCGGTGATCTGCCGGTCCGGCGCGATGACCGTCGCGGAGGTGTCCGCGGTGGGTCTGCCTGCGGTGTACGTGCCGTTGCCGCACGGGAACGGCGAGCAGGAACTCAACGCCAAGCCGCTGGTCGCGGCAGGTGGCGGGGTGATCGTGGCCGACGCGGACCTCACCGCGCGGTACGTGGCGGAGACCGTGGTCCCGCTGGTGCGCGACCGGAAGCGGTTGTCCGAGATGGGCGCCGCGGCCGCCGGTGCCGGGCACCGCGACGCCGCCGACGCGGTGGCCCGGATCGTGCTCGACCTGGTGAAGGGCTCGGCGTCATGACGGGCTCGAACTTCTCGAAGGGATGCAACGTGTCGGAGGTCAGCCGATGACCGGTCAGCGTGGCGCCGAACTGCCTGCGCACCTGCAGCGCGTGCACATGGTCGGGATCGGGGGCGCCGGCATGTCCGGGATCGCCCGGATCCTGCTGGCCCGCGGGGGCGAGGTGTCGGGCTCGGACGCCAAGGAGTCCCGCACGGTGCTCTCGCTGCGGGCCCGCGGCGCGCAGGTCCGGATCGGGCACGACGCCAGCGCCCTCGACCTGCTGCCCGGCGGCCCGACGGTGGTCGTGACCACCCACGCCGCGATCCCGAAGGACAACCCGGAACTGGTCGCCGCGGCGGCCCGCGGCGTGCCGGTGATCCTGCGTCCCGCGGTGCTGGCCTCGCTGATGCAGGGGCACCGCACCCTGCTGGTCGCAGGCACCCACGGGAAGACCTCCACCACCTCGATGCTGGTCGTCGCGCTGCAGCACTGCGGCGTGGACCCGTCGTTCGCGGTCGGCGGCGAGCTCAACGAGGCGGGCACCAACGCCCATCACGGCTCCGGCGACGTGTTCGTCGCGGAGGCCGACGAGAGCGACGGCTCACTGCTGCAGTACGACCCGAACGTCGTGGTCGTGACCAACGTGGAGGCCGACCACCTCGACTACTTCGGCACCACCGAGGCGTACGAGCAGGTCTTCGACGACTTCGCCGAGCGGATCGCGCCCGGCGGGCTGCTGGTGGTGTGCCTGGACGACGAGGGGTCGGCGGCGCTGGCCGAGCGGGTGGCGGCCCGCGGACTGCCCGGTGTCCGGGTCCTCGGCTACGGCAGCGGAGAGCGCCAGGTGCCGGGCGTGGAGTACGGCGCGCGGATGCTCAGCTGGCAGGCGCGGGACGTGGGTGGGGTCGCGGAGGTCGAGCTGTCCGGCGAGACCGGTGCGCGCACCCTGCGACTGGCGGTGCCGGGCCGGCACATGGCACTCAACGCGCTCGGTGCGATCCTGGCCGCGCGGGAGGTCGGCGCGCCGGTGGACGACGTCTTCGAGGGCCTGGCCGGATTCGGCGGCGTGCACCGCCGGTTCCAGTACACCGGCAGGGAGAACGGCGTGCGGGTGTTCGACGACTACGCCCACCATCCCACCGAGGTGCGTGCCGTGCTCGGTGCCGCGGCGGAACTGGTCCGCCCGGGCGGGGAGCCGGCCCGCGGTCGGGTGATCGTAGTCTTCCAGCCGCACCTGTACTCCCGCACGGTTGCGTTCGCCGAGGAGTTCGGCGCCGCCCTCGACCTCGCGGACGAGGTGGTGGTGCTCGACGTGTTCGGCGCGCGGGAGAAGCCGCTGCCCGGGGTCTCCGGGGCGCTCGTCGCCCAGTCGGTGACCCGGCCGGTGCACTACCAGCCGGACCTGTCGTTGGCGCCGCGGCAGGTGGCCGGCCTGGCACGCTCCGGTGACATCGTGATCACCATGGGTGCCGGCGACGTGACCATGCTCGGCAAGGGGATTCTCGGCGCGCTCGCGGCGTCGCCGACCCGGGTCCGAAGCGCGGACCCGGGGCCGGCGCAGGACCGGGCGTGACCGCGGCCGCGCGGCCGCAGCGGTCTGCGCGCCCGCCCCGTGCGCCGCGCACCACCGGCCGTGGCAGGCAGGCGCGCGTCGACGGCGCCGCCGCAGTTGCGCCTCGGCGAAACCGTAAGCGGCTGTTGGTGTCCGCCCTGGTCGTCGTCGTGCTGGCGGCCCTGGGTGCGGTGGCCTGGTTCACGCCGTTGTTCGCGGCCCGGACGATCTCCGTGTCGGGCAACGTCGGGGTGCCGACGGAGGAGATCCTCGCGGCACTCGCGATTCCGGCCGGCACGCCGCTGTTGCAGGTGGACGCAGGCGGTGCGGCGAGTCGGGTGGCGGCGATCGCGAAGGTGGACCGGGTCCGGGTGGCGCGGTCCTACCCGTCGACGGTCGAGGTCACCGTGGTCGAACGGGCGCCCGCGGTCTTCTACGACGCACCCGAGGGCACCCGGCTGATGGACGGCGGCGGGGTGTCCTACGCGATCGAACCGCCGCCGCCCGGGGTGCCGAGGCTGAAGGTGGACCGTCCCGGTCACGACGACCCGGCCACCCTGGACGCGCTGACGGCCCTGAACTCGATGCCGCCGCAGCTGCGCGGGCAGGTGACCGAGATCTCGGCCCCGACCGTGTCCGACATCCGGGTCAGCCTCGGCGACGGCAGGCAGGTGCTGTGGGGGAGCGCCGACAACTCCGAGCGGAAGGCGGCGATCGCGGTGCCGCTGCTCGGCCAGCCTGGTCAGGTCTTCGATGTGTCCAGCCCCGACCTCCCGACCACTCGGTAGCCCGCAGTAGTGTGCGCGGTACCGGAGCGTGCACGACAGAATCCTCGTTCCTGTCGGCGCGCCTGCTGGCGCAAGGTCGTTGTCGTGCATACCGTCTCGAACCAGTCGGCAGCTTGACATAACTCTCGACCTGTGGTTGAGGGTTTGCAACACGCCGACCGGTGTTCGCCACCAGCGTGACCGGTAACTCCGGCAACACCAGTAACGTCTACACCAGTAACGTCAGCATCACCCGAACATCTCAGTGCGGCAGCGATTTCTACGCGCTGCGGCAACACGTCAGCATCGCCACGCATCCCGAGCGCGATTCACACACACGGAAGGCGAAAGCCAATGACGCCCCCGCACAACTACCTCGCCGTTATCAAGGTCGTCGGCATCGGCGGCGGCGGTGTCAACGCGGTCAACCGCATGATCGAACAGGGACTCAAGGGAGTCGAGTTCATCGCGGTCAACACCGACGCACAGGCGCTGCTCATGAGTGACGCCGACGTCAAGCTCGACGTCGGCCGGGAACTGACCCGCGGCCTCGGCGCCGGCGCCGACCCGGAGGTCGGCCGCAAGGCTGCCGAGGACCACAAGGACGAGATCGAGGAGGTCCTCAAGGGGGCCGACATGGTCTTCGTCACCGCAGGCGAGGGTGGTGGCACCGGGACCGGTGGCGCGCCCGTCGTCGCCAGCATCGCCCGCAAGCTCGGTGCGCTGACCGTCGGCGTGGTCACCCGCCCGTTCTCCTTCGAGGGCAAGCGACGCGGCGGCCAGGCGGATACCGGCATCCAGGCGCTGCGCGAGTCCTGCGACACCCTGATCGTCATCCCCAACGACCGGCTGCTGCAGTTGGGCGACGCCGCCGTCAGCCTGATGGATGCGTTCCGCTCGGCCGACGAGGTGCTCCTCAACGGCGTGCAGGGCATCACCGACCTGATCACCACCCCGGGTCTGATCAACGTCGACTTCGCGGACGTCAAGGGCGTGATGTCCGGTGCGGGCAGCGCGCTGATGGGCATCGGCTCCTCGCGTGGCGAGGGCCGGGCCATCAAGGCCGCCGAGTCCGCGATCAACTCGCCGCTGCTCGAGGCCTCGATGGAGGGTGCGCGCGGCGTGCTGCTGTCGATCGCCGGCGGGTCCGACCTCGGTCTGTTCGAGATCAACGAGGCCGCCTCGCTGGTCCAGGAGGCCGCGCACATCGACGCGAACATCATCTTCGGCACCGTGATCGACGACTCGCTCGGCGACGAGGTGCGGGTCACCGTCATCGCGGCCGGGTTCGACGGCGGCACCCCGGTCCGGCGCACGCCGGAGCAGGCGGCGGCGGTCGGACGCGGCGCCATCGGCGTCGGCCGCGCCGGTGAGATCGGCCGCACGGCGGCGACCCCGGCCGAGGAGCCGGCCGCGCAGCCCGCGCGTGAGCAGGTCGAGACCCGTGAGCAGCCCAAGGAGGCCCGCGACCTCGGCGGCTTCCGTGAGCTCGGCGGGTCCGGACTGCCGCCGATCTCGGTCGGCGCGAACCGGGCCGCCCCGGTCGCCGAGGAGGACGACGGCGACGTCGACGTGCCGGACTTCATGCGTCGGTGAGTGCCGCGGTACGGGTCCGCAGGGTTGTCACCTCGCGGACCGGGGGCGTCTCGGTCGCCCCGTACGACTCGTTCAACCTGGGTGACCACGTCGGTGACGATCCGGCCGCCGTCGATGCCAACCGGCGTCGGCTCGCGGCCGGCATCGGCCTGCCCTTCGACCGACTCGTGTGGATGGAACAGATCCACAGCCGCAACGTCACCGTGGTCGAGGGCCCGGTCGACGGCGCGGTGGAGGCCACCGACGCGTTGGTCACCGACGTGCCCGGTCTCGCGCTGGTGACGCTCAGCGCGGACTGTGTCCCGGTGCTGCTCTCCGACGACGAGGCGGGCGTGATCGCGGCCGTGCATGCGGGCCGGGTCGGGGCGCGGATCGGCATCGTGCCCCGGGTGCTCGACGCGATGGTCGCCAAGGGCGCCGTCGTCGAGCGAATCGGTGCCTTCCTCGGACCCGCGGCCAGCGGCAGGCAGTACGAGGTGCCCGCCGCCATGCGCGCGGACGTCGAGCGGCACCTTCCCGGCAGTGCCAGCAAGACGGTCCGGGGCACGCCCGGACTGGACCTGCGGGCCGGGCTGCGGCGTCAGCTGCTCGCGGCGGGCGTGTCGGGTGTGGCGGAGGACCCGCGCTGCACCATCGAGGACCGCGCGCTCTTCAGCCACCGCCGGGAGGGCCGCACCGGCCGGCTGGCCGGCGTGATCTGGATGGAGTCGACGCCGGGTGCCTGAGATCGATCCGGCGCAGCGGGCGTCGCAGGTCGCGTCGGCGCTGGCCGCGGTGCGGGACCGGCTCGACCGGGCCTGCGACGACGCCGGGCGCGACCGCACCGAGGTGCAGTTGCTGCCGGTGACCAAGTTCTTCCCGGCGTCCGACGTCGCGATCCTGCACGCGCTGGGCTGCCGTGAGTTCGGCGAGTCCCGTGAACAGGAGGCCACCGCGAAGGTGGCCGAGTTCGACGCGCTGGTGCCGTCGGCGGGCCCGGTCCGCTGGCACATGATCGGCAGCCTGCAGCGAAACAAGGCCCGGGCGGTCGCCCGGTGGGCGTACGCGATCCACTCGGTCGACAGCACCCGACTGCTCGACGCCCTCGCGCGGGCCGCGTCGGCCGCGCGCGACGAGGGCGACAGGTCCGAGCCGCTGCGGGTGTTGCTGCAGGTTAGCTTGGACGGCGACCCGAACCGCGGTGGGGTCCGCGGCGACGCGCTCGCCGAACTGGCGGAGGCGACGGAGCGGGCCGAGGGCGTGGTGCTGGCCGGGTTGATGGCGGTGCCGCCGCTGGGTTCGGATCCTGAACAGGCATTCGATACCCTGGCCGGGGTGCATCGCGACCTGCTGTGCGACCATCCGCGGGCGACCGCGTTGTCGGCCGGTATGACTGGTGACCTCGAGGCTGCCGTCCGATACGGTTCCACCTGCGTGCGTGTCGGAACCGCGCTGTTGGGCCCCCGCCCGATAGCCTCGTAACGATCGGCGACCGGTCCGATTGTCAACCACGCCAAGGAAGGTCGATTCATGAGCACTCTGCACAAGTTCAAGGCTTACTTCGGCATGGTCCCACTCGACGACTACGAGGACGACTACCTCGAGGAGCCGCGGCGTTCGCCGCGGGGCGACAGGTACGAGGACGACGAGCGTGGCTACGACGACGGCTACGACGCCCGTCAGGACATGGATTCGGTCGACCGCCAGCCGGCGCCGCGGCGGATGGAACCGCTGCCTTCCCGGTCCGCCCCCCGACCCGGTGCCGGTGTCCGCACCGCTACCACCACCACCCGCGGTTCGCTGGCCGTCGATGCGCGCTCCGAGGCCCGCATCGAGGCGCGCCGCGCACCCATCTTCGACGAGGGCGGACCACTGTCCAAGATCACCACACTGCGCCCCCGCGACTACGGGGAGGCGCGCATCATCGGTGAGCGCTTCCGCGACGGTACGCCGGTCATCATGGACCTGGTCGAGATGAGCAACGCCGATGCCAAGCGCCTGGTCGACTTCGCGGCCGGCCTGGCGTTCGCGCTGCGCGGCTCCTTCGACAAGGTCGCGACCAAGGTGTTCCTGCTCTCACCGGCGGACATCGACGTCTCGGCGGAGGAGCGTCGGCGGATCGCCGAAAACGGCTTCTACAACCAGAAGTAGGACGACCTTGCCGCGAAGCTCAGGGACGGCGCTGCCGGTACCCGTTTTGATTGGTCCGGCCGTGTCAGGCACAGTGATGGAGTGCCCTTGTTCGCGGTGATCTACTTCCTGCTGTTTGTGTTCTGGCTGCTACTGATCGGACGCATCGTCGTCGAGTTCATCCGGACATTCGCCCGAGACTGGCGCCCGACCGGAATTGTGGTCGTCATTCTCGAAGCAATTTTTACAGTCACAGATCCACCGATCCGCCTGTTGCGTCGGGTCATCCCGATGGTCAACCTCGGCGGGGTTCGGTTGGATCTATCAATCATGGTCTTGCTGTTCATCGTGTTCATCCTCATGCAGGTCGTTCAAGGGCTTGCTGCATGACGAACACGGTTTGGGGACTGGCGCAGTCGACGGGTCCGGTGTGACAGAATGGACCGGTCCAAGAGTGTGAATGCAGCATCGAGCACTGAATGCGCTATAACTGAATGCTTGCTAGACCGCCTACAGACGCGTGAAGGGATCCTTCCATGCCGCTGACACCAGCTGATGTGCACAACGTCGCGTTCAGCAAGCCTCCGATCGGAAAGCGGGGCTACAACGAGGACGAGGTCGATGCGTTCCTCGACCTCGTCGAGCAGGAGCTCTCGCGCCTGATCGAGGAGAACGCCGACCTGCGCCAGCGCGTGGGCGAGCTCGATCAGGAACTCGGGGATGCCAAGAGTGCGCCTCGAGCCGCTGCTCCGGCGCCCGAGCCGGCCCGGATCGTCGAGCCGCCGAAGCCTGCGCCCGTGCCGGTTCCGGCGCCCGTGGTCGCGGCGCCCGTCGCGCCGGCCCGCACCAGCAACACCGAAGAGGCGAACCTGCAGGCCGCGAAGATCCTGGGCCTGGCCCAGGAGATGGCCGACCGCCTCACCGGCGACGCGAAGAACGAGTCCGAGACGCTGCTCACCAACGCCCGGACGAACTCCGAGCAGCTGGTCGGCGACGCGCGGAGCCGTTCCGAGACGATGATCTCCGATGCCCGGCAGAAGTCCGAGGCGTTGCTCGCGGACGCCCAGATGCGCTCCGAGACGCAGCTGCGTCAGGCCAAGGAGAAGGCCGACGCCCTGCAGGCCGACGCCGAGAAGAAGCACACCGAGATCATGGCCACCATCAACCAGCAGCGCAGCGTGCTGGAGGGCCGGATCGAGCAGCTCAAGACCTTCGAGCGCGAGTACCGGGTGCGGCTCAAGTCCTACCTGGAGTCGCAGTTGCAGGAACTCGAGCAGCGCGGCTCCGCGGTGCCGGTCGACGGCGGGCAAGAGGCCTTCGGCGGCGCCAAGGGTGGCAACTGAGCGCGGAGCTTGGTAGCGCTCCGTCCAGCCCAGTCAGCTAGGGGTGTGTGGTGCTTGTCCTGACTCTTGCTCTGGCCGCGGTGGGGTTTCTCCTGCTGGTGGTCTCGCTCCTGACAGGCTCGGTCGTCTGGGCCTGGGGGTGCATCGTGGTCTGCGTCGTCGGCGCGGTGTTGCTGTTGGTGAGTTCGCTCCGCAGCAACACCGTGGCCAACGGCGACGCGGCCGGCGGCGGTTCACACCGGTCGCCGCCCTCCGGGTCGCGCAGGACACTGCCGACCGAGCGATTTGACGAGTCCGACTAGAATCGGACCTTCAGCAGTACGGCGTCGATCCGGCCATCACCGGGGAGCCTTCGGAAGAACGGCGTCCACGGCCGAGACGGTCCGCGGGCGCCCAGTAGAACCGAACGGGTGGGCCCGTCACAGCCCGGCACGAGAGGCTCGCGGTCGGCTCCTGGCCGTCCGTCGGGCAAGCGGGGTGGTACCGCGGTCGCGGCGCAGTGGGCGTCGTCGATCGTCCCCGTGCCGAGACTGGGCACGAGGAGTACTGAGTTGTCTGACCCGACCTATCCGCTGGTGGACCTCGGCGGCGGCAAGGCCGCCGCGAGCGTCCGATTCCCCGAACTCGAGCAGCGCGTCCTCGCCGAATGGGAGGCCGACGACACCTTCCGGGCGTCGATCGCCAACCGCGCCGATGCGCCGGAGTTCGTCTTCTACGACGGCCCGCCCTTCGCCAACGGCCTGCCGCACTACGGTCACCTGCTCACCGGCTACGTCAAGGACCTGGTCCCGCGCTACCAGACCATGCGCGGCAAGCGGGTCGAGCGCCGGTTCGGCTGGGACTGCCACGGACTGCCCGCCGAACTCGAGGCGGAGAAGCAGCTCGGCATCAAGGACAAGTCCGAGATCGAGACGATGGGCCTGGCCGAGTTCAACGCCGCCTGCAAGTCCTCGGTGCTGCGCTACACCGACGAATGGCGCAACTACGTCACCCGGCAGGCGCGCTGGGTCGACTTCGACAACGACTACAAGACCCTGGACCTCGACTTCATGGAGTCGGTCATGTGGGCGTTCAAGGAACTGCACGACAAGGGCCTGATCTACCAGGGCTTCCGGGTGCTGCCGTACAGCTGGTACGAGCAGACGCCGCTGTCGAACCAGGAGACCAAGCTCGACGACGCGTACAAGATGCGTCAGGACCCGGCGGTCACCGTCGACATGGTGATCACCGCTCCCGGCTCGCCGCTGGACGGCGCGAACGCGCTGATCTGGACCACCACGCCCTGGACCCTGCCGTCCAACCTGGCGATCGCGGTGCACCCCGACGTCGACTACGTGCACGTCGCCGGCGCCGAGGGCAAGACCTACCTGCTGGCCGCGGCCCGCGTCGGCCACTACGCGCGTGAGCTCGGCGAGGCGCCGGAGGTGCTCGGCGAGTACCGGGGCAGCGACCTGGTCGGTCTCGACTACGCCCCGCCCTTCGACTTCTTCCACGGCCCCGGCAAGGGCCACGAGAACGCGCACCGGGTGCTCTCCGCGGACTACGTCACCACCGAGTCGGGCACCGGAATCGTCCACCTCGCACCGGCTTTCGGTGAGGAGGACATGGACGTCGCCGCGGCGAACGGCATCGAGATCGTGCAGCCGCTCGATGCGGGCGGCAAGTTCACCTCGATGGTGCCGCCGTACGAGGGCCTGCAGGTCTTCGACGCGAACCCGGTGATCATCAAGGACCTCAAGGCCGCCGGAAAGCTGCTGCGGCACGAGACGATCGAGCACTCCTACCCGCACTCGTGGCGCTCGGGTCAGCCGCTGATCTACATGGCGGTGCCGTCCTGGTTCGTCGCGGTGACCAAGTTCCGGGACCGGATGGTCGAGCTGAACCAGGAGATCACCTGGGTGCCCGAGCACATCCGCGACGGCCAGTTCGGCAAGTGGCTCGAGGGTGCCCGGGACTGGAACATCAGCCGGAACCGCTACTGGGGCAGCCCGATTCCCGTCTGGATCTCGGACGACCCGGCGTACCCACGGACGGACGTGTACGGCTCGCTCGACCAGATCGAGGCGGACTTCGGCGTGCGGCCGACCGACCTGCACCGGCCGGTCATCGACGACCTGGTCCGCCCGAACCCGGACGACCCGACCGGCAAGTCGATGATGCGCCGCGTCCCGGAGGTGCTGGACTGCTGGTTCGAGTCCGGCTCGATGCCGTACGCGCAGGTGCACTACCCCTTCGAGAACAAGGACTGGTTCGACGGCGGCAACGGCCAGGAGGGCCACAACCCCGGCGACTTCATCGTCGAGTACAACGGCCAGACCCGTGGCTGGTTCTACACGCTGCACGTGCTGGCGACCGCGCTCTTCGACCGCCCGGCGTTCAAGACCGTTGCGGCACACGGCATCGTGCTCGGCGACGACGGCCTGAAGATGAGCAAGTCCAAGGGCAACTACCCGGACGTCAACGAGGTGTTCGACCGCGACGGCTCCGACGCCATGCGGTGGTTCCTGATGTCCTCGCCGATCCTGCGCGGCGGCAACCTGGTCGTCACCGAGCAGGGCATCCGCGAGGGTTCCCGGCAGGCACTGATGCCGCTGTGGAACGCGTGGAGCTTCCTGCAGCTGTACGCGGGCAAGCCCGGACAGTGGCGCACCGATTCGCCGAACGTGCTCGACCGGTACATCCTGGCGAAGCTGTCGGCCACCAGGGACGCGATCACCGAGGCGCTCGAGGTCAACGACATCGCGGGTGCCTGCGACGAGCTGCGGACCTTCTGCGACGCGCTGACCAACTGGTACGTGCGCCGCTCCCGGTCGCGGTTCTGGGACGAGGACCGCGACGCCATCGACACCCTGCACACCGTGCTCGAGGTCGTCACCCGGCTGGCGGCGCCGCTGCTGCCGTTGGTGACCGAGGTGATCTGGCGCGGCCTGACCGGCGGACGGTCGGTGCACCTGACCGACTGGCCCGAGGCCACCGACCTGCCGTCCGACCCCGAGCTGGTCGAGGCGATGGACGAGGTCCGTGCGGTCTGCTCGACGGTCCTGGGCCTGCGCAAGGCGCAGAACCTGCGGGTGCGGTTGCCGCTGCCCGAGGTCACCGTCGCGGCCGTGGACGCGGAGCGGCTGCGCCCGTTCCTCGGGATCATCGCCGACGAGGTCAACGTCAAGAAGGTCGACCTGACCGAGGACGTGGACGTGCACGGCAGGTTCGAGCTGGTGGTCAACGCCCGCGCCGCCGGACCCCGCCTGGGCAAGAACGTCCAGACGGTGATCAAGGCGGTCAAGGCGGGGGACTGGTCGGAGGTCGACGGCGTCGTCACCGCCGCAGGCATCGAGCTGCTCCCGTCCGAGTACACCCAGCGCCTGGTCGCCGCCGAGCCCGAGTCCACCGCGGCCCTGCCGGAGAACGCGGGCCTGGTGGTTCTCGACTCGGCGGTCACCGAGGAGCTCGAGGCCGAGGGCTGGGCCAAGGACCGCATCCGTGAGCTGCAGGACGCCCGCCGCGCCGCCGGCCTGGAGATCTCGGACCGGATCGTCGTCACGCTGCAGGTGCCGCAGGACCGGCTGGACTGGGCCGCCCGGCACCGCGACCTCATCGCGGGCGAGGTGCTGGCGACCACCCTCGAGCTCGGCGAGGTCAGCGGCCCGGACGCGGTCGACCTCGGCGAGGGCGTCCGGGTCGTCATCGCCAAGGCGTGAGGTGCGCCGGTGCCCCGTTGTCGGGGCACCGGCGTAGCTTCCACCCATGAGTACCGACAAGGAGACGGTCGCGTACGTGCTGGGGCAGCTCGAGCCCCTGGACGTGCGCGCCCGCGCGATGTTCGGCGAGTACGGGCTGTACTGCGACGAGAAGATGGTCGCGCTGATCTGCCACGACACCGTCTTCGTGAAGCCGACGGCGATCTCGGGTGACTACCTCGACGCGTCCGCGCTCGCACCGCCGTATCCCGGCGCGAAGGACCATTTCGCGATCCCGTCGGACCGGCTCGACGACACCGACTGGCTGCACGGGTTCGTCCAGCGCACCGCGGACGTGCTGCCGCAGCCGAAGAAGAAGCCGAAGAAGCCGACCACGCGATGAGGCCCGCACCGCTGTGACCAGACCGCCCACGTCCCGCCGGTGGGTGCTGCACCTCGACATGGACGCGTTCTTCGCGTCCGTCGAGCAGCTCACCCGTCCCACCCTGCGCGGCCGCCCGGTCCTGGTCGGCGGGGCGGGCGGTCGCGGGGTGGTCGCGGGCGCCAGCTACGAGGCCCGTGCCTACGGCGCCCGGTCCGCGATGCCCATGCACCAGGCCAGGCGCCTGATCGGGGCCGGCGCGGTGGTGCTGCCGCCGCGCGGCGGGCTGTACTCGACGGTGAGCGCGTCGGTGTTCGCGACGCTGCGCACCCGGATGCCGGTGCTCGAGACGCTCTCGCTCGACGAGGCGTTCGGCGAGCCGCCCGAGCTGGCAGGCGCCGACGCCGGCGCCGTGCTCGAGTTCGCGACGCAGCTGCGTGCCCTGGTGCTCGAGAACACCGGGCTGGTCGCGTCGATCGGCGTGGGCAGCGGCAAGCAGATTGCGAAGATCGCCTCCGGCCTGGCCAAGCCGGACGGCATCCGGGTGGTCACCCCCGCCGAGCAGGGCGCCCTGTTCGAGGCGTTGCCGGTGCGCAAGCTGTGGGGCATCGGACCGGTGGCCGACGACAAGCTGCGCAGGCTCGGCATCGAGACGATCGGCGCGCTGGCCGCCACCTCCGAGACCGAGGTGGTCGCGGTCCTCGGGGCGACGGTCGGCCCGAGCCTGCACCGGCTGGCGCGCGGCATCGACGACCGACCGGTGGCCGAGCGTGCCGACGCCAAGCAGGTCAGCGCGGAGACGACCTTCGCGGTGGACCTGGTGACCCTGGACCAGCTGCGGGCCGCGGTCGAGCAGACCGGCGCAGGCGCGCACGCCCGGCTGCTGCGGGACGGCCGGGCGGCCCGGACCGTGATCCTCAAGCTGCGGAAGTCCGACATGTCGATCGTCACCCGGTCGGCGACCCTGCCGTACGCCACCGCGGACCGGGCGACCCTGCTGGCGACCGCGCAGCGACAGGTGATCGATCCGCGGGAGCTCGGACCGGTGCGGTTGGTCGGGGTGTCCCTCGGCGGGCTGTCGGAGGTGCGGCAGGGCTCGCTGTTCCCGGACCTCGACCGGGGCGAGGCGGCCGCCGACGGGCCCGCCCCGGACGGCGATGTGAATCTCGACACAACGGACACGTCGGCGCCGGTGCCCGAGCCCGTCCCGGTAGCCTCGTGGCGGCCCGGCCAGGACGTGGCGCATCCCGAGTTCGGGCACGGCTGGGTCCAGGGCAGCGGGCACGGGGTGGTGACGGTGCGGTTCGAGACCCGTACGACGGGTCCGGGCCAGGCGCGGACCTTCCCGGCCGCCGAGGACACGTTGGTGCGGGCGGACCCCGAAGCCAGCCTGCGATGAGCGACCTCGTTAAGGAAGCCCTTATTTTGGTCCTGTTAACTATCGTGACAGGTGTTGCAGTACAACCGATGAAGCAGTTCCACCGATGAAAAGGACAAGCAATTGATGCTCCGCAAAACCCTCGTTGCCGGTGTCGCCGTCGCGGCCGCACTCACCCTGGGCGCGTGCAGCTCTGACGGTGGCGACCCCGCCCCCACCACCACCAAGACCACCACCACGGCCGCCGAGGCCGCCCCGGACGAGTACCCGGCGCCGCCCACCGCCGCCGAGCTGAACGCGATGCTGGCCAAGGGCCTCGACCCGGCCACCCCGGTCGCCGAGAAGACCACCCTTGTCGAGGACGGCGCGGCCGATCCCGGACTCTTCGACCAGGTCGCCGCCGCCGCGAAGGCCGCCAACGCCACCGTCACCGTCGTGGACCCGATCCTGGACAACGGCGACGGCACCCTGACCGCCACCGTCAACATGGACATCGGCGGCCAGGTCAACCCCGGCACCGCGACCTTCGTCGTCGAGAACGGCGCCTGGGTGCTCTCCAAGGAGTACGCCTGCAACATGGTCAAGCTCGCGAGCCTGACCTCGCCCGCCTGCGTCTGACGCACCGCCCCGCAAGGGGCACAGCTCGATCCGAGAATGCCGGCACCCGAACGGGTGCCGGCATTCCGGCGTCCACGGGACGTACGGGTGGTCGGCCCGGGCGGGACTCAGGCCCCGCCGCGCAGCCGGTCCACCGCGTCGGCGGCCAGCCCGGTGAGCACCGCCGGCTCGATCGGCTCCTGGCCCGACGCGACGACCTGCACCACCGTCGACCCGACCACCGCGTACACCGCGTCGGAGGTCATCGTCAGGCCGTCGCTGGTGGTCTGCAGCCGCACCGCGATGGACGCGTCGCCCACCGCGGGCTGGTCGAGGCCGCCGAGACGGTAGGTCACCGCGACACCGTCGGCATCGGTGCCGCGGTACTGCCCGCACGCCGCGAGCGTCTGCTGGACGGTCTCGAACGCCCGCGCGGCGCCGTCGCCGGCGAAGCTGGCCGCGTCGGTGTCGATGCTGGCGAAGTCCGGCCCGCCGAAACGGGCAGCGGCCCGCGTCGCGGCGCCGGGGGACTGGTCCGCCACCTCCCGCAGCACCGACGCGCAGACCTGTGGGTCGGTGCTGGACCGGTCGGCGGTCGGCTGGTCGTCGGCGGCCGGGGGCAGGCCCAGGTCGCGGACCGGGTCGGGCAGGGCCACGAACCCGGCGGGCAGCTGCGCGGTGGTCAGCAGCGCGGACTGCAGCCGGTGCTGGTCGGTGATCGGGGTCGCCCCTGGGTTCGCGGGGGCGGTGACGGCCGTCGGCAGCGGCGGCAGCGGCGCGCCGGTCGGTTCGTCGGAGCTCGCGCAGCCCGCGAGCAGCGCCGCGGTCGCGGTCAGCGCGAGGACGCCCGCCGAGCGCGTCACGGGGTGGCCCACTTGACCACGCTGCTGGTGCTCTGCCGCAGCCGGGTGGTCCCGTTCGGGTCGCTGTAGGTCTGCTCGCCGCCGACGGTCACGGCGCCGTCGACCGGCAGCGCGGCGCCGAGGTCGAGCACCAGGGTGCCGGTGCCCGCCATCGTGTAGGTCACCACGTCGAGGGTGCCCGCCTCGCCCGGCA
Organism: Rhodococcus kronopolitis; assembly: GCF_042654025.1. Classification (NCBI taxonomy): domain Bacteria; kingdom Bacillati; phylum Actinomycetota; class Actinomycetes; order Mycobacteriales; family Nocardiaceae; genus Rhodococcus; species Rhodococcus kronopolitis. The sequence goes on along the minus strand of NZ_JBHSFO010000001.1, from coordinate 74,206 downwards.
GCTCCCAGACGTCGGAGTTCGGGGTCTGGTTGACCGCCACGTCCACGGTGAGCCGGTCGCCGTCCCGCTCGCGCAGGGTGACGGTGGTGGTCTGGTTCAGCGCGATGCCGCTCATCACCTGCTGCTGCACGGTCCACACCGCGCCCACCCCGATCTCCGCGTCGGGGAACGCGACGGTCCGGTACACGGCCTGGTAGAAGGCCTGTTCGATCGCCGACCGGGCGATGTCCCGGGAGTCCGGGGCCGGGGTGATCCGCAGCGCGGTGATCGCGCCCGAGGGCTGCACGGTCAGCCCCGCCTTGGACCCGTTGCTCGCGGTGAGCGCGTCCGTCAGTCGGGCGTCCGGGGTGCTGAACTCGTCGAGCGTCAGGTCCACCGTGATGGCCGGGTCCGGACTGCCTCCCGGTACCCGCGCGGTCATCGAGGTGGTCAGCTCGGGGGTGGAGAAGTCCTGCTGCGGCTGGCCGTCGATCTGTTGGTAGACAGTCGAACCCGTCACCAGGCGGGAACGCTGGTCGGCGTCCGTCCGCGGGTGGTAGGTGACCTTCTGCCGGGGCTCCGCGCCGGCATCGACCACCGCGGTGGTCACCGCGGAGATCGGCACCGTGGTCTCCTTCGTGGCCGCCGCGGTGGGGGAGGTGGGCGCCGGGTCGTCGCCGCCGCCGCACGCCGTCACGAGTGTGGCGACGGCGAGGACCGAGGCGATCAGTGTGGTGCGGGCCACCACGGGGGCGGAGGGTCTGGACCGAATCGAGAAGACAGGCACCCGACCAGGTTAGCCACGGTGGGTGGGATGCGGCCGCGGACGAGGCGGTAAGGGATGATGGCGGGGTGAGTAGAGCGGAAAATGCGGAGAACCCCGCGAGTGGGGTGAGCGCCGCACCGGCCCCGCTGCGGATGCGAATGCTGGTGGTCGTCGCCGCGACGATCCTCGGACTGGACCTGGTCACCAAGATCCTGGCGGTGGCGTACGTCAAGCCCGGCCGACCCGTCCAGGTGATCGGCGACGTGGTGACGCTGACGATGCTCCGCAACCCCGGGGCGGCCTTCTCGATGGCCACCGGGATGACCTGGCTGCTGACGCTGGTCGCGATCGGTGTGGTCATCGGCGTGATCAAGATCGGGCGGACCATGCGTTCGCCGTGGTGGGCGCTGGGCCTGGGCCTGGTGCTGGGCGGCGCGCTGGGCAACCTGATCGACCGGCTGTTCCGGTCGCCCGGACCGCTGCAGGGCCACGTGGTGGACTTCGTGTCGGTCGGCTGGTGGCCCGTGTTCAACGTCGCCGACTCGGCGATCGTCTGCGGCGCCGTCCTGCTGGTCGCACTGACACTGTTCGGCTTCAACCCGGACGGCACCCGCGGTGACGCCGCCGCCGAGGACGAGACCGACAACGAGGCGGAGGCCTGATGCGCGAAACACGATCGATGCCGGTACCGGACGGCCTGGAGGGCATGCGGGTCGACGCCGGACTGGCGCGGCTGCTCGGGCTCTCCCGCACCGCGGTGGCCACCCTCACCGAGGAGGGGGCGGTACTGCTCGACGGCACCGCGGTCGGCAAGTCGGACCGGCTGCCGTCGGGCGCCTGGCTCGAGGTCGAGCTGCCGGAGCCCGCCCGCCCGCTTGCCGTCGAGGCCCAGCCCGTCGAGGGCATGAACATCCTCTACGCCGACGACGACATCGTCGCGGTGGACAAGCCCGTCGGGGTGGCCGCGCACGCCTCCGTCGGCTGGACCGGGCCCACCGTGGTCGGCGGGCTGGCCGCGGCCGGCTACCGCATCTCCACCTCCGGGGCGCACGAGCGGCAGGGCATCGTGCACCGGCTCGACGTCGGCACCTCCGGGGTGATGGTCGTCGCGACCAGCGAGCGGGCGTACACGGTGCTCAAGCGGGCGTTCAAGGAGCGCACCATCGACAAGCGCTACCACGCGCTGGTCCAGGGGCACCCGGACCCGAGCAGCGGCACCATCGACGCGCCGATCGGCAGGCACCGCAGCAACGACTGGCGGTTCGCGGTCACCGCGGACGGCAAGCCCAGCGTCACGCACTACGACACGGTCGAGGCCTTCCAGGCCGCCAGCCTGCTCGACGTGCACCTCGAGACCGGCCGCACCCACCAGATCCGGGTGCACTTCTCCGCGTTGCGGCACCCCTGCTGCGGCGACCTCACCTACGGCGCGGACCCGCGGCTCGCGGAGCGGCTCGGCCTGGAACGGCAGTGGCTGCACGCCAGGGCGCTGGGCTTCGCGCATCCGTCGGACGGCCGGTGGATCGAGATCACCAGTGAGTACCCCAAGGACCTCCAGCACGCGCTCGACGTCCTGCGGAGTGCCTGACCGGACGCGGTCCGTCGCGACCGCGGGCGTCGTCGGTGCGCTGGTCGCGCTGGTGGTGGCGCTCGGCGCGGCGAACCCGCCGACCCGGACGCCGGTGGCCACCGACCGGCTCGGCCCCGACTCCGGCGAACCGGTCGCGGAGTACCTGGACCGGGCCCGGGCGAGCCTGGCCGACACCGACACCGACACCGCTGAGCACTGGGCCCTGGTGTCGTTGACCGCCGAGCTGACCGATGCCGACGCCTACCGCCTCGCCGTCGGGGCGCCAGGCGACCCGGCGAGCCGGGTGCGGGTGTCGGAACTGCTGTTCCGGGTGCCCGTCGAGCGGGTGCAGACCCCGCTGGTCGTGGTGGGCGTCGCCGGCCCGGAGTCGGCGGCCCGGGCCGCCGACGTGGCGGCCGGGCGGCTGCAGGGCAGTGCCGGTGAATGGGACCGGCAGGCGCGGGTCGACGCGGTCTCCGCGGCGCGGCTGTCGGCCGACTGCGCCTGCGTGGTCGGAATGACCGTCCGCGGGGACCCCGAGGCGTTGCGCGCGCTCGCGGCCACGCCGGGGGTGCGCTCCGTCGAGGCGTTGCCCGCCGACGCCGTCTTCGGACGCTTCGCCGTGGTCCCGCTGCTGCCCGGGCAGGCCGAGACCGTGGCCCCCGGCCCGGACGACGGCGACGTGCCCGCCCGGTGAGCACCTCCCCGCCCGGTCAGTCCTGTTCGGTGTGCTTGCGCAGGAACTCGACGGTCAGCTCCAGTGCCCGCCTGCCGTCCTCGTTGTCCAGCTTGAACTGGTACTCGTGGCCGAGCGCCGGCTTGTGGTCGCGCGGGTAGAAGACCGTGGTGACGTCCACCCCGAGCCCCCGCAGCGTCTCGGCGAGCGGCACCGACTGGGTGTCGGTGAGCGGGTCGGCGTTGCCCCCGCTGACGTAGGCCGGTGGGAACTTGTCGGTCACGTGCCGGATCGTCGACATCTGGGCCACGGCGGCCGAGCCGCGCAACTCCTTGGTGCCGAGGTACGACCACGCCAACTGGTCCATCGCCCGGGCGAGGATTCCCGGACCGCCGACCACCTTCGACATGTCGTAGACACCGCAGTGGAGCACGACGCCGCGCAGCTGGTCGGGGCGCAGCGCGGGAATGATGCCGACCTCGCGGGCGTAGTCCGGGTTGGTGATCAGCGCCGCGAGTTGGCTCGAGAGCTGGGCCCCGGCCGAGTCGCCCGCCAACACGATCCGCGTCGGGTCCACGTGCAGCCGTTCGGCGTTCGCGACCAGGTAGGCGTGCGCGTCGTTGAGCTGGCGCACCGGGGTGGGGTAGGTCTGGTCCGGGCCGAGTGAGTAGTCGAGCGAGACCACGGTGAAACCGGCGGCCGCGAGCAGCTGGTAGTAGGGCGCGAAGTCGGTCTTGTGGCAGGAGATCCAGCCGCCGCCGTGGGTCCAGACCACCGTCGGCAGTTGGCCCTCCGCAGACTCGGGGAAGTAGACGTCGAGCCGGGCGTCGGGGTCGCCGACCCGGTACGGCTGGTCGAGGGCACGGGCGACCCCGGCGGGCTCGTGCGCACCGAGCGCCTTGGTGACCCGGGCCGCGTCCCACTCGAAGGCCCAGCGCACCGCCCTGGTGAACGGCCGCGGGGTGGCGCGGGCGACCAGCAGGCCCGCTGCCGCGGCCACTGCCGGGACCGCGAGTCCGAACAGCGCGAGCCGTCGGGCACGGGCGCGCGGTGCCCTCGAGTCGTGGCCGGGTTCGCTCATGGTGGTTCCCTCCGTGGGTCCGCGGCGATTCGCCGTACGGAGAATCGTCACGGACAGTCTCGCAGTTCGGTCCGGGCCGGCTGGGTACGGGATCTCGCGAGTCACCGGCGTACCGGCTACGGCGCGGTGTGCGCCTCGAGGAAGTCGACGGTCCTCTCGAAGGCGAGCCGGGACTCCTCGCGGCCGAGGTCGAACTGGTACTCGTGCGGCAGCGCCGGCTCTAGATCGGTGGGGAAGAACAGGGTGTCCGTCCGCACGCCGAGGCCGGTGAGCTTCCCAGCCAGCGGCTTGGACTGGGTCTCGGTCAGCGGGTCGCCGTTGCCTCCGCTGACGTAGGTGGGCGGGTAGGCGGCGGTAACGTGACGCAGCGTGGACATCTGCCGGACCGGCACCGAGTTCTGCACGTCCTTCTCGCCGGTGTACGCCCACATGGAGGTGTCCGCGCCCCACCCGACGAGGCCACCGGTGCCGGTCATCGCGGGCACCTCGTAGATGCCGCAGTTGAGCACCACAGCGCGCAGCTGCGCGGGGGATAGCGCGGGGGTGACGCCGAGCTCGCGGGCGTAGTCGGGACTGGTGACGAGCGCGGCGAGCTGGCTGGAGAGCTGGGCACCGGCGGAGTCGCCTGCCAGCGCGATCCGGTTCGGGTCCACGTGCAGCCGCTCGGCGTTGGCCAGCAGGTAGGCATGCGCGTCGTTGAGCTGGTGGACGGGCGTCGGGTACGTGTGCTCGGGGCCGAGTGAGTAGCCCAGCGAGACGACGGTGAAACCGCGGTCGGCGAGGCGCTGGTAGTAGCCGGCGTAGTGGTCCTTGCTGCCGGATACCCAGGCACCGCCGTGCGTCCAGACCACGGTCGGCAGGGCTGCGTTGTCCGCGACCGCAGCCTGCGGCACGTAGACGTCGAGGAGAGCATCGGAGTCGCCCGGCCGGTACTGCTGGTCGGCGATCCGGTCGACCGTGGTCGGTGCGCCCTGCTCCAGCTGCGCGGTGACGCTGTCGGCGCCGCGGTCGAAGAGGGCGCGGATCACCAGCGCGCCGGGCCGGGGGGTGACGTTGATGACGATCAGCACCGTGGCGACCAACAGTGCCGTCAGCACGAGCACCGAACCGGCCGCCCAGGCCACCCGGCGGCGCCAGGGGTGTAGTGGCCGCTCGGCGGGGGTGCCCCGGTCGCGGTCGGCTACGGGCTCGGTGGTCGAGGTCATGGCGGTCATTATGGCGTCGGTCACCGACGAACCGGAGCACGTCCGCCGGCGCGCGTGTTGACGGGTCCGTCCGGGCCGGGACCGTCGGTGCCAACGCCTAGACTCGTCGCCGTGGCCGACTCATTTGTTCATCTGCACAATCACACCGAGTACTCGATGCTGGACGGTGCGGCGAAGGTCGGCCCGATGTTCGACGAGGCCAAGCGGCTCGGGATGACCGCGGTGGGGATGACCGACCACGGAAACATGTTCGGTGCGAGTGAGTTCTTCAACGAGGCCAAGAAGCACGACGTCAAACCGATCATCGGCATCGAGGCGTACATCGCGCCGGAGTCGCGGTTCAACACCAAGCGGGTGCTGTGGGGTGACCGCAGCCAGAAGTCGGACGACGTCTCGGGCAGCGGCGCGTACACCCACATGACGATGCTGGCCGAGAACGCGACGGGTCTGCGGAACCTGTTCAAGCTGTCCTCTCGCGCCTCGATCGAGGGCCAGCTCGGCAAGTGGGCCCGGATGGACGAGGAGATCATCGCCGAGCACCACGAGGGGATCATCGCGACCACCGGCTGCCCGTCCGGCGAGATCCAGACCCGGCTGCGGCTCGGCCACGACCGCGAGGCGCTCGAGGCCGCCGCGAAGTGGCAGGAGATCTGGGGCCCGGACAACTTCTTCCTCGAACTGATGGACCACGGACTCTCGATCGAGCGCCGGGTCCGCGAGGGTCTGCTCGACATCGGCAGGCAGCTGGGCATCCCGCCGCTCGCGACCAACGACTGCCACTACGTCACGAAGGACGCCGCGGAGAACCACGAGGCGCTGCTGTGCATCCAGACCGGCAAGACGCTCAGCGATCCCACGCGCTTCAAGTTCGACGGCGACGGCTACTACCTCAAGTCCGCGGAGGAGATGCGCGCGATCTGGGACGCCGAGGTGCCCGGCGCCTGCGACAACACGATCGCGATCGGTGAGCGGGTCCAATCCTACGCCGACGTGTGGACGCACCGCGACCGGATGCCGATCTTCCCGGTCCCGGACGGACACACCCAGCAGAGCTTCCTGCGCGCCGAGGTGCTGCGCGGCCTGGACCGGCGCTTCCCCGACGGTCCGTCGGAGGAGTACCTGGCCCGGGCCGACTACGAGATCGGCGTCATCAACGAGATGGGCTTCCCGGCCTACTTCCTCGTCGTCGGCGACCTCATCAACCACGCGAAGGAGGTCGGCATCCGGGTCGGACCGGGTCGCGGGTCGGCGGCCGGTTCGCTGGTGGCCTACGCCATGGGCATCACCAACATCGACCCGCTGCCGCACGGGCTGCTGTTCGAGCGGTTCCTGAACCCCGAGCGCGTCTCCATGCCCGACATCGACATCGACTTCGATGATCGCCGCCGCGGGGAGATGGTCCGCTACGCCACCGAGAAGTGGGGCAGCGACCGGGTCGCCCAGGTCATCACCTTCGGCACCATCAAGACCAAGGCCGCCATCAAGGACTCCGCCCGCGTGCAGTTCGGGCAGCCCGGTTTCGCCATCGCCGACCAGATCACCAAGGCGCTGCCGCCGCCGATCATGGCCAAGGACATCTCGGTCGCGGGCATCACCGACCCCGACCACGAGCGGTACAAGGAGGCGTCCGAGGTCCGCACGCTGATCGACGCCAACCCCGACGTCGCGAAGATCTACCAGACCGCGAAGGGCCTCGAGGGCCTGATCCGCAACGCGGGCGTGCACGCCTGCGCGGTGATCATGTCCTCCGAGCCGTTGATGGACGCGATCCCGCTGTGGAAGCGCGCCCAGGACGGCGCCATCATCACCGGCTGGGACTACCCGTCGTGTGAGGACATCGGCCTGCTCAAGATGGACTTCCTGGGCCTGCGGAACCTCACGGTGATCGGCGACGCGCTCGACAACATCAAGGCCAACCGCGGCATCGACATCGACCTGGACTCGCTGCCGCTCGACGATCCCGCCACCTACGAACTGCTCTCCCGCGGGGACACCCTCGGCGTGTTCCAGCTGGACGGCGGCGGCATGCGGGAACTGCTGAAACTGATGCAGCCCACCGGTTTCGACGACATCGTCGCCGCGCTGGCGCTCTACCGTCCGGGCCCGATGGGCATGAAGTCGCACACCTCCTACGCCAAGCGCAAGAACGCGCTCGAGGAAGTGGTGCCGATTCACCCGGAGCTGGAGGAGCCGCTCAAGGTGATCCTCGGCGAGACCTACGGCCTGATCATCTACCAGGAGCAGATCATGCAACTGGCGCAGAAGGTGGCCGGGTACACGCTGGGTCAGGCCGACATCCTCCGACGCGCGATGGGCAAGAAGAAGCTCTCGGTGCTGGAGGAGGCGTATGCGGGGTTCCGGCAGGGCATGCTCGACAACGACTTCAGCGACGCCGCGATCAAGGCGCTGTGGGACACGGTGCTGCCCTTCGCCGGCTACGCGTTCAACAAGTCGCACTCCGCGGGCTACGGACTGGTCTCGTACTGGACCGCGTACCTCAAGGCCAACTACCCGGCCGAGTACATGGCGGGCCTGCTCACCTCGGTCGGCGACGACAAGGACAAGTCCGCGGTCTACCTGGCGGACTGCCGGCAGATGGGCATCACGGTGCTGCCCCCGGACGTCAACGAGTCCCGCGTCGACTTCGCCACCGTCGGCGAGGACATCCGCTTCGGCATGGGCTCGGTGCGCAACGTCGGCGCCAACGTGGTGGCGTCGATCATCAAGTCGCGCAACGAGAAGGGGAAGTTCACCGACTTCTCCGACTACCTCAACAAGATCGAGGTCACGGCCTGCAACAAGAAGGTCACCGAGTCGCTGATCAAGGCCGGTGCGTTCGACTCGCTCGAGCACCCGCGCAAGGGTCTGTTCCTGATCCACACCGACTCCATCGAGTCGGTCCTGGGTACCAAGAAGGCCGAGGCGGTCGGCCAGTTCGACCTGTTCGGCGACGCGGGCGGCGGCGACGAGTCGATGTCGTCGGTGTTCGCGATCCGGGTCCCGGACGAGGAGTGGGACACCAAGCATCGGCTGGCGTTGGAGCGGGAGATGCTGGGGCTCTACGTCTCCGGGCATCCGCTCAACGGCGTCGAGCACATCCTCCGGCAGCAGTCCGACACCTCGATCGCCTCGATCCTCGAGGGCGAGGTCAAGGACGGCGCGCAGGTCACCATCGGCGGCATCATCGCCTCGGTGGACCGGCGGGTGAACAAGAACGGACTGACCTGGGCAATCATCACGCTGGAGGACCTGGTCGGCGGCATCGAGGTGCTGTTCTTCCCGCAGGCCTACGCGGTCTACGGGATGGACATCGCGGAGGACTCCGTCGTCCTGGTCAAGGCGCGGGTCTCGATCCGCGACGACCGGATGTCGTTGATCGGCAACGACCTCGCGGTGCCCGACCTGTCGGCGGTCGGGGTGGCGAAGCCGGTTGCGGTGAGCCTGCCGACCCGGATGTGCACGCCCGAGAAGGTCGGCGCGCTCAAGCAGGTGCTGACCCGGCACCCCGGCACCTCGGACGTACACCTGCGACTGCTCAGCGGCACCAAGGTCACCATGCTCAAGCTCGACGACAGCCTGCGGGTGGAACCGTCGTCCGCGCTGATGGGTGACCTGAAGGCGCTGCTCGGCCCGAGCTGCCTGGGCGGCTGACGGGTACCCGCACCACATCGTTCGGCATTCTCGAGTTCCACGGGACGGGTGGACCGGCGCGCCATCGAGGTTCGGACATTTCGGCACAGCTGGTGGGTACCGTGCCCTCATGTCTGACATCGTGATCGGGATCCTCGCCGTCGCCGTCGGTGCCGCATTCTGCTTCCGCGGCGTCCCGATGATGCGGTTCGTCATCGCACTCTGGGGTGCGTTCGCCGGACTGAACCTCGGTGCCGGCCTCGTGTCCGCGATCACCGGCGACGGCTACTTCGCCACCGCGCTCGGCTGGCTCGTCGGCATCGCCGTCGCCGTACTCTTCGCCGTGCTGGCCTACCTGTACTACGCGGTGGCGGTGGTGCTGACGATGGCGTCGGTGGGCTTCGTCCTCGGCACCGCCGCCATGGCGGCGCTCGGCGTGACGTGGGAGTGGCTGGTGATCGTGGCCGGTGTGCTGCTCGGCGCGCTGCTGGCGGTTGCCACCCTCGCCACGGACCTGCCTGCGATCCTGCTGGTTGTGGTCAGCTCCCTCGGCGGTGCGGCCGTGATCGTCGGCGGCGTGATGCTGCTCGTCTCCACGATCGACACCGCCGACTTCAACCGCGGCACCCTCACCGATACCGTCGCCCACGACTGGTGGTGGTACGCGCTGTGCATCGTGCTTGCCGTGGCCGGCGCGCTCGCGCAGGCCCGGATGCTCGGCCGGGAGTCCCGCTCGCTGCGCGAGCAGTGGGCGCCGGCCCCGGTCTGAGGTCTCCGCACGAATCCTCGGATCGGGTGGTCGCGCAGCCGTCAGTCGCGGGCGCGGGCCCAGTGCGCCCGCCGGACCCACCACGCGGTGACGGTGGCACCGGCGGCCAGCAGCACGGCCGGTTGCAGGGCGGTCGTGACGGCCAGCGTCACGACGAACACCAGGAGGCCGACCACGAGGGCCTCGAGCTTGTAGAGCGGCCAGTCGGTGCCGGCCAGGTTCACGTGGTGGGCGCGCCGCGGCGCGCCGGTGTGCGGCGCGGTCGTCCAGTCGGCGGCGGTCATGAGTTCAGGCTACCGAGAAAACCAAGTTCGGTCCAACGAACATTTCCATTCGGTCGTGGATCTGGCGCGTCGGGCTGCGCCGGATCCCGGTCGGGTGTTGACTTGACGGCATGCCTCTCACCGGTGAGTACGTCCCCAGTCCGAGCAAGTGGGCCGCCGACCAGGTCGATCTCTACGAGCGCTCCGGCGGTACGGAGGGGACGGAGATGCAGGGCAGACCCGTCGTCATCCTCACCACCAAGGGCGCCAAGTCCGGCAAGCTCCGCAAGAGCCCGCTGATGCGGGTCGAGCACGACGGCGAGTATGCCGTCGTGGCCTCGCTGGGCGGCGCCCCGACGCATCCGGTCTGGTACCACAACGTGATCGCGGACCCGCACGTCGAACTGCAGGACGGGCCGGTCAAGAAGGACATGATCGCGCGCGAGGTCACCGGCGACGAGAAGGCGGTGTGGTGGGAACGCGCCGTCGAGGCGTGGCCCGACTACGCCGAGTACCAGAAGAAGACCGATCGCCAGATCCCCGTCTTCGTGCTCACCCCGCGGTAGGCCACCGTGGCGCCGACGTCGGTCGCGGAGCAGTTGGTCGGGCAGCTCGTGGCCGCCGGAGTGCGGCGGATCTACGGCATCGTCGGCGACAGTCTCAACCCGATCGTCGACGCCGTGCGCCGCACCGGCGGCAGCGCCGCCGGCGGGATCGACTGGATCCACGTCCGGCACGAGGAGGCGGCCGCCTTCGCGGCGTCTGCGGACGCGCAGGTCACCGGCGAGCTCGCGGTGTGCGCGGGATCCTGCGGACCGGGCAACCTGCACCTGCTCAACGGGCTCTACGACGCGAACCGGTCCGGGGCGCCCGTCCTCGCCATCGCCTCGCACATCCCGAGCAGCCAGATCGGCACCGGCTACTTCCAGGAGACACACCCGGACCGGCTGTTCGTCGAGTGCTCGGTGTACTCGGAGCTGATCGGCTCGCCTGCGCAGGCGCCGCGGGTGGTGCAGAGCGCAATGGCGCACGCGCTCGCCCGCTCCGGAGTCGCGGTGATCACGCTGCCCGGCGATGTCGCGGACCTCCCGGCGCAGGGCGGGCCGCCGGCCCTGATGCGCACCGGTCGGCCCGCGGTGGTCCCGGACTCCCGCGACGTGCGGGCGCTGGCGGACGCGATCAACGCGGCCGAGCGGGTCGCGATCTTCGCCGGCGCCGGGGTGCGGGGTGCGCGCGAGGAGGTGCTGGCGCTGGCCGAGACGGTCGGTGCGCCGGTCGCGCACACGCTGCGCGGCAAGGAGTGGATCCAGTACGACAACCCGTTCGACGTCGGCATGACCGGCCTGCTCGGCTACGGCGCCGCGCACGACGGCATGCACGACGCGGACCTGTTGCTGCTGGTCGGCACGGACTTCCCGTACGACCAGTTCCTGCCGACGAACACCCCGACCGCGCAGATCGACGTCGCCGCGGAGCGGCTGGGCCGGCGCACCGGCCTGGACCTGGCGGTGCACGGCGACACCGCCAGCACGCTCGCCGCCCTGGCCCCGCTGGTCCGCCGCAAGACCGACCGCACCTTCCTGCAGGCGCAGCTGGCCCGCCACCGCACCCTGATGGACAAGGTGGTCGGCGCGTACACCGGTCCGGCCGACCAGCGGGTTCCGATCCACCCGGAGTACGCGGCGTCGATCCTCGACGACCTCGCCGCACCGGACGCGGTGATCACGGCCGACACCGGTATGTGCAACGTGTGGACCGCCCGCTACGTCAACCCGAACGGGTCCCGGCGCCTGCTCTCCTCGGCGCTGCACGGGTCGATGGCGAACGCGTTGCCGCACGCGATCGGCGCGCAGGTCGCCTGCCCGGGCCGGCAGGTGATCTCGGTGTCGGGCGACGGCGGCCTGTCGATGCTGCTGGGGGAGTTGGTGACCGTCGCGGCCTGCAGGCTGCCGGTCAAGGTGGTGGTCTTCAACAACTCGACGCTCGGCATGGTCAAGCTCGAGATGCTGGTGGACGGGCTGCCGGACTTCGGCGTCGACGTGCCGGCGGTGGACTACGCCGCCGTCGCCCGGGCGCTGGGGATCTTCTCGGTGCGGGTCGAGGACCCCGGCGCGGTGGAGTCGGGGCTGCGGGCGGCGTTCGAGCACCCGGGGCCGGCGCTGGTCGACCTGGTGACGGACCCGCTCGCGCTCTCGCTGCCGCCGACGATCACCGGCGGACAGGTCAAGGGCTTCGCGCTGGCGATGTCGCGGATGGTGATGAACGGCGGGGTGGGCGAGGCGGTGCGGATGGCGAAGTCGAATCTGCGGAACATCCCGCGGCCGTCACAGTTCGATCCGCGTGCTTGACCGGGGCGAGTACGCGGCCCAGGCCGCGAGGTGGCAACATGGCCGGGTGTCGCACACCCCGGAAATCGCTGACCTGTTGGCCGCGTCGCTCGACGCTCGCGAGATCGATGCCGCCGCCAAGCGAATTTCGGACGTCGTCGAGGTCACCCCGCTGCAGCTGAGTCCGCGCCTGTCCGCGATCACCGGCGCCCGGGTCTACCTCAAGCGCGAGGACCTGCAGGTGGTGCGCTCGTTCAAGTTGCGCGGCGCCTACAACCTGATCGTGCAGCTGGACCAGGAGGAGCGCGCCGCGGGTGTGGTGTGCGCCAGCGCCGGAAACCACGCGCAGGGCGTCGCCTTCGCCTGTGCTGCGATGGGCATCCGCGGCCGAATCTATGTGCCCGCCAACACGCCTCGGCAGAAGCGGGACCGGATCCGCGCGCACGGCGGCGAGTTCGTCGAGTTGATCGCCATCGGCGAGACCTACGACGCGGCCGCCGCGGCGGCCGTCGCCGACGTCGAGCGCACCGGGGCCACGCTGGTGCCGCCGTTCGACGACGCGCGCACCGCGGCCGGGCAGGGCACCATCGCCGCCGAGATCATCGAGCAGCTGGGCGAGGAGCCCGGGACGGTGATCGTCCCGGTGGGCGGCGGCGGTCTGATCGCCGGAATCGCGACCTACCTGCACGAGCGGTCCCCGCAGACCGCGATCGTCGGCGTCGAGCCGAGCGGTGCCGCGTCGATGACCGCGGCCCTGGTCGCGGGCGGGCCGGTGACCCTGCCGGTGATCGACCCGTTCGTCGACGGGACGGCCGTGCGCCGGATCGGGGACCTGCCGTTCGCGGTGATGTCGGCGCTCGGCGCCGGGGTGGTCTCGCACGGCTCGCTGCCGCTGGTCGCGCAGCCGCGGTCCGGCGCGGGCGAGGGCACGTTCGCGATGATCCACGCCGACGAGGGCGCGGTCTGCACCGCGCTGCTCGAGCTGTACCAGAACGAGGGCATCATCGCCGAGCCGTCGGGCGCGCTGTCGGTCGCGGCGCTCGAACTGGTCAACGTCGCCCCCGGGTCCACCGTGGTGTGCCTGATCTCGGGCGGCAACAACGACGTCTCGCGGTACGGCGAGATCCTCGAACGGTCCCTGGTCCACCTCGGCCTCAAGCACTACTTCCTGGTGGACTTCCCGCAGGAGCCGGGCGCGCTGCGGCGGTTCCTCGACGAGGTCCTCGGCCCGGACGACGACATCACGCTGTTCGAGTACGTCAAGCGCAACAACCGGGAGACCGGTGAGGCGCTGGTGGGCCTCCAGCTCGGCGAGGCCGCCGGCCTGGCCCCGTTGCTCGCGCGGATGGCGGACTCCCGCATGCACGTCGAGCAGCTCGAGCCCGGGTCGCCTGCGTACCGGTACCTGACCTGACGTCGCGACCGATGTGTACTCCCGGAGTTCATGCTCCAGGCGTTGAACATTCGTCTATGTTCGGGTTGGTTCGTACCGAACACCCGTGCCCACATGCGAGCGACGAGGACTACATCGATGCAGAACAACGGAATTGACCGACGCAGGTTCCTTGCGGGTGCCGCCGCGGCGGGTGCCGCCGTCCCGCTCGCCGCGATGACGGCGGGGACCGCGTCGGCAGTTTCCAGCGCAGACTTCGGTTCGTCGGGACCCGGCCCCGTCGATCCCGGGCCCGACGCGGAGAAGTTCCCCTTCCCCGACGGTGCCGAGCTGCGGGTGCTGGTGACCGGTGACGCGGGTACCGGTCAGCCGGCGCAGGTGGCCGTGGCCGACGCCATTCGCGACCTGCACGGCCGGGAGCCGCTGTCGATGGCACTCGGCCTCGGCGACAACATCTACGAGACCGGTCCGAGCAACGAGTACGACATCCAGTTTGCGGAGAAGTTCGAGGACCCGAACCACGGCCTGGACTTCCCGTGGCTGATGGCGCTCGGCAACCACGACAACAGCGCGATCTTCCCCGGCGACGGAGGGTGGCTGCTGCGCGGCGACGAGGAGGTCGACTACCACCGGCGTTCGCCCCGATGGTGGATGCCGAGCCGGTACTACTCGGTCCGGGTGCCCGAGGTGAATCCGGTCGTGGAGTTCTTCGTGCTCGACCTCAACCCGCTGGCCGCCTACATCCCGCCGCTGTTCTCGCCGTACTGGGCGCCCAACGGTCCGTTCATGACCGAGCAGGCGGCCTGGCTGGATGCGGCACTCGCGTCGTCGACGGCGAAGTGGAAGATCGTCTGCACGCACCACCCGTACCTGAGCAACGGCAAGCACGGTGACGCCGGCAAGTACGACGGGATTCCCGTCGCGCCCATGAACGGCGCCCTCGCGAAGAAGTTCTACGAGGACCACGTCGTCGGTCGGTGCCAGCTGATCCTCTCCGGGCACGACCATTCGATGCAGGTGCTCCAGCCGACCGTCGAGTCGAAGGGCACTCGCCAGATCGTCTGCGGTGCGGCGGGGAAGAACGACCACGGCAAGGGCGGCGCGCAGGAAGGCCGTCCGAGCATGTACCAGAACTTCAGTGACGTCGGCTTCATGGTGCTGGATCTGTCTGCGGACACCGTCACGGTGAAGGCCTACACGGTCGACATCACGACCGGGGCGTCGACGGTGGCGTTCGAGCAGCGCCTGATCTAGACGTGTTTCGGCACGCCCGCGGCCTCGGCCTCGGCCGTGCCCCGGCTCGGGCCACGGTCGACCTTCCTCGGCGGCCGTGGCCCGCCGTCGTTCGGGGCCGCGTCGAGGCGGTCGCGTCGTTGCCACGGAGCTCGGCAGTCCCGTGCGCCCCGCTCGCCGATTCGCTCGACGTGCGCGCGGCGGCCGTCCGACCTCGAACCGAACCCAGCCCGACGCCGCCGCCGACGACCGGCATTGTGTCCGCGGTGCCGTGCCCGTGGTCAGGCAAGAGGTCGACGCGCCCGTCCACCGAGTGTCCTTCGTCACGTATGCCCGTTTGCGGAGAATTGGTGCGCCGAGCAATTACCGACCGGTCGTCCTTTCTTACAGCGTATTTGTAAACCCTTGTCAGTCGGGCGAACTCGTGTTTCCGGGCGCATCGCGGGGGTGAACTCATGGCTATTCGTACGCCCTCACGTTCGGGCGGTCGGTCGACCGTCGAGGATTGGCGGATTCGAGTGCCGCCCCCCGGGGTGGTCGAGGATTTCGGGTGGCCACCTTGATGAGATGCAGTGTGCTGCAGCACGTCCGATTCTTCGCCGCCGGCAGCGGACTGCATGCGCTCACTCGGGTTCCCTGAATTCCGTTCAGCGGGAGGGAAGTCCGTCGATAGCCAGAAATTAACGTAGCTTCTGGATTTGGCTAAGGTACAGCCGTATTTGTCTGTTTAGGGTTCCGGGGAAGGGATTTTGCATGTCCAGATATACGGCCGCGCCGCGCGCGGTCGGAAGATGGTTGACCGGATTTGTCACTTTCATGTTGGTGCTGTCCGGGTCGGTGCTGGTGCCCACGATGGCGCAGGCCCAGCCGTCCCCGACGTGTGACTCCGGCAGCTGGAGCAACATCCACTGGAGGCCCGGTGCCTCGAACATCAAGGACGGTGTCTTCACCGGAACCACCGGCAGCACCACCGATGTCGAGTGGAACTGGTCGATCCCGAACGGCAAGGCCGAGGGCGAGACCTTCGACCTGGTCCTGCCGAAGGAGCTCAAGGTCTCCAACAAGAACCTCCCGATGAAGGCGTACGCGCCCGACGGCAAGACCGTCGTGGCCAACGGCGTGTGGAGCGCGGACGGCAAGACGCTGACCTTCACCCTCACCGAGTACGCCAACACCCACGCCAACCTCTCCGGCAGCGCCTGGGTGAAGGTCGGCTGGGACAAGTCTCAGGTCAGCGAGATCGTCGGCCAGGAGCAGGACTTCCCGGCCATGGAGTTCGCGGGCTGCGGCACGGGCTCGCTGCCGGGCCACATCAACGCCGGCAAGGATCCGGGCCCGGTCGACCCGAACCCGGGTCCCGGCTCGAACTACTTCAGCTCGTCGAAGCGGGGTGCGTGGGCGGACAGCACCCAGGGCACCTCCTCGCTGAAGGATCAGGTCAACTGGACCGTCCAGGTCGGCACCCAGCGCAACGCCGACTACCCCGGCGCCGAGCTCGTGGTCTCCGACCCGGTACAGCCCGGCTGGACCCCGGTCTGCTCGTCGGTCAAGGTGGTCAGCCGGACCTACGTCCTGGTGGACGGCAAGTACAAGGCGCAGGACACGGTGCTGACCGACCGCGCGGTCGTCGACTGCAGTGGGTCCCAGGTCAAGGTCACCGTCCGCGGCGAGACCGCGGGTGCGCCTGCCCTGGTCCAGCACGAGGGCCTGATCATCACCTACAAGGCGGACCTGACCGAGGACTTCGAGGACTTCCTGCCGCTGACGAACACCGCGGGCGGCTGGGACGGCACCAAGTCCTGGACGGCCACGCTGCGCCAGGACGGCGGCGCCGAGGGCGTCGGCACCCTGTCCGCGACCGTGGGCAACTACGTCTGGTTCGACGCGAACAAGGACGGCCTGCAGGACGGCACCGACGAGCCGCTCGCCGGCGTGAAGCTGCAGGTGTTCAACGAGGACGGCACCCCGGTCACGAAGGACTACCGCGACCAGCCGTACGAGAACACCACCGTCACGAGTGCCACCGGCCTGTACACCTTCACCGGTCTCAAGCCCGGCCAGAAGTACGTCGTCAAGATCGTGCAGGACGATGCGGGCACCAAGGCTGCTCTGAAGGGCCTCGCGCCGACCGCCGAGAACGCCGGCGGCACCGACCTGGACTCGTCCACCTGGGAGGCCACCTCGGTGGTCCTGCCGAAGGCGGGCGACCGCGACCTAACGCTGGACTTCGGTTTCGTCAAGTCCGTCGGTGCGGTCACCGTCGGTGACTACGTCTGGTTCGACGAGAACAAGGACGGCGTCCAGGACCCGACCGAGACCGGGCTGCCCGGCGTCGTGCTCCGGGTCCTCGACGAGAAAGGCGACCCCGTCACCGTCGACTACCAGGGTGACCCCTACACCGGCACCGCCACGACGGACGCCGACGGCAAGTACCTCTTCGAGAACCTGCCCTCCGGGCAGAAGTACACCGTCGAGATCGTCAAGGACGACCCGTCGACCGTGACGGCACTGAAGGGCTTCGAGCCGACGAAGGAGAACGCGGGCGACGACGAGGCGACCGACTCCTCCTCGTGGACCGCCGAGTCGGCGCTCCTGCCGAACTCCGGTGACAAGGACCTGACGCTGGACTTCGGCTTCGTGAAGTCCCTCGGCGCGGTCTCGGTCGGCGACTACGTGTGGTTCGACGAGAACGGTGACGGCCTGCAGGACTCCGAGGAGCCCGGCATCGGCGGCGTCGTGCTCGAGGTGCTCAACGAGGACGGCACGCCCGTCGCGAAGGACTACCTGGGCAAGGACTACACCAACACGGTGACCACCGACGCGGACGGCAAGTACGTCTTCGAGGGTCTGGCCCCGGGCCAGAAGTACGTCGTCAAGATCGTCGAGGACGACCCGTCCACCAAGGAGGCCCTGAAGGGTTTCGAGCCGACGAAGGAGAACGCGGGCGACGACCGCGCGAAGGACTCGTCGCTGTGGACGGAGACCTCGGAGAACCTGCCCGAGGCCGGTGACCAGGACATGACCCTGGACTTCGGCTTCGTCAAGCCTTCGGTTGGCGTGGGGTCCGTCGGCGGCGCGGGTTCGCTCGGCGGCCTGCTGCTCGGTAGCGCGGCGTTGGGCAGCGTCGGACTGGGCGGCCTCCTGCTGGGCAGCTCCGATCTGGGCAGCTCGGACTCGGGCAGTGGGGACTCGGGAAGTGCGGACCTGGGGATCCCGGATTCGGGCAGCGCCGATCTCGGCAGCTCGGACGGCCCGAACGGCTCCCTCGGCTCGACCGGACCGGGTACGCCCGGTACCCCTGGCGGCCCGGGTACTCCCGGTAACCCGGGTACTCCGGCCGGCCCCGGTACGCCCGGCGAACCCGGCACCCCCGGCGGGCCGGGTACCCCCGGCAACCCGGGTACCCCCGGCAACCCGGGTACCCCCGGAACCCCCGGCGGTTCGGGTGAGCAGAACCCCGGAACCTCCGGCGGTGGATCGGGCCAGCAGGGCGGGCTGATCGACGCCGGCCTGGGCGCCGACGGTGACGGCGGCGTCAACGCCGGACTGGTCGCCGGCGGCCTCGCGCTGCTGGTCGCTGCCGGTGGTGTCCTGCTCGTCGCACTGCGGCGTCGCAACCAGGGGAACCACTGAACGGTGAAGTCGCAGAGCACTTGTGACGATCACTGAGGTGTGATCGGGTGGCCCGGGACCGTGTTGCGGTCCCGGGCCACCCGACTGTTCGGCAACTGTATGGGTGAGTGGAGGGTTTCCATCGTGAGCAGGCATGCGGGCGTACGCGATTCGGGCCGCACGGGTTCGATCGTGTTGGTGGTCGTCGCCCTGGTACTGCTCGCCGGTGGTGGTTTTCTCCTCACCCGGGGACTGTCCTCGGGGGATGCAGGGTCGGCGCCGGTGCCGGAGTCGACGTTCGACCTGTCGCTGGATGGGGTGGCGGACCCGGTCGCAGGCGGAGCGCCGGTGATCGGGGCAGCCGGGACGGCACCCACGCCGGGGCCCGCGGCGGCGGATCCGGCGGCCCGGCCGCAGGTGCCGTCCGGGCCGTTGCCGGACAACCACCTGGTGGTCCCGGCGATCGCGACGTCGACCGCGCTGGACCCGCTGGGGCTGGCGGCGGACGGGAGCCTGCTGCTGCCGCGGAACGTCGCCGACGTGACGTACTGGACGGGTTCGGCGCCGATCGACGCCGCCGACGGCGGCATCCTGGTGGCCGGGCACGTGGACAACGCGAACCAGGGCGAGGGAGCGCTGTACTGGATGCACACCCTGTACCCGGGGGACGCGGTCTACCTGACCCGCGACGGGGTGGTCACCCGCTGGAAGGTCGTCCGGATGGAACGTTTCGTCAAGCAGGCCCTGCCGGACTGGGGGTTCCAGGGGGCCGGCGGCCCGCGGGAGCTGCACATCGTGACCTGCGGCGGCGGCGTCGTGCAGGACGCGCAGGGGCGCGGGACCTACCTGGAGAACGTCGTCGTCACCGCGGTGCCGTTCTGACCGGAGGGCATGGCTCCGCGGCGGCGGGGTGGCGCACACTGGTCGGAGCGCGCCACTGACAGTCGTCGGGGAGGATGGGCACATGGCCACGGAGATCCGGTACCGCCTGCCTCAGCGGCGGTTGCTCGTCACCGAGTTGCCGGGCCCGCGGTCACGGGCGCTGACTGCGCGGCGGCGGGCCGCCGTCGCGGCAGGCGTCGGTTCCAGTGTGCCGGTCTACGCGGCCGACGCCGACGGCGGCGTGCTGGTCGACGTCGACGGGAACTCGCTGATCGACCTGGGTTCGGGCATCGCGGTGACCGGCGTCGGCGCAGGCAACCCGGAGGTCGCGCGGGCGGTCTCGGAACAGGTCGGGCACTTCACCCACACCTGCTTCATGGTCGCCCCGTACGAGGGGTACGTGCGGGTGGCGGAGGAACTGGCGGCGCTGACCCCGGGCGACCACGAGAAGCGGTCGGTGCTGTTCAACTCCGGCGCCGAGGCGGTGGAGAACGCGGTCAAGGTCGCCAGGCTGGCCACGGGGCGTGCCGCCGTCGTGGCGTTCGACCACGCCTACCACGGGCGGACCAACCTGACGATGGCGTTGACCGCGAAGTCGATGCCGTACAAGGCGCATTTTGGTCCGTTCGCGCCGGAGGTCTACCGGATGCCGATGTCGTACCCGTACCGGGACGGGCCCGGCCTCACCGGCGAGCAGGCGGCCCGTCGGGTGATCAGCCGGATCGAGAAGCAGATCGGCGCCGACTCGGTCGCGGCGATCGTCCTCGAGCCGATCCAGGGCGAGGGCGGATTCATCGTCCCCGCACCGGGTTTCCTGCCGACGCTGGTCGACTGGGCGCGGGCCACCGGCACGGTGTTCGTCGCGGACGAGGTGCAGACCGGCTTCGCGCGGACCGGCGCCTGGTTCGCCAGCGAGCACGAGGGCATCGTCCCGGACATCGTGGCGACGGCCAAGGGCATCGCGGCGGGCCTGCCGCTGTCCGCGATCACCGGCCGGGCCGAGCTGCTCGACGCCGTGCACCCGGGCGGGCTCGGCGGCACCTACGGCGGCAACCCGGTCGCCTGCGCCGCCGCGCTCGCCACCGTCGACTTCATCCGGGACCACGACCTGCCCGCGCGGGCCCGCCGCATCGAGTCGATCGCGTTGCCACTGTTGCGCGCCCTGGCGGCCGACGTCGACGCGGTCGGCGACGTCCGTGGTCGCGGCGCCATGCTGGCCGTCGAGCTGGTCCGGCCCGGCGGCCGCGAACCGGACCCCGAGCTCACCGCGGCGGTCGCGGCGCGGGCGCTCGAACAGGGCGTCATCGTGCTCACCTGCGGCACCTACGGCAACGTGATCCGGCTGGCGCCGCCGCTGGTGATCGGCGACGACCTGCTCGTCGAGGGACTCGAGGTCCTCGAGGGCGCCATCCGCACGCTCACCGGCAAGGGAAGACCATGACCAGTTTCGATCAGTTCCTGTCCACCGTGCCCACCGGGCTCTGGCTCGACGGGGTTCAGTCCGACGCCGTCGACGGCGGCACCTTCGAGGTCCTGAACCCGGCGACCGGGATACGGCTGACGCAGGTCGCGGACGCCACCGGCAAGGACGCGCTGCGGGCGCTGGACTCCGCGTGCGCCGCCGGGCCGGCGTGGGCGGCCACCGCGCCGCGGCAGCGGGGCGAGATCCTGCGCGCGGCATGGGAACTGGTCACCGCTCGCACCGAGGACCTGGCCCTGCTGATGACCCTCGAGATGGGCAAGGCGCTCGCGGAGAGCCGCAGCGAGGTGGCGTACGGCGCGGAGTTCCTGCGCTGGTTCAGCGAGGAGGCGGTGCGGATCCAGGGCCGCTACACCACCGCGCCGTCGGGCAACGGCCGGATCCTGGTGACCAAGGCGCCGGTCGGGCCGTGCCTGGCCATCACCCCGTGGAACTTCCCGCTCGCGATGGGCACCAGGAAGATCGGGCCCGCGCTCGCCGCCGGCTGCACGATCATCGTCAAGCCGGCGGAGGACACCCCGCTGACCATGCTGCTGCTCGCCGAGATCTTCGCCGAGGCGGGGCTGCCGGCGGGGGTGCTCTCGGTGCTGCCGGCGTCCGACGCCGCGGCCGTGACCGCGCCGCTGTTGGCGGATTCGCGGCTGCGGAAGGTGACGTTCACCGGGTCGACCCGGGTCGGCAGGCTGCTGATCGAGCAGTCCGCGCAGCAGGTGCTGCGCACCTCGATGGAACTCGGCGGCAACGCGCCGTTCGTGGTGTTCGACGACGCGGACGTCGACGCCGCGGTGGACGGCGCGATGGCCGCGAAGATGCGCAACGGCGGCGAGGCCTGCACCGCGGCGAACCGGCTGATCGTCGCGAACCCGGTGCGCGAGGAGTTCACCGCCAAGCTCACCGAGCGGATCGCCGCGCTGACCGTCGGCCCCGGCTACCGGGACGGCACCGCGATCGGCCCGCTGATCAACGAGAAGCAGCGGGGCAACGTGGCCGCGCTGGTGGACGACGCCGTCGCTGCCGGGGCGCGGGTGCGCACCGGGGGAGCGGTGGTCGAGGGGCCGGGGTTCTTCTACCGGCCGACGGTGCTCGACAACGTGCCCGCCGACGCGCGGATCGTCGCCGAGGAGATCTTCGGCCCGGTCGCCGCGATCACCGGCTTCGACACCGAGGAGCAGGCGATCGCCGCGGCGAACTCCACCGAATTCGGTTTGGCCGCATACATCTACACGCAGGGTCTGGAGCGGGCGCTGCGCGTCGCGGACGCGCTCGAGTCGGGGATGGTGGGCGTCAACCGCGGGGTGATCTCCGATCCGGCGGCCCCGTTCGGCGGCGTCAAGGCGTCCGGGCTCGGCAGCGAGGGCGGCACCGAGGGGATCGAGGAGTACCTCGACACCAAGTACATCGCCCTGCCGATGTGACGTGGAAGGGTCGCGGACGCACGTCCGCGGCCCCTCGTCGGCCTGCCTGGTCAAGCATCGTCGAGTGGCTCGTCGTTCACAGCGGGCAGGTGGAGCTGACCCTGACGGCAAATTGCATCGGTTACGGCGCGGTGTCGTCGTCCGCCGCGGCCTCGCGCCCCAGTAGCCGGTCGACGACCTTCCGGTGCAGCTCGGGCTCGGGCTGCGGCAGGCCCATCAGGGCGGCGAGGTAGATGCCGTCGCCGGCGAGCCGGACGATCTCGGCCTGGACCGGGTCGTCGATCTCCGCGCGCAGGCCCGTGTCCCAGGCGCGCATCACCTCGGTGACGGCCTGCTGGATCTCGCCCTCGCCGTCGACGCTGCGCAGCGCCGCGATGGTGGACTGGAACAGGGCCAGTTCGTTGGTGCTGCCGGCGTCCATCGTCTGCAGGTACCACTCGGCCACCGAGCGGCCGGACTCGGCGAGCTGCTGGTCGGACCGCTCGCCGAGGCGCCGGACCATGCCCGCGATCAGGGCGTCCTTGCTGCGGAAGTGGTAGAGCAGTCCGCCCTTGGAGACGCTGGCCGCGGCCGCGACCGCCTCGAGGGTGATGTGCGACAACCCGCGGTCGAGCAGCAGCTTCTCGAGCGCGTCGAGGATGCGGTCGCGGGTGCTGGGGGCGGCGGGATCGGCGGCTTCTGTCACGAACATCACTGTACCGGCTGGACGGTTCACTGTTAACCTGGGTGGGCAACTGTACCGGCTGGACGGTTAAGTCTGTCCCGGTCGTGGTTCACCACATCCGCTACTTTCATCCCCTGGGAGAAATCGTGTCTGTCCGGACGGACAACCGCCCGCAAGCCAACCCGCTCGACGTGCGGGCCACCGCGCGCGACTGGGTCGGCCTCGTCGTGCTCGCGTTCGCGGTGCTGTTGATCTCGGTTGACGCCACGGTGCTGGACCTGGCGCTGCCGTTCATCAGCGCCGACCTCGCGCCGACCGGCAACGAGCTGCTCTGGATCATCGACGTCTACTCCTTCGTCCTGGCCGGCCTCCTGATCACCATGGGCACCCTCGGCGACCGGATCGGGCGCCGTCGCCTGCTGCTGATCGGCGCCGCCGGATTCGGCGTCGCCTCGCTGGTCGCGGCCTGGTCGGTGAGCCCGGAGATGCTGATCGCGGCGCGGGTGCTGCAGGGCATCTCCGGCGCCACCCTGATGCCGGCCACCCTCGGCCTGATCCGCACCATGTTCGTCAACCCGCGTCAGCGCACCACTGCCATCGCGGTGTGGGGCGCGATGGCCAGCGGCGGCGCGGCGGCAGGACCGCTGGTGGGCGGCTGGCTGCTCGAGCACTTCTGGTGGGGTTCGGTGTTCCTGATCAACATCCCGGTGATGCTGGCCCTGATCGTGCTGGGGCCGATCGTGATTCCCGAGTCGAAGGACCCGAACCCGGGCCGTTTCGACCTGCCCAGCGCGGGCCTGTCGATCCTGACCCTGATCCCGCTGGTCTACGCGATCAAGGAGACCGTCGTGCACGGGCCGAGCGTGACGCTCGCCGTGGTCGCCCTCGTCGGCATTGCCGCCGGGTTCGCCTTCGTGCACCGTCAGAAGGTGCTCGCGGACCCGATGGTGGACCTGAGCCTGTTCGCCCGGCCCGCCTTCTCCACGGCGGTGCTGACCAACCTGCTCTCGATCTTCGCGCTGGCGGGCGTGCTGTTCTTCGGTTCGCAGTACCTGCAGCTGGTGCTCGGCAACTCGCCGCTGCAGGCCGGTCTGCTGATGCTGCCCGGAACCGCGATGAGCATGGTGTTTGCCCTGCTGGCGGCGTGGTTCGTCCGGCGTTGGCAGCCGGGCACGGTGCTGGGGTTCGGCATGGTGCTCGCCGCGCTCGGCGCCGCGATCCTGGCGTTCCTGCGGGTCGACGGCGGTGCCGGCCTGTTCGTCCTCGGCTTCATGCTGGCGGGCGCAGGTGTCGGCATGGCGCTGACGCTCACCTCCGACCTGGTGGTCAGCTCGGTCGAGCCGGAGCGGGCCGGGGCCGCCTCGGCGGTGTCCGAGACCGCCTACGAGCTGGGTGTCGCGCTGGGTGTCGCCGTCCTGGGCAGTGTCGTGATGGCCATCTACCGGCGCGGGCTCGACGTGTCCGCGCTGAGTGCGGAGGCGGGCGACGCGGCCCACGACACCCTCGGCGGTGCGGTGGCTTACGCGCAGTCGGTCCCGTCGGAGGTCGGTGCGCAGGTCCTGGGCGCGGCGCAGTCCGCGTTCGTCGACGGCATGCACGTCGCGGCCGTCGCGACCGCGGTGGTGCTGCTCGCCAACGCGGCACTGGTGTTCCGGATGATGCGCTCGCGCTAGCCCTCGCCGCAGTCACCGAGAGGAGGGGCGCACCCGCCGATCGCGGGTGCGCCCCTTCTCCTGTGTCCAGCCGGTCGTCAGGCTTGCGCGCCGCCGATGCTGTCGGTGAGCGATGCCGACCCGCTCATGACGTCTCCCGCGCCGCTGAGCAGTGCGCCGAAGTCGCCGAGGGCGCTGAGCAGGCTGATGAACTGATCGAACTCCATTGTTGGCCTTTCCGCATGGTGGTGCTGATGGAGCGGGGCCGGAGTGCTTCCCGCCCCGCAGTGCAGACACTAAATGGAAATGACAATCAATAACAAGTAGTCGAGGGTGCATGCATCGACCGGGCGGGGCCGCCGGTCGCCGCGTCAGTTCCACTCGACGCGGGACGCGTCGGACGCACTGGCGCGGCCCGTGTCGAGGATCGCGAACGAGTGGCCGGGGAGCACGGTCGCCGCGCCGGTCGGGTCCTGGGTCGGCGGCTCCCACCACAGCAACGGGCGGCCGCCGACCGGGACGGTCACCGGGTCCGGTCCGAGGTTGCACGCCACGTGCAGGTCACCGCGGTGCAGCACGATCCAGCGCCGCTCCTCGTCGTACTCGACGGACAGGTGCTCGAGCCACGGGTCGGTGAGTTCGGTTCGCCGGCTTCGCAGTTCGATCAGCCCGCGGTAGCAGTCGAGCAGCTCCGCATGGTGGTCGACGGTGCGCTCGTCCCAGTTCAGCTTCGACCGCAGGAACGTCGCGGGGTCCTGCGGGTCCGGCACGTCGGCTCGGTCCCAGCCGTGCTGGGCGAACTCGCCTGTCCGGCCCGCCGCGACGGCGCGGGCCAGTTCCGGTTCCGGGTGCGAGGTGAAGAACTGGAACGGGCTCGATGCGCCCCACTCCTCGCCCATGAACAGCATTGGGGTGTACGGCGAGCCCAGGACCAGCGCCGCCTTGACGGCGAGCTGGCCGGGGGAGAGGTAGTGCCCCGGCCGGTCGCCGACGGCCCGGTTGCCGACCTGGTCGTGAGTGCAGGTGTACGCGAGGAGCGCGCTGGCCGGGGTGCGGCGGATGTCGAGCGGTCGCCCGTGCAGCCGTCCCCGGAAGCTGGAGTAGGTGCCGGAGTGGAAGAAGCCCTGCCGCAACGTGTTCGCCAGCCCCTGCAGCGAACCGAAGTCGCCGTAGTAGCCCTGCCGCTCCCCGGAGACGGCGGCGTGCACGGCGTGGTGGATGTCGTCGTTCCACTGGGCGTCGAGGCCGTAGCCGCCGCCGGAGCGGGCGGTGACCAGGACGGGGTCGTTGAGGTCGCTCTCCGCGATCAGTGTCAGCGGCCGTCGCAGGTGCGCCGACAGCGTGTGGGTCTCGACGGACAGCTGCTCGAGCAGGTGCGTCGCGGTGCGGTCCTCGAGCGCGTGCACCGCGTCGAGCCGCAGGCCGTCGAGGTGGAACTCGTGCATCCAGCGCAGCGCGTTGTCGATGATGTAGCGACGCACCTCGTCGGACGACGGGCCGTCGATGTTCACCGCGCGCCCCCACGGGTTGGCGCTCTCCGACAGGTACGGGCCGAACCGGTCGAGGTAGTTGCCGGAGGGGCCGAGGTGGTTGTAGACGACGTCGAGGAGCACGCCGAGCCCGCGGCGGTGGCACGCGTCGACGAGGTGCCGCAGCCCGTCCGGTCCGCCGTAGGCCTCGTGCACCGCGTACCAGAGGACGCCGTCGTACCCCCAGTTGTGCTCGCCGTTGAAGGCGTTGACCGGCATCAGCTGCACGAACCCGACGCCGAGGTCCACCAGGTGGTCCAGCCGATCGACGGCGGCGTCGAAGGTGCCCTCCGGGGTGAAGGTGCCCACGTGCAGTTCGTAGACGACGCTGCCGGCGAGCTGCCGTCCGGTCCAGTCCCGGTCGGTCCACGCGTCGGGGTCGACGGTGTCCAGCTGGGAGGGTGCGTGCACCCCGTCCGGCTGGCGCGGCGAGCGCGGGTCGGGCAGCACGATGGCGTCGTCGTCGTCGAGTACGAAGCCGTACCGACTGCCGGGCTCGATGGGGACTCTCGCGCGCCACCAGCCGGCGTCGTCGCGGGTCATGGGGTGCAGGATGCCGTCCAGATGCAGCCGTACCCGGTTCGGGAGCGGCGCCCAGACCTCGAATTCGTGCACGGAAGTCATTACTTCAGCATGCCCCACCTCGTCGCCGGTTGTCGGGTGGCGCCGTCGCCGGCCGTCGGGTGGTCCGGGTCGCCACGGCAAGCCGTCCGCGGGTCCGAGTTGACAGGTCAAGGGACAGTAAAGAACTATTCGAAGCCTAGGCTGCCCTCAGGAAGCCTAGGCTGCCCTGAGTTCGGGTGGTCCGACCGAATGGATTCCGATCCACCCAAGGAGTGCCCTGCTGTGCGATTTCGTTCCGCGTCGATAGCGTCGCTGCTGGTCAGCCTGGCTCTCGTGGGCGGGTTGACCGGGTGCAGCACTGAGGCTCCGGGCTCCGTGGAGCCGGCAGCGACGTCCGGGAATGCCGCTCCGGCGGTGGACGCCGACAAGCGCGACGCCGCACTCGCGCAGTTCCCCGCGACCCCACCGGCCACGGTCGTCGCGGCCTCGGTTCCCCTGGCAGAAGTGCTCACCCTGCTGGGCGTGCCGGTTGCAGGCGTCCCGTCCACGACGACGCAGCAGCTCCCCTCGGCACTGGACGACGTGCCCCGCATCGGCTCGACGATGGCGCCCGACGCGGAGAAGATCGTCGCGCTCGCCCCCGACCTGGTGATCGCGGCCGAGACCTCACGCAGCACGGTGGAGGCCACGTTGGCATCCACCGCGACACCGGCGGCCTTCCTCGCCACCGACAGCTTCGGTGATCTCGCCTTGGCCGTCGAGGTGTTGGGTGCGGCCTTCGACCGCGAAGACCGGGCCGGCGAAATCCTCGGCACCATGACGGCGCACGAGTCGACTCTCGCCGACGCAGGCGCATCCACCGATGCGCCGAAGGTCCTGGTCCTGATCGGTGCCACGGATTCGTTCATGGTGATGAACAACGACTCCTTCCTGGGGAGCCTCATCGACCTGTCCGGGGCCGACAACGTCGCGGTCTCGGCGCTCGGGGCGAAGGAGACCTACAGCGCGGTGAATCTGGAGAACATCATCGCGGCGGCCCCGGACGTGGTGTTGGTGCTGCAGTCGGGCGACGTCGCCGAGGGACAGGCGGCCTTCGATGCCGAGGTCGGGAAGAACGCTGCATGGAAGAGCCTGCCCGCGTACGCGAACGACCGCATTCACGTGCTGGACTATGCGAGCTTCGGCTACACCTCGGTCGGCCGGCTCGATCAGGCCGTCCCCGCCCTCGCGGGCGTGCTCTTCCCGTGAGTTCCCCCTCGGCGCCCACTCGTGATCGGGCGAAGTGGGCCCTCCCCACCGCATGGACCCTGCTCGCGGTGGTTGCGGTGGTCAGCCTCGGACTCGGCAGCGTGCACATCTCCCCGGCGGAGATCATCGCACTCCTGACGGGCCGCTCCGAGGGTGGCGCCCTCGGCACGATCCTGTGGGACGTGCGGTTGCCGCGCGTGCTGCTTGCACTCCTGGTCGGAGCGAGCATCGCGGTCTCGGGTGCGCTGTTGCAGACCGTGATGGGCAATCCGCTGGCCGACCCCGGGCTGACCGGGGTCACCAGCGGCGCCGCCGCGCTCGTCCTGGTGATCCTGCTGGCGGCGCCCAGCTACCACTCGATGATTCCCGTCGCCGCCTTCGTCGGTGGCGTGATCGCCGCGACGATCGTCTACGCGCTGGCCTGGCGCCGCGAGGGAATCAAACCGCTGAACATCATCCTGGCGGGCGTCGCGGTCAACGCCCTCGCGGGCGCGTTCATCGCCTTTCTCTCGCTGCGCTACAGCGATCGACTCCCCGCAGCCATCCAGTGGATGAACGGCAGCCTCGCCGCGAAAGGTATGAACTCGGTCTGGATGATCCTGCCCTACACCGTCGTCGGGCTGCTGGTCTCCCTCCTGTGCATCCGCTCGGCCAACGTCATGCGACTGGGTGACGACGTCGCCCGCAACCTCGGCGAGGGAGTGAACCTCACCCGCATCCTGCTGTCGCTGGTGGCGGTCTTCCTCGCCGCGATCGCGGTGGCGGCCGTCGGGATCATCGGCTTCGTGGGCCTGGTCGTACCGCACATCGCCCGCATGATCGTCGGATCGAACCACGCGGTGCTCATCCCGATGAGCACCGCGGTCGGCGCCCTCCTGGTGCTCCTGTCGGACACGATGGGGCGGACGATCTTCAGTCCCACCGAGATTCCCGCAGGCATCATCATGGCGGCGATCGGCGCCCCGTACTTCCTCTACCTCATGCGGCGACAGGGAGTGCAGTGATGTTGTTCGAAGCCCGCGACGTGAGCGTCTCCTACGGCGACAACCACGTGGTCCAGAACGTGTCGATCACGGTGGGTGCGAACGAGATCGTCACCCTCATCGGTCCGAACGGCTCCGGAAAGTCCACCGTCATGAAGGCGTTGAGCGGGCAACTCTCGCCTCGTTCCGGGACCGTGCAACTCGAGGGTTCCGACCTGTCGTCGTGGCCGCCGAGGCGGCGCGCGCAGGCGATCGGGATGCTCAACCAGAAGAACACGGCGCCGACGGACATGACGGTGCGCGAGCTGGTCGGCTACGGACGGCACCCGCACCACCGCTGGTACGAGCGAACCACCCCCGACGACAACGAGGCCGTCGAGTGGGCGATCGCCCACACCGAGCTCGCGGCGATGGCGCAGCGACCGGTGTCGCAGCTCTCCGGCGGCGAGGCGCAGCGGGCGTGGCTCGCCATGGTCCTCGCCCAACGCCCCCGGGTGCTGCTCCTCGACGAGCCGACGACGTACCTCGACATCGCGCACCAGCACGAGGTGCTCGAGGTGGTCACGTCGCTGAACCGCACGCTGGGAATCGCGGTACTGATGGTGCTGCACGACCTCAATCAGGCGTCGACGTTCAGTGACCGCATCGTCGCGCTCGCCTCGGGGCGGGTCGTCGCCGAGGGCGCTCCTCGCGAGGTCCTGACCGCGAACCTGATTCGTGAGGTGTACGGGATGGAAGCCGAGGTGGAGGAGCATCCCGTCACCACGCGGCCCAGAATTCACCTCGTGCGCAGGCAATGGAACATGCCCGTTTCCGATGACCGTCGACCGGTCGAGGTTCCGACCCGCGAACCCGCCGCCGCTGTACCCACATCCGAGGAGAACTGATGCTGACCGATACGCAACACGCCAAGGCACTCGACGACTACCGCGCCTTTCTTGCCGAACGCAAGACCGTCGTCATCGCGACCCCGGACCAGAACGGCGACCCGTTCCTGTCGATCGCGCCCTTCGTCGTGCACGACGGTGCGCTCTACGTCTACGTGAGCGAGATCGCGGAACACTACGCCTACCTGCGGGACGCCCAGAGCGTCCGCGTCATGATTCACGGCGACGAGGCGACGTCCGCCAACATCTTCGGTGTCGAGCGGGCCAGCTTCGTCTGCACCGCCGAGCAGACCACGGACGACGGACACGACGGCGTGTTCGAGAAGTTCGCCGAACGCACGAACGCCAAACTGGTCGACCTTCTCCGCGGCCTCGACTTCCACTTGTTCCGCCTGACCCCGCAGGCAGGCCGCTACGTCGTCGGTTTCGGGAAGGCCTTCGAGGTCAGCTTCGACGGCAGTCGTTTCGACCACGTCGTCATTGACAAGAAGCCGGCCGCCGCGGCAGGAAACTGACACAGTCTCGAACCAGAACCCGCTCGCAGGCGACTGGACGGTCGGTAGGGTGGCGCGGTGCCATTGAATCCTGACCTCCAGGGTCGCGTCTTCCCGGCGACCGCCCCGTACCTCGTCGGCCGGGAGAAGATCCGCGAGTTCGCCCGCGCGGTCTTCGCCACCAGCCCGACCAACGTCGACGTCGACGCGGCCCGCGCCGCCGGCCACGCCGACCTCGTCGCGCCGCCGACCTTCACCGTGGTGATCCAGGAGCGGGCCCTGGCCCAGCTGGTCGCGGCGCCCAACACCGGGTTGGATCCCACCCGCGTGGTGCACGCCACCGAGAAGGCGGTCTTCAGCCGGCCGATCGTGGCGGGGGACGAGCTCACCGCCGTGCTGACCATCACCTCGGTCACCGAGCGGGCCGGCAACGCGATCCTCGGCATCGACAGCGACATCCGCGACAGCGCGGGCGGCCACGTCGCGACCATCACCTCCACCATTCTCACCCGAGGAGACGACGCATGACCGGCCCGACTCTCGGCACGCTCACCCTCGGCGACGTCGTCGCGAAGGCCGCCCACACGCTGACCCGGGACACCCTGGTGCGGTACGCGGGCGCCTCCGGCGACTTCAACCCGATCCACTACCGCGACGACATCGCCGCGGAGGCAGGCCTGCCCGGCGTCCTCGCGCACGGCATGCTGACCACCGGGCTGGGGCTGCAGTGCGTGGTCGACTGGCTCGGCGACTCGGCGCGGATCGTCAGCTACGAGACCCGGTTCACCCGCCCCGTCGTCGTGGACCCGAAGACCGGCGCGAACATCGAGATCAGCGCCAAGGTCGGACGCGTCGACCCCGACGCCGGCACCGCCCGGATCGACCTCTCGGTGACCTGTGCGGGCCAGACCGTGCTGGGCAAGACCCAGGTGATCGTCGCGCTCGACAGCTGACACCCGAAGACGACGGCGGGCGCACACCGATTCCGGTGTGCGCCCGCCGTCGTGAGGAACTTCGGTCAGCGCGCGGCGTTGCCCAGGTCGATCGGCATGTTGATGCCGGTGATGTGGTGCGCCTCGTCCGAGGACAGGAACGCGACCACGTTCGCGACGTCCTCGGGCTCGCTGAAGCCGTAGGGCAGCGACGCCATGAAGGTCGGGGCGAGGGTGTCGGCGAACTGGCCCATCAGCGGGACCACATCGTGCATGATCATGCCGGTGTTGACGCCGTACGGGTGCACGCTGTTGACGCGGATCTTGTGCATGCCCAGCTCGTTGGCCATGGTCCGGGTCAGGCCCGCGACGCCGGCCTTGCTGGCCACGTAGTGACCGAAGAACGAGGCGCCGGTGAGCGCGGAGACCGAGCTGGTGATGACGATGGAACCGCCCTCGCCCTGCTCGATCAGCTTCGGGATGGCGGCCTTGCAGGTGAAGAAGACGCCCGTCAGGTTGACGTCGATGGTCTCGCGCCACTGCTCCGGGGTGATCTCCCAGGACAGGTTGGCCGAACAGATGCCCGCGTTCGCGACCACGTAGTCGAGCCGGCCGAAGGCCTCGACGCCGGCGTCCAGCGCGGCGGAGACGGCGTCGAAGTCCCGCACGTCGGCCTTGGTGGCGACGATCTTGCGGCCCTGCTCCTCGACGAGGCGCACCGTCTCGGCGAGATCCTCCTCGGTGGCGCCCTCGTAGGCGGTGGAGTCGAGCTTCTTGCACACGTCGAGCGCGATGATGTCCGCACCCTCGGAGGCGAACTTGACCGCCTCGGCCCTGCCCTGACCGCGCGCCGCGCCGGTGATGAATGCGACCTTGCCCTCGAACCGATTCGCCATTGCCGGGTCCTCCAGAATTCGCTAGTGGTTGTGTCCCCCGTCACGATAGGCGGGCCGCCGGCGGTGCCCGCACGGCGGTCCCGTCCAGCGGAACGCTTCAGTCCCGGGCGAGCAGGGCCACGGGCAGGCCGCCGAGGACCCGGCGCACCGCCACTTCTCCGGTGAACCGCGCGCCGGTCACCCGGTCGGACCAGGTACCCGGTGGCAGCCGCAGTGTGGTCTCGCGCCAACCGTTCTCGCCGAGGCGGACGCTCAACCGGGTCGCCAGCGCGAGCACGTCCTCGCCCCGTGCAAAGCCCACCAGGTGTTCGGCCGCGGTCCCGTGCGCCCGCACCGGTGCGTAGGCGCCGCCGACGAAGCTGGCCGGGCGCTCGCGGCGCAGCCGCAGCGCCGCCCGCGTCACCGCCAGCTTCGCGGCGCCGGGGTCGACGACGCCCGACGGCGGTGCGGGCACCGGCCCGGCGGACAGCGCGCGGCGGACATCGAAGTCGACGAGCCGACGGTTGTCGGGGTCCACCAGCGAGTCCTCCCACAACTCGGTGCCCTGGTACACGTCGGGAATGCCGGGGCCGGTGAGCTGCAACAGTTTCTGCCCGAGCGCGACCACCCGGCCGTGCGGCGCCGCCGCCCGCACCCAGTCGGACATCGACGCCGCGACCGGGCCGTCGAACACCGCCGCGAGCCAGTCGTGCACCCTCCTCTCGTAGCCGGCGTCGACGCGGTCCCAGCCGGTGAACAGGCCGGCCTCGCGGATCGCCTTGTGCGCGTAGGCGTGCAGCCGCTCGCGCAGCGCCTGCTCGACCGGCCCGTCCGCCGGCCACACCCCGAAGATGTTCTGCCACAGGAACAGCCCCGTCACGCCGTCCGGGCTGGGGGTGGTCCGTTCCCACTCGCGCACGCGCCGCGACCACTGCCCGGCCAGCTCGGAGAGCACCCCGATCCGGGCGCGGACGTCCTCGCCGCGTTTGGTGTCGTGGGTGGACAGCGTGGTCATCGTCGCAGGCCACCGCCGCGCCCGCCGCGACTGCGCGGCGTGGAACTGACCGGGGGACAGCGCGAACCGGCCCGGGTCGCCGCCCACCTCCTGCAGCGAGATCAGCCGGGCGGTGCGGTAGAACAGTCGGTCCTCCACCGCCTTGGCGGTCGCCGCCCCGCACACCTGCTGCAGCCGGGCCGCCGCCTCCGCGCCGGCGGCGACGGCCGCGGCGAGGGCGCCCAGTGCCGGTGCCAGCTCCGGCCGGGCGCCCGCGACGGCGGTCAGATGCGCGGCCAGCAGCCCCGCGTTGGGTCCGGTGTCGGTGCGGTACACCGGGATCGCCGCGAGCGCCGCGACCGTCGCCTCGGTCAGCTGTGCCGGATCGACGTCGGTGGCGGCGTCCCGGCCGACGGCGGCGACCAGGCGGCGCACCTCCGGGTCCAGCGGTCCGCGCAGCACCTCGAGCTTGAGCGCGTGTTCGGCCTCGCGCAGCCACGCGGCGTCGCCGGGGTTGCCTGCCAACGCGTCGTGCAGGGCGGTCAGCTCGGACGCCCCGTCCGGGTCCAGGAACACCCCGCCGAACTCGGCGAGCGCGTCGTACCCGGTGGTGCCGTCGACGGGCAGTGCGGGGTCGAGTTCCTCACCGGCGGTGAGGATTTTCTCGATCACCAGCCACCGGTCCGGGCCCAGCAGGGCGCGCAGCGAAGCGAGGTAGCCGGCCGGGTCGGTCAGGCCGTCCGGGTGGTCGACCCGGACCCCGTCGACCAGGTCGCCTGCGAACCAGGACGCCGGCTCTCGGTGGGTGGCCGCGAACACGTCCGGGCGCTCCTGCGCCAGCGCGGCGAGGGAGTCGACGGTGAAGAACCGCCGGTAGCCGACCCGCCCGCTGCGCCAGTCCACCAGCTCGTAGGCCTGCCGGGCGTGCACCGCCGCGGGGTCGGCGCCCTCGGTGCCTGCCGCGATCGGGAACCGCTTGTCGTGATAGCAGAGCATCGGTACGCCGCCCTCGGACTCGATCCGCAGGGCCGCCGGTCCGTCGTCGCCGAGCACGGGCAGCGCGATCCGCCCCGCCGCCCAGTCGACGTCGAAGTAGGACGCGTACTCGGAGTCCCGGCCGCGGGCGAGCAGGTCCCACCACCAGTGGTTCTGGCGCGGGTCGGCGACGCCCACGTGGTTCGGCACCAGGTCCGCGATCACGCCCATGCCGCGTCGTCGCAGCTCGGCGACCAGGGCCGCCAAGGCCTCCCGGCCGCCGAGCGCCGCGGACACGGTGGTCGGGTCGGTGACGTCGTAGCCGTGGGTGGACCCGTCGGCGGCGGTCAGCACGGGGGAGAGGTAGAGGTGCGAGACGCCGAGGTCGTCGAGGTAGTCGACGAGCCCGAGCGCGTCGGCCAGGGTGAACGCGTCGCCGCGCAGCTGCAACCGGTAGGTCCCGGTGACCGCCCGCATCTCAGCCCCGCCTGCGCAGCACGGTCAGCGAGCGGGCCGGCGCGGTCAGCGACGCACCGGGCGCGAGCACGGTCGTGGACGCCCCGGTCGGGGCTGCCGTGTCCAGGGCCACCTCCCAGTGCCCGCCGTCGCCGTCGCCGGGGGCGGTGAACTCGATCTGCTCGTCGTGGGCGTTGAAGCACAGCAGGAACGAGTCGTCCCGCACCGGCTCACCGCGCTCGTTCGGCTCCGGGATGCCGTCGCCGTTGAGGAACACCGCCAGCGACCGGCCGAAGCCGCTGTCCCAGTCCGCGGGCGTCATCTCGACGCCGGACGGGGTGAGCCAGGCGATGTCGCGAGCCTGCTCGCCGCTGCGAATCGGCAGGCCCTCGAAGAACCGGCGACGCCGGAACACCGGGTGCGCGGTGCGCAGCGCGATCGCCCGGCGGGTGAACTCGATCAGCTCCGAGTTCGTCTGCGCCAGCGACCAGTCCATCCACGAGAGCGGCGAGTCCTGGCAGTACACGTTGTTGTTGCCGAGCTGGGTCCGGCCCATCTCGTCCCCGTGGGCGAGCATCGGGGTGCCCTGGCTCAGGATCAGTGTGGCGAGCAGGTTCCGGCGCTGCCGGGCGCGCAGTCCGACGATCTCCGGGTCGTCGGTGGGGCCATCGACCCCGCAGTTCCAGGACCGGTTGTGGCCCTCGCCGTCGTTGTTGTCCTCGCCGTTGGCCTCGTTGTGCTTGTCGTTGTAGGACACCAGGTCCGCGAGGGTGAAGCCGTCGTGCGCGGTGACGAAGTTGACGGACGCGCCGGGCCGGCGGCCGGTGGCCTCGTACAGGTCGGACGAGCCGGTGAACCGGGAGGCGAACTCGCCCAGCGTCGCCGGCTGGCCGCGCCAGTAGTCGCGGACGGTATCGCGGTACTTGCCGTTCCACTCGGTCCACAGGCCGGGGAAGTTGCCGACCTGGTAGCCGCCTTCGCCCACGTCCCAGGGCTCGGCGATCAGCTTCACCTGGCTGACCACCGGGTCCTGCTGGACCAGGTCGAAGAAGGCCGAGAGCCGGTCCACGTCGTGCAGTTCCCGGGCCAGCGTCGAGGCGAGGTCGAAGCGGAAGCCATCGACGTGCATCTCGGTCACCCAGTAGCGCAACGAGTCCATGATCAGCTGCAGGGTGTGCGGGTGCCGCGCGTTGAGGCTGTTCCCGGTGCCGGTGTAGTCCATGTATGCGGACCGGTCGTCGTCGACGAGTCGGTAGTACGCGGCGTTGTCGATGCCGCGGAAGTTCAGCGTCGGTCCGAGGTGGTTGCCCTCGGCGGTGTGGTTGTAGACCACGTCGAGGATCACCTCGATGCCGGCGCGGTGGAACGCCCGGACCATGGCCTTGAACTCGGAGACCGTCGCACCCGGCTTGGCCGCAGACGCGTAGTCGGCGTGCGGTGCCAGGAATCCGAAGCTGTTGTAGCCCCAGTAGTTCCGCAGCCCCCGGTCCAGCAGCACCTGGTCGTGCAGGAACTGGTGCACCGGCATCAGCTCGATCGCTGTGACGCCGAGGTCGCGCAGGTGGTCGATGATCGCCGGGTGCGCCAGACCGGCGTAGGTGCCGCGCAGTGCTTCCGGGACGCCGGGGTGGGTGGCGGTCATGCCCTTCACGTGCGCCTCGTAGATCACCGTCTCGTGGTACGGCCGCCGCGGCGGGTGGTCCGACGCCCAGTCGAAGAACGGGTTGATCACCACCGTGGTCATGGTGTGGCCCAACGTGTCCGCGCCGAAGGTGTGGAACGCGGGGCCGCCGACGAAGTGCCCGTCGAAGGCCTTGCCGTAGGGATCGAGCAGCAGCTTCGCGGGATCGCAGCGGTGACCGGCGGCCGGCTCGTACGGCCCGTGCACCCGGTACCCGTAGCGCTGACCGGGGCCGACGGTCGGCAGGTAGGCGTGCCAGACGTAGCCGTCGACCTCGTCGAGGCGGACCCGGGTCTCGGTGCCGTCCCGCGCGATCAGGCACAGGTCCACCGCGTCGGCGATCTCGGAGAACAGCGAGAAGTTGGTGCCCGCACCGTCGTAGGTGGCACCCAGCGGGTACGCGGACCCCGGCCACACCGCCAGTTCGGCGTCCCGGTCCGGGTCGCTCTCGGGCTCTCCCATTGCACGACCCTAGCCCGCGGCGCCGCGGCCCGAGGTGGCGGCGGGCGGGTGCCCGGCCGTCGCGCCGGGCGGGGTGCTCAGGCCCCGCCGACGAAGTCCAGGACCGACCGGTTCACGGCCTCCGGACGCTCCAGTTGCAGGAAGTGGCCCGCGTGGGTGACGCGTTCGACCCGGCTGCCCGGCGGCAGGACCGCCGCCACCCGGTCCGCGTAGCGCGGCGTCATGCAGCCGTCCTGGTCGCCGTGCAGGTAGAGCGTCGGCACCACCGGTGCCCGCGCGAAGGCCGACTGCCAGCGGCGGTACCCGGCAGGCAGCCGCGAACCCGGTCGCAGCGCCGCGCGGTAGTAGCCGAGCGCCGCCGTCCGGTGCGCGGTGCTCGGCAGTGCCGCCGCGACGTGCTCGAGGTCCTCGGCCGCGTCGTAGGACGGTGACCAGCGGCGCCACAGGTGCGGGACGAGGCGGTCGAGGGACCGCTCGGACGCGCCGGGAACCTGGTTGAACGCGATGTACCAGCTCTTCGGCAGCTGGGCGGCGAGCAGTCGCGGCTGCGCGAGGATCTCGGACGCGGACCGCCGCGGGAAGAAGGCCGGGACGGGCGGGACCGCCATCGACACGACGCGGCGGAACGGCGAATCGGGGTGTGCGGCCAGGGAGTTCGCAGTCATCGCGCCCCAGTCGTGCCCGACGAGCACGGCCGACTCGTCCGCGCCGACCGCGGCATGGATCCCGACGGCGTCGGCCGCCAGCGCGCCGACCTGGTAGCTGCCGTCCGCGGGGATCGACGACGGTGCGTAGCCACGGGTGAAGGGTGCGATCACCCGCCACCCGCGCGCGCCCAGCGCCGGTCCGAGATGGCGCCACGTCCATGCCGTGTCGGGATAGCCGTGCAGGCACAGCGCCAGCGGACCGTCCGTCGGTCCCCACTCGAGCGTCGCCAGCGACACCGTCGGCAGGTCGATCCGGCCTTCACGGGGTGCGTTCATCGCGCCAGGATAGGGGACCGGGACGCCCGAGCGCCCCGCTCGCCGTCACCACCAGCCGGTGGCGGGACCGAGTTGGCGCCCGAGCTCGGGCGCCATGGTGCGCACGTAGGTGGCGGTGAGGTGATCGGCGTCGCGGTAGATCAGCACGTTGCCCTCGACCACCCGGCAGCGGTCACCGCCGCACACGGCGTCCGAGAGGTCGAGCAGATGCACCGACGGCAGCTGCTCGGCGGCCTCCCTCGCGGGGTCGACCGGGGCGAGCACCTGACCGCGGTCGATGCCGCAGGTGTCGGCGTCGCCGCCGCGGGCGGAGAGGCAGTCGGCGGCCCGGTACTTGACGCCTTCGTGCGACAACCAGGGGGTGTCCCGGATGCCGACGAACGGCACGCCGCGGTCCGCAAGTTCGCGCCACAGCGCGACGTAGTTCTCGGGTGTCTGGTCGCCCGGCCCGTCGTCGCGGGGCCGGGTCGAGGTGCTGACCACGAAGTCGACGGGCTTGGCGGAGAGGGCGGCGAGCACGTTGAGCGTCCACTCCTCGCACTCGCCGACCCAGCCGTCGTCGCCGATCGGGAGCTTCGCCGGGCAGCCGACCTTGACGAAGACCTCGATCCGGAAGGGGTGGTCCCGGGCGAGGACGTCGAGGGCGGGCAGCCAGTGTTCCGCGTGCGACCCGCCGATCAGGGCGATGGACCGCTCCGCGTCGGGGTCGCCGTAGGTACAGGTGAGGGCGTCCACCTGGCCCGGCTGGGTCATGCACCCGTCGGGCGCCGCGTCCGGCACGTCCGCGTACGCGACGAGGCGGGACGGTTGTTCGCGGGCAGGCGTCACGACCGCGCCCGAGGTGAGTGCGGCGGCCCCGGGGAAGAGCGCGGGATCGAGTTCGCCGTGCTGGGCCGACTTCGTGGTCTTGTGATCGACGTAGACGGACCACGTCACCGTCGACGTCGCGACCGTGGCCGCCAGCACTGTGATGGCGGTGACCAGCGCGGTGCGTCGCCTCCCGCCGCCGGATGCTCGACGGATCGGCGTCTCGACCAGCCTGGTGGTCAGCTCCGCGAGCACCAGCGACGCGGCGATCACGGCGGCGCCGCCGAGCAGGCCGGGCGTGGTCCGGTGCCTGATCACGAGATAGCCGATCAGCAGCGGCCAGTGCCACAGGTACAGCGAGTACGCGACGGTGCCCAGGCGCAGCAGCGGGGTCGAGGTCAGCATGCGGGTGACCGGGTCGGCGGCCGCTCCGGTCGGGGCGTGCGCGCCGGAGACGATCAGCGCGAGCGCGGCACCGACCGGCACGAGCGCCCACGGGCCGGGGAACTGGGATCGGCCCTCGAGCAGCATTCCGCAGCCGAAGATGATCGCCAGCGCGACGACGGCGAGCGCGACGCCCACCTGGCGGGGCACCCGCACGCGATGCGCGACGCAGGCGAGCAGACCGCCGGCGAGCAACTCCCACATCCGGGCGCCGGAGTCGTAGTAGAGCCAGGTCTGCGGCAGGGCGCTCGTCGTTGCGTAGACCAGCGAGACGGCGGCCAGCACGGCAAGGAGGGCGGCGAGCGGGCGGCGGATCGAACGCCCACGGGAGCGCTGGAACCAGGCAAGGGTGAACACGACCGCCACGGCCGCGAGATAGAACTGGCCCTGCACCGAGATCGACCACAGGTGCTGGAGCGGACTCACCGACGGGTCCGCGGCCAGGTAGTCGCTCGCGGTCTCCGCGAGGTGCCAGTTCTGCAGGAACAGCAGCGACGCCACGGTCTGGCGGGCGGTGTCGAACCACAGCGTCGCGGGCTGGGCAAGGAGGGTGAATACCACGGCCGCCGCCAGGACGAGGACCAGCGGCGGCAGCAGCCTGCGCGCGACGCGCCGCACGACCGGCCGCGGATCGAGTGACGCCCTCGACTCGGCCGTCCGCAGCAGCGAACCGACGAAGAAGAAGCCCGACAGGGCCAGGAAGATGTCGACGCCGCCGGACACCCGGCCGAACCACACGTGGTAGACGACGACCAGGCCGATGGCGAGGCCGCGGAGGCCGTCGAGATCGTGGCGGTGGACCGGGGCCGGTCGGCTCTCGCGGTGGGCGATGCCGAGCGTGCTGTCGGTGGTCGTCTGAACTGACACTCGGTCCTCTCGGGTGGTGGCGGCGGCGTTCATCATGGCGGACCGGCGACGCGCCGGTGCGACCGGGTGAACGTGACATGAAGTTCCGGGATGCTATTGGCGTACGCGCGGTGACGAATTCGCCCGCTGCCGCGCTCGCCGAAGGGTGAGACGAGGATCGAACCGTGCGAGATCTCGCGACAAGTGCCTGGGGTTTTACCGTCCGGCGGGACGAGTCCGGTGACCGGCGGCACGGCGACGGCGGCAGCACCGCGACGCGATCAGAACGACGGTCGGCCGGTGTGCGTCAGAGGCTCGTCGGCAGGCCTGCGTCGTAGAGCGACAGCACGTCGTCCGTGCCGCGGAGCGCTTCGACGACACACGGTGCAGGCGAGGCGAAGATCCCCGGATAGTCGACCTCCCCGAGGGAAGGGACGACGCGCCACGCGAGTTGTTCCGAACCGAGTGAGAACTGTGCGTCGACACCGTCCTTGTTTCCTCGCGGATCCTGCCGGTGCCAGGCGCCGTTGAGATGGACCGCGACCAACCCGTGCAGGACGTGCCCGTCTCCGTGCGCGAGACGCTGGTAACACAGGCCGGTCGGAACGCCTTCGGATCGCAACAACGCCGCCAACAGGTGCGACTTGGCATAACAGAGTCCGACGCGCTGCGCGAGAACCTCGCTCGCGGCCAGGGTGACCCGTGGATGCCGCACATCGTACGAGTGCCCCACCTCGTCGCGCACCCACTCGAAGGCAGCCTTGGCGAAGGACAGGTCGCTGCCCGCGCTCCGCCGCAGCGTCAGCGCGAGAGCTCGGACTGATCGGTCGTCGACATCGATGAATTCGTTGCCGGCCAGATGGCTTTCCGGCGGCGCGGTTTCGAGCACCGAATCGGTGGTTGGCATGCAGCGATGATTGGGGAGCCCACGCCGGACAGTCAAGCCGGTTGCGGCCACCGCGCCTGCGGACTCGCCCGACCGCAGAACGCGGGGGGGGGGGGGGGGGAGAGACGTCCGGTCGTGGCGACGGGGCCGACAACCTGGCGCGGTGCCACTCTGGTGCCATTCCGGCACCGACTTTTCCGTTTCCCTTGTGGTGGCATCAGAGTGGTGCCACACTGGCATCATGGATCTCACGCCCTATGTCGACTCACTCCGGAACGAACTCGCGCAGGCGGCCGAATTCGCGGGTCCGGAGGCCCGGGCCCTCGCCGAACGGTTGATCGCGCCGCTCGAATCCGCGGTCCGGCTCACCCTGCTGGACGCGCTGTCCGCGGCGGCCAGTGAGATCACCCGCGATCTCGCGCCGGGCTCGGTGGAACTGCGCCTGCAGGGCCGCGAACCCACCTTTGTCGTCACGCCCCCGCCCGCGGAGGCGCGTCCGGTGCGGGCGGAGTCGCCCGAGATCGGCGCCACCTACCGGACGTCGTCGGACGCCGAGGAGATGACGCGCATCAACCTCCGGCTGAACCAGGAACTCAAGGAGCGCGTCGAGGCCGCAGCCCGCGACTTCGGGCTCTCCGCGAACGCCTGGCTGGTCCGGTCGGCCGCGGCGGCCCTGAGCGACGCCGGTCGTCGCATCGACGCGAGCGGCCCGCGCGCAGGCCAGAGTGTCAACGGGTGGGTTCGCTAGCCGAGGTCCGGCGTCGAAGACCCGTCCGGAGGTTCGACCACCTCGTCAGTCCCTGATCTCTCGCCAGTCCCTCAGTGCATCGGAGTTTCGTCATGCCCACCTTCAGCACCCCGGAACCAATTGTCGCGACCGTCGAGTTCGAGGCAGGCGAGGCGCGGATCACTGCGACCGACCGCACCGACACCGTGGTCGACGTCCGCCCCACCGACGGCACCCAGGAGGTCGACGTGCGGGCGGCCGAACAGACTCGCGTCGAATTCGCGGACGGACGGCTGCGGGTCATGGGTCCGATCCTGCGGTCGGCCGGCCTGATCAGCCGGACCGGGTCGATCGAGGTGACGATCGGACTCCCCGCAGGCTCGGACCTCGACGCGTCAGGCGGCGCGGCGGTGTTCCGGGTCGTGGGCACCCTGGGTACCGGCGCGGTGCGGACCGGTCGGGGCGACGTCTCGCTCGAGGAGGTCGGGGCCCTGACGGTCACCAGCAGCTGCGGCGCGATCGCGGTGGACCGGGTCGGCGGCGACGCGGTGGTCAGTGCGGGTTCGGGCCGGATCCGGCTGCGCGAGCTCGACGGCAGTGCGCTGGTGAAGAACTCTCACGGCGACATCCGGATCGGCACGATCCGCGGCGAGCTGCGGGCGCAGACGGACAAGGGCGACATCTCGGTCGAACGCGCCCACACCGACGTCATCGCCGCGACCGCGTGCGGCGACGTCCGGATCGAGGACGTCACCCGCGGTCGGGCCGCACTCAAGACCGCATACGGCCGGATCGAGGTCGGCATCCGCTCCGGCACCGCCGCCCGCCTCACCGCGCGCACGGTGCTCGGCCGGGTGCACAACCACCTCCGGTCCGTCGACGGACCCGAGTCCACCGACGAGACGCTCGAGCTCAGCGCCAACACCAGCCTCGGAGACATCGTCATCCGTCAGGCGGAGTCGGCGACGGTGTAAGCGCGGGCGAGCGGTGCAGCCCTCGGTTCGGCACGCCGACGGCGATGTGACAGTCGCCACCGGGAGGGCGAAATGCATTGGGCCACACCCATGTGTGCGAAAGTGTCGGTTCAGCTTTCGCGCTCGACATCCGTGGGGGACAGAGAATTGCGCCGATCGACCCTGATGACCGCTGCCGCCTGCGTGGTCGCACTGACGGTGGGCGCAGCTCCCGCCGCGGCCGCGCTCGCGCCGTTCACCGGCGAGGGGGATGCCCGTCTTGCGGAGGTAGCCCGACCGATCCTGGACCGGACACCACAGGATGCGGCCGCCGTCGCCTACATCGATTCCTCGGGTGCCCGCTACGCCTACTTCGGCGCGACGAAGGACTCCGAGTACGAAATCGGGTCCATCACCAAGACCTTCACCGCGGAACTGTTCGCCGATGCGGTCGCGCGCGGCGAGGTCCGCGAGGACACCAAGGTCGGCGAACTCCTTCCCGTCGGGGGCACCCCCGTCGCGGACGTCACGCTGATCGAGCTGGCGAGCCACCGCTCCGGCCTGCCGCAGTTCGCGCTCACTCCGGACATGGCGATGGGTGGGATCGCGTGGAAGCTCGAGGGGAAGAACCCCTTCACCTTCGATCGGGAAGCACTTCTGAATCAGGCGCGGTGGTCGCCGCTCGTCGGCCGCGGCCTCGTCGTCTCCTACTCCACGCTCGGATACGCACTGCTCGGTCAGGCGGTCGCGGCGGCCGCGCACACCGACTACTCGACGCTGTTGCGCGAGCGGATGTTCGATCGGCTCGGAATGTCGCACACCTGGCTGCCCAGTACCGCCGCCGACCTTCCCGCCGACGTCAGCACCGGTGTCGATGCCCAGGGCCGACCGCAGGACCCATGGCCGCTCGACGCCTACTCGCCGGCCGGCGGGGTGCGCTCGACCCTGCCGGACATGGCTCGCTACGCATCAGCGCTTCTCGACGAGACCGTCCCGGGTTCGAGTGCCATGACCCCCCGATGGGACAAGATCGGCGGCACTCGCGGAGGCATGACGTGGACAATCCTCAACCGTGACGGCCGCGAGTACACCATGCACGCCGGCGAGACCGGCGGTTTCCTGGGCGTCATCGTGATGGACCGCGCGCGGCACCGCGCAGTCGTCATCCAGACCAACCGACTCGGCGACATCGAGAACAGGGGGATCGACCTGCTGGACGCGCTCTGATTGCCGTCGAATTCGGGGACGCACTCGTTGCCGAGTAGGTCGGGCGGGACCGCCTATCCGCCGGCGAACTTCTCCGAGGTGCCGAGATCCACGGGCAGCGCGATGCCGGTGATGGCCCGACCGGTGTCGCCGACCAGGTACAGGACCGCGTCCGCGATCGCCTCGGCCTCCACCCACGGCTGCGGCAACAGGTTCAGCTTCTGCATGATTGCGGCGGTGTCGTCGAGGACCGGGTTCTCGAGGTCCGGGCGGAACCCGCGCACCATCGACTCGTTGTCGATCATGGTCGTCCGGACGTTTCCGGGGTGCACCGAGTTCACCCGGATGTTCGCCCACGCCACCTCGTTGGCCAGTGCCTTCGCCATGCCGCGGACCGCGTGCTTGGCGGTCGAGTAGTGCACGATGCCCGGGACGCCGCGTAGGCCGGCCATCGAACTGATCAGCACCACCGAACCGCCACGCTTGCCCGCCAGGATGTGCGGGATGGCGACCTTGGTGGTCTGCCAGACGCCGGTGACGTTGATGTCCATCATCTCGCGGAACTGCTCGGGGGACAGGTCCCAGGACAGGTTCGGCGACGCGGCGATGCCGGCGTTGGCGACGACGATGTCGAGTCGGCCGAACCGCTCGACGCCGGCGTCGACCGCCTTCTGCATCGCGTCGAGATCCCGGGTGTCGGCCACCGTCGCGACGATGCCGCGGCCCTGCGCCTCGACCAGCGCCACCGTCTCCGCGAGGTCGGCCTCCGTGGCCATGTCGTACTTGGCGGTCGGCACCGGCGCGCACAGGTCGACCGCGATGATGTCGGCACCCTCCGCTGCCATCCGCACGGCGTGTGCGCGGCCCTGACCGCGCGCCGCACCGGTGATGAACGCGACCTGGCCGTCGAGCTTTCCCATGGTTCTCCTCAGCTGCTCCGAAACCCGAATACGTGCATCATGCGTCGCCGGGCGGCGCGGGCGGAGGAAAACTCGGGTTCGAATGTCGCTGACATTGCGGTACCGGCCGGGGGCGAGGTGCGTCCCGGATGCCGGGTCGATCAGGAACCGAAGAGGTTCTCGAGGCCGCCCAGGCTCCCGCCGACCGGGTTGCCCGGATCGGTGTCGAACGGAACGGTCAGTGTCTGCGGCGCGGACGCCGATCCGACGAAGCCCGCGGCGGCAATGAATTCCGCGGTGACACTGAAGGTTCCGGAGGTCGTGAACGCGGTCGTCAGTGTCGCGACGCCGCCTGACACCGTCGCCGGGTCGCC
Organism: Rhodococcus kronopolitis; assembly: GCF_042654025.1. Classification (NCBI taxonomy): domain Bacteria; kingdom Bacillati; phylum Actinomycetota; class Actinomycetes; order Mycobacteriales; family Nocardiaceae; genus Rhodococcus; species Rhodococcus kronopolitis. The sequence continues at coordinate 29,404 of NZ_JBHSFO010000001.1, read as the reverse complement.
GAGCGGGGTGGCGCCGAGCGCGAACTGGACGGCGCCGTCGGCGCCCGCCGGGTCGATCCTGGCCCGCAGCGTGACCGGTGCGCCCTTCCCGACGGTGCCGACCGGCTCGAGGGCGGTGATGGTCTGCTCGTCGGTCGGCGGTGCGACGGTGACGTCGACCCGGAACGCGGGTGCGACGGAGGCGTCGGCACCGGTGGTGCCGGAGTAGCGGGCCACGATGCTGTGGGTGCCCGCGGCGGTAAAGGCGTACGGCGTGACCGCGACGCCGTCGGTGCCCAGTGCGCCGGTCACCGTGTCGGCGTCGTCGACGGTGAACTCGACGGTGCCGCCCTGGACGGCGGGGGAGACCGTGGCGCACAGGTTGACGTGCTGCCCGACGAACGCACCGCGCGGCGCCGTCGTCGCGGTGGTGGTGACGGTGTTCGCCGCGTCGACCCGGTAGACCGCGAGAACCGTCTTGTGGTCGGTCGGCCACGGCGTCGGCGAGGCGATGAAGTTGTCCTGGCCGGTCTCGGCGACCCGTTGGTTCCGCACGACGGTCTCGAGCGGCCCGACGATGCCGACCTCCGTCAGCTGCAGCTTCGACGCGCCATCGGTGAAGACGAAGTCGATGCGGTCGCGCTCGTCGGCGTCCGGCGCCCAGGTGAGCTGCGAGAGTGACTTGGCCGGGTTGTCCGAGGGCCAGGTGAAGCCCGGGTGGGTCACCGGGTTCGGATACCTGCTGCGGTACGCGTCGACGAAGCCGGCCTGCTCGAGGCGTCGGGTGGTTTCCCAGGGAATGACGACACCGTTGTGGTCGAACAGGTCCTTCGTGGCGTCGGTCCAGTCCAGGTGGGACGGCTCGTTGAAGTCTCCGCCCAGGATGATCGAGCGACCCTTGGCCTGCTCCCGTGCGGCATCGTTGATGAAGTTCGTAATGGCTTGGGGCCGACCGGAACTGACGTTGACGCGCTGGACCGTCGCGCCGTCGGTGACGGGCCCTCCGGGCATCTTGGTCCAGCCGAACTGGGAGAACTCACCGGACTCGGCGCCCGGTCCGTAGCCGCGGGGGAGGTATGTCGCGTAGTACTCGTAGTTCAAATGCGCCGCATACGTGGCAACTTCCGTGTTGCCGACGGTGATGACGGCCTTGTTCATCCAGTCGAAGTGGGCGGTCTTCGAGATCGGGAACTGCGAGAGGATTCCGGTGTCGGCCGCGGACGCCGCATGGAACTTCGTGCCGACCTTGGTCAGTGCGGTCGCCAGTGACTTTGTTGCGTTCTTGGACTCCGCGAGCAGCACCACGTTGGCCCGCGTGGCGGTGATGATCTCGGCGACCTGCCTCAGCCCGCCGAACATGGTGGTCCCGTCGAGGCAGATGTTGAACGAGAGCACCCGGATCTCCGTGCCGGGGGACGCCCCGGCGACGCGCGTACCGGTGCCCAGCGTCATCGCACCCGCCGTGACCGCCATGGCCTTGAACATCTGTCGGCGAGTCAGAGCATTCATCGTCGAACCAGCTTCCGTCGTGTGCGCGAGAGAGTGCACGGGCCGTGTCCGCGGAGGGCGCCGAGGGCCGACTGCCGACGGCGCCCTCCGTTTCTGTATCGGTCAGTTCGGGGATCAGGACTGGAAGAGGTTCTCCAGGCTGCCGAGTCCGCCGGGAGTGCCCGGGTTGCCCGGATCGGGGTCGCCCGGAACGGTCAGCGTCTGCGGCGCGGAGGCCGAGTCGACGAAGCCCGCCGCGGCGATGAACTCCGCGGTGACACTGAAGGTGCCGGCGGCCGCGAAGGTGGTGGGCAGCGTCGCGACGCCACCCACCAGGTTCACCGGGCCGCCGAGTGGGGCGTCGCCGAGCTTGAACTGGACCTTGCCGTTGGCGCCGGCCGGGTCGACCTTGGCCCGCAGGGTGACCGGGGCGCCCTTCACGACGGTGCCGACGGGGTCGAGGGTGGTGGTGGTCTGGATGTCGGTCGCGGGCGCGGCGGTGACGTCGACAGTGAAGGCCGGTGCCACCGAGGCCTCGGCGCCGGTGGTGCCGGAGTAGCGGGCGACCACGCTGTGGGCGCCTGCGGCGGCGAAGGTGAACGGCGCGACGGCGACACCGTCGGTGCCGACCGTGCCGGTGACCTTGGCGCCGCCGTCGACGGTGAACTCCACGGTGCCGCCCTGGACGGCGGGGGAGACCTGCGCCGTCAGGTTGACGTCCTGACCGACGACCGCGCCGCTCGGCGCCGTCATCACGGTGGTGGTGACGACGGGGTCGGTGCTCACGGTGACGGTCGTGACCTCCGAGGTGGAAGCGAGGAAGCCCGGCGCCCCGGAGTACACCGCGGTGATCGGGTGGGCGCCGTCGGCGGTGAAGGTGTGCGTGATGGCGGCGGTGCCGCCGGTGACCTCGACGGGTTCGCCGAGAGGCGTGGCGCCGTCGAGGAACTGGACGGTGCCGCCCGGCGCGGCCGGGGCGACGGTGGCCGTGAGGGTGACCGTGGCGCCGTTCTTGACCGAGTCGGGAGCCGCGACGGTCGTGGCGGTCTCGGCGTCGGGGGTCGCGGTGCTGATCTGGTAGACCGCGAGTACCGCCTTGTGGTCGGTCGGCCACGAGGTCGGCGAGACGACGAAGTTGTCCTGGCTGGTCTCGGTCACCCGCTGGTTGCGCACGATGGTCGAGCGGGGTCCGACGATGCCGGCCTCGGTCAACGTGAGCTTTGAGGCGCCGTCGGTGAAGATGTAGTCGATGCGGTCGCGCTCGTCGGCGGCCGGCGCCCAGGTGAGCTGCGACGGCGACTTGGCCGGGTTGTCCGAGGGCCAGGTGAAGCCCGGGTGGGTCACCGGATCCGGGTACTTGCTGCGGTAGGAGTCGACGAATCCGGCCTGTTGGAGGCGTCGCGTGGTCTCCCACGGAATGACGACACCGTTGTGGTCGAACAGGTTCTTGGCGGCCTCGGTCCAGTCCAGGGTCGACGGTTCGTTGAAGTCGCCGCCGAGGATGATCGAGCGGCCCTTGGCCTGCTCCAGCGCCGCGTCGTTGATGAAATTGGTAATGGCCTGGGGCCGACCGGAATTCATGTTGTTGAGCTGTACTTTTGCGATGTCGGTGACAGGCCCTCCGGGCAACTTGTTCCAGCCGGAGAACTCACCCGTGTCATTGCCGGCTCCGTATCCTCGGGGGAGGTAGGTGGCGTAGTACTTGTAGTTCAGGTGCGCTGCGTACGTGGCAATTTGAATACCGCCCGCGGTGACGACGGCTTTGGTCATCCAGCCCAGGCTGGATGCCTCCGAGATCGGGAACTGCGAGATGATTCCGGTGTCGGACGTGGACGCCGCGTAGAACTTGGTGCCGGCGTTGGTCAGCCTGTTCGCCACCGAGTTTGTCGCGCTGCTGTTCGACTCCGTGAGGATCACCACGTTTGCCCGGGTGGCGGTGACTATGTCGGCGACCATGCTCAGGCCGCCCGACACGCTCGTGCCGTTGAGCCAGGTGTTGATCGCGAGCACCCGGATCTCGGTGCCGGGGGCGGCACCTGCGATCCGGGTGCCGGTGCCGAGTGTCACCGCGCCCGCGGTGACCGCCATGGCCTTGAACATCTGTCGGCGTGTCAAACCATTCATCGTCAAACCAGCTTCCGTCGTTGCGTGAGAGTCATGTGGGCACGAGGGGCCGCCTTCACGTTCGGTGTCGGAGGTGCTGCGGAGGGGAAGCCGGAGCCTGGGTTGTGGCCAGCTGCCGCAGGTGTGCGGAGGGCGCCGTCGGCCAGGCCGACGGCGCCCCCGTTGCTACTGAGGTTGTTGCTCCGACCCGGGACTGCCGAACAGTCCCGGGTCGGTGTCGATCAGGACTGGAAGAGACCGCCGAACAGGCCGTCCAGGCTGCCCGTTCCGCCCGGGTTGCCCGGATCGGTGTCGCCCGGCACGGTCAGCGTCTGCGGTGCGGAGGCCGAGTCGACGAAGCCGGTCGAGGCGATGAACTCAGCGGTGACACTGAAGGTTCCGGAGGCCGCGAAGGTGGTGGGCAGCGTCGCGACGCCGTTGACCACGTTCACCGGCGCACCGAGCGGGGTGTCACCGAGCTTGAACTGCACCTTGCCGTTGGCGTTGGTCGGGTCGACCGTCGCCGACAGGGTGACCGGCTGGCCCTTCGCCACGGTGCCGACCGGGGCGAGGGTGGTGCTGGTCTGCACGGCCGCCGCGGGCGCGGTGGTGACGCTGACCGGGAACAGCGGTGCGACCGAACCCGCGACACCGGTGGTGCCGGAGTAGCGAGCGAGGACGCGGTGGGTGCCGGTGGTGGTGAACTTGTACGGTGCGATCGCGACGCCGTCGGTGCCGACCGTGCCGGTGACCTTGGTGCCGCCGTCGACGGTGAACTCGACGGTGCCGCCCTGCACGGCGGGGCTGACCTGTGCGTGCAGGTTGACGTCCTGGTCGACGAATGCCGTGTCCGGGCTGGTCATCGCCACTGTGGTGACGGTGTCGTCGGTGCTGACGTTGATGGTCTTGACCGCCGAGGTGGAGGCGATGAAGCCGGTGGTGCCGGAGTACGCCGCGGTGATGGCGTGGTCACCGTCGGTGGTGAAGGTGTGCGTCGTCGAGGCGGTGCCGTTCGCGACGGTGACCGGTCCGCCGAGAGGCGTTGCGCCGTCGGAGAACTGGACGGTGCCGCCCGGTGCGGCGGGGTTGACGTTCGCGGTGAGGGTGACCTCGCTGCCGTTCTTCACCGAGCCGGGGGCCACCACGGTGGTGGTGGTCTGCTTGTCGGCCTCGGTGATGTTGATCGTGGCCAGCGGGCCTGCGCCGGCGTTGAGCGGTGCGGTCTCGCTGTCGCGCGGGGTGCACTTGGTCGGTGCCCACGCCGTGATACCCAACGGGGCCGAGGCCTTCGGCAGGAAGGTCAGGAAGTTCTTGTCGTTGTTCCAGGTGCCGGCGGCGCCGTCGGTGCGCAGTTTCATCTCCACCTTGCCGGACGGGCCTGCCTTGAGCCGTGCCTTGACCTTCGGCAGCTGGAAGGTGGTGGATGCTCCGCCGGCGGAGCTGGCCACGATGCCGCCCTCGGAGTTGATGCTCGAGCTGGGGCTGTTGCCGAGCGTGACGTTGTTTCCGGAGAGGCGGATGATCGTTCCGTTTGCGTCGACGCTGCCGGCCTCGTTGACCCGCAGCACGTTCGGTGCCACACCGCTCAGGCCCGATGCGGTACCCGCCACGGTCTCGGCGCCGAGGAACTCGGCGTTCTGCGGCATGGCGACGTCGATCTTGATCCGCGAGACGTTCGTCACGTTCGCGACGGAGACCTTGTTGGGGTAGGTGATCGGCGGCGGCGAGATGATGACCTCGAACTCGTCACCGGCGTTGACCACCGTGGGCGCGTCCACTGTGACCGTGGCGTTCTGCGCCTCGGTGGTCGGGCCGGCCACCGCCGAGGGGGTGGCGAGGCAGGCCGCGACGAACGTGGTGCTCGTGGTCTCGGCCTGGGCGGGGACGCCGCCGAGCATCGTGACGCCGACGAGTGCTCCGACACCGAGCGGTGTCACGAGCCCGCGAATCTTCTTGTTCTGCATGAATTCTCCTACGAACGAGGGAAAGACAGGGACTCACCCGGTCCGGGGCGTGAGTGGCTCACGCCCCGGACCTGGTGGGCAGAGCGTGGTCAGCTGTTGAACAGGCTGGCGAGCGAGCCGCCGCTGGGGGTACCCGGGCCGGCTTCGGTGACACCGATGACGGTCGGGCCCGAGACGGAGTCCTGGTAGCCCGCGCCGCCGGTGAAGACGGCGGTGATGCCGTAGGTGCCGGCGGTGTCGAAGGTGTGGGTGGTGGTCGCGACACCGTCGACGACGGCGACCGGGCCGCCGATCTCGGTGGTGCCGGCCTTGAACTGGACGGTGCCGCCTGCGCCGGCGGGGGCGACGGTGGCCTTGAAGGTCATCGCCTGACCGACCACGGAGGGACCGGACACCGCGAGTGCGGTGGTGGTGGCCTCGCGGCTGGGCTCCGGGGCCTTCACGGTGACCGAGAAGCCGGCGGAGGTGGAGGTGGTGAAGCCGGTGCTGCCGAGGAACTTGGCGGTCACGTTGGCGGTTCCGACGTTGGCGAACGTGTGCGGAAGGGTTGCTACGCCGTCACCGGTGCCGACGTCCGCGGTGCCCACGGGGACGCCGTCGACGGAGAACTCGACCTGTCCGGAGTCCGGGATGGGCAGGACGGTGGCGGCGAGGTTCACCGGGACACCGACGGTCGCGGTGACCGGCTCGAGGACGGTGGTGGTGGTGTTGAAGTCGGCATCCTTGACCGTCAGCTCGGACGCGGCCGACACGGAGTTCTGGTAGAGGCCGGTGCCGGTGAAGTGCGCGGTGAAGCTGTGCGTCGAGGCCTCGTCGAACCTGCGGGTGATCGAGGCCGTGCCGTTCGCCACGGTGACGGGCTCGCCGATGTTGACGTCGCCGTCCTTGAACTGGACCGTGCCGGTCGCGGTGGCCGGGGTGACGGTGGTGGTGAGGGTGACATCCTCACCGACCACTGCGGTGGTGGGAGCGGTCAGTGCGGTCTGGGTGTTGACGTTGGCCGGGGTGACCGAGACGGCCTGCGCAGTCGAGACCGACTCGTTGGCCGCCGTCGTCCCGAGGAACTTCGCGGTCACCGAGAACTGGCCCTCCGCGGGCGGGGTCCACGCGAACGTCGCCACGCCTGCGGTCAGCTGGCCCTCGCCGAGCTTGTTTGCGCCCTCGTAGAACTCGACGGTGTTGCCGTTTGCACCACCGGCCACCGTCGCGCTCAGCGAGACCACGGCGCCCTGCTGCACGGAGGACGGAGTCGCCGCGAGCGTCGTCGTGGTGTTGTTCTTGCCGACGGTGATGCTCGGCCCCTTGCCGGGGTAGGAGCCTGCGCCGAGGCTGCCGTTGTAGTTCAATCCCGTTGCCAGAGCGACGCCCTGCGCACAGTCGAGTCCGACCTTGTAGGAGATCTTGAACGTGGGCCAGAACGCGGGAGGGATGAAGGGGTTCTTCACGGTCGTCATGGGATTTCCCTGGAGCGTGACCGAGTCCGCGGCCACGGTCACGTCGGACAGCGGGCCGTCGTCATTGATGTGCGCCGAGTCCGGGACGTAGGTCAGGCACGCCGGGTGCTGGTCCCGGACCATGGTGATCTTCTCGTCGCTCGTGGCGTAGTTCCGCTTGAACTGGGTCGAAATCGTGATGATCTCTCCGCCGGCGGGATTCACGTTGCTGATGGTGCGGGTGTAGCTGCTGCTGCCGTCGGACCAGCTCACAGACTGCTCTGCTGCGTTGGCGGTTCCGGCGCCCAGGGCGACCGCGAATCCGGCGGCCACGGCGAACACACTCAAGCCTCCGACGGCGCGAAGGGTACTGCTCTGCGTCATGGTTTCCTCTCTCGGAACGTCCCAGACGACCGCACTAGACGAGCGTCCAGTTGAGTTGATCCGGCCCAAGGTAGCGCAGCTGATCGTCAATTGCGGTCAAATTGCTGCAAATTTGTCCGATGAATGGACTAAACGTGAATCCGTCGATCTCGTGGCGTGGCAATTTCGGATGAAAATAGCCCTGAACACCGTTCTTCTTGACCGCTTGGGGGCGGCGTGCCGCGGCGAATTTCTTTCTCGTCGACGCTCGGTGGAATCAATTTAATTCGGATGGCTGACGAAATGGTTGGCGACTGGGCCGCCATTTCTCCCGCAACTTCTCCGATTCGCTCGAAACCGGATCGCTTTCGTAGGCATTGATGCATACTGCCCGGCCGCGGTCTCCGAGTGCGTGAGGTGCCGCCCGCGGTCCGAACGTCGGGGTGCGTAGAGGATCGCCGGCTTCGGTTGGGCTGCAATCACTTCCGTCGCAACGCGACGTAGGTCGACAATCGGGTCGTCGACACGGGTGGGCGACGGTGTCGACGAGGGAGAACGCGATCCGTGTGCGTGCCGCCTGCTACCCGCCGACGTGGTACTCGCGGACGTCGGCGCTGCGGATCGCGTGCTGCTGATCCTCGCTCGGGCCGGAACCGCGGAACCGTTGCAGGTGTGCCTCGGAGTCCCAGCACTCGAAGACATTGATCCGTCCCGCGTCGAGGAGGTCGGGCGAGAGCGCGAAGTCCCGGCAGCCGTCGCTCGCGCGGGCCTGCCGCACCGCCTCGACGCAGCCTGTGAGGTAGTTCTCCCGCCCCGCGGGATCGACGTGCAGTGCCCCGGCAACGATGATCACGATCGCTTCCCTTCTGTCGGACGTGCTTGGTTGAGTAGACACCCGGGAGGTCGGGAACTCATCGCCGACGGTTATCGTCGGTCGGCGTGAGCACCGAGCACCTCTCGTCCGACCGCATCTCCGCCCTGGACGCGGACCACCTGTGGCATCCCTACGGCGCGTTCCCGGCGTCGACCAATCCGCTGGTGGTCGAGAGCGCGGCCGGCACCCGGCTGACGCTCGCCGACGGCCGGGAGCTGGTCGACGGCATGAGCTCGTGGTGGGCTGCCGTGCACGGCTACCGGCACCCCGTGCTCGACTCCGCCGCCGCGGCGCAGCTGGCGAAGATGAGTCACGTGATGTTCGGCGGGCTCACCCACGAACCCGCCGCCCGGCTCGCGGAACTACTGGTTTCGATCACCCCGTCCGGGCTCGACAAGGTGTTCCTGGCCGACTCGGGGTCGGTGTCCGTCGAGGTGGCCGTCAAGATGTGCCTGCAGTACCAGCGGGCACTCGGCCGGCCGGCGAAGAAGCGGCTGCTGACCTGGCGCGGCGGCTACCACGGCGACACCTTCGCGCCGATGAGCGTGTGCGACCCCGACGGCGGCATGCACTCGCTGTGGACCGACGTGCTGGCCCGGCAGGTGTTCGCGCCGATCCCACCGCGCGAGTTCGACCCGGCCTACGTCGCCGAGTTCGAGGCGATCCTGGTCCGGCACCGCGACGAGCTGGCCGCGATCATCGTCGAGCCGGTGGTGCAGGGCGCCGGCGGCATGCGTTTCCACGACCCGCGCTACCTGAGCGAGCTGCGACGCCTCGCCGACGAGAACGACGTGCTGCTGGTCTTCGACGAGATCGCCACCGGTTTCGGCCGCACCGGCGCGCTGTTCGCCGCCGACCACGCGGCCGTGAGCCCCGACGTCATGTGCGTCGGCAAGGCGCTGACCGGCGGCTACCTGACGCTGGCCGCGACGCTGTGTACCACCGAGGTGGCCGCGGCGATCAGTGGTGGCGAGGCCGGTGGGCTGATGCACGGTCCGACCTTCATGGCGAACCCACTGGCCTGCGCGATCGCCGTCGCGGCCGTCGAGCTACTGCTCTCGCGGGACTGGCGCGCCGAGGTCGCGGCGCTGGGTGCGGGCCTGACCGCGGGCCTGGCGCCGGCCAGGGAGCTCGACGCGGTGGCCGACGTCCGGGTGCTCGGCGGGATCGGCGTGATCGAGATGCGCGAACCGGTGGACATGCGGACCGCGACCGACGCCGCCGTCGACTCCGGGGTGTGGCTGCGGCCGTTCGGGAAGCTGATCTACGCAATGCCGCCGTACGTGTGCACCCCCGACGACGTGGACGCGATCGCGGCGGCGATGGTGGCCGCGGCCCGCGTGCAGGTGGCCCGGTAGATCCGGCACTAACAGACCTCTAATCTCCGCCGCGCACAGTGCGCGGTATGACAAACGAACCGCGATCGTCGCTTCGGGTCGCCATCGGCGCCGGGGGCACCGGTGGGCACATCTACCCGGGCCTTGCCGTCGCCGAAGCCCTGCGCGAGACCCCCGACGTCAATGTCCAGATCGACTTCTTCGGCGCCAGAGGCAGGCTGGAGGAAACGCTCGTCCCGGCGGCGGGTTACCGGCTGCACACCGCCGAGGTCGACGGGCTGACCGGCGTACGTGGCAGCGCGAGGGCGGCAAGCCGGCTCGCGCGGGCGGGCGCTCACTGTGCCAGGCAGATCCGCGAGCTCGGTGTGGACGTGGTCTTCGGGACCGGCGGGTATCCCAGCCTGCCGATCGTGCTGGGCGCCCGTCTCGCGGGCGTACCGACGTTGATTCACGAATCCAACGCCGTGCCCGGGCGGGCCAACCGCCTGTCCGCGAGCCTGTCCGCCCGGGTCGCCGTGGCGTTTCCGGAGGCCGCGCGTGGATTCACGCGCAACGAGGTCCGGGTGGTCGGGACCCCGCTGATGGCGGACATCGCGGGTCTCGACAGGCGCGCGCTTCGCGACGAAGCCCGTGCCGGTTTCGGAGCGGCACCGGGCCAGGCGCTCGTCGTCGTCTGCGGCGGCAGCCTCGGGTCCCGCCGGTTGACCGACACCGCGCTCTCGCTGGCGCGCCGGTGGCGTTACCGCAACGACGTACGCCTGGTGGTGAAGGCGGGATCCGAGCATTTCGCGGCGGCGTCGGCGGCCGTCGAGGACCTCGGCAACGTGCTGGTGCTGCCGTACCTGGACCGGATGGACCACGTGTACGCGGGCTCGGACGTCTTCGTCGGACGGTCCGGGGCGATGACGGTTGCGGAGATCTCGCACGTGGGTGTGCCCAGCGTCCTGGTGCCCTACCCGCACGCGATCGGTGACCATCAGCGGCACAACGCCCAGGCTCTCGTGACCCGTGGCGTCGCCAGAATGCTCGAGGACGGCGAGCTGACCACCGCCAATCTGGAGCGTTCGGTTCAGGACCTCATCGGCAGTCCCGCCGAGCGCGCGACGACGACCGATCTCCCGGCGGGACCGAACGACTCGGCGCGAACGGTGGCGAACTGGCTGCTGCAGCTCGGCGGACTCCAGGCCGCTGCCCGTGAAGTTGTCAACGCATGAGCCACATCGAAAGCAGGCAGTCAGCAGTGAATACGTTCTGGTCGGGTAGAAGTGTCCTGGTCACCGGTGGTGAGGGCTTCATCGGAAGCTGTCTGGTCGAGCAGTTGCTCAGCCAGGGGGCGAGAGTGCGAGTCCTGGCGCACTACAAGCCGTATGCGTCGGCGGGCTTTCTCGCGGATCACCTCGGTGACATCGAGATGATCGCAGGCGACGTGCGGGACAGCGGACAGGTCCTCGATGCCGCGGAGGGAATCGACACCGTCTTCCACCTCGCAGCGCTGATCGGGATCCCGTACAGCTACCAGGCGCCCCAGACGTATCTCGAGACGAATGTGCTCGGCACCCAGAACATCGTGGACGCTGCGCGTCGGCACGACGTGCGACGGGTGGTGCACACGTCGACGAGCGAGGTGTACGGAACAGCGCGGGAGGTGCCCATCTCCGAATCGCACCCGCTGCAACCGCAGTCGCCGTACTCCGCATCGAAGATCGCCGCCGACATGGTCGCGTTGTCCCACTTTCACTCGTTCGACACTCCGGTCTCGATCTGCCGCCCGTTCAACACATTCGGCCCACGACAGTCTCCGCGCGCCGTGATTCCCGCGATCCTGCACCAGTTGCACTCCGGCGCAGCCGAGATCGCCGTCGGGGCGCTGACCCCGACCCGGGACTTCACCTATGTCGAGGACACCGCGCGTGGCTTCATGGCGATCGCAGAGTCCGAGCGGACAGTGGGCCGGACGGTGAATCTCGGTACCGGCAGGGAGATTTCGATCCGCGACCTGATCGATGTGCTCATCGACGTCACCGGCTCCTCCGCGACCGTCACCGCGGAGGACACCCGCCAGCGCCCCGCAGGCAGCGAGGTTCATCGACTGGTGTCCGACAACAGTCGGGTGCGGGAGCTGACGGACTGGAGCCCGCGGATCTCCCTGCGCGAGGGTCTCACGCGCACCTCGGAGTGGATCGAATCTCATCCGGTGGCAGACCCACGCCGCTACCGCGTGTGAGGGAAGGCGGGGATTCCGGAGCCGACCTGCGTCGCGACGCCCGCGACGGCCCGGCCTCGACCCGCTGTGGGTCGTACCCGCAGCGGGCTCAGGTCGGGCACGATGGGTGGATGATCCTTGTCGTCGACGATGATCCGTCGGTCCGCGACGCGGTGGTGACCACCCTCGAATCCGACGGTCACGAGGTGCGGGCGGTGTCCGACGGCGTGACCGCGCTGACCACGGTCTCGGAGCATTCGTTCGATGCGATGGTCCTCGACGTCATGATGCCGGGAATCGACGGCCTCGCCGTGTGCCGAATCCTGCGTGAGCAGGGCAATCGGATCCCCATTCTGGTTCTGACGGCCCGTTCGGAGGTCGGCGACCGGATCGCCGGGCTCGATGCCGGGGCCGACGACTACCTGCCGAAGCCCTTCGACATCGACGAACTGGGGGCGCGGGTGCGGGCCCTGCTGCGGCGGGCGGCGCCGTCGGAGCCCGAGGCGGGGGTGGCGTTCGGGGACCTGTCGCTCGACCCGGAGACCCGGCGCGGTGTCCGGGAGGGGCGGAGCATGGACTTCACCCAGACCGAGTTCGCGCTGTTGGAGTTGCTGATCGCCAACTCCGGCCAGACGCTGACCCGGGAGATGATCACCGACCGGGTCTGGGGACGCGACTTCGGACCGCAGTCGAACTCCCTCGCCGTGTACGTCAACTACCTCCGCACCAAACTGGAGTCGGGTGGCGAGTCGCGCATCATCCACACCGTTCGAGGGATCGGCTACCGGCTGGACCTGCCGTGAGACGCACACGCCCGGCCCTCCGGATCCGGATGGCCGTCGTCACCTCGGTCGCCGTCGCGGCGGTGGTACTGGTCTGCGCGGCGGGGGCGTACTGGATCGCCTCGCGGGAGGTGTACCGCAGCCTCGACATCGGTCTCATCCGGGAGGCGACGGCGCTCCAACTGCGGATTGCGGCCGGCCAGGAGTTGGGCAACGGCACCGAATGCGCCTACCTCTCCTCCCCGGCATGCTTCGAGATCCTCGACGACAGGGGCGAGCCGACCGGCACCGATGTACCCGCCGAGATTCTGCCGAAACCCGGTGGGCTCGACGCCGTCATCGATGGCGAGGCAGGCCCGTTCCTGACGAACTTCGACCTCGCGGGCCTGCCGGGGCGGATGTACGTGACACCCCTGACGGACGGTGGTGCCCTGCTGGTCGGCGTCCGGGCTGATCAGCAGGACCGGGCGCTCGACCGGATCGCCCGGTTGCTGGTACTGCTGTGCGGCGTCGGCATCGGCGTCAGCGCCGTCCTCGGCTACGCGGTCGCCCGCTACACGTTGCGCCCGGTCACCAAGCTCTCCCGCGAGGCCGAACTGGTTGCGAAGGAACGGGATCCGAGCCGGGAGATCACGGTCGACGGATCCGACGAGCTCGCCCGCCTCGGGGAGGCGATCAACACCATGCTGCGGGCGCTCGACGACTCGGTGCGGTCCCAGAAGCAGCTGGTGTCCGATGCCTCGCACGAGTTGCGCACCCCGCTGACCGGGATCATCGCGAACGCGGAACTCCTGGCCCGAAGCGACATGCTGACCGAGGAGCAGCGCCGGCGGGTACGGGCCGCGCTCACTCGGAGCACCGCGGACATGCGCACGTTGATCGACGACATCGTCGATCTCGCCCGGGGCACCGAGCCGGACCTCGAGCGGGAGGACGTCTCGCTCGACGGCGTCGTCGAGCGAGTGGTGGACGCGGCCCGGGCGCACTGGCCGGAGGTCGACTTCCACTGCACGACAGCCCCACACACGGTGGAAGGGAACGACGCGCGGCTAGCGAAGATGGTGTCGAACCTGGTCGACAACGCGGCCAAGTTCTCCCCGGAGGGTGGGGCAGTGCACGTGAACCTGGCGGACGGCGTTCTCACGGTCTCCGACAGCGGACCCGGGATCGACGACGAGGATCTGCCGCGGATATTCGAACGCTTCTACCGGTCCTCCAGCAGCCGGGGCACCTCCGGCTCCGGTCTCGGCCTCGCCATGGTGCAACAGATCGCGCAGGCGCACGGGGCCGCGATCGGCGCAGGCAACCGTCCCGGCGGCGGCGCGGTGTTCACCGTGCGGCTGCCGAACTCCGGGTGAGCAGCGGGGCGGTCGCTCTGATCCTGTCCTAATGCTCGCCGCCTACCTTCCGAACCATGGGAACACCGGCATGGACAGCGACATCTGGGCGCGACGCGTTCGACCGCGCCGACGTCGTGACGACGGCCCCCGAGAGATCTCGCTGGACGGCGATCGTCGTCGGCGCGACCTCGGCGGTCGGCGTGGCAGCCGTCTACCTCCTGCTGGTCGGCACCGCCGCAGGCCAACGGTTCGACCAGGACGTATTCGCGGCCGCCACGTCGGCGCAGGACGGCGGATCCGTGCCCGGGGTCCTGCGGCTCGACGTCATGACGAATCCGCTCCTGTGGATCTGCGTCACGGCCGTAGTCCTGGTGTTCGGGTCCGCGGTTCGACGGCCGCTGGCGGTCGCCGTGGCACTCGCGGTTCCGGTGCTGAGCGTGGTGGCGGCCCGGGCATTGCGTCTCGGTGTGCTGGACCGGCCACAGCTCGATCCGGATGCGCCGTGGCCGATGGCAAACACGTTCCCGAGCGGCCACGTCGCCGGCGCGATGGGAGTGGCGCTCGGGCTGGTCCTGATCGCGCCGGGGTGGATGCGCCTGCTCGGGCTCGTCCCGTGTGCGGTGTGGGTGACCCTGGTCAGCCGAGACATCATGGGTGCGGGCTGGCACCGGCTCAGCGACGTCGCCGGATCCGTGCTGCTCGCCACCGCGGTCGCGGGCCTCGGGGCCGCCCTGGTCGCCGCGGACGGGCGCCGAATGGAGCTCTCGGCGCGGTTGGTCGCGGTGGTCGGTACTCCGGTCGCGACGGTCGTGGTGGCCGGGGTCCTGGATCCACGTCCCCTCGGGGTGCTCACCGTGGTGCTTGCGGTGGGAGTGTCGGTGCCGATGGCGGTGTTCGTGAGCGCGACCCGGGCGGTGGCACCGGGGTCACCGCCCCCGCCCACTTGAACAGTGTTCAAGTGTCTGCGTAGGCTGCCGTTCCATGGGAAGTGACGGCACCGCTCTGAGTTGGCTCGACGACGTCGCGGCCGAGCGTCGCGACGCCGGTCTGCGCCGGGAGTTGCGCCCGCGCTCGGCCGGCCTCGAGCCCGTGGACCTCGCGTCCAACGACTACCTCGGCCTGGTCCGCCACCGCGAAGTGCTCGCAGGCGCGGCCGCGGCGCTGGGGCGCTGGGGCGCGGGCGCCACCGGGTCGCGACTGGTCACCGGCACCACCACCGAACACGAACTGCTCGAGCTCGAACTCGCCGAGTTCGTCGGGGCGGAGTCCGGGCTCGTCTTCTCGTCCGGCTACACCGCGAACCTCGGCGCCGTGACCGCGCTGTCCGGCAAGGGCACGCTGGTCGTCTCCGACGCGGGCAGCCACGCCTCGCTCGTCGACGCCTGCCGGTTGTCCCGCGCGCGGGTACAGGTCAGCCCGCGCGGCGACGTGGACGCGGTGCGCGACGCGCTCGCGACCCGGACCGAGGAGCGGGCCCTGGTGCTCACCGACTCGGTGTACAGCGCCGACGGCGACCTGGCGCCGGTGCGCGAGCTGCACCGGATCTGCCGCGAGCACGGCGCGGTACTGCTGGTCGACGAGGCCCATGCCATCGGGGTGCGGGGCGACGGCGGGCGCGGGCTCGTCCACGAGGTCGGACTCGCGGGGGAGCCGGACCTGGTGATCACCGCGACACTGTCGAAGTCGCTGGCCAGCCAGGGCGGCGTGGTGCTCGGCGACGGAAGGATCCGCGCGCACCTGATCGACGCCGCCCGCCCCTTCATCTTCGACACCGGCCTCGCGCCCGCCGCGGTGGGAGCCGCGCGGGCCGCGCTCGCGGTGCTGCAACGCGAACCGGGCCGGGCGGCGGCCGTCCTGTCCCGGGCCGCGGACCTGGCTCGGATCGCCGGTGTCCCGGAGCCCGAGTCCGCGGTGGTCTCCGTCGTGCTCGGCGATCCGAAGCGCGCCCTGGACGCCGCCCGCGCCTGCCGTGAGCGTGGGCTGCACGTCGGGTGCTTCCGGCCGCCGTCCGTCCCGGCGGGCACGTCGCGGCTGCGGCTGACCGCGCGGGCGAATCTCACCGATCGGGAGATGGCGCTCATCGACCAGGTGTTGACCGACGTGCTCGCCGGGGCGCCGGCATGAGCGTCCTCGTGGTGACCGGGACCTCGACCGACGTGGGCAAGACCGTGGTCACCGCCGCACTCTCCGCGCTGGCGGGCTCGCTGGGCCGGACGGTCGCGGTGTGCAAGCCCGCGCAGACCGGGGTGGCGCCCGGTGAGCCCGGCGACCTTGCCGAGGTGCAACGACTCTCGGGTGTCGACGACGTCGTCGAGCTGGCCCGCTACCCGGAGCCGCTGGCCCCGGACACCGCCGCTCGGCGGGCGGATCTGCCGATGCTCGAACTCGGCGCGGTCGTCGACGCCGTCCGGGTCCTCGACGCCGGCCACGACCTCACGCTGGTCGAGGGCGCGGGCGGGCTGTTGGTTCGCCTCGGCGCGCAGGGGTTCACGCTCGTCGACGTGGCGAGGGAACTCGACGCGGCGGTGCTGGTGGTGGCCGCCGCCGGGCTGGGCACGCTCAACCACAGCGCGCTGACCGTGCAGGCGCTTCGCGCCGCCGACATCCGCTGCCGGGGTCTGGTCATCGGGTCGTGGCCCGCCGAGCCGGACCTGGCCGCCCGTTGCAATCTCGACGAGTTGGCCGAGGTCACCGGGGTGCCGCTGCTGGGCCGGGTGCCGGCGGGGTCCGGCGCGCTGACCGGCGCGGACTTCGTCGCGGCGGCGCCCGGCTGGTTCGACGGCGCGGTATTCGGTGCGGTGACCTGACCTCGGTCAACCGCACTCCGGTGGCGCGCGGATGACGTACTGTGATAGCAGTCACATCACTGTGTCGGAGGTTCGAATGTCTACCACCGAAATGATGGAGCTCAACCGCACGATCGGTCACCTGCGCCAGTGCGTCGGGTCGTTGCGGACGGTGTACGGCGACGCGGTGGCGGTCCGCAGGCTCGCCAACGACGTCGAACGCCTGGGCATCGACGCCAACGAACTCGACGAGTCGCCGCCGCGGGTCTCGCGGCCCGTCGGCGAGGCCGATCGGGTGGCGGTGCCGGAGGGCCCCTACGACCAGACGCTCTGGCTGGGCGCCGACGACGAGGGCGTCGGCGGTCATCCCCACCAGCACCGGTGAGCGCGCCGGCGCGAGAGCCGGTCGGCGTTCACTCGCCGGGCCGGGCGAGCATCGCCGCGCGCACGCTGCGCACCGACCGCTGGTGGCAGTCGCCGCTGCTCACCGCACTGGGTCTGGCGGTCTTCGTCGTCTACGCGACGGTTCGTTCGTTCGTGCGGACCGCGTACTGGGTGGACGAGTACCACTACCTGACGCCGTTCTACTCGCCGTGCATCAGTGACTCCTGCGTGCCCGGCGCCAGCCACTTCGGCACCTGGGTCGGCGAGCTGCCGATGTGGATCCCGCTCGGCTTCCTGGTGCTGCCGTTCCTGCTCGGCTTCCGGCTCACCTGCTACTACTACCGCAAGGCCTACTACCGCTCGATCTGGATGGCGCCGCCTGCCTGCGCGGTCGCCGAGCCGCACGGCCGCTACACCGGCGAGACCCGGCTGCCGCTGATCGTGCAGAACGCACACCGCTACTTCTTCTACGTCGCGCTGATCGTGTCGCTGATCAACAGCTACGACGCGGTCAAGGCCTTCCACGGCGGTTCCGGCGGATTCGGTGTGGGTCTGGGCAGCCTGATCATCACGGTCAACGTGCTGCTGCTGTGGGCGTACACGCTCTCCTGCCACTCCTGCCGGCACGTCACCGGCGGGCGGCTCAAGCACTTCTCGGCGCACCCGGTGCGGTACTGGATCTGGACCAAGATCAGCCTGCTCAACACCCGGCACATGCAGCTCGCCTGGACCACCCTCGGCACCCTGATGATCACCGACTTCTACATCATGCTGGTCGCCAGCGGCACCATCTCGGACCTGCGCCTGATCAACTAGGACGGCGCCGGAAGCACTGCGTTTACGACGAAGACACAGCGTCTACGGAGGGGAGCACCGGTGGCCGAGGTCGAACGGCACAGCTACGACGTCGTGGTGATCGGGGCGGGCGGCGCCGGCCTGCGCGCGGTGATCGAGGCCCGCGAGCGTGGCCTCTCGGTCGCGGTGGTGTGCAAGTCGCTGTTCGGCAAGGCGCACACCGTGATGGCCGAGGGCGGCTGCGCGGCGGCGATGGGCAACGCCAACTCCAAGGACTCCTGGCAGGTGCACTTCCAGGACACCATGCGCGGCGGGAAGTTCCTGGGCAACTGGCGGATGGCGGAGCTGCACGCCCGCGAGGCGCCGGACCGGGTGTGGGAACTCGAGACCTACGGCGCCCTGTTCGACCGCACGCCCGACGGCCGGATCAGCCAGCGCAACTTCGGCGGCCACACCTACCCGCGGCTGGCGCACGTCGGCGACCGTACCGGCCTCGAACTGATCCGCACCATGCAGCAGAAGATCGTCTCGTTGCAGCAGGAGGACTTCGCGGCGACCGGTGACTACGAGGCCCGGATCAAGGTGTTCGCCGAGTGCACGATCACCGAACTGCTGCGTGCGGACGGGGCCATGGCCGGCGCGTTCGGTTACTGGCGCGAATCCGGCAGGTTCGTGCTGTTCGAGACGCCCGCGGTGGTGCTGGCGACCGGCGGCATCGGCAAGTCGTGGAAGGTGACGTCCAACTCGTGGGAGTACACCGGCGACGGGCACGCCCTGGCGCTGCGGGCGGGCGCGAACCTGATCAACATGGAGTTCGTGCAGTTCCACCCCACCGGGATGGTGTGGCCACCGAGCGTCAAGGGCATCCTCGTCACCGAGGGGGTGCGCGGCGACGGCGGCGTGCTCAAGAACTCCGACGGCGACCGGTTCATGTTCGACTACATCCCCGCGGTGTTCAAGGGCCAGTACGCCGAGACCGAGGAGGAGGCCGACAAGTGGTTGCGGGACAACGAAAGTGCCCGACGCACACCGGACCTGCTGCCGCGTGACGAGGTGGCGCGGGCGATCAACTCGGAGGTCAAGGGCGGTCGCGGCACCGAACACGGCGGCGTGTACCTCGACATCGCGTCCAGGCTGCCGGCCGAGGAGATCGTGCGGCGCCTGCCGTCGATGCACCACCAGTTCAAGGAACTTGCCGACGTCGACATCACCAGGGAGCAGATGGAGGTGGGGCCGACCTGTCACTACGTGATGGGCGGCGTCGAGGTGGACCCGGACACCGGGGCCTCCAGCGTCCCGGGGCTCTTCGCGGCCGGGGAGTGCTCCGGCGGCATGCACGGTTCCAACCGGCTCGGCGGCAACTCGCTCTCGGACCTGCTGGTGTTCGGCCGCCGTGCGGGCCTCGGTGCGGCCGGGTATGTCGAGGCGTTGGGGCGCCGTCCGCAGGTCAACGCGGCGGATGTGGACGCGGCCGCGACCATGGCGTTGGCGCCGTTCGACCCGCCGCCTGCCGGGGTGCCGGTGGAGAACCCGTACACGCTGCACACCGAGCTGCAGCAAACCATGAACGACCTCGTCGGCATCATCCGCACGGACACCGAGATCCGGTCCGCGCTCGAGCGGCTCGAGTCGATCCGGCAGCGGATCGAGACCGTGACCGTGGAGGGTCACCGGCAGTTCAACCCGGGCTGGCACCTGGCGGTGGACCTGCGGAACATGGTGCTGGTCAGCGAGTGCGTGGCGAAGGCTGCGTTGCTGCGGACCGAGAGCCGCGGCGGCCACACCCGGGACGACCACCCGGACATGGAGGCGCAGTGGCGCAACACCCTGCTGGTCTGCAGCGTGATCGGTGGCGGCGGAACCCAGGTCACGGTGCCGGACGTCAGCGTGGTCCCGGAACCACAGCCGCCGATGCGGCCGGACCTGCTGGCGCTCTTCGACTTCGGCGAGCTCGTCAAGTACTACACGGACGCCGAGCTGGCCGAACACCCAGGGAAGGGAGACTCGGCATGAGCTACCAGGCGCACTTCCGGGTGTGGCGCGGCGACGCCGACGGCGGCGACCTGCAGGACTACGCGGTGGAGGTGAACGAGGGCGAGGTGGTCCTCGACATCATCCACCGACTGCAGGCGACGCAGGCCAGCGATCTCGCGGTGCGGTGGAACTGCAAGGCCGGCAAGTGCGGGTCGTGCTCGGCCGAGGTGAACGGGCGGCCGAGGTTGATGTGCATGACCCGGATGTCCACCTTCGACGAGGCCGAGACGGTCACCGTCACCCCGATGCGGGCGTTCCCGGTGATCCGGGACCTGGTCACCGACGTGTCCTTCAACTACGTCAAGGCCCGCGAGGTCCAGTCCTTCACCCCGCCGCCCGGCCTGGCACCGGGGGAGTACCGGATGGCGCAGGTGGACGTCGAGCGTTCGCAGGAGTTCCGCAAGTGCATCGAGTGCTTCCTGTGCCAGAACACCTGTCACGTGGTGCGCGACCACGAGGAGAACAAGCAGGCCTTCTCCGGGCCGCGGTTCCTGATGCGGATCGCGGAACTCGAGATGCACCCCCTCGACGTCGCCGACCGCCGGGACGCCGCGCAGGAGCAGCACGGACTGGGCCTGTGCAACATCACCAAGTGCTGCACGGACGTGTGCCCGGAGAACATCCACATCACCGACAACGCGTTGGTCCCGCTCAAGGAACGGGTGGTGGACAGGCGGTACGACCCGATCGTCTGGCTGGGCAACAAGCTCTTCCGCCGCCCGGGGCGCTGACCGCCTGCCGTCCGCTGCCGTCTCCGGGAGGTTCGACGGCATGGCCTGTTCGACCGCATGGCACGTTCGACCACGGAAGGAACCATCGATGTCCATCGAACCGGTCCTCGAACCCGCCGCGCGCGAGTTCGCCGAGGCGACGGCCAGGCCGCCGTTCCTCTACCAGCTGCCCGTCGATGAGGGTCGCGCGAAGTTCGACGAGGTCCAGGCCGGCGAGGTCGACGTCCCGCCCGTCGACGTGGAGGACCGGGTCGTCGACGGCCCGGCGGGGCCGATTCCGGTCCGCATCATTCGGCCGCGGGGCAGCACGGGTCCGCTGCCGGTCATCCAGTACAACCACGGTGCCGGCTGGGTGTTCGGCAACACGCACATCTACCACCGGCTGGTCAGCGAGCTCGCGGTGGGCGCGAACGCCGCGTTGGTGTTCCCGAGCTTCAGCCTGTCGCCGGAGGCGAAGTACCCGACCGCGATCGAGGAGCTCTACGCCTCGGCCCGCTGGGTCGCCGAGCACGGCGCGGCCGCCGACCTCGATGCGACGCGATTCGCGGTGGCCGGAGACAGCGTCGGCGGCAACATGACCATCGCGTTGACCCTGATGGCCAAGCAGCGGGGCGGCCCGGAGTTCTGCCAGCAGGTGCTGTTCTACCCGGTGACCGACGCTGGGCAGGACACGCCGTCGTACCGGCAGTTCGCGAGCGGCTACTTCCTCACGGCGGACGCGATGAAGTGGTTCTGGGACCAGTACACCACCGACCCCGACCAGCGTGCCGAGATCCTGGCGTCGCCGCTGCGGGCGACGACCGAAATGCTGACCGGGCTGGCGCCGGCCCTGGTGATCAACGGAGAGGCCGATGTCCTGCGGGACGAGGGCGAGGCGTACGCCAACAAGCTGCGCGCGGCGGGGGTGCCGGTGACCGCGGTGCGGTTCCAGGGGATGATCCACGACTTCGTCATGCTCAACGCGTTGGCCGACACGCACGCCGCCCGCACCGCGATGTTGCTCGCGACGACCGCTCTGCGCCGGGCGCTGCACGCCGGGTGAACGCCGGTGGCGTCAGCGCCCCGTCGGAGCCGCCGCGTGCAGATTCCGTGCGGTGGGCGAGGTCTCGACGGACTCGGGGTCCGGGTAGGTACCAAGCAGCCGGTCCGCGGTGCCGGCGGTGGTGACGGTGAACCAGTAGTGCTCGTTCTTGAAGTGGTGGTGCCGGTGGTTGCGCCACACCGCGCGGTATAGCCGATGCCGGGGCTTGTAGTCGGTGTGGATCAGGTAGTGCGTCCACTCGTAGACCAGGCCCATGGCGGCGACGGAGAGCAGGAAGGTCAGTCCCAGTCCGAGTCGGGGGAACGCGAGCAGGCCGACCATCAGCAGGGCCGCGATCACCAGTACGAGCGACTGCCACGGGATGAAGATCAGCGGCACCTCCCGTGGGGCGGAGTGGTGCTCGCGATGCTTGCGGGCCAGCAGCGAGTCGACGGTGAGGCCGAGGAGTCGCCGAGGCCGCCAGTGCAGCACGAAGACGTGGATTACCCACTCCACCAAGGGGAATGCTGCAAGCAGCGCCAGTGGAACCAGCGCGTCGGTGGGCTGCCAGTCGCCGACGGCGAACCGCGCCGCGGCGACCGCGACCAGCATGCCGCCGATCATCCACGGTGACGGGTGACGCCAGAACTCCGCGGCAGCCTCGCGCAGGCTGAGCGAGCGGCGGAGCTGGCGCTTGGCTGCGGAGGGCTGGTTCTTGGCGGGTCGGGTCGTCGAAGGCTCGGTGGTCATCGCTCCAGCTCCGAATCGTGTGACTGCAGTTCGTCGATGACCGCGGTCAGCGCCGTGGTCCCGAGGTCCAGCAGGGTGGTGGCGACGCGCTCCGCGCCGTCCTCGTCGTTGGCCTCGATCGCGGCGGTGAGGTCCCGGTAGAGATCGGTGCGGCCCACCTCGGCGACCATCACCGTGGCCATTGCCGTCATGGTCGGCTCGTAGGCGTTGCGCAGGCTGTTGAAGATCAGCCGGAAGGCGATCGAGTCGGTGCCGTCGACCACGTGCTCCCAGAATGCGAGGGCGTGTTGCTGCTGAGCAATCGGATCCGGATCCGCGGCGAGGGTGGCCACGGCGGCGCGGAGGTCCGCGGCGACGAGGTCGTCGGCCCGGCTGGCGGCCAGTCGGGCGACCTGCACGCCGATCAGTCGTCGGGCCTCGAGCACGCTGCGCGCGACCGACCAGTCGGGGCGGCCGCCCTGGACCAGGAGGGCGCCGAGCAGTTCGGGGCCGGCGTGTCGACGGAAGTCCCGGACCGAGGTGGCGTCGCCCTGCCGGACCTCCACCAGCCCGGCCTGTGCGAGCTTGCCGATGGCCTCGCGGACGGCGGGACGCGAGACGCCGAACGCCTCGGCGAGGTTGCGCTCACTCGGCAGCGCGTCGCCCGGTCCGAGGTCGCCGCCGAGGACCCGGGTGGTGATCTGGTCGTACACCGCGCCGGACGCCGACTGTCGTGCGATGGGCTCGAACATGAAGCCAAGGCTAGGCCCGAAATTGGCAAGAGGTCAAGTGGTAAGACCAGTGGCACCGTCGGTGATGCTCGTCTCGGCCCGCCGCTCGGTGAGCTCCGGGAAAACTGCCGGTGGCCGGGGGAAAACGGCAAATCGGCCACAACGACCAGTGGGGAGTGCGAACCGCCCGGTGCCGAGCCGTCTAGCATCGAGCGTCGTGACCGACAGTGCCGTGGACGAGCGACCCCAGTCAGATCAATCCGAAGTGGTATCGGTGCCTCGTTCCGAGGCCGCTCGAATTCGGCTCGTGGCGATCGTCGCATCCGTCGTCGGCATCCTCGCCGCGCTGTCGATCCCGTTCCTGCCCGTGCAGCAGGAGACCGCGAGTCTGTCCTGGCCGCAGGCGGATTCGCTCACCAGCATCGAGGCGCCGCTCGTCTCCTACGCCCCGGTCGAGTTCGACGTGTCGATTCCCGCCGCCGCGGCGGCCCAGCTGGCCCCGTCCGGCGGCGTGCTGGTCTCGACCGCTCCGGTGGGCGCGCCGGACGCGGCGCGCTACGGCCTCGTCGCCCGGGTGACGCCCGGCGCGGACGGCGGCCCCGCTCGGCTCGACGTCGTCCAACGGGACCAGACCCTGCTCTCGATTCCCGTCGACGACCTGGCCGGTCGTTCGGTCACCGTGACGTCGACCCCGGAACGGACCGTCACCACCCTGACGGGCGGCGATCCCACCACGCTCGACGGCGACTTCCGCCCGCAGCTGGTGGGCGTGTTCAGCGACCTGCAGGGTGACCCTCCGGGCGGTCTCGCGGTGAATGCCGACCTCGACACCCGGTTCACGTCCACGCCGTCCTTGCCGAAAATCGTCGCGATGCTCGTCGCGGTGCTGGCGACCGCCGTCGCACTGGTCGCGCTGCACCGCATCGACGGGCTCGACGGCCGCCGGTCCCGACGCTTCCTGCCTGCGCGCTGGTGGAAGTTCACCCGGCTCGACGCGGTGGTGGTCGGCACCCTGGTGTTGTGGCACTTCATCGGCGCCACCACCTCGGACGACGGCTACCAGTTCACCATGGCCAGGACGTCGCTCGAGTCGGGCTACATGGCCAACTACTTCCGCTGGTTCGGCGTCCCCGAGGCGCCGTTCGGCACCCCGTACTACGACCTGCTCGCGCTGATGACGACGGTGACCACCGCCAGCCCGTGGGTCCGGCTCCCCGCGCTGATCGCCGGCATCGTCTGCTGGCTGGTGATCAGCCGCGAGGTGGCGCCGCGACTCGGCGTCGCGGTGGGCAGGAACCGCGTCGCGCTGTGGACCGGCGCGCTGGTGTTCCTCGCGTTCTGGTTGCCGTACAACAACGGCCTGCGCCCCGAGCCCATCGTCGCAGCGGGTGTGCTGCTCACGTGGTGCTCCGTCGAGCGCGCCATCGCGACCCGGCGTCTGCTCCCGGCCGCCGTCGCCGTGCTCGTCGCGGCGATCACCGTGACCGTCGGGCCCTCCGGCATCATCTGTTTCGGCGCCCTGATCGCGGGCGCCCGGCCGGTGTGGCAGATCGTCTGGGCCCGCGCCAAGACCGTCGGCTACCTCGCGCTGCTCGGCCCGATCGTCGCCGCGGGCCTGGTCATCCTCGTCGCCGCGTTCTCGGACCAGACCCTCGCCGCGGTCCTCGAGATGCAGCGGGTCCACGTGATCCCGCCGTCCACCGCATGGTTCGAGGAGTACAAGCGCTACGAGTGGCTGCTGAGCATCAACGCCGACGGGTCGCTGGCGCGGCGGTTCGGGGTGTTCGTGATGGTGCTCTCGATCGTCACGAGCCTGCTGGTGATGCTGCGCCGCGGCGGCCGGATCCCCGGGACCGCGTCCGGCCCGTCCCGCCGGATCATCGGCATCACCGCCGCCGCGATGGTGCTGATGATGTTCACGCCCACCAAGTGGACCCACCACTTCGGTGTGTTCGCCAGCCTGGCCGGTTCGCTCGCGGTGCTGACCGCGGTCGCGGTGGGCCCGCTGGTGCTGAGGTCGAAGCGCAACCGGGCACTGTTCGCGGCCGCGGTGCTGTTCGTCCTCGCGCTCGCCTTCACTAGCAGCAACAGCTGGTGGTACATCTCGGCCTGGGGAGTCCCGTTCTGGGACAAGCCGGTGATGATCGCCGGGGTCGGCGCGGGCACCGTCCTGCTCGCAGGCACGGTGGTGATGCTGCTCGTGGCGGCCTGGTGCTTCGTCCGGGAACCGCACGAGGACCGGTCGGCGGCTCCCGGCCGCGTGTGGTCGATCCCCCCGCTGGCCGTCGCGGCCGGGCTCATGGTTGCACTCTTCGTGCTCTCGATGACCAAGGGCGCGATCGCCCAGTACCCGTCGTTCTCGCTGGCGAAGTCGAACTTCGGTGCCCTCGCCGGGAACTCCTGCGGCCTGGCGCAGGACGTGCTGGTCGAGACGGACACCAATGCGTCTGTGCTGCAACCGCTCACCGCCGCGGCCGGGACCGCGCTCGGGGTGCAGAACGTCGGCTTCACCCCGAACGGGGTGGCGAGCGACCTCACGTCCGACGAGAAGGCGGCCTCCGAGGGCATGGCCACCTCCCTGGACAACGAGGACGCCAAGTCCAGCAACGCGGCCGGCACCGCCGGCGGCCAGGGTGCCTCCGGCATCAACGGCAGTTCCGTCGCGCTGCCCTTCGGTCTGGACCCGGCCCGGACGCCGGTCCTCGGCAGCTACGGGGCGAAGGGGCCGGCGTCACTGACCTCGGACTGGTACGCCCTGCCGGACGGCGGCGACCTCGTCTCGATGTCCGTTGCGGGCCGGGTGTACTCGGTGAACTCGGACGGGATCGAGACCCCGGGTGCCCGTGTCGGTCTCGACTACGGTGTCGGCGGTGCGGACGGGACCGTCCAGCAGCTGGGCAGCGCGCTGCCCATCGACATTGGCCCGGCCCCGTCGTGGCGCAACCTCCGGGTGCCGCTCGACCAGCTCCCGGCCGAGGCCAACGCCGTCCGGATCGTGGTCGCCGACGGTGACACCCGGCCGGACCAGTGGCTCGCCGTCACACCGCCCCGGGTCCCGCAGACCCAGACCCTCGACGCCCTGCTCGGGACCGAGACGCCGACGATGATCGACTGGTCGGTGGCGCTGCAGTTCCCGTGCCAGCAGCCGTTCAACCATCGCCTCGGCGTGGCGGAGATCCCGGAGTACCGCATCCTCCCGGATCGTCCGGCGGCGGTGATGACGAGCCTGTGGCAGGACCACTTCGGCGGCGGGCCCCTGGGGTGGATCGACCTGACGGCCACCGGCCGCACCCTGCCGACCTACCTCGAGGACGACTGGGACCAGGACTGGGGCAGCCTGGAGCAGTACACCCGCCGCGACGCGAATGCCGTACCAGCGCAACTCGACTCCGCGACGGTGCCGCGCTCGGGCACGTGGACCCCGGGGCCGATCAACATCGCGTGGTGAGTCGAGCGCTGCTCACCGCGGGAGGAGGCCCGCGACCAGGTCGTCGATGATCTCGTCGGTCGACCGGTCGGGCATCAGTGGCGTGGTGAGCCGGTCGAAGACGAGCCCGTCGACGGCGTAGTGCAGCAGCGTGATCTCGCGGCCGCCGCCGGGCAGGCCTGCCGCGGAGTTGAAGGCTACGTCCGCCTCGAAGACCGATCGCCCCAGTCCGAGATCATCTCGGCGATCTCGGGGCGGCGCGTGCTCTCGAGTCGGAGCTCGAAGAGCGCCAACGTGACCTCACGATTCTCGGTCAGTCGCCGG
Organism: Rhodococcus kronopolitis; assembly: GCF_042654025.1. NCBI lineage: Bacteria > Bacillati > Actinomycetota > Actinomycetes > Mycobacteriales > Nocardiaceae > Rhodococcus > Rhodococcus kronopolitis. Next base: position 2,576 of record NZ_JBHSFO010000001.1, on the reverse strand, counting down.
ACGATGTAGCGCACGTAGTCGGCGAACAACTCACGGTTGGGCTCCCGGCCGGCCAGCGAGGCGAGCACGTCCTCGCTCGGTGTCAGTCGCTCGCCGATGCGCTCGACCAGTCCGGCGACCAGGGCGCCGCGGCTGCGGAAGTCGGCGCGCGCGGGCTCACGCACCGCGCAGTCGATCGCGCCGCCGACGTCCCCCTGGGCACCGCCTCGAACTCTCGTCGGCCAGGACTTGCAGACCTGCGTCTGCCAGCAGCTTCCTGTTCGGCGTGGTGGACACCCGCACCTTCGACTCCGGTGTCGCCGTCGTCGAGTACGTGCGGCGGCGCTGACCGGCCGGGTCGCCGACCCCACTGGTTCGGCCGCGAGCGGTCACCGCGTGACAGACTCGACGAAAAGTGGAGGTTGGTAGCGATGCGTCGACACAGGCCGGAGAAAGCCCCAGTCGCACCACGGCGGAAGCTCACGCACGAGGAACTGGCGATGTACGGCGGTGCCGGAGCGTCGCTGCTGGGGGGCGACCCACCCGAGACCGCGGTCGGCAAGGGCATCGCCGCCCGCGGCTATGCGGGGGCGACGGACGCGAGTTACGACTACCACCTCCGCTGGAGTGCGAAGGTCGCGTCGACGCACGGGTTCTGGCGCAAGCTCAAGGTCATCGTGATTGGGTAGCTGAGTCTCGGTCAGCCGGCGAACAGTCCGCGCACGAAGTCCATGGCCTCAGGTTGCGCCGCCAGCATGGTGTCGATGTGGCCCAACGGGTACGTGCGGAACACCATGTCCTGACGGTTGACCGCCATCTCGGCGGCGAGGGTCAGCGCGAACGGCGCCGGCACCATCACGTCGGTCAGTCCCTGCCCCAGGAACACCGGCCGGTCGTAGCCGGACGAGGGCACGTGCAGCGACTGCCGCACCGCGTCGAGCACCACGGGATCGTTCAACTGACGGGACATCAGGTCGCCGATCGAGATGCCCGCCAGCACGGGAGCGGCGTCCGCGTAGCACAGCGACTCCACCTGATCGAGGACCCGCAGGCCGACCGGACTCAGGTAGCTGTCGAGTCCCAGATTCGGTTGCGCCGCACGCAGACCGGCGAGGGCGTACGCGATGAACACCGTCGTGCCCTCGAGCGGGAGTTCCGGGAATCCCGGTCCGGCCAATGGGGCGACGCGGTCCAGGTTCGCCGGGACGCCGGTCGCGACGACGCCGCGGTAGTCCAGTTCCGGGGCGTAGGCGGTGGCGATGGACGCCGTGACCATGGCGGCCTGCCCGCCCTGCGACTGGCCCAGTGCCACCCATCGGTCCGACAGCGACGGCGTCACGGCGCGGGAGGCCCGCACCATGTCGATCACGCTGTGCGCCTCGGACGGACCATCCAGGTAGGGATGCACGCCGGGGGTGCCAAGTCCCACGTAGTCCGTTGCCACCAGGGCGTATCCCTGCGCCAGCCAGCGCTGCAGGTACGGGCCGACGATCTTCCCGGAGACGGTCGGGGCGCAGGCGTCGGCGATCCCGAGGGTCCCGTGCGCCCACGAGATCACCGGCCACCCGCCGGGCGGCGGGGTGCCCGGGGGTACGAACACCGCGCCGGTGCTCAGCGCCGGCGCGTTCTGCGGACCGGTGGTCCAGTACTCGAGGATCGACGCGTGCGCGACGCCGGCCGGCACCGCACTGCCGGACAGTGCGGTGGTGGTGACCACGCTGCCGGGTCGGTGCTGGGCGGCAACGGGACTCGGTGGCGAGGCGGGTTGCGCCTGAGCGGGTGTGACGAGCAGGCCTGCGGTGAGCGTGATGGCGATCGCGATGGTGGCGCGGCGAACCTGAGCTGACGTCATCTTGCTGCCCCCTCGGCTGATGTCGTCCACTCAGTGTGGATGAATCGGGCGCCGAGTGGGGGGACGAAACAGCGTCGCCGTGTCGATCGTTGCCGGTTCGAGACTGCCCGCGGTCGGTCGGTGTCGACGGCCGAGGGGTACGGGCCGGTGACGGATCCGTCGGTCAGTGCAGTCGCTGCGTCCAGTCGGGAGGCACTCGCCCGGCGGGTCCGGGTGTGGGCTGGTCCAGCGGGTGGTGATGTGGCGGTGCCAGTGCCGGGCCCTCGTACATCTGCTGGTCCCGGAAGTCGTAGTACCAGTCCTCGTCGGGTTCGAAGCTGGTGATCAACGGATGTCCGGTGGCCTCGGCATGCCCGGTGGCGTGCTGGCCGGGGGAGCTGTCGCAGCAGCCGATGTGGCCGCACTGGGCGCAGCGGCGGAGGTGGAACCACCAGCCGTCGTTGTCGAGGCACTCGGCGCAGCCGGTGCCGCTTGGCGTGGCGGTGGGGTCGATCCCGGTGGATTCGCTCACCATGTCATGAAACGCCCTGTTGGCATCGGGCACAACAGCTGGCGGAAATCGGGTGCATTGGGGGCAGGGCGTGGGCCCGCACCTGGGGACTGGGCGTCGATCTGGTCACCGCGACCCTGGATGCGGCGCGGACCGGTTGCGGCCGAGTGTGTCTCGGCCGCAACCGGTCCGGTTGTGGGTGGTGCAGGTATTCGCCTGGTCAGGTTCCGTGGATCTCGCGCCGGTTGTGGGCCG